>JBEPVD010000004.1:0-109440 GCA_041691155.1 Candidatus Dormiibacterota bacterium | reverse complement strand
ACTACGGATCAGAAGGCCGGGGGTTCAAATCCTCCTGGGCGCACCAGGCCAACGTTGTCCTGACAGCGCTCACGAGAAAAGCAAGCGCCCGGCCTTGGCCGCGCGACATCGCGGCGGAGTCCGATCTAAGCTGTCCCTATGAAGGGTGACCGCTGACCGATGTACTCGATCCTCCTGTTTCCGATCTTCTTCTTGGGCCTCTGGGTCGCCGCTGTGGTGTTCTGGATCTACTGCATCGTCGAAGTTGCCCGTATTCCGGACGCGCAGTTCCGTGCGGTCGGATCGGAAAAGATCGTATGGCTGCTGATCGTCATCCTCACCCAGGCAATTGGATCGCTCGTCTGGTGGTTCGCGAAACGGACAGATGTCCTCGCCGCCGCGGGCAGGATTCCTTCACCCCCAGCCGGCTGGTACCCCGAGCAGGCCAGTGGTCCACTCCGATGGTGGGACGGGAACCGATGGACCGAGTGGCGCCACGTGCCACCGCCGCCAGCCCCACCGGCGTACTGAGACCTCTCCGACCCGACCGCGCGGTCCGCGTAACCACTCGGTCAATCGAGCGTTTGAGTGATCGCTCCTGAACACGCCCACCGGAGGAATCCCCGTGACCCGGTTTCTCAAGCTCGCGGCAGCCGCAGCCGGCGCCGCAGTCATCGCAGCCGCAGCGTTCCTCCTCCATCCGCGATCTGGAGCGCGCCGCCGGGCATCCGTCAGCCGGGCGACCGTCGGCTTCGCGACCTTGGTCGGTTCGGCCGTCGACAAGCGTCCGAAGCGCTCCAGCTCCGCCGGATGGGATGAGACCCTCGCCGATCGCGTCAGGGTTGCCCTCTCGGTGGGCTTTGGCGACCTCGCTGCCGGCATTGAGATCCGCGCAAGCCGGGGGGTGATCACGCTCCGCGGTGAGGTCGACGAACTGACCGACATCACGCGGTTCGAGACGGCCGTGCGCGAAGTCGGCGATGTTGCCGACGTCGACAACCTGCTGCGCCTCCGGATGCGCGCATCACAGCGGCCGCACGTCGTTTCCGCATAGCCGAAGCACTGTCCGATCGGCGACACTCCCAGCGTGTCGCTGCCCTTCGACCCGCCGCTCGAGCCGATGCTCGCCCGCGCCGCTCCGGAGATCCCGCACGATGGCAGCTGGCTCTATGAGCCCAAGTGGGACGGATTCAGGGCGATCGTCTTCCGCGACGGCGAGAACGTACACGTGGCCAGCCGAAACGCTCTAGCGCTCGAACGCTACTTTCCCGAACTGTTGGATCCACTTCGGGACGCGCTCCCGGACCGTTGCATCGTCGATGGTGAGGTGGTCATCGCCACCGATCACGGCCTCAACTTCGACGCGTTGCAGCTTCGCATCCACCCGGCCGCGTCGCGGGTGAAGATGCTCTCGGAGCAGACCCCGGCGTCGGTCGTGCTCTTCGACCTGCTGGCGCTCGGCGAAGATGATCTCCGTGAGCGTCCGCTCGAGGAGCGGCGTCGCGGATTGATGGACGCGATCGCCAGCAGTCCCTCCGTTGGCGTGACGCCGCAGACGGTGGACGCCGACGAAGCAGCGCAGTGGTTCATGCGCTACGAGGGCGCTGGTCTCGACGGCGTCGTCGCCAAGGATCCCGCGGGGACCTATCGCCCCGGTGAGCGGCGCTGGATCAAGGTCAAGCATCTGCGTACCGTCGACTGCGTGGTTGGCGGCTTTCGCGTCGCGAAAACCGGCGACGGCATCGGCTCACTCCTGCTCGGCCTGTACGACGCTGACGGCGCGCTGCATCACGTCGGCCACACGTCGTCGTTCGATGCAGCCGAGCGGCGCGCGATCCTCGAACAGTTGCGGCCGCTGGTGGGCGGCGAGAGCTTCGGTCAGGGACGGACGCCGGGAGGACCAAGCCGCTGGTCGCGTTCCGCGGACAGCGCCTGGACATCCGTTTCGCCGGATATCGTGTGTGAGGTGTCGTTCGACCATCTGCAGGGCGGGCGATTTCGTCACGCCTCGCGGTTCCTTCGCTGGAGACCCGACAAGGCGCCGCGCTCGTGTGACTTCGAGCAGGTGTCGCCACCGGAGGAGTTCTCCCTCGAGGACATCCTGGTCACCCGTGGGTGAGATGCGGGTAGCGCGCCGCGGCGGTCATGGCCGGTACTGACTACAGTTCGTATCTGCGCATCGATGAGCTGCTCGATCTGCAGCACCCGCTCACCGAAGGTGCCCATGATGAAATGCTGTTCGTCGTCATTCATCAGGCCTATGAGCTGTGGTTCAAGGTGATCTTGCACGAGCTCGATCACGCGGTCGCAGAACTGGGGGCGGGCCGGCCGCATGGTGCGGTGCCGGCGTTGCACCGCACCACGCGAATCGACGAGCTGCTCATCGCCCAGCTCCGGGTCCTGGAAACACTCACCCCCGAAGGATTTCTCGAATTCCGTGACCCATTGACCCCGGCGTCGGGACTGCAGTCCGGCCAGTTCCGCGCAATCGAAGTGCTGGGCGGCCTGGACGGGGCAATGCCGCAGGACTCTGCACCGCTTTCCGCGCGCGATCAGCTGGATCTCGAGCGGCGCGCAGGCGCGCCGACGCTGTACGGGGCGCTCTGCGCGTGTCTCCGCGCGCACGATTCCGACATGCCGGACGGCGACCATTCAGACGCGCACGAACGCCGGATGGCTTCACTGGTCGCGTTGTACCGGGATCACGCCACTCCCGAGCAGGCGGCCCTCCATCACGTGTGCGAACTGCTGCTCGATCACGATGAAGCAATCGCCCGCTGGCGCTTTCATCATGCGCAGATGGCGGCGCGAGAGATCGGGTCGCGCCCGGGGACCGGCGGCGGCGGCGTCGCGTATCTGGACACCACCATTTCCCTGCGATTCTTTCCCGAGCTCTGGGAGGTGCGAAGCCGCCTGTGACCCACGAACTTCCGGCCACTCTCGACCGTAACTCGTGCACCGTCCTGGATACCCAGGACGAGCTCGCAGCCTTCCGTGACCGCTTTCTCCATGACGGGACCACCATCTATCTGGACGGCAACTCCATGGGGCGCCTGCCGACAGCCGCGGTATCCCGGCTGCGCGAGATGGCAGAACACGAATGGGGCATGATCCTTGTGCGCGGATGGACCGAATCCGGGTGGATGGATTCGCCAGGCCGGGTTGGTGATCGCATCGCCGAACTGATCGGCGCGTTGCCGGGCGAAGTGCTCGTCGCCGACACCACGTCGGTGAACCTGTTCCGCCTGGTGACGGCCGTCCTCCGCGCGCGCCCGCAGCGCCGCGTCGTCGTCACCGAACGGAGCAATTTCCCGACCGACCTCTACATCATCAGTGGCGTTGTCGAGATGCTCGGGTGCGAGGTACGTGTCGTCGAACGCCCGGCGCTGCGCGAGGCGGTCGACCGCGACACGGCACTGCTCCTGCTGACGGAAGTCGACTTTCGCAGCGGGGAACGGCACGACATGGCGGGGTTGACCGAAGCTGCGCACGCAGCCGGCGCGCTCGTCCTCTGGGATCTCTCGCACTCCGCCGGCGCTGTGGAGATTCAACTCCAACGGCGCGGAGTGGATCTCGCGGTCGGGTGCGGCTATAAGTATCTGAACGGCGGACCCGGCGCTCCTGCATTCCTGTACGTGGCAACGGCGCTGCAGGATGAGCTGCACAATCCCATCCAAGGCTGGCTCGGGCATGAGAATCCGTTCCTCTTCGACTCCGAGTACCGTCGCGCTCCCGGCATTCGGAGCTGGATGAGCGGATCGCCACCGGTGCTCGGCATCGGCGCGCTCGAGGTCGGTGTCAACCTGCATCTCGAGGCCGGCGCGCACGCGGTGGCAGCCAAAGCGGCGATGCTCACGGAAGTTTTCCTCAAGCTCGCGCACGCACGATTGGACTCCCTCGGGTTCGAGGTCGTGACGCCGGCGGAATCCGAACGGCGTGGGGCCCAGGTCTCCCTGCGGCATGGCGATGGACTCGCAATTGTTCGCGCCGCCGGTGACCGCGGTGTCGTCGGCGATTTCCGCCCACCGGATCTGTGTCGCTTTGGGCTCGCCCCGCTGTACACGCGTTACGTCGACGTCTGGGACGCGATCGAGCGAATCGCGGAGGTTGTCGAACGCGGTGAGCACCGCCTTCCGCAATATAAAGAGGAAGTCGCGATTCCCTGAGGTCAGCGCCTCGGCGTCGCCTCGCGCTGTGAACGCCATGCCGACCATACCGACCAGGCGATGACCAGCGCCACCGTCGCGACGATGATATAGAGCGCGTAATTGCTGATCGTCTGCGCGACAGTCACTGCCGGCTGGCCGATGATCCATCCTGCGGCGACGATGGCGCCGATGTATGCGAGGGTGCCGATGAGGTCCGCGACGATGAAGAGCAGAAAGGGCATCCCCGCCTCGCCCGCCGCCATGTAGAAGAGGGGAGACGGGGCGGGAAGGAACGGTGCGAGAAGGATCGTCCAGATGCCGAACTTCTGGAAGAAGCGATCCCCGCGAGCGGCACGCTTCCGCCACCTCGGATCCGATTCGCTGAGGAAGTTGATCAAACTCCGACCGTAGCGTTTCCCGGCCCAGAAGAAAAATGGGTCGGTCATCATCGAGATCGGAATCGGCGCGATCAGTGCCAGCACGATGTTGGCTTTCCCCACTCGGGCAAAGCCGCCCGCCGCGACCATCGCGGAGATGCTCCCACGGAGCGCGCTCAGCAGGACCGGGTTTCGGCCGAGCAGCAGCGGCGTGAGTGGAATCCCCGCGTAGTAGTAGATCGTGTTGAGGATGATCGGGCCGACGCAGAGCACGTCCTTCCACCCGATGCGGCCGCGCGGGCGCTCCGGTTCGGCGGCGGCGTCGACGATCAGGATTTCGCTGTCCACCATCCCATTGTCACCGGTCTACCCCGGGGACGCTCTCAGGCCACTTCCGTGACGGGCATTTCCAAGGCGGCTTGCGGTTGTCCCGCGCGGCTCTGGCCGACGAGGAGCAGGGCCACCGCTCCGCAGATCAGCACAGCCGCAAGCAGCGTCAACAGGGTCACGGGCTCGCCGAGCACGATCGCGCCCAGCCCCACGGCGACGACCGGGTTGACAAACGCGTACGTCGACGCCGCGGTGGCCGAAACGTGGTGCAGGAGCCAGATGTAGGCGACGTAGCCGACCAGGGCGCCGACCAGCACCAGGTAGATGAAGGACGCGAACGATGCCAGGGACACGTGGTTGAGGTGGACATGGCCGACCTCACCGGTCGCGACGCCCGCAACGATCAGCATCATGCCGCCGGCGATCATCTCCATCGCGATCGCCGTCAGCGCCTGCTTCGGGGCAGGCGCGTTGCGCGCGTAGAGCGATCCCGCCGCCCACAGCACTGGAGCGAGCAGCACCACGACCGTCTGCCAGTGTCCCGCACCGCTCCCCCCGGGGCGTACCAGCAACACGATCCCGACGAGGCCGATCCCGACGCCCGCGATCGCCGTCCGATTGATGCGGCGTCCGCCAAAGGCGGGAGCAAACAGAGCCATCCAGAGCGGGACCGTCGCGACGATCAGCGCCACGAGACCCGACGGCAGGTATTGCTCGCCCCAGGAGACGCCGCCGTTGCCGAAGAGCAGCAGGCAGAACCCGATGATCGTGGCCGATCGCCAGTGGGCGCGGGTCAGCCGCTCGCGGGGTGTTCCGGGGCGCCGCGCGATCGCGAACAGCAGGAGCCCGGCGAGGATGAAGCGCGCGCCGGCCATGAGGAAGGCCGGGATCGTCTCGATCGCGATGTGGATCGTGAGATACGTCGATCCCCAGACCACATACACCAGGGCGAACGCCACCACGATCTGTGCGCGGGAGGCTTGGGGACGAGGGCTGGGAGATGTGGACACGTTCGAAGTCATTTGTTATGATACAAAGCGGTGAACGTACCGATACGTTATCACATCACCGGACGGCGAGCGTCTGAGATCGCCGAGAGCGTCGAGCGCGGTATCCGCGAGGGCGAGCTCACGGCGGGAACGCGCCTGCCGACGGTCCGGTCCCTGGCCTTGCATCGCGGGATCAGCACCGCCACGGTCGCCTCGGCGTACCGCGAGCTTCGGCGCCGCGGACTGGTTGCCGGTGCAGGAAGGCTCGGTACCAGCATTGCCCCGAGAGTGCCACCTTCGCCGCGCGGACGCCCGATCGTGCCCGCCGGCGTCCGCGACCTGCTGTCCGGCAACCCCGATCCAGCCTTGCTCCCCAACCTCGAGCGGGCCTTCGCGTCGATGCCGCGCGAGCCGATGCTCTACGGCGCAGCCGGTTCGGACCCCGAGCTCATGGAGCTGGCGAAGGCCCGCCTCGATCGCGACGCCGTCCCGAGCGACCATCTGACCGTCGTCGGTGGAGCCCTCGACGGCGTGCAACTCGCGCTCATGGCGCATCTGCGGCCGGGCGATCGGATCGCCGTCGAGGATCCGTGTTACCCGGCGATCATCGATCTTGCGGCGGCGCTCGGCCTGTCGGTGCTTCCGGTCGCGATTGACGATCGCGGGCCGACTCCTGAAGCACTCGCCCGCGCGCTGCGTGGGGGCGCCGCAGCGTGCGCTCTGACGCCGCGTGCGCAGAATCCATACGGGTCCGCGCTCGACGCGGCGCGCGCGGATGAACTCCGGGCTGTCCTTGCCCGCCATCCCGGTGTGCTGATTCTTGAAGATGACCATGCCTTCGATATCACTGAACGTCCCAGCTACACGCTGTGTGAGCCGGGACGTGCGCGCTGGGCGCACATGCGGTCGGTGTCGAAATCGCTCGGCCCGGACATGCGCCTCGCGATCCTTGCCGGGGATGCGACCACGGTTGCCCGCGTCGAGGGACGCCGGCTCCTGGCGGCCGGTTGGGTCTCGCACGTGCTGCAGCGTCTCGTGGTCCGTCTCTGGAGCGACCCGGATGCCGCGACGCAGGCGGCTTCGGCCGCGGGTATCTACACGCAGCGCCGTGAGGCCCTTCGCGCCGCGCTGACCGCACGCGGCATCGAGTCGCACGGGCGCTCCGGTCTCAACGTGTGGATTCCCGTCGCCCATGAGGACGCCACCGTTGCCGCGCTCCTGGAGGATGGCTGGGGGGTGCTCGCCGGCGACCGCTTCCGCATCGCCAGCGCGCGCGGGATTCGGGTCACGACGGCGCGGCTCGATCCCGAAGAGGCGCTGGTGTTCGCTGCCGATCTTGAGCGTGCGCTGGCACCGGCGCCGTCGCGCCTGAGCTGATCCGATCATCCATGGCTGAGAACCCCGAGCGGTTGCACGCGGACCGCGGGCGTGCGCTTTCCTTTGGTGGCGTCGCCGCCATGTACGACAAGGCGCGTCCCTCGTACCCGGCGGCGCTCGTCGACGCACTGATGGCGTTCGCGCCGCGACACGTGCTCGATGTCGGATGCGGGACCGGCAAAGTGTCCCGGCTGTTCATCGATCGTGGCTGCGATGTGGTCGGCGTGGAGCCCGACCCGGCGATGGCCGCGATTGCGCGCAGCCACGGCGTGCGCGTCGAGGACGGAGCATTCGAACAGTGGGCGCCGCGCGGTCGAATGTATGACCTGATCGTCTCGGGACAGGCATGGCACTGGGTGGATCCCGAGGTGGGCCCGGCGAAAGCCGCCTCGGTCCTCCATCCCGGCGGGCACCTCGCGGTGTTCTGGAATCGGGGTCGCCCGGACGCCGCGATCGCCGCCGAGTTCGACACGATCTACGAGCGCGTGGCTCCCACCATCGCGAGGGAGACAGGTGCGCTGAACCCGCCGGCCGACCCTGGCGAACGCTTTGCGCAACTGGCGAGCGTCGGGCAGTTCTCCAACACCGAGGCGCGGACCTACGAGTGGGACGCAACGTACAACCGCGCGTCCTGGACCGACCTCATCTCGACCCAGAGTGACCACGTCCTCCTCCCGCATGCGCAGCGACAGGAACTGCTCGATGCGCTCGGCGCGGCGATCGACGCCGCCGGGGGGACGATGCTCTACCACTATTCGACATTGCTGGTGCTCGCGACCCGATCCACCTGAGGACAGCGGCCGTACCATCACCCGCATGGGGAACATGGCATGAGCTACGTCGCGGAACAGGCACGCTCGCTCGGGGCGCGCCTGCAGTCGCGTAGGTGGGATGACCCGCCACACACCATGGAAACCATGGATGGTGCGATGGCGGAACTCGCCGCCCTGCGTCGTGTCGCCGTCGACTCGGAAGACGATCAGGCGCTGCAGGAAGTGCTTGCCGGCCTGAGCGAGATCCGCCGTCAGCTCGACGCGTGATTCGTAGTTTCGGCGTAGCCCCCACACTGTCGTACCGGTAGGGACGGGTAGCGAGGAAACCGCACATCGCTGTCCGCGAGCGCGCAGCGGACAAAGCTGGAGCGCGCACCGGGGATCACCCGCACGTGGACACATGACGCGCAGAGTCCTGGGTGAGGCGGGGGCGACACCGGCATGTGACCATGGTGCACGTCCCCTTCATGCGAGCGCTTACCATGCGCGACGAATGTCAGCCACCACCGTCACCGAGCACATCGACAAAGCCGTCCGGAAGATCGACGAGTCCACCGCGATCGACCACTGGGACCGCAACCTGGGCCGCTATGACGCCGAGGAATTGATGCGGGAAGTGCTCGGCCGCACGCTCACACCGTCAATCCTCGAGCGCGAGCTTGACAGCACGTCGAAGCAGCGTTTCAAGGCGATGGTGGCGCGACGGGTCAACGGCGAGCCGATCCCTCGGATCATGGGGCACTACGCTTTCCGCGGACTCGATCTGCTGGTGCGCGATGGTGTGTTCGTGCCCCGGGCGTCGAGCGAGTTGCTCGCGTCCGAGGCCGTCAAAGCGCTGCGCTGGAAGCGCGGTGATCGCGTCGCCGTCGACGTCGCGACCGGCGCAGGACCGGTTGCGCTCGCTGTGGCCCACGAGGTGCCGCGTGCCGAGGTGTGGGGTGTCGACATCTCCCCCGAAGCCGCCGCCCTCGGCAAGGACAACGCTCGTCACCTCGGGCTCGGCAATATTCATTTTCGCGCCGGCGATCTCCTGGATGCGCTGCCTCGAAAACTGCGCGGCCACATCGACGTTTTCACGATCCATCCGCCCTACGTGCTGCGCCGCGATTTGAAGGAGCTCCCCAAGGAGATCCGGGAATTCGAGCCGCTGCAATCGCTGACCGACGGTTCCGACGACGGCCTCGGCCTGGTGCGGCGGCTCGCGCATGACGCGCACGAATGGCTCAAGCCCGGCGGCGTCCTGCTGGTGGAAGTCGGCACGTACCTATCGCGCCGGGCCCAGACCACCCTTCGGGCCGCCAAGCTCGTCGACGTCGGATGGACGAAGGACGACCTTGGCGTCACGCGCGTGGTGGCGGGACGAACGCCTAGGACCAGCGCACGGTAGCGCCTGCCTAGTGGTGGAAGCGCTCGCGGTGCGGGTGCTCGACGGCGGGGGCGTGGTGCTTGAGAAGACCGACCTCGCGCTTGAGGTCGTCGACGAGCATCTCTGACAGATCGCGCGAGAATCCGTTGCGCACCACTACTCGAAGGACCGAGATGGTCTCGAGGTTTGCGCAGAGGGAATATGCTGGGACTTGCCAGCCGCGTTTGCGGAGCGCGTCGGAGACGTCGTAGACGGTGTACCCGGCGTCGGGATCAACCGTGAACGCGAACACGGGCAGCTCGCTGCCGTCGGTGAGGAGGCGGAACGGTCCGATTTTCGCGACTTGTGCTGCGAGATGCATTGCCGTGTCCTGACATGACTGCTGCACGCGTCGATATCCCTCGAAACCAAGGCGGATCAACTGGTAGTACTGCGCGATGACGTTGGAGCCCGAACGCGAGAAGTTGAGCGCGAAGGTCGGCATGCTGCCGCCGAGATAGTTCACTTCGAAGATGAGATCCTGCGGAAGCGCATCGCGATCCCGCCAGATCACCCAGCCGACTCCCGGGTACACAAGGCCGTACTTGTGCCCCGAAGTGTTGATGGACACCACGCGCTCGATGCGGAAGTCCCACACCAGGTTCGGGTGGAGGAACGGCGCGATGAATCCGCCCGACGCAGCATCGACGTGCAATGGCACGTCGGGACCGCCGCCGTCGTGCAGGGTCTGCAAAGCCGCGGCGATGGCGGCGACAGGCTCGTAGCTCCCGTCCTGCGTCGAACCGAGCACCGCGACCACCCCGATCGTGTTCTCGTCGCACAGCGGCACCGCAGTCTCCGCGGTCAGATGACGTCGCTCGCCCTCCATGGGGACGTAGCGCGGCTCGACGTCCCAGTAGCGGCAGAACTTCTCCCAGCAGACCTGCACGTTGATGCCCATCACCAGATTCGGCTTGTCAACGGCCAGGCCCGCGGCACTGCGGCGCGCGCGCCACCGCCATTTCAGCGCGAGACCGGCGAGCATGGCCGCCTCGCTGGACCCGGTGGTCGAGCAGCCGACACCGGCGTGGCTGCCCGGGGCGTGCCAGAGCCCCGCGAGCATGTGCACGCAGCGCCGCTCCAACTCGGCTGTCTGCGGATACTCGTCCTTGTCGATGACGTTCTTGTCCACCGACTCGTCCATCAGCCGTTGCGCCTGGGGCTCCATCCACGTGGTGACGAACGTGGCCAGGTTGAGCCGGGCATTGCCATCGAGCATCAACTCGTCATGCACGATCTGATAGGCGAGGTCCGGTGGCAACTCCCCCTTGGGGAGATGCAGTTTCGGGACCGTGCCCGTCTCGCCGGGCCGCGCATAGAGGGGGTTGATGTCGATGGTCGCGTCGGGGTCGTCGTGTGCGCGGCGATGCAGCGCCATCGTTGTCAGTCCCCCGTCAAGTCGTCGAGCCCAATGGTTCCGGAGCAGAGGGTACGCCCCCGGGTGATGCTGCATGCCCGGTGAGGTCGGCCGCAACCTCCTGGACTGTCCGCACCCCCACAGCCGGCGCGTCCAGGTCGTCGTTCCGCTCGCCGGCTCGTGCGAGCTGATGGCGGAGGGCTTCCAATTCATGCTCGAGCGCGACCTTCGCATTGATGACTCGCATCAGCTCTTCGCGCAGGAGTTGCGCCTGCAGCGCAAGGTCGGGCTCCTGCGCGATGGTCGCGATGCGCGCCTCCTCGTCCGCACGCCAGCGCATGGCGAGAAGGGTCGCCGTGCCACTCGGCGGATGGTACGAGCGTGCGCCTGCCTCGACCACGCGACGGATGATCGCGGGGCCGCTGGCAATGTTGAGTCGCTGGCGGAGGTGGAGAGGATGGCGTGGTGGCGGGTCGCTGAGGCGAAAGCGCGGCCAGTAGATACGAACCGCGCCGTCGTACACGGAGAGCATGCGCAGCCGCTTGGTCAGCCGATGTGAGTCCTCGACATGCGGCATCACATAGACGTGGGCGAGCCCGCAGAGCTCTCGCGCCGCGAGCACCGGGTCGCCCGCCTCCACGGGATAGACACCGTCAGACTCCTTCAACGCACTGAAGAGCACGACCGGCAGTCGACGCCCCGGGTCCAGCAGGCATGACTCGACAAAAATGTCGATCTGTTCCGTCCCCATCACCCTGGTCGCCATGGAACGCACGCGCTGCGTTCCAGCTCGTGCGCCATCGGCCGCGAGGTCGTGCAGCAACTCCACCAGTGGCGGGGTGAGTGGCGACGGAGGGACACGCAGATGTCGCAGGTCCTCCTCGACGGAAATGCCGACCTCCACCACGTCCCCGGTGCGAACCGTGTCCACGGTGGTGATCCACAGAATCGACGGATCCCACGCGTCGGGGCGCCGCATCGTGATGCGACACAGCGCGCGATTGTCCGCATCGCACCGCAAGGCGCTGACGCTCAGCTCCGCTTCCTGCAGTTCGCCTTCAGTGAACAAATCCGTTGCAGTCTTAAGACCACTCGTCGCCCAGCGCCATGTTCGTTGAGCCGCAGCTTCGAAAAGCGCAACTCCGGACACCCCCTTATGGTCGAGGGTGAGTCTCGCCCCGAGGGCGCGGAACATGTCGCGTCATCCTACATCGTCGATGGCACTGCGCAAGGCAGCCATCACGCCGCGTGCGTGGCGTTCTTCCTGTCGAAGGTTGCCGAACGCGACGCGGATTGCGTACGCATCACGTATCCGTGTGTGAGAAAGAAAGTACCGCCCGCCGGTGTTGATGCGCTCGACGATTCGTTGGTTGAGGGTGTCGAGTGTGCCGGGATCGTCCAGTCCCGGAGGGTGCGCTCGCAGACAGACGACACTGAGTGGAGCGGGCGCGAGCAACTCGAAATCACGCTCACTCTGCACCCAGCGCGCGACCATCGCCGCGTAGTCGCAGTGCTCACGGATGCGTGTGGCGAGACCGTCGGTGCCGAAGTGGCGTATGACCATCCACAACTTGAGCGCGCGCATGCGGCGCCCGAGCGAGGTGCCGTAGTCCATGAGGTTCGGCGCATCCTGCTCCGCCCCGCTGGGTGTCGTGAGGTACTCGGGCACGATCGAGAATGCGCCGCGGAGCATCTCGGGCCGGCGCGTCCACAGCACACTGCAATCGATCGGCGTGAACAGCCACTTGTGTGGGTTGACCACGATCGAGTCGGCGCGCTCCGCGCCCTCGAGCACCCAGCGGAACTCGGGCGCGATCGCTGCGGCGCCGCCGTACGCCGCGTCGACATGCAGCCAGAGTCCGTGCTGCTCGCATAGCGCCGCGATGGCTGGAATCGGATCGACGCTCGTGGTCGAGGTCGAGCCGGCAGTCGCCACGACCGCAAAGGGCCGGATGCCGGCCGCAATGTCCTCGAGGATCGCCTGGCGCAGCGCGACCGGATCCATTCGGAAACGGTCGTCGACCGGGATCCGGCGCAGGCCGTCGCGGCCGACCCCAAGAACGATCCCAGCCTTCTCGACCGACGAATGCGCTTCGGCCGAGGCATAGAAGCGCAGGCGTGGGACTTCGGGCCGGCCGGCCATCCCCAACTCGCGGATGCGCAGATCCGACTGTGCCTCGCGAGCGGCGGCGAGCGCGTACAGCGTGCTCGAGGACGCCGTGTCGTTGATCACCCCGAACAGCGGCTCGGGCAGGCCAACCATCTGCCGGAGCCAGTCGAGCGTCACTTGCTCCAGCTCGGTTGCCGCGGGCGCGGTGCGCCAGAGCATCGCGTTGACGTTGAAGGCGGCCGCGAGGGTCTCACCGAGAATCCCGGGGCTGGATCCGCTCGAGGCGAAGTACGCCATGAAGCCTGGGGACTGCCAGTGCGTGGTCGCGGGAAGGATCACCTCCTCAATATCGGCGAGCACCGATTCGAGCGGCTCACCGGACACAGGGGGTGCCGCCGGCAGGCTGCGACGCACAGTTCCCGGCTCGGCCGGGCTCAGGACGGGATACAGCTCGACATCGCGAAGGTAGTCGGCAGTCCAGTCGGCCACGCGTCGCGCGGCTCGCCGGAACTCCTCCGGGCTCATGTCGCCCGCCAGGCCGGGGTCGATGCTCCTGTCGTCTGTCATGTGGTCGCCAGATCGTGACGCTCGGGCCGCAGGTTGCGCTGGCCGCTCGACGCGCTGCAGCGTCGAGGGGGCTGGTGTACAGCGCTAGACTGAGCGCGTGACAGCGTCCCTGACCGTCGCCGACGTCATGCACAAGCCGGCGGTGGTGGTGCCGAACAGCATCACCCTCGCGCAAGCGTCGGTGATCATCGACGGAGCCAATGTCGGAGCTGCCGCGGTCCTCAACGAGCACGGCAGGTTGGTCGGCATGGTGAGTGAGCGCGATCTGCTCCGCTCGGTCGGGCATGGCATCGATCCCGCCACGACCAAGGTCGAAGAAGTCATGACCAGGGACCCGGTGACCGTCTCGGTCACGGACACGGTCGAGCAGGGCCTCACTGTCTTCCGCGAGCGGCGCTTCCGCCACCTGCCGGTGATGGACGGCGACAAGGTCGCCGGCATCCTGTCCATCCGCCACGTCGTGCGGGTGGCGCACATCGAAGAGGTACAGCCGGCCGGCTCGGCTCTTCCCGGCCTCGCGCCGCGCGGGCTCGAAGGCGTCGCCGTGGCGGAAACGTCGGTCGGCGACGTCCGCGGTGAGGAGGGGTTCTTCCACTACCGGGGCTACAACGCCACAGAACTGGCCCGCCGTTGCTCCTTCGAGCAGGTCTGGCATCTGCTCGCCGAAGGTGAGCTGCCTGACGATGCCCAACTCAAAGCCTTCCACACCCTGGCCGTGGAAGCGCGATCGATCCCGGACAGCGTGGCCGACCTGCTCCCACGCATCGCTGCGCTCCCTGGGTACACGCCGCTCATGGCGCTTCGCTCGGCGGTTTCCCTCGCCGGGGCCGCCCTCGAGCAGCAGCCCACGCTGGACATCCCCGCGGAAGAGGTCCGCAGGGAATGCTTGAAGATGGCGGCAATCGTCCCAGTGCTGCTGATGCGGCTGCACCGCCACCACCTCGGGCTCGATCCCGTCGAACCGGACCCGGACCTCGGATACGCCGCCTCGTACATCCAGATGCTCACCGGCGAGCGTCCGCACGAGCGCGAATCCCGGGCCCTCGAGCAATACCTGATCCTCACCATGGATCACGGGTTCAACTCGTCGACCTTCACGGCACGCGTGATCACGTCGACGGGCTCTGACATCGGTTCGGCCTTGACCGGCGCCATCGGCGCCCTGGCCGGCCCGCTCCACGGCGGCGCACCCTCGCGGGCGCTGGCGATGCTCGATGCCATCGGGACGCCCGACAAGGCCGAGGAGTACCTGCGCCACGAGATCTCGTCTGGCGAGCGCCTCATGGGCTTCGGGCATCGCGTCTACAAGACCGACGACCCCCGCTCGACGCTCCTCCGCGAGGTCGCGACCGAACTCGGTGGTCCGCAGGCCGAGTTCGCCGTACAGGTCGAACAGACTGCGCTGCGAGTCCTCAATGAGTTGAAACCCGGACGCCGCCTCTACACCAACGTCGAGTTCTACGCCGGCGTGGTGATGAACAGCGTCGGCATACCACCGGACATGTTCACTCCGACATTCGCGTCGAGCCGGACGGTCGGGTGGACCGCGGCGATCGCTGAGCAGGCGGCGAACAACCGCCTTATCCGTCCCTCCGCGCTCTACGTTGGACCGCAGCCGCCGCGGCCGCTGCCCGATGGCTACGGCGCCGCGGTCAAGAGCGCCGAACTCGCTCGCTGAGCTCGCGGTAACGCCTGGGTAACGAGCGCCATTTCCCTGCCCGGCAAGCGAAACAAGCTCGTCACCCAACCACAACGTGTAGCCGACGAGTCTGTCGGATGCTGCACGCATGATCCCGGCATTCATCCCCGCGTTGGTAGCCCTGGTGAGGTCCATGACCGCTCCCACCAGCCGGCGGCGCAATGACGAACGTGGTCAGGGGCTCGTCGAGTACGGGCTGGTGATCATCCTGATCGCGATTGCCGTCATCGTTGTCGTCGGCGTGGCAGGACATCAGGTCAACAACGTTTTCTCGAACGTGAGCAACGGTCTGAGCGCTTAGCGCGGTTCGCGAGGCTGCGGAAGCGCAGCAGTCGCGTCTCAGCTCTGGGGGTCGGTTCGTCGCATCTCGTAAGGTTGCGCCCAGTGGAATTGCCACTCGCACCTGACGAGGAAGCGCCTCGACGGGACGGCGCGCGTCCGCGCCTCGCTCTCGCCGGAGTTGTGCTCTGCGGCGGACGGAGCACGCGCATGGGCATCGACAAGGCTGGCATCGAGATCGACGGA
Source organism: Candidatus Dormiibacterota bacterium (assembly GCA_041691155.1). Taxonomy (GTDB): domain Bacteria; phylum Chloroflexota; class Dormibacteria; order Aeolococcales; family Aeolococcaceae; genus Palsa-851. The sequence continues at coordinate 93,804 of JBEPVD010000004.1, read as the reverse complement.
GTCACGCTGCTGGAACGCGCGGTCACCCGCCTCGGTCACGTCTGCGACCCGGTGCTCATCGGTGCGGGGGATTCCAGACTTGGCGTTGCAGGTCACCGGTCGATCGAGGATGCCGTCGCGGGCGCCGGTCCACTCGGTGGAATCGTCGCCGGGCTGCGAGCGTCGCCGCACCGACTTCTGGCGGTCCTTGCGGTGGATCTCCTGTGGCTCGATCCCGGCCTCGTCCAACTGCTGGCGGAGCGCATCGGCAACCACGATGCGGCCGTCTGCGTGACCGCTCGTGGCGTCGAGCCGCTGCACGCCGTCTATGCGAGGTCGGCCCTTCCTGTTGCTGAGACGGCGCTCGCGGGCACCGACCGCTCCGTGCGCCGCATGGTCGCGAAGCTGCGCACCCTTGAGGTGCCCGAGCCGGAGTGGCGCGCCGCAGGTGTCTCCGACCGCTTTGCACGAAACCTCAACACCCCCGAGGACCTGGCCGAGGTCAGTCAGGCACGTCGCCGGTGAGGGATCGCACCACGTCGGCGGCCTCGGCAAGTGCGTCCGCAGGGGAGACGCCGGCGTCGACGCTCGACTGCACGAAGCGCCCGATCAGGTAGGCCGCGAGCGGCGCGTTCTGCCGCTCGGTGGTATGAGCCACATCCCGCGCGATCCGCAGCAATCGTGCCCGCCCGGCGAGGTCGAGCTGCACGATGTCGGACCCGCCGCGGCGTGCTTCGTTCAGCTTGCCTGCCAGAGCCGGCAGCAGATCGGAGATCGCAGGGTCATCGCACACGGTGTCGCCGACGATCTTGCGGCATGGGTCGCGCGAGCCGACGGATGCATCTCCTCCGGAGCACGTAACCGAGGAGCGCGTGTGTCGTTTGACGGGCAGAGAAACCCGTGAAACACATGACCATCTTCGGCGCTGCGATCACCGCGATCGGGTTGGCAGCATGCGGCTCGGCGGCGAGGCCGACGACCACTCCAAGCGTCAGCCCGACCCTCACGCCAACCGCCGTCCCAACGCCCACCGCGACGGCGACCGCGACGCCGAGCGCAGCGTTCACTCCGACGCCCGGCCCGACCCCCACCCCGGGGCCACCGTCGACACCGCCCGTCCTGACGGCATTGTGCGCACCAAACAACACCGAATTCGCCTGGCAGATCAGCTCTGAGTCAACACAGACGGACTACAACGTCGACCTCAGTTTCAACGCGGGCGCAACATTTCCAATGGAAGAGACAAGTGCCACACAGCCATTCACGTTCGACACCCCCAACATCCCTGACCATCAACTTGTTCTTGCGCGTTGGGACTCGTACCCGTCGATGGCGTCTCACGGTACGAACGCAAACAGGAATTTCTGCAACCCCGTCATGACCGTGCTCACGTGCGATCCAACCAACCCCGCGGGCGGAGACATGATCTCGTGGACTGGCGCAGGGGATTTCACCATGCTCCGGCTCACGCCGCCAAAGGGACCCGCATTCAACGTCATGGGCCTGACGGCAAGTGAGTACTACGGCCTGCCGCTGACGTCGACGGGCACATGGGGATACTCGTTCATCAGCGGCTACGGAACGCCCAACGAAACCGACTCTCGCGGTACATTCGTCTTCCCCGCATGCGCCTAATGCGCCGCGCGGGAGGCGGTCAGATCAGTGTGCTGAACACGAACTGATCCCATGAGAGCGCAAGGCTGACGCCGTTGCCGAAATACGCGGCTGCATAGCGAACGTTGCACTGAGGCCCCGGCGCCGGCGGCTTGACGATCGAGGCCGGGGGCGCCCGGTACCGCGTCCGCCAAGGGACCCGGCCCGCTATCGTGGACGCATGACGGTGCGCCACAGGCGGGTGATGCAGGTTGCGGCAAGCGGCGCCGTGACCTGGCGGAGCGATGACGTCAGTACCGAGGAGCCGCTCGAGATTCGTCTTGGTGAAGTCTCGCTCTCGGTCACCATGCGCACGCCCGGAGACGATTTCGACCTGGTTGCCGGATTTCTCGTCACCGAGGGAATCGTTCGCGCCGCGAGTGAGATCGCCGCGATGCGCATGTGTCCCGAAGCCGGCGCGGAGACTGGCGAACTGAACGTCGTCGACGTCACGCTGACATCGGAGGCATCCTCGCGCGATGTGACGCCACGGGCCTTCTACATGACGTCCTCGTGCGGGATGTGCGGGAAGGCAAGCATCGAGGCGGTGCGCACGAAATCGGCATATGACGTCCGGGCTGATCCACTCCGCGTGTCGCCCGCGCTCCTGCTCGGCCTGCCCGCGATCCAGCGATCGGCGCAGCGTCAGTTCTCGCGGACGGGTGGCCTCCACGCCGCCGCATTGTTCGACAGTGATGGTGTGCTGCTCTGCCTGCGTGAGGATGTCGGACGGCACAACGCGTTCGACAAGGTGATCGGATGGGCCGCAACTGCCGGTCTGCTCCCGCTGCGGTCGCACATCATCCTGGCTTCGGGCCGGGCAAGTTTCGAACTGACCCAGAAGACACTCATGGCCGGCATCCCGCTACTGGCCGCGGTTTCAGCACCGTCGAGTCTCGCTGTCGAGCTTGCCGCCGAGTCCGGAATGACCTTGATCGGGTTTCTTCGAGGTGAGCAGATGAACGTGTACGCGGGTCATGAGCGCATCGTGCAGGGATGAGTGACCTCACCATCGCACGCCGCTGGCGTGCCGCGGAGATCACGGTGAGCGACAGCCGTCGTGGCGTCGACACCGACGATCGTAGCGGCGATGTGATCGTCGCGCGGCTTGCACTGCTGCCCGCCGATGTCGTCGCGCGCGAGAGCGTGCCGGACGAGGTCGATGCCATTCGCCACGCGGTGCGAACCGCGGCGACGCATGCCGACCTGGTCATTCTCACGGGCGGCACCGGGCTCGGTCCCCGCGACGTCACGCCCCAGGCGCTGCAGCCGATGCTCGACTACGAGGTGCCGGGAATGGCGGAGGTGATGCGCCAGCAGGGGCTGAACGTGACGCCGCACGCAATGCTGTCGCGACAGGTGGTCGGGGTCATGGCCTCCTGCCTGGTCATGTCGCTGCCCGGAAACCCCAAAGCCGTCGCTGAATGTCTTGATGCCGTGTGGCCGGCGTTGCCGCACGCTCTCGCGCTCATCTCCGGCGACACCCGTCATCCAGGCCAGTCCGAACCGGCGGCGACCGCTTCCTAGACTGCCTCCGGCCGGTCAAGCGAACCGCTGCGGCCGCCTTCTTTGTGCACCAGCGTCACGTCGGTGATCGACGCCCAGTGGTCCACCGCTTTGATCATGTCGATCACCGTGAGGCCTGCGATCGCGACCGCAGTCAGCGCCTCCATCTCGACACCGGTCGCACCCTCGACGCGCGCGGTTGCTTCAATGACGATGCCCGGACTCGCCGACAGGTCGAGGCGCAGATCAACGTCGATGTGGCGCAGGGCAAGCGGATGGCAGAGCGGAATGAGATCCGATGTGCGCTTCGCACCCATGATCCCCGCGAGGCGCGCGGTGTCCAGCACGCTGCCCTTGGCAATCGAATCGGCCGCAATTCGTTGCACCGCTTCAGCGCTGCAGCGCACGCGTCCTCGCGCGGTCGCACTGCGCCGCGTGACCGCTTTGTCGCTGATGTCGACCATGCGGGCGCGGCCAGATTCGTCAACGTGGGTCAGGCGTTGCGCCTTCATACCGACAGCTCGCCAGGATGGCTGTGACGCGCGTCCACCCAGTGCGCGCCGTCCGGTCGATGCTCGCGCTTCCAGACCGGAACCGTACGCTTGATCAACTCGATGGCCTCCTGGCAGGCGGGAAATGCGGTATCGCGGTGCGGAGCCGCGACGATCACGACAACGCTGGCCTCACCCACTTCGAGCGTACCCGTCCGGTGCACGATCGTGATCGTGCTGATCCCGCCGCGAGCGTGGAGTTCGGTCGCGATGCGCAGCATCTCCGACTCGGCCATCTCCGCGTACGCTTCGTAGTCCATCCGAGCCACGGCAACGCCGTCGCTGTGGTCGCGCACTCTCCCGATGAAGGTTGCGACCGCTCCGTCGCGCGGAGTCCCCGCCGCAGTGATTTCCGCGGCCACGTCGATCGGCGCGTCGGTCACCAGCACCCGGATGGCATCGTCATCCGCGCTGCCACCGGCAACCGGCGGAATGAATGCAATCGTGTCGCCACCGCGCACGGCGCTCGTCCACTCGCAATAGTTCAGATTGCGCGCGGCGCGGATCGAGGCCGCGTCCGCGGCAGCACGTGGATACCGGCGCACGAGCTCGTCCCAGACCTCCTGGACCGTCGATCCGGGAATCTGGATCTCTCCAACGCCAACTCGCTCTCGAAGAGGACCGAAGACGAGCACGGTCACGTCGTCCACCGTCAACCGCCGATGTACGACATCTCGATGCGTTCCCCATCGGCGACGCCGAGTCCACGCAACTCCGAATAGCGGTCGTCGCGACGCTTCCAGCGGTCGGCGACGATGCGCCGCAGTTCGTTGTTGTCGGCGCCCGATCGCAGGGGCTCACGCAGGTCGATGCCGGCGGTCGCGAACAGGCACGTGTACAACTTGCCATCGACGCCCAGGCGGGCGCGCGTGCAATCGCCGCAGAAGGGCCTGCTCACCGAGGTGATCACGCCCAGGTCCCCGGCGCCGTCGACGAAGCGATAGCGCCTTGCGACCGCGGTGGGATCCGGCTTGTCCTCGATGAGCGGATGGACGCGCGACACGCGCTCGAGAATCTCCTCACCGGTCACGACGTCGGCCGCTCGCCAGCCGTTGGTGGCGCCCACGTCCATGTACTCGATGCAGCGGAGACTGAGACCCTCACGCCTCGCGTAGTCCACGAGGTCGAGCAGTCCGTCCTCATTGACACCGCGCTGCACGACACAGTTGAGCTTGATCGGATCAAGCCCCGCCTCACGCGCGGCGGCGATCCCATCGAGCACTTCACTCACGTGCACGCGCGAGTCGCTCATGGCCGAGAACACGGCGGGGTCGAGCGAGTCGAGGCTCACGGTGACGCGATGCAGACCGGCGTCGCGAAGACGCACGGCCCAGCGTCGGAGCAGGGCACCGTTGGTGGTCAACGCGATGTCGGGTACACCGAGTTGCGCGATCCCGGTAACGATCTCGACGAGGTCGGCGCGCACCAGCGGCTCGCCGCCGGTCAGGCGGATCTTGCTGACGCCGAGCGAGGCGAAGACACCCGCCAGTCGAACGATCTCGTCCGCGGTCAGCGACTCAGCACGAGGAAGAAAACGGTGCCCAGGCCCGAACTTCGCCTTGGGCATGCAGTAGGGACAACGGAAGTTGCAGCGGTCGGTGACCGAGATGCGCACGTCGCGCAGGGACCGCCCGAAACGATCGGGACCGGCGGCAACGCCCGGGAGTACCGATATCGCTGTCATCGCAATGGAATCGCCTGCACGATGGCGCCGCCGGGGAAGATCTCACTGCCCACCGGAAGCACGACGAGACAGTCCGCGCGAGTCAGTGACTGCAGCATCGATGAGCCCTGATCGCCCGCACTGAAGGCCGAGGGAATATCGCCGTCCACATCGCGGAGGACAGCGCGCGCGTACGTCTCGAGTCCGGCGGGCTTGGTCATCTCCTCGCCGATGCGCACCTGGATACGACGCCGGTGCACATCGCTTGCACCCTGCATCCGCCGGATCGCGGGTCTCGCAAAGAGCTCGAAGGTCACCGAGCTGCTCACCGGATTGCCGGGAAGACCAATGAAGGTTGCGGCGCCCAGGGTTCCGATCAGAACCGGTTTGCCGGGCCGCATCGCCACACGCCAGGTCGCGATCGTCCCCAGCTCGGACGCGACCTCGCGGACCCAATCGTGATCCCCGACACTCACACCCGCGGAGCTGACGACGAGGTCGGCCGACGACGCCGTGCGGAGCATGTCACGCAAGGACTCCTTCGAGTCGCCTGCGATGCCGAGAAACGTGGGAACGCCACCCGCCTCGCGCACCGCGGCCGCCAGCATTGGCGAATTCGAGTCGATCAATTGAGCATCAGCAGGTGGCGTGCCCGCAGGCACGAGCTCATCACCGGTCGCGAGGAGCGTGACCCGCGGTCTGCCGCCAACAAGGACGGTGTCGTGGCCCAGCGCCGCTGCCACGCCGATGTCGATGCTGCTCAACGCCCGTCCGGGACGCAGGACGGTCGTACCCGCGCCCATGTCGGCCCCCCGCCGGCGAACGCTCGTCCCCAAAGCAGTGGCCACTTCGATGACCACCGTCGCGTCATCGCGCGTGGTGTCCTCCTGTCGGACGATGGTGTCCGCGCCATCCGGCATCGGTGCCCCGGTGAAAATGCGCATGGCGGTGCCGGGGGTATGGGGCTGCGGCATTGCCCCCGCACGCGATTCGCCGACGACGGGAAGTGCTATCGGGGCGCGCGCGATATCGCCCGCGCGGACGGCATATCCATCCATCGCAGAGTTGTCGAAGCCCGGAAGGTCTGAACGGGACGCAATCGACTCCGCGAGGATCCGCCCGAGTGCGGCGTCGAGGCCGACGCTCTCCACGGGGAGCACGCCAACACTCCCGAGGAGACGCCGCTGAGCACCGGCGACTGTCTCGAGGTCGGGAGCAACGGCGTGCGTCAACATCGTCTGGTCCTCATCGTCCACCCGGGGCTGCATTCCGACAATCATCATAGTCGGGCTTACCGGAAGGGTAATTGAGCATTCGACCGCTCCCGCCTCAGTCGTTTTCGGCACGTATCTGACTGGCGTACTCTTAGCGCCGTCCACTGGTGGACGCCCAATCCATTTTTGGGGCTCAAATCCCGGAGGTTTTGGATGTTCCCTGCCGCGTTCGACTACATCGCGCCGGCAACACTCGACGAGGTGCTCGGCCTCTTGAGCCAGCACGGTGATGACGCCAAGGTGCTTGCCGGAGGGCAGAGCCTGATCCCCTTGCTGAAACTGCGATTTGCGACCCCGGTGATTGTGGTTGATATCGGAAAAGTCGAAGGACTCGAGGGTGTGCGTCGGGAAAACGGGCATGTGCGGATTGGCGCGCGGACCCGTCATCGCGACGTCGAGAGCGCCACCGACCTGCGTGGGACGCTGGATGTCCTTCTCGATGCCGCTCCGCTCATCTCCGATCCGCTCATCCGGAACATGGGAACGGTCGGGGGTTCGATCTGCCATGCGGATCCCGCGGGTGACTGGGGAGCGGTGATGCTCGCGGTCGGCGCCGAGTTCGTTGTCAGGTCGGCGTCGGGCGAGCGCGTGGTTCCGGCCCTCGGCTTCTTTGAGGGACCGTTCACGACCGGGCTGCACGCGGACGAGGTGATGACCGAGATTCGGATACCGGTGACGTCCGGGAAGTCTGGTGGCACCTACCTGAAACTCGAACGCAAGATCGGTGACTTCGCCAGCGTGGCCACTGCAGTGCACATAGTCCTCGGCGATGACGGCCGGATCGCTGCCGCCGGGATCGGGCTGTGTGCGGTGGGCGCACACAGCATCAAGGCAACTGCGGCTGAGGCAGCCCTGGTCGGGAACGAGCCGACCGACGACGTGATCGCCGCGGCCGCTCGACTGGCAGCCGAGGCGGCGGAACCGAAAGCAGATATCCGGGGAAGCGCAGAATACAAGCGCGACGTCGCACGGATTTTCGTGCAACGCGGCCTGCGTACCGCCATCGACCGTGCGCAGGGAGCATCGGCATGAAAGTCACGGTGAACATCAACGGGGCGGAGCGCACCGAGGACGTCGAGCCTCGAACCCTGCTGGTCGATTTCATTCGCACCAAACTCGCAATGACCGGTACCCACATCGGCTGCGACACCAGCAACTGCGGCGCTTGCACCGTGCTGCTCGACGGTCGCCCGGTGAAGTCCTGCACAGTGCTCGTCGGACAGGTGGAAGGAAAGTCGATCACGACGGTCGAAGGTCTCAAGAAGGGCGGCCAGCTGCACGCCATCCAGGAAGGCTTCCACGCCGAGCATGGGCTGCAGTGCGGCTTCTGCACCCCCGGGATGATGCTCGTGGGTGCCGCGCTCATCGAGAGCAACCCCCATCCCACCGAGGACGAGATTCGCTGGGGCATCAGCGGCAACATCTGCCGCTGCACCGGCTACATGAACATCGTCAAAGCTATTCAGCATGCGGCCGCCGCGATCACCGCTGAGAACACCGCAGGAGTTGCCTGATGGCAGTCGACATCGCCGCTGAAGAGAAGGAAGCCGCACGTCAAGCGATGGGCGGCATCGGCGTGTCGCTCCCCCGCAAGGAGGACGCGCGCTTCATCCACGGGCAGGGCCACTACGTCGACGACGTCGTGCTGCCGGGCATGCTCCACATGGTCATCGTGCGCAGCCCGCTCGCGCACGCACGCATCAAAAGCATTGACAGCAGTGCCGCCATGGCGATCCCAGGTGTCGTCGCAGTGGTGACCGGGGAATTGCTCGCGCAGCACAAGCTGGCTTGGATGCCGACGCTCTCGGGTGACACGCAAGCCGTGCTCGCCACCGACAAAGTCCGTTTCCAGGGCCAGGAAGTTGCCTGCGTCATCGCCGAGACGAAATACATCGCGGAAGACGCTGCGGCCTTGGTCGTGGTCGACTACGAACCGCTGCAGGCGATCACGACGCCGCAGCAGGCATTGGCGCCCGGCGCTCCCGTCATCCGCGACGAGAAAGAGGGACAGACCGACAACAAGATCTATCACTGGGAAGCGGGAGACGCAGCCGCGACCGACGCGGCTTTCGCCCGCGCCACCAAGGTCGTCAAGCTTTCAACGTACTACCCACGCTGCCATCCGTCTCCGCTGGAGACGTGCGGATGCGTCGCCGACCTGGACCCCGTGACCGGCAACGCGACGATCTACATGACCAGCCAGGCGCCGCACGCACATCGCACGCTGTTCGCCATCGTGGCAGGGCTGCCGGAGGAGAAGATCCGCATCATCTCCCCCGACCTCGGCGGCGGATTCGGCAACAAGGTCCCGATCTACCCCGGGTACGTGGTCGCGACCGCGGCATCGTTGCTCATCGGCCGGCCGGTGAAGTGGATCGAGGACCGCACCGAAAATCTCATCTCTACCGGTTTCGCGCGCGACTACTACATGGACGGCGAGATGGCGCTCGATGAGAACAACAAGTTCATCGGCCTGCGCGCTCATCTGCTGAGCGACAACGGCGCTTTTTTTGCGGATGCGCAGCCGAGCAAGTTCAAGGCGGGGCTCTTCCACATCGTCACCGGCTCGTACGACATCCCTGCCGCGCACATCGTCGCCGACGGTGCGTACACCAACAAGGCTCCGGGCGGCGTCGCGTATCGCTGCTCGTTCCGTGTGACCGAGGCGTCGTACATGATCGAGCGCCTGGTCGAGAACATCGCGGTGGAGCTGGGCCAGGACCCGGTCACCGTGCGCATGAACAACTTCATCCAGCCCGAGGCGTTCCCGTACCAGTCGGCGTCGGGCTTCGAATACGACAGTGGTGACTACCCGAGGGCGATGAAGGTCGCACTCGACATGCTCGGCTATGACGAGCTCCGCAGGGAGCAGGCGGAGAAGCGCGCCAAAGGCGAGCTCATGGGCATCGGCGTCGCCAGCTTCACCGAAGTCGTCGGAGCCGGCAAGGGCAAGGACTACGACATCGCCGGGTTGCGCATGTTCGACTCGGCCGAACTGCGCGTGCACCCGACGGGCAAGGCAATTCTCAAGCTCGGTGTCAAGTCGCAAGGTCAGGGACACGAGACGACGTTCGCGCAGATCGTCGCCGAGGAGCTTGGCATTCCCGCGTCGGACATCGAGGTCCGCGAGGGCGACACCGACAACACGCCGTTCGGCCTCGGCACCTACGCATCGCGCTCGACACCAGTCGGTGGCGCGGCAACCGCGATCGTGTCACGCAAGCTCCGCGACAAGGGCAAGTTGATCGCCGCGCATCTCTTCGAAGCTGATGTGGCCGACATCGAGTTCGATCACGGCAAGTACAACGTCAAGGGTTCGCCCGACAACGTCAAGACCATCCAGGACATCGCATTCGCGGCCTACACCAACCTTCCGGACGGACTCGAGGCGGGCCTCGAAGGTGTCACGTACTACGACCCGCCGAACATGACGTTCCCCTTCGGCACCTACCTCGTGGTGGTCGACATCGACAAGGGAACGGGCCAGGTGAAGGTGCGGCGCATGGTGGCCGTCGACGACTGCGGCGTGCGCATCAACCCGATGATCGTTGAGGGGCAGATCCACGGTGGACTCACCGAGGGATTCGCCATCGCCTTCATGGAGTTGATCACGTTCGACGACGACGGCAACTGCATCGGCTCGAACTTCATGGACTACCTGATCCCCACCGCGTGGGAGACACCTCGCTTTGAGCTTGGCGAGACGGTCACACCGTCGCCGCACCATCCCATCGGCGCCAAGGGTGTCGGCGAGTCCGCGACGGTCGGATCGCCGGCCGCCTTTGTCAACGCGGTCATCGACGCGCTGTCGCACCTCGGCATCACCAATATCGACATGCCGGTCACGTCTGACAAGGTGTGGGCGGCGCTCCGCAGCAAGGGGGTCACCGAATAGAGGACGGCCTCCTGAACCTGCTGGCCGAGAACGCCGCGATGGGGCGTTCGTGTGCCCTCGCGACCGTGGTGCGCACGGAATCCCCGACGTCGGCGCACCCCGGCGACAAGGCCGTGATCACCGCGGACGGCGAACTCCACGGGTGGATTGGCGGCAGCTGCTCGGACGCGCTCGTGCGTCGCGAGGCGCTGATGGCGATGCATGACGGCCTTCCGCGTCTGGTGCGCATCCGTCCGGATGTGGAAGTTGCCGAAACGCGCATCGGAGGTGAGCTCACGGTGGCAACGACGTGTCCGAGTGGGGGGACGCTCGATATCTTCATCGACCCGCATCTCCCCAAGCCCGTGCTGGTGGTCATTGGCGGCAGCCCTGCCGCACGAACCTTGGTTGAGCTGGCGCGCGTCATCGGGTTTCGCACCTGCGGCGTGCATCCCGGCGCTTCGAAGTCGGATTTTTCGAACGCTGACCGAGTCCTCGACAGCCTCGATCTCGATGCCCTGGGCAGCGAGACGGACTGCTGGGTGGTGGTCGCGACCATGGGTCACTACGACGACGACGCGCTGCAGGCGGCGTTGACGCTGCCCAACGCGGACGTCGCGCTGGTGGCCAGCGTTCGCAGGAGCGCAGCTGTGCTGGACACCTTGCGCTCGCGTGGTGTCTCAGACGAGCAACTGGCCCGGGTCCGCGCACCTGCCGGGCAGCGTCGCGCCGGTGCCCAGGAGGAGATTGCGTTGCACGCACTCGCGGAAGTGGTCGCGCTGCGACACGAGCGCATCGCCGCGAATCCGGTCGCACCGTCGACGGCTCTCGGGGGATTCGCGGTGGATCCGGTGTGCGGCATGACCGTCGATACCGCAGATGCCGCCCATCTGACGACCCATGGCGATCAGACGTATTTCTTCTGCTGCGCCGGTTGCACGGAGCAGTTCGTCGCGGATCCCGCTCGCTTTCTCAAGGCACGCGTCGGCTGAGTTGACCGCGCCAAAGTCGGCAGGGGTCATCCTCGCCGCGGGACTGTCGCGCCGGATGGGTGAACCAAAACAACTGCTCACGGTGCGTGGTCGCCCGCTCCTGGAAACCGCGATCTCCGCTGCGTGCGACTCGACGCTCGACGAGGTGGTTGTCGTGCTCGGCGCGCATTCGGAGCAGATACGTGCGGAGGTCGACTTCCGGCGCGCGCGCGTCGTCGTCAACTCGGAGTACGCGCAGGGGATGAGCACGTCGTTGCGCGCCGGTGTCCGTACCCTCGGCGCCGATATCGAGCGCGCGGTGGTCATCCTCGGGGACCAACCCGACGTCACCGCATCGCTCGTGGACCGGCTCCTCGAAATCCAGGCGGCATCGGGTCTGCCTGCGGCCGCGTTGAGCTTTGACGGGCTGCTCCACCCGCCGATGGTGCTGGCGCGCGAGTTGTGGGCCGACATCGATGCGCTGACCGGCGACGTGGGCCTGCGCGCACTGGTGCGGGCGCATCCCGAGCGGGTCGCCACCGTCGCCGCCGGCACGCCCGGGGATCAGCCGATCGACATCGACACCCCGGAGGACTTCGCGCGTCTGTCGGCAGCGCCTGCCTGAGGCGCTCTAGACGTCGTCGGGATCGTCGTCGAGCGCCGCTTCGTACGGGGGAATTCGCCAGGCGGCTTCCTTGCCCAGCAAGCCGCCGTGGCCGAGTGACGCCAGATAGCGCGCGTCCAGCGGCAGGCCGGCGTGCAGCCGGGCAATGAGCAGGTCGAGCGCGCTGCGCCGCGAGAACATCCCGCATGACGCAACCCCGATCACCGGGCGACCGAGCAGTTCCGCGATCCAATAGCTGCTACCCGGATGCATGGGCAGTCCCCGTCGCACCGACGTGGCTCCAGCCGCGAGGAGGCTCTGCCAGGTGACTTCCAGGGGGTCCACTGATGCGACGCCGACGGCAAGGACGATGTCTGCCGTCGCAGCAGCATCGAGGAGCGCACGCCGGATCTGCTCCGGGTCGTCGGCGACGTAACGCACCGGCATGGTCGTGCCCCCGAACCACGCGCTGCGCATGCCGAGCGACCGTTCGAAGCGCGCGCGGGCATCGTCGGTCAACTGTTGGCGCACGATTGCTGCCACGCGGAGTGGCAGGAACGGACGGACGCTCAGGACTCGCGCGCCGTTCGGGATGCCCAGCGCCGCTCGCTCGGCTTCCCGGACGGACGCCTCGGCAATGGCAAGGGGCGTGACCTTGACGCCCGCCAGCGTCCTGCCGGCATCCACGTGGAGGCCGTCGGGCACCGTGAAGACGGTCACGCCGTCCACGGCGTTCACAGCAGCGAGGCCGTCGAGATCAACTTCGACCATGCCGCGCCAGCCCGCGACGAGCCGAGCCTGGGACTCGACCGGAGCGTGAGCCGTGGTGCCTGGCCCTGCAACTGCTGCCGCGATGCGCACGGCTGCCGGGTCCTCACCGACATCGCCGTCATCGAGCCACAGCAGGTGCAGCTCGGCGGGATGCGCGTCCCCCAGAGCCCGCGCGTCTCCGGCTGCAAGCACTGCCCCTTTGCTCAGCACCGTCCGGCCCCCGGTGCCTGCGACGTCGCGGCAGAGCACAGCGCCCATCCAACGCTCCGGATGGGGGTCAACCTCTGATCCGGGAAGGACTTCCAGCCTCACCCGGCGGCGGCCGGCGGTGCCGACAGTGAGCCTGCGTTGCGGCCGCGCCGTACTGCCACGATCTCGGCGAGGATGGCGATGGCGATCTCCTCGGGCGTCGCGGCGCCGAGGTTCAAGCCGACCGGGCTGTGGATCCTCGCGATGTCGGCGTCGGTGAACCCGGCTTCGTGCAGACGTGCGACGCGCTTGGCGTGGGTGCCACGGCTCCCGATCGCTCCGATGTAGCCGGTCTCGGAGCGGAGCAGGGCGGTGAGCGCAGGATCCTCGAACTTCGGGTCGTGCGCGAGGCAGACAGCGGCGTCGCGTGGCCCGAGATCGAACTGCGGCAACGCCTCGTCGGGCCAGGCGGTCACCAGGCGGTCCGCGTCAGCGATTCGCTCGACGTTGTTGAACGCCGTGCGCGGGTCGATCACCGACACGGTGAAGCCGGCCGCCCGGGCCATGGTCGTCAAGGCGACCGCGATGTGCACGGCCCCGATGACCACCAGCTGCGGCGCGGGCACGATGGGATCGACGAACACGCGCATTCCGGCGATCTCCTCGACCCCCGGAAGCCCGGAGCCGATGCGCGGGCGCGCAGCGGCAACGGTCGCCGCGACGCTCGCCGTCCCACCAAGGGTGCCGACGAGACCGCCATCGGCTGTAGCCGCTGCGCGATTGCCGGCCTGCTCCCCGTCCAGCACGGTCAAAAGCGCCACCGGGCGCGACGTTTCGATGGCCGTGCGGACGGTCTCGATCACCGGATCCGAACCGTCGCTGGTGAGTGGCTCCACGAAGATGTCGACTTCGCCGCCGCACGAGAGCCCGACGGCCCACCCCATCTCATCGCTGATGCCGTAGTGCAGCAGGCGGGGCGGCGCGTCACCAGCGATCGTCGCCTGCGCCTCGAGCACCACAGCCGATTCGAGGCAGCCGCCGCTCACCGACCCGGCCATGCGCCCGTCGCGGCTGACCAGGAGGCGTGCGCCCATCGGGCGCGGTGTCGAACCCGAGGTTCCGACCACTGTCGCGATTGCGACCAGCGGGTCGCCCTCGCTCCATTCATTCAGCATGGGAAGCAGATCTCGCATGCACTGAGTATCCGCTTCGCAGCCGAACGCCACAAGCTACCGTCCCGTTTGCCGTGCGGTGCACAATGCCTGGAATGCAAATCGAGAATTCCTTCGCCGTCAAGGCGGCTCCTGACCGCGTGTACGAGTTCCTGCTCGACGTCAACAACGTCGTCAGTTGTGTCCCCGGCGCCGAACTGTCCGAGGTCGTCGATCCCGACACCTTCAAAGGCAAGGTGCGGATCAAGGTCGGGCCCGTCACCGTCAGCTACAACGGCACGGCGACCATCACCTCGCGAGACCCGGCCACCCGGACCGCAACTCTCAAGGCAGAGGGCAAGGAGACCACGGGCTCGGGGTCGGCGGACGCGACCACTGTCATGTCGGTCGCGGCAGACGGCGAGAACTCGACCGTGACTCTCGCCACCGACTTCACCGTGGTCGGGCGTGTCGCCCAGTTCGGCCGCGGCATCATGGAGGACGTCTCGCGCCACCTCGTCGGTCAGGCCGCCGAATGCATTCAGGCGAAGCTGGAGGCACCACCCGCGGCCGCCGCCGCACCTGCGGCGAACGGTGCAGCCGCGGCGGGCAACGGATCCGCCGATCCTGCTCCTGCGGCACCATCCTCGAGCCCCAAGGCGCAACCTGCCGCGCTGGACGCCCTCGCGCTCGGACGCGCTGTGGCAAAGGAGCGTCTCAGCCGGATCAAGCCGAAGACGATCGCCATCGCGTTCGGGAGCTTGATCAGCCTGCTGTTGCTCCGCCGGTTCCGGCGCGCGCGGCGCCGCCGCCGCGATACGACCGGCTGACCCGTCGAGGAAGCTGGGCGAGCAGTTTGCCGAGCGTGTCGAGCGCCTCGACGTTGTGGGCGCTCAGAAAATCGTCGCAGTGGGGGAGTGCCGCTGCCATCCCACGGGTTTCCGGCTGATATGCCGAGCTTCCAAGCAGCGGGTTGAGCCAGATCAATCGGTAGCAGGTCCGGCGCAACCGCTCCATCTCGCGACCGAGTTGCTCGGGGTCCCCGCGATCCCACCCGTCGCTGATGATCAGCACGACCGCTCCATGCCCGAGCACATGACGCGCGTGGTCGCGTTGGAAGGTGTGCAGTGCGTCGGCGATGCGCGTGCCCCCGCCGATGTCGTGCACCTGCTCGGCGACATGGTCGAGCGCGGAGTCGATATCACCGTGACGGAGGAGATGCGTGATTCTGGTCAGATGTGTCGAAAACGCAAAGGTCTCGACCCGCTCGCGACGTCCGATCGCGTGTGCGAAGACCAGCAGATGCCGCGAGTACCGATCCATCGAGCCGCTGACGTCGCAGAGGATGACGATGGGACGGCGCTTGCTCCGAGCACTCGCACGCGCCAGGCGCGGTGCGTCACCTCCCTGGCGCGCGGCGGCTCGCATGGTGCGTTGGAGCTCGATGGTTCCGCGCCGATCGGCGCGCAGACGCCGGGTTCTGCGTTCTGCAACCCGCCATGGAGTCTGGCGGAGCAGCCTGCGGACCGCCGCGAGCTCCTCCCAATTCATCTCACGAAAGTCGCGCTGCCGCAAGAGTTCCTGTGAGCTGTACCCCTGACTCGACGCCGGCGGCCCTTCGATCTCACGAGCGACGCCCGGCGACGACATGCCGAGGGCGTTCATCCATGCCAGCGCCTGCTTGGGGTCGAGTGCGAGTGGCCGGCCGCGTCCGGGGACCGATCCGGCCCTGCCCTCACCGCCGGGCCGCGAGAAGAAAAGATCGAATGCCGCATCGAACACCGCCCCTTCCTCGCGCCGGGTCACGAACACGGCGCGCAACGCGTATCTCACCTCGTCGGGCCTCTCGAGATCGACGGCGAGCAGTGCTTCGCACGCATCCCGGACTCGTTCGGGACTCGTGGTGAGCCCGGCGTCGCGGAGCAGACGCGCGAACAGCGTGACGCTCTCGACCGGATCGGGCGCGTGCGCAATCACCGTCCGGCGTGCCCGGCGATCGCCTCCTCGCTCCGCTCGAGATCCTCTTGGTGCTTGACCGCGGCGCCCATGGTCTCGCGCAGCGCGGCGGGGGTTGCCTCGGTGTGGCCGAGGGCCGCGAGCGCTCGCGCCCAATCCACAGTTTCTGCCACCCCTGGCACTTTGTAGAGATCGAGCCCGCGCAGACGTTGCGTGACTTCCGCAACCTGCCGTCCGAGACGCTCGGAAACCTCCGGGGCACGGACGCGAACAATGGCCACCTCACGCTCGAGGTCCGGATAGTCGATCCAGTGGTACAGGCAGCGTCGCTTCAGCGCGTCATGGACTTCACGCGTGCGGTTCCCGGTGAGAATCACCAGGGGCGGGTGCGCTGCGCGAATGGTGCCCAGCTCCGGGATGCTGATCGCGAAGTCAGCGAGAATCTCGAGCAGGAAAGCTTCGAATTCCTCGTCGGACCGGTCGATCTCATCGATGAGCAGCACCGGCGGGACCGCGTCCTGGTTGTCGATCGCGTCGAGGAGCGGCCGGCGCAGGAGGAAGTCCGGACCGAAAACGTCCTGCTCCGCTCGAACGCGGTCCGCGCCCTCGCCGAGCAGCCGGATGTGCAGGAGCTGGCGTGCGTAGTTCCATTCGTATGCGGCGTGCGCGAGGTCGATGCCCTCGTAGCACTGGAGGCGGATCAGTCGCGCCCCGAGCCCGGCGGCGAGTGCACGCGCCGCCTCGGTCTTGCCGACGCCGGCTTCGCCCTCGAGGAAGAGCGGCTTATGGATGCGCATCGAGACGAGGATCGCGGTGGCCAGACGCCGGTCACAGAGGTAATCGTTGGCGGCAAGCAGGTCGACGACCGCATCGACCGAACCGGGCTGCGCCGCATCGGCCGGTACGTTCATGCACTCAGGGTGACAAGTCCGCCGCCTGCGGGTCAAGCTGGGCGCACGGCCAAGCCGCCCTACTGAGCGTACACGTCAATCTCGGTGGCCTTCACCGACGCGAAGATGTCGCCGCCGTCGGCGAGATGCAGCTCGCCACCGCCCACCGGTGTCACCTCGGCGACGAGTGGGACGGGGCCGTCGATCTGGATGCGCCAGCGGTCTCCCTCCGGGTCGACATTCGCCACCCGTCCTTTCAGGACGTTGCGCGGACTGCCCTCGGGCACCCGGCGGTAGAGCGCGACAGCGCGCGGGTGGATGGTCGCGAGCGCCGGCCCGCGCACGTCAGTCGCGACCGTGATCGCCGTGCCGCCCTCGAGCAGCAGCACATCGTCGGTCACGACACCGCGAAGGAGATTCAACCCGGCCATCCGCGCGATCCATGCGGAGCGCGGTCGGGCGGTCACATCGGAGAACTCTCCCTCCTGAGTCACGCGCCCGTCCTCGAGGATGACGACACGCTCGGCCAGTGAAGCGGCCTCGAGTGGATCGTGCGTGACCAGGATGCGGACCCCGGAAAAGGTGCGCAGATGTTCGCGGAGCGCCCGTCGCAAGTCGAGCTTGCCGGAGGCATCCACAGCGGCGAGCGGCTCGTCGAGGAGGAGCACGCGCGGCTCGGTGACCAGTGCACGGGCAAGTGCCGCGCGCTGTGTCTGCCCGCCGCTCAGCGCAGATGGCCGGTTGGATGCGTAGGACGCGAGATCGACCCGCTCGAGCCAGGCACGCGCCTGTTCGCGCGCGGTCGTACGGAAGACACCTCGGGAGCGAAGCCCGAAGGCGACGTTGTCCAGCACCGTCATGTGCGGGAACAGCCCGTGGTCCTGGAACACGAAGCCGACGCGCCGTTCCTCGGGCGTCATCCACCTGCCGGCGTCGGTGTCATCGAACACGTCATCACCCAGATGGACATGGCCGGTATCCACGCGATGCAGCCCCGCGATGACACGAAGAAGGGTGCTCTTGCCGGCGCCGTTGGGTCCGAGGACGGCGACTGTCGTGTCTGCCTCGGCGCGAATGTCGCACTCCAGGTGCAGGCTGCCGACCTGCGTCGCGAACCGTGCGTGCAGATTCACTTCAGTGCCCCAAGCCAGCGGTCTCGAAGCAGCACGAGCACCACGATCGAGATGGTGAGCAGAACCAGGGAGAACGTGATTGCCTCGCCCACCCGCCCGGTCCCTTCAAACGAGCTGTAGGCGGCGATGGGGAGGGTCTCGGTCGTCCCGGGAAAGCTTCCGGCGAAGGTGATGGTGGCGCCGAACTCGCCGAGCGCGCGAGCCCAGCAGAGGGCGGCACCCGCTGCGATCGACGGCGCCGCAAGGGGCATGGTGACCAGCCAGAAACGCCGCCACGGTCGGGCGCCGAGCGTTGCCGCCACCTCTTCGAGGTGGTCGTCGCGCTGCCGAAGACCGGCCTCGACGGTGATCACCAGGAAGGGAAACGCGACGAACGCCTCGGCGACCGCAGCGCCCAGGGTCGTGAACGGCAGGCTGATGCCGAAGAGGGTGTGCAGGGCGGTCCCGATCGGTGTCGTGGTGCCAAGCGCTGTCTGCAATGCGATGCCACCAACCACCGGTGGCAGCACCAGCGGCAAGGTCACCAGCGCACGAACAACCCGGCGCCCGGGAATCGCGGTGCGCGCGAGCAGGTATGCGAGCGGCACCCCGATGACCACCGAAAACGCGACCGCGAGCAGCGAGCACTCCAACGACAGGCGAAGCGCCGTCAGGACGTCTGTCGACGTCACCTCGCTCGGGAGATTCGGCCAGTCGACGTGCGCGAGCAGCCCGATGAGCGGGACGACGATGAAGAGGACCGCGACCGCGGCCGGGATGACGAGGCCGATCAGCGGGCGTCGCGTGACGCCCCTGTTCATGGCGTCGTTGGCAGGAACCCGGCCTGAATCAATTCGGTGTAGACGGTCCCGGACACCGCTGACGTGACAAACGCCTCGGCGGCGGTGAGATTGGTGCTCGCCTTGAGTGCCGCGATCTCGTATGTGCCGATATCGTTCTGCGCCGCGGGGATGACCACTCCCTGGACCTTCGCGCCCGCACTGATGATGTCCGTCACGAACACGAGCGCCGCATTGGCATCACCGGACTCCAATTGCTCCAGCACCGCCGCGTCGCTGAGTTGCAAGGACACCGGGTGGAGTTTGATGTTGTCGGAGGTCTCGATGTCGGTGACGTACTTGCCGACCGGGACGCTGGGGTCGCCGACCACGAGTTTCACGCCCGGCTTGTTCAGATCGCCCAGGCCGGTGATGCCCAACGGATTCCCTGGGGCGACGGCGATCTCGAGTTGGTTCTTGACAAACGCCACAGGCGTTTCAACCAGCCCTTTCGCAGTGAGCTGCGCCATGGTGTCGGTGTTCGCCGTGCAGATCACATCGGCCGGCGCGCCGTTGATGATTTGCGTCACCAGGCCTTGCGATCCGGCAAATGAGAAGGTCGCCTTGAACCCCGTGTGGAGTGCCTCCAACGTCGTCTCCGAGGTCTTGAACGCCGTCGTCAGCGATGAGGCTGCGAAGACCGTGATGGTCCCGGTCAGCGGGTCGGGCGCCGCGGTCGGAGTCGAGGCGCCGCTCGACGCGGGGGTGCTGCTGGATCCGCATGCGGCGAGCACCAGCCCAGTGGTGGCCGCAAGGAGCAGGGAACAGGAACCGATCTTCATGGCTTCCTCGGTGGTGCCTCGGTGGCTGGGGGCAATTCAATGACAACGCTGGTCGCCTTCACAGAGGCGACAGCGAGCATTCCCGGCTCGAGACCGAGTTCGGCGACGGCCTCGCTGCTGATGAGGGAACTGATGCGGAACGGCCCGGCCTGCAGCTTCACGTGCGCCATCACGCCGTCGGTGACCACGTCGGTGACCAGCCCGAGGAAGTGATTGCGCGCTGACTCGGTGACCGGCAGGGTCGGGTGACCGCTCGCCAGCTCGACCGCGAACTTCGCCAGCGCGACGCCGTCAACGAGACGATGCCCACCCTCGGTGCGCACGGTCTGGATGCGGCCGGCATCTGCCCAGCGACGGACTGTGTCAACGCTCACGCCGAGCAGTTCCGCCGCCTGGCCCATTTTGTAGGTGGACACGGGCCGCGACCTTACCGCAAAAGCGGTCTTCTTCTCAACTACACCTCGCGGGTGCGTTCACCTGGCGACGTTCGGCTGGGAATTACTCGGTGGACACCACAGTGATCGCATGCACGACATCGCTCACGAAGAGCGGTGCCGGGTAGATCACGCGGACGTAGCCCTGCGGGTCGATCACGTCGAGGAAGTTCGTCTTCGGGGGTTGCAGCGGCACCCCCCACTTCAACCAGGTGAGTTCGAGCGCGGCAGTGCTCGGGCCGATCAACCAATGCCAGCCGGGCAGCCATTTCCCCGTGGTCGCAAGGTTCGTGGCCACGAAGTGCGCGACATCGGCCCGGGTACGGTCGGGCATCACGCTGACAATCAGCAGCACGGGACTGATGCCCTTGGGGAGTGCCTGCTCCACCGCCACCAGGTCTCGGCCGAGGATCGGGCAGAGGTCGGTGCAGAGTGGATCCATGAACGCCAGCAACACCACGTGACCTTTCTCGTCGGGAAGCGAGATCGCGTCGCCGTTCTGATCCGTGAGCCCGGTCAAGGCTGGCGTCGGCTGGCGGGTGAGCGGCGCGCCGATGACGTTCGTGGAAGGGGAGATCACGACTGGAGCGGTGGGCGTGATCCGGGCGTGTGCGCCCAGCGACACGGCCGCGCCGATGCCGACGCCTCCCGCCACGGCAACTATCGCCAGCAAGGCCTGGCCTCGCTTCGACCGACTGAACGCTCCGAGGCTCCCCATGGGCTTCGCGGATTATGCCTCGGGCGGTGTCGCCGCGGATAGTCGCTCCACGACACCGGAGCGGGGCGACGGTATGCTCGACCGATGATCGCGGAGCGGCAGGTGAGCATCGCGGCGCCGGCGAGCGTCCTCCTTGCCTTTGTCGGCCTCTGGATCAGCCACACCTTCGAATACCTGCGCGTCTGGGGGTCGATCGGGCTCATCGATTCGTGGACCAACCCGGTCCACGTGTACATGCTGCCGCTCGCAGCGGCGTTGATCGTCTTGAGTGCTGTGTTCGCTGTGCGACTCGTCAGAACCTGGCAACGACTCAATGATCGCCTCGACCACGCCGTCGCCGGGTTGCGAACGATCTGGCGTGGACGCGCGATCGTCATCCGTGATGCGCCGCTCCGGTCATCGCCGGCGACCCGGCTGGCCGCGGTGTGGTTGCCGCTGTTCCTGGCGCAGGTCGTCCTCTACCTCATCCAGGAGAACATCGAGGCGATTGCCCGCGCGCAACCCGCTCCGGGCCTCGGCGCGATCAGCGGGGTTCATTGGGCGGCGCCGATCGTCCACTGCTACGTGGCCCTGATCCTTGCCTGCGCTGTCCGCATCGGCCACATACTGCTGCGGCGCCGCGCGGCCGTGGTCGAGCGGGTCGAAGCGTTGCTTCGGGTGCTGGTCAAGCGCTCGGGTCACGTCGTCGCCGGCGTGGTCGTGCCGATCACGCATGCCGCCTCGCCGCTCGACGAGCTCGGCCGGCATCTTTGGCGAAGGCCCCCACCGGCTCTCCTCGACTTCTGACCCGACCACCAGTGAGCTTGCGCTCACATTGGTTCGTTCATTTGCGAGGAAATATCACGTGTCACGATTCCATTTGCGCGTGTTCGCGGTTGCCGCGGGCACGCTGGTTGCGCTGGCGACGTCGATGGCCGTCGCTTCGGCCCATGACGTTTTCACCGCTGGCAAATACCGGGTTGCCATCGGGTGGCAGAACGAGCCTTCCACTGGCACCGACACCTACGTGGGAGATCAGAACGCGATTCAAGTGTTCATCGACATCGCGTCGGCTGACAACCCGAAAGGCACCGCGGTCAGCACCCTCAACGCCGATTGCGGGCACCCTGACTTTCAGGTCACCGTCATGGTTGGGAGCACGACGAGCAGTCCGTTCTGCCCGACAGCGGTGTATGACGGGGATACCGGCAACGGCCGTCTGGATGAGTACGACTACCCGCTGATCCCGACCGTGGTGGGAACGTACGCGTTCCACATCTTCGGCACGATCAACGGAACAGTCATCGACAAGACGGTCACCTCCGGGCCGGCGACCTTCGATTCGATCGCCGATTCGAGCTCTGTCGAGTTTCCGGTGGCCGTCCCTGCCATCAGCGAGATCGCCGCCAAAGTGCAAGCCGTCAGCGCTCGCGCTGCGTCGGCACTCGCCCGTGCGCAGTCGGTCGCGAACACGGCCGCTGGCGCGAAGAGCAGCGCATCGGGCGCGCAGACTCTGGCGATCGCCGCGATCATCATCGCGGTGCTCCTGAGCGCGGTGAACCTCGGAGTCATGTTGCGGCGCCGGAGCGCGTAGCCGATGCCCGGGATCCGCTCGTTCGCGTGTGCAGCGTTGCTGGCGGCGGGAGCAGCCTTGGTGCTGCCGCTCGGCGCAGCCGCGCATGCGTTGCCGCAGAGTGCGATCCCGCCCGAAGGTGCCGAAGTCCAGAACGCGCCCGTATTTGTCGAGATCACCTTTGGCGAGACGCCGGATCCGAAGCTCTCCACGATCAGCGTCGTCGACAGTTCGGGCTCGAGCGTCGATGCCGGACCGACAGTCGTGCTACCCGGTCAGCCGCGCCAGCTCGAAGTGTCGCTGCAGCACATCGGCAGCGGTGTGTACACGGTGACCTGGAAGACGGTGTCGGCGGTGGACGGCCACCTCGCCACCGGCGCGTACGCCTTCGGAGTCGGTGTGTCCGCCGCGAGCGCGAACGCGCATGACGCGAACGCAGTCTCGTCACCGCCGCCGTCGACGCTCGCCGTTGTGTCCCGCTGGCTTTTGTTCATCGGTCTCATGGGAGTCGTCGGTGTCGCTTCGACATGCGTGATCGCGCTGCGTGATCTGCCGTGGATCACGAAGCGTGTGCTCCTTGCCACCTGGATCATCTCCATGATTGGGGCCGCGGGCATCGTGGAGGCCGAGCGCGAAGCTGCGGGAATCAGCCCCGGCGCCATCTTCACCACCACGCTCGGCGGGACAGTCGTAGCGAGAATCATCGCCCTCGTCCTCACCGGTCTCGCGATGCTCTCCGTGTTCGTCGCGCCTGCGTCGGCGAGACGTGCCGCGGTAGCGCTGGCCGGTATCGGCGCCGCCTTCTCGATGTGGGTTGATGTTGCCGCAAGCCATGCTGGTGCGCAGTCCCCGGTGGTCATCAATCTGATCATCCAGTGGGCGCACATCGTCGCGAGCGGTGTGTGGATTGGGGGCCTGCTGGTGCTCATCCTCGCGGTCCGTGGCCGGCCGTCCGACGTCAAGGGTCAAGCCGTCAGACGTTTCTCCACCACAGCCGGCATCGCGATCGTCGTCGTCGCGCTGACCGGCACGTTCCGCGCCGTTATCGAGATCGGGTCCGTCGGACAACTCTTCGGAACCGCATTCGGCGTCCTCGTGCTGGTGAAGGTCGGCCTCTTCCTGGTGCTCGCCACCCTCGGCGCGGTTAATCGCTACGCCAATGTGCGGCGCGCATCGACCGTCCTGCGTGGACTGCGACGCGTGGCCTCAACCGAAATCCTGATCGGTGCCGCCGTCGTGCTGGTTGCCGCAGCGCTCGTGAACGTCGCGCCGCCGGTCGCGTCCGCAACCACGGTCGCGGCCGCGCGAACCACGCAACTGGTGGTCACGGGAAGCGACTTCGCCACCACAGTCAGGGTGCGACTGGCCGTGTCGCCAGGGACGGCCGGCTTCAACACGTTCAGCGTGCGAGTGAGCGGCTACGACACCGGTGCGATCGTGCGCGCCACGTCCGTGCAACTCGAGTTCGCGCAACCACTCCGACCACAACTCGGGCAGTCGACGCTCACGATGGAGCGTCGATCGGACGGCACCTTCCGGGCGCGCGGCGCAAACCTGTCTGTCGCGGGCATCTGGGAGGTCGCTGTGATCATCGAGAACGCAAGCAACTCAACCGAGGTACACCTGCAAGTGACCACGCTGGCACCCGCGCCTCAAGTGACCGCGACGAGATTCAGCGGACTGCCGACGCTGTACTCGATCCAACTGCAGAACGGTTGGATCGCGCAGGTCTACCTGGATCCCGACAAGCCCGGTGCAGGCGAGTTCCACGTCACGTATTTCGCAAGTGCCAGCGAGACGAGCGAATTACCCATGGCCACGACCACCATCGGCATGACCCCGACGGGAGGAACGCCGACCATCTTGGTCAGCCGGCGACTCGACCCCATCGGCCACTATGTCGCCGACGCAAGCGTGCCGGCGGCTCCGACGCGCTTCGACATCCTCGGCACGACGGGGTCGGGCGCTGCCATCGCCACGTACGTGGTGTTCACGCCGGGCGCATGACCCGCGCGCTGAGCGTCGCCAGTGGAGCGGGACCCGTCAGTGGATGGCTGCGGCGATCAAGTCGGCCACCGCTGCGGGGTGCTCCAGGTAGGGCAGGTGCGCCATCCCCTCGAAGACGTGGAAGCGTGAGTCCGGGAGCCAGTCGGAGAGTTCCTTGGCTCGAGCCACGACGAAGGGCAGATCCAGGTCACCGCAGGCGACGGTCACCGGAACGCTGATCTGCTCGAGGCGGGACCAGGCCTCAATACCGCTCTTGCCCGATTCCTCGGGGATCTCGTTCCGCAGCGCGACGGCGTTCATCGCGAGAGCGAGTTCGCGGGTGGGTCCGGAGACGCGCCCTTCGGGTGCGCTCGGCCCGTCGAGCCACAGCCACATCTCGATGCGGTTGATCTCGTCGAGCTCCCCGGACGCCTGTGCCGCCTCCCAGAGCTGCACGAGCCGGTGCGTCTCCGGGTCGAGCGTGCCCGGCTCGGGGGCCCCGCTCACTGCCGGCGCCAGAAGCACGAGTCCCGCGACTCTTTCGGGTGCGAGGAGCGCGGCGTCGATGGCGATCTCGCCGCCCATGGAACTCCCGACGAGCCAGACGGGACCGGTCGCAACCTCGTCGAGCACACCTTTGAGGTCGTCGAGGTGCGAGAACCCGTACGTCACGCCGGAGGTGTCACCGTAACCGCGCATGTCGTAGGCGACCACGCTGCTGTGCGGCTGCAGCGCTTCAGCGACCGCATACCAGCCTCTGCGGTCGGTCACCCCGGAGTGGAGCAGGACTATCGGCTGCCCTTCGCCGGCCCAACGCTCGGCCGCCAAGGTGGCGCTGCCGCGTTGCACAGTGAACTTCTCAGATGACACGCTCCCCATTCTGACCGCCGCCGCGCGCGCTGCGCCGCGTTGCGTGCGGATTGCGATGCGGTGGCATCATTCATATCGATGGCGACGGTTGACGACGAGGAGGAATACGACCAGTCCATCCGGCCGATGCACGGCCAGTTGTCGTATCTCCAGATCCCGGCGCGCGACGTCCAGCGATCCGCCGAGTTCTATTCGCGCGTTTTCGGCTGGCGGGTCGACCATCCCCACCCGGGATTCGATGCGCCAGGCCTTATCGGGCAGTGGGTCAAGGATCGCCCGCCGAGCCGGGATGCCGGGCTGCTCCCGTGGCTCCAGGTTGACACCATGGACCGGGCCCTGAAACTGGTTCGCAACTTTGGCGGCGAGGTGCTCGAGCAGCCGACGCCCGACGGCCCCGAGCGGCTGCTCGCCACGGTCCGTGACCCGGCGGGCAATGTGTTGGGGCTGGTCCAGCTCGGACCCCACTGACCCGTCAGATCGCCAGAAGGACCTTCGGGGGCGCCACGTGGAGGTGGCCGCAGGTGACGCACTTGAGCTTGGCCTGGACCGGCGTCTTCAGCCTGCGCATCGCGAGGTACTCGGCCCTCGGGATGGTCACCGTCAAGGGAAGAAGTTTCCCGCCTCCGCACTGGGCGCAATGGATTGGGTGCGCAAGACCGGCGCGTTTCACGCCGCGTATTTTCTGACGGATCTCGCCACTGTTGTCAAGCAGCTGCGAAAACGTTGCACGTTTTGATCTGGGAGGTGCGTTCGGGTTCGCGGGACTCGGGCGTCAGGCGGCACCTGACGCGACTGCAATCGCGGCGCCGATGACCCCCGCCACCAGCAACCCGACCACGACCCCGCGTCGCAGCACGAACAACCAGGCGAGGATGCCGCCGAGCACCGGTATCTGCCAGGTCACGTGCAAAGTGAGCGCCAGCGGGATGGCTGAGCCGGCGATCGCGCCGGTGACCGCGGGCCCGGCGCCGGTGAGGAATGACTGCACCGTCCGGTTGGCACGGATCTGCTCGAAACGCGGCGCGCCCACCAGGACGAAGACAAACGACGGAGCAAATGCGATCAGCGTGGCCAGCAGTCCGCCGCCAATGCCGGCGGCGGCATAGCCGACGACCGCAACGGTCAACACCACGGGACCAGGCGTGATCTGACCGAGTGCGACGGCGCTGAGAAATTGCGCCCCAGACAGCCAGTGATACGTGCTGACCGCATCGTGCTGCATGAGCGGGACGATCACGAACCCGCCGCCGTAGGACAGCGCACCGACCTTGAAGGCGACCCAGGCGAGAGCCGCGAGACCGCCGACGCTCACCGCGGGCATCACAGCCAGTGCAGTCAACGCCGAAGGCGAGAACGACGAGCCGTCGCCGATACGTCGAATGGTGACCTCCACCAGCCCGCAGGCGAGCAGGATGAGCACCAGGAAGGGGCCGATCAGCACAGCGGCCGCACCGCCGAGCACGCCGTATGCGACCCAGCGAGAGCGTTGGGAACGCGTGTGGCCCATACGCATCCAGCTTGCGGGGACCAGCCCCCAGGCCGCGTACAACGCGACCCCGGGAACTGCGGCTCCTGCTCCCGCGGCCGCTCCGAGAATCCACACGGGCGGGTGGCTGGCGAGGAAGACCGCCGAGAGCGCAAGAATCAGGACAAGTCCCGGGACGATGAAACAGATACCGCCGAGGAGCGCACCGATAGGCCCGCGCAGCCGCCACGCGCAAAAGATCGCCAGCTGGGTCGAAGCCGGCCCAGGCAGCATGCTCGTGGTCGCGACCCCGTCCTCGAACTCGCGCGCGTCGAGCCAGTGCCGCTCCTCGACACACATTCGACGCAGCAGTGCGATGTGCGTTGGCGGACCGCCGAACCCAACGCAACCGAGCCGCAGCCACTCACGGGCGATGATCGCGAGCGACACTGACGCGCTGCCGTCATGTCCGCCGCGCTCCACCACGCGCGCAGCTTAGGCGAGCACGCGAGCGTTGGTCAGCCGGAGTTCGGGACCTAGACCCCCGGGCGTTGCACTGCGATCCCTGAGGAATCGCGGTAGTAAATATCATCCAGCCGCGGGAGCCGCGCGCGGCTCACATTCGCGGGGAGGGGCCCTGGTCGGCCGAGGTAGTACCCCTGCGCCCAGTCGACGCCGAGGTCGTTGAGCACGCGGAGCTCGTCAGCGGTCTCAACCCCTTCCGCGATGACCTTGCCACCGATCTGCGTCGCCACACCGAGCATGCCCGCAACCACCGCTCGTTTCACCGGATCCTCATGGATGTCGCGGACGAGGAAAAGGTCCAGCTTGATGAACTCGGGCAGGAGCCGGACGATGTGTTTGAGGCTCGCGAATCCTGAGCCCGCGTCGTCGATGGCGAGCCGCACGCCGTGCCGGCGCAAGCGATCGATGGCTCGTTGCAAGGGCTCGTAGTCCTCGACTGCCGCGTGCTCGGTGACCTCCACAACGAGGCACTCGCCGTGCAGTCCCTCGACCATGCTGATGAAGTCCTCGCGGAGCAAGGTCGCCGGAGAGGCGTTGAGCGACAGGAAGGCCGACGCCGGCAGCTGGTAGACATGGGATATCGCCTTGCGAATGGCGTGGATCTCCAGCTCCGCACCGAGGCCCGAGGCGTGGGCTGCGTCGAACCACTGCTCAGGCGTGCCGCCCGACGCGAGCTCGAACCGCGAGAGGGCCTCATAGCCGCCCACCTCGAGGCTGTTGAGGTTGACAATCGGCTGGAACACGGGTTTGACGCCGTCGCCCGCCATCACGCTGAGCACGCGAACGCGCTGCTCCTCGTTGTGGTGCTGACCGGTCACCTCCGCGGTCACCTCGGTGGTCACGTCGCGAGCTGCGGCATAGATCGTCCCATCGCTCAGCGCCGGAGCGGCAGTCCAGTCGAGCCACTTGTAGGTGCCGTTCTTGCAGCGATATCGGTTTCGGAAGCGAGTGACCCGCTCTCCCGTTGCGAGCCGGGTCGCAGCCTCGGCCGTGGCGGCGCGGTCATCCGGATGCACGAACTCGACGAACGGCTTATGCAGGAGCTCGCCGTCCTCGTATCCGAGCGTCTCGGTCCAGGCTTGGTTGAGCACTTTGAAGTAGCCGTCGCCGCCAGCCAGGCAGAGCATGTCCACCGAGAGGTCGAAGAAGCGATCAGTCGGGGAGCCGGACGGCACAGGGTTCTCGCCAAACGGCGTGCTGAACCATCGGGGGTCGACGCGCGCGTTCATATGACGATTCTTCCCGTGCCTCCGTACGGGAGGGGATATATGCGGCGAATTGTCACGGGGAGATCCGAGCCGCGGGAACTGGATCGGGCGTCAAGGGAACCGATGATTTGGCTCGCTGAGGACGGTCCATGAGTAGAATCGCCACCGATTCTCGGATTACCAAGGGGGAACCATGGGAACGACGATCGTCCTGATCGGGACCCGCAAAGGCCTCGCGATCGCTCGCAGCACCGACGACCGCCGCTCCTGGGCGATGGACGACCTGCATTTCAGTAACCAGGAGGTCTATTCGGTCGCGGCCGACAGCCGGCGCGACCCACCCCGGATCTTCGCGGGCGTCGGCACCGGGCATTGGGGACCGCTCCTGACCTACTCCGATGACCTCGGGCAGACCTGGACCGAACCCGCAGAGCCACCGATCGGGTTTCCCGCCGGCTCCGACGCCGCAGTCGAGCGGGTCTGGCAGATTCAGCCCGCGGGTGCGCAGCAACGCGACGTGGTATACGCGGGGGTCGAGCCCCATGCGCTGTTCAAGTCCGAGGACGGCGGCGAGAGCTTCGCCCTCGTCGAGGGGCTGTGGCAGCATCCGCATCGCCCGAGTTGGGAGCCGGGCGGCGGTGGCGCCTGTCTGCACACCGTGCTTCCGCATCCCTCCGACCCCGGCGACATCCTTGTCGCAATGTCGGCGGCAGGCGTGTATCGAACGCGCGACGGCGGAGCGAGCTGGCACCCGGCGAACCGGGGGATTCAGGCCGCCTTCCTGCCCGAGGACCAGCGGTTCCCGGAGTTCGGTCAGTGCGTGCACAAGGTGGCGTTCCATCGCGATCGGCCTGACCGCCTGTATGCCCAGAACCACTTCGGCGTCTATCGCAGTGAGGATCGAGGCGACTCGTGGACGGCAATCGAGTCGGGATTGCCGAGCAACTTCGGCTTCACCGTGGTCGTTCATCCGCATCATCCGGACACCGTGTACCTGTTCCCGCTCCAGGCGGACGGGGAACGGTTCCCCCCGCAGGCCAAGTGCCGGGTCTACCGAAGCGAGAACGCCGGCGACAGCTGGGAGTCGCTGTCCGCCGGGCTACCCGAGGATGCGTACTACGGGGCCGTGTTGCGTGATGCCATGGTGGCCGACGCGGGGAACCCTGGCGGCATCTACTTCGGAACGCGGCTTGGTGAAGTCTTCGCGAGCAGAGACGACGGCGACAGCTGGGCGATGATTGCCGGCCACCTTCCCGATATCCTCTCGGTGCGGGTCGCGGAAGTCGCGTGAGCTCGCGTCTCCTGCTTCCCGCAGCGCTTCGGCACTACGCCGGCGACCTGCGCGAGGTGGAGATCTGCACCGGGACCCTCGGTGCGGTGCTTGATGACCTGGCTTCGCGGCATCCCCAGCTCGAGCGCCGTTTGCGCGATGAGCGCGGCCGGCTCCGGCCGCACGTGCTGTTATTCGTCGACGGGGTCGGTGTCCGCGGCGGTGCCCCGATGGAGACGCAGGTGCCGGATGGGGCCGAAGTGTTCGTCGCGCCTGCGGTATCGGGCGGCTGAGCGGGGTCTGCATCGTCCCGGAGCGAGGCAGTGGGACGCAGACGGCGTCAGGTACACGCGGGTTTGATCGCGCACTGGAGAGCGATGCGTTAAGTGAGACGCTCGACGATCATCGCCATGCCCATGCCGCCACCGACGCACATGGTCTCGAGGCCGACCGTCGCATCGAGCGTGCGCAGGTCGTTCAGGAGCGTGCAGAGGATCCTCGCTCCGGTCATGCCGAAGGGGTGGCCGAGCGCGATTGCGCCCCCGTGCGGGTTGAACCGATCGTCGAAGGGATCGATGCCGATGCCACGGGCCGCGGGGATGACCTGGGCGGCGAAGGCCTCGTTGAGCTCGACCACGCCGATGTCATCGATGCTCATGCCCGCTCGTGCAAGCGCCTGCCGGCTCGCCTCGATGGGGCCGAGTCCCATGAGTTCGGGGTTCAGCGAGTCGAGGCCGGTGCTGACGATGCGCCCGAGCGGGACGATGCCCAGCTCGCGCGCCCTGATGTCACTCATGATCACCACCGCCGCCGCGCCGTCGTTGAGGGGACACGAGTTCCCCGCCGTCACCGTGCCGTCCTCGCGGAACACGGGCGAGAGAGCGGCGAGCTTCTCGAGGCTTGTTTCGCGGCGCGGGCCATCATCGATGGTCATCTCGCCGGCATCGCCGGGGAGCGGTACGGGAATGATCTCGCGTGCGAAGAAACCGCTGTCCTGAGCGGCAACCGCGCGTTGGTGGCTACGAAGGGCGAAGCGGTCCTGCTCCGCTCGCGTGATCCCGTGGGTACGCGCCACGTTCTCCGCGGTCTGGCCCATGGCGATGTACACGTCGGGGTAGCCCTCGGGGTTGCCTGGTGCGAAGCGGGGGTTGCGCTGCGCCGGCGTGTCGGGCATCCCGTGCGCGAACCGTGAGACACACTCGATGCCCACGGACACGAAAACATCGCCTTCACCGGCGGCGATGGCATGCGCCGCCATCCGCGTCGTCTGCAGCGAGCTTGCGCAGAAGCGGGTGACGGTGGTGCCCGGCACGTCGAGCCTGGCGAGAATGCTCACCGCACGCCCAAGGTTGAAGCCCTGCTCACCGCCGGGGCGTCCGCAGCCGCAGAGGACGTCCTCGATGTCATGCGGATCGAGTTGAGGCACCTGCTCCAGCACCTTCGAGATGACGTGGGCGCCGAGATCGTCCGGCCGCACATCGACCAGTGACCCTTTGGAGGCTCGGCCGATCGGCGACCGTCCGGCGGCAACGATGACCGCGTGTCGCTCAGCCAATCTCGATCAACTCGCGCGGATACTCGTGCAGCCGCTCCACTCGGCCGTCGGGATGGAGCAGGTAATCGTCGGATGCGAAGCTGTAGCTCGTCGGCGTGCTGAAGGCGGGATGCAGCGCGAAATACATGTTTCCCTCGATCGACATCGTCTCGTCGCCACGCACGAGCGGACGCTCCACCATGTCGTAGCCCTGTCCGTGGAAGTGCACGCGACGCTCCTCCGGGCGGCCGTTCTCGCGCATGAAGGTGTTGTATGCGTCCCAGATCTCACGGCTGTTGGCGCCGGGGTGAAGCCGGTCAGCGCAGTAGTCCTGCGCCTCGAGGATGAAGGCGTGCTGCTTGCGCATCTCGTCGGTCGCCGCACCGATGACGAGGCTCCGCCCGAGCTCGCAATAAAAGCCGCCCGGACCGTTGTTCTCGATGAGCAACTTGTACTGGTCGCCGTCCTCGAGTACCCGGTGCTGCAGATGACGGTTCACGATCTGACCGGGGGAACTCCCGGGGCCCGAATAGCTGAGAAACAAACCCTGTTCGCTCCCTTCCGAGTGCCCCACCTCCTCGGCGATCGCCGCGATCTCGAGCTCGCGAATCCCCGGTCGGACTGCGCTCATTGCCTCGCGCATGGCGAGATCCTGCGCCGCCGCGGCCCTGCGTACCAAGGCGAGCTCATCAGCGCTCTTCACGGCCTTGATCGGATCGACGACGTCCGACGCGTCGATGAACCGAGCGCCGGGCAGATGCCCGCGCAGTGAGTCGACGAGCGCGAGCGAGATGGCGGTCGTCCCGAGCATCCCGACCGTGCCGTGCGCGTAGCGCCCCATCGCGGACGCGGCCAGGTCGGCGTCGTACCCGGCGCTGAAGTGCGCCGATGCGTAGCTCGGCGTTCCGAGGAAACGGCCGACGCCCCTGCGCACAAGATCACCGTCCGGAAACTGCAGGTCGGTGCCGAATGCTCCCTGGCCGATCACGACCATCGGCTCGTCGCGAGGAAACACCACTGTGGTCACGTAGCCGTTGGTCGCGGGGATATCGGTGAGGTACTTGACATATCCGCCCATGAAGTCGTTGCTTGCCTGAGCCAGAAGCACGTCGATTCCCGCGGCCTCCATGGCGAAGCGAATGGCGGTCCAACGCCGGTCGAGCTCGGCATCGGGGATCGGATGATTGATGCGGTCTGATGGTTTGCTCATGGCACTCGCTTCAACTGCGGACGATGTTGACGAGGTTGTCAGCGTCTCCTGCGATGAAACGTCGCAGGTTCTCCTCGACGATCGGGAGCGCCTGTTCGGCATACCCCACATGGAAACCGGCCGTGTGCGACGTGATCAACACGTTGTCCATTCCCCAGAGTGCATGTTCGGCCGGCAGGGGCTCCTGGCTGAAGACATCGAGGGCGGCGCCGGCAATGCCGTGACTGGTGAGCGCATCGATGAGCGCGGGCTCATCGACGACACCGCCCCGCGCCACATTGATGAGAAAGCTCCCCGGCTTCATCGCGCCCAGCACGCGCGTGTCGACGATGCCGTGCGTTTCGGCCGTATACGGCGTCAGCAGCACGAGAAAGTCGACCAGCGCCGCGGCCTCGACGAGGCGTTCGCGCGCGTAGATCACGTCGAACCCGGGTACCGATCGCACGGCCGACGAGATGCCCAGCACGCGCATGCCCAACGCGACGCATTTCGGAGCGAGCTCCTCGGCAATGACGCCGACGCCGAGCACCCCGACCGTCTTGCCTTCGAGCAACTGCACCGGGAAGCGCTGCCAGGTTGCCCGTGCCTGGTTGGCCATCGAACGTTTCAGGTCACGCGCCAGCGCGAGCATCGACGCGAGAATGCACTCGGACACCGCTGCACCGTGCAGACCGTGCAGGTTGGTCACGATCACACCGTCACGAAGCGCTGGGCTGTCGACGATGCCGTCGACGCCGGTGCCCAGCGCCTGCACCCAGCGCAGCTTCACACCCTCCTCGAGCACGTGGTGCGCCATGTGCGCGCCGAACGTGATCAGGACATCCGCGTCGCCGATGTAGGGGCCGATCTGCGCGTGATCGCCTGCAAGGTCGACTACCGCGTCCGGGAACGCCTCGCGCAGTCGGTCGCGATATCGGTTGCGGATCGCCTCGGGCAGAGCAAGGAGGAGGAGGACGCGCACCGGATCTGCCATGGGCGCGAGCCTACTCGGAGACTACCGGCACGAGCAGGTGGGAGTCGTAGCGCCCGCCCGTATGGATCACATGCTCGCCCGTGTTGCGGGTCTTGGAGTGAAACATCTTCACGGTCCCGGGCGGATAGTCGTAGATGTCGCGTCCCCGGATGACGAGCCGCAGTGTCTCCCCCGCAGCGAACCGGGTGCCTGACGGCCAGATCTCGACATCGGCGGCAACGATCTGGCCGGGCTCCAGCAACTCCTCGCGCAGGTGGGGATGCCACGGCTGCAGATCGGTCGACAGCGCGAGGTCAAGCTCTCGATGGGAGACACGCAGCCAGCCGAGCGCGACCGGTCCGTCTTCGAGGGCGTTCAGGAACGAGAAGGGGACGATCTCGCCCTGTTCGTCGAGCTTCTGAATGGCAACGAAGAGATCCATGTCGTTCGATCCGGCAGCCTCGACCCACAGGTGCAGCTTCATCGGTCCGACCAGATCGGTTGTCCTGGCGAATCGGTGCTCGAAGAACATGCCTTCGTGCCCATCCGCGCCATATCCGGCGTCGCTTTCCGTCGAGACCGGGTCGGTGCCGAGCCCGCGGGTCGACGCGTCGAGATACAGCGGGCGCGCCTGCGTTCCGGGCACCGGCCACTGGTCCTCGTCGCGATAGTCACCGACGTAGAAGCGCTCGCGGACCTCGAATCGGACGCGCGGCCAGGAGTCGACGCCGCTGTCCTTGCCGAGAAGGAACTTGTCGAAGAATTGACGCAGCAACTCGACGTTGTCCGGCTGGTAGTAGAACTGCCATTTCTTGCGGCCGTGGACCAGGAGCCACTTGTCCTTCGAGGTGATGTGCTTGAAGCCCTCGATGGTGCCGCGATTGTGAAGGCCCTGATCCGACCAGCTGGCCACGACGAATGCGGGAATCTCGATACGCGAAAGGTCAGGCTTCTTGCTTTCCCAATAAGCGTCGAAGAGCGGGTGGTCGGCGTACATCGCGGTGGTGTCCTCGACCATGCCTCGCGAGAACGCCACTCGGCGGGCCCGCCACATCGGCCCGAAACTGTCCTCAGGGATGCCGCCGTGATAGGCCATGTCCCGATAGCGGTCACTGACGCCTTCCCAGGGATTGATTGCGGCGAGATGCGGCGGCCGATCGGCGGCGGCCCGCCACTGCGTGATCGCAAGATAGGAGACCCCAGTCATTCCCACCTTGCCATTGCTCCACGGCTGCGTACCCGCCCACTCGATGAGGTCGTAGACGTCTGCCGCCTCCTGCGACGAATAGAAGGTGGCGTCGCCCTCGGAGTTCCACAGCCCGCGCGGGTCGACGTTGATGACCGCGTACCCGTGGCGAGTCCAGTAGAGCGGATCGGGGGCTTCGAAGCCGGCGTACTTCGAGGTCCATGCCGGGTCGATACCGTGGTTGGGAAAGATTTCGTACTTCACGGCGCCGTGCTTGCCATACGGGCCCCAGGCGACCAGCGGGGCTACGGGTTCGGGGCCGTCTGGGCGGAACACGTCGGCGTAGATGCGCACGCCGTCGCGCAGACGGATTGCGGTGTCGTACTCGATGATCATGCCGTCCGCGCGCTCGAGGCGCGGATTGACCGGCGGGCAGCCAACGTCTTCCGGCGGGACCCCAGGAAGGAACTTGACCTCGAACCCGTCGTCGTTCACTCCGACCTCCTCCGGTCACGCACCGCGCTGGCACCGCGGGCGGGCCTCGCTTGCTTTTTGGGGCAGCGACCCCTATGGTAGTCCTCACTGCGGTAGGGTGGATTGTTCCCCGTTCCATGCGGCAACGCGTGACCTTCACAAGGAGGTTTTCCATGGGCTCTCCACGAGGTTGGCGAGTATCCATTCCGGCGATCGGGGTGATCGCCATGGTCAGCGCGTGCGGCAGTTCGAGCACCTCGCCCTCCGGGGCTTCGGTGCCGACACAATCAGGTCCGATCACAGCTGGTGTCATCGCGCCCTTCACCGGTCCGGCGGCGCAGTTCGGCAAGCTCCTGTCGGCGCCGTGCTTCGCGGCCACCGACCTCATCAACGCAGCCGGTGGGATCCTCGGTCACACCATCAGCTGTTCGGCCATCGATGACACAGGTGACGCGGCCGACGCGGTCCCGAACGTTACCCGGGCGATCGCGACGACCACCAACCTCGACATCTGCGTCGGCCTCGAGAGCAACACTGCGGCGACGACGGTCCCGCTGGTCGACACCGCCAAGATTCCGTTCATCACGACCAACGGCCTGGTCGCGTTCACCAAGAACAGCTACCAGTACTACTGGCGGCTCACCCCGTCGGACGACGCCAACGGCGCCGCGTTCGCAGTCTGGGCAACCCAGAAGGGCTTCAAGAACGTCGCGGTCGTCTTCCAGAACGGGATCGGCTCCGAGGGCAACCTGCCCGGGCTCCAATCCGCGATGCCGAAACTCGGCGGCAAGCTCGGCCTGACGCTCACGATCCCCGCGGACTCGGCTTCATACTCGAGTGAGGTTGCGCAGGTGATTGCCAGCAAGCCGGACGCGCTCATCTGGTCCGCCGATCCACAGACCACCGCAACCTTCATGTCCGAGTACGAGCAGCTCAACAACGGGTCGCTGCCGGCCATGGTGACGGCCACGGACTCGCTCACACCAGACTTCTTCAACGCGCTGTCGAAGGTCGTCGGCAAGACCTACGTCACCAGCGACGTCTACCTCGTGGGCTCGTCATTCAGCCAGACGACGCCTGCGTTCGCCACCTACAAGGCGGCCCTCAAGGCCAACTCCAAGACGAGCGCGATTGCCGATGTGCTGAGCGCGGTGGGTCCGCCGGCGTCTGCGTACGACGGCATCAACGTCCTCGCGCTGGCGATGGATGAGGCCAAGACCACGATCGGCCAGTACTACGACAAGTTCGTTGCGCAGATCCTGGAGCCGAAGGCGGGAGACGTGGTGGTGGGCAATTACGCCGACGGGCTCGCCGCAATCAAGGCCGGCAAGCAGATCCAGTACGTCGGCGTCATCGGCAGCGTGACCTTCAACCAGTACCACAACGCGGCCGGCGAGTTTGCCGCCAACATGTTCCTGGCTGACGGCAGTGCCACCCGCGTCGGCACGATCTCCGGCGCGCAAGTGCTCGGGCTCCTGTGAGGTTCCCTCGACCCCGGAGGCACTGATCGTTGCAGCTGTTCATCGAAGCGATCGGCTTCGGCATTGCGACGGGCGCGGTCATCGCGCTCGGCGCCGTGGGCTTCTCGGTGCAGTTCGGCATCAGCAACATCCTCAACATCGCGTACGGATCGCTGATGACGCTGGCGGCGTACGTCGGCCTTGTGCTCATCAATCACGGCGTGAACGCGTGGGTGGCGCTGGGTCTCGGTGCGATCGCCATCGGCGTGGCGTCGGTCGTCTATCACCGCCTGCTCCTCGCGCCGCTGGTGCGGCGTGGGACGCGCGCCATCGCCATGGTCATCGTGACCGTGTCCGCGGGGATCATCCTGCAGTACGTGATCGTCGCCATCGCAGGACCTGACTCGCAGAGTTACGGACAGCAGAGCGGCAAGACCTTCCGGGTGCTCGGCCTCATTCTCTCCGCCGGCCAGGTGGCGATCATCGTGCTCACGGCCGTGCTCATGTTCGGTCTCCACCTTCTGCTCACGCGCACGACGCTGGGCAAGGCCATGCGCGCGACCTCGTCGAACCGTACGCTCGCGCGCAGTTGCGGCATCGCGACCGATCGGATCAGCGACGTCGCCTGGTTCGTCTCGGGCACGCTCTGCGGCGCGGCGGGCGTAGCGCTGGCGATCACGACCGTGAGCTTCGACTTCTCGCTCGGTTCGCTGTTTCTCATCCCCATGATCGCCGCCGCGGTGCTCGGCGGCATCGGACAACCGTATGGAGCGATGGTCGGGGGCCTCGTGGTGGGGGTGTCGAGCGAGCTGGCCGCGGCATACAGCAATCCAAACTACAAAGAAGTGGTCGCGTTCGCCATCCTCATCATCATGTTGCTGGTTCGTCCGCGCGGTCTCTTCGGAGCCGCCTGGTCGACCCGTCGGTTGATGGAGGGGTAGGCATGGCCTGGGAGTACTACCTGGTGGTCATGCTCGTCTACCTCGGCACCGACCTGCTCGCGGTCTGGGGGCTCAACCTGGAGTTCGGCGTGGCCGGTGTCGCCAACCTCGCCTACATCGTCGTGGTCGCGGCAGGCGCGTACACCTACGCCGTGCTCACCCTGGGCCCGTCATCGAACCTCGGCGGCTTCCAGCAGTACATCGGTGGCTTCACCCTCCCGTGGCCGCTCGCGCTGCTTGCGGGTGCGGCGGCCGGAGCCGTCGTCGGCACCATCATCGGCATCACCGGGCTCAAGCGCTTGCGCCAGGACTACCAGGCGGTTGCGATGCTCGTGGTCTCACTCATGGTGGCGACCGTGGTCAGTGCCGACGTGGGCCTGTTCAACGGAAGTGCCGGCCTGGCGCTGATCCCGAATCCGTTCTCAACCCTCGACCCGGAGACCGCTCGCTGGGCATACGTCGGACTGGTGGCCGTCTGCTGCGTGCTCGGCTTCTTCGTGCTCCGCAGGTTCACCACCGGACCGCTCGGGCGCACCTTGCGCGCCGTTCGCGACGACGATGTCGCAGCGTCAGCTATGGGCAAGGACGTGATCCGTCTCCGCCTCCTCGTCCAGGCAGTCGGCGGCGGCATGGGCGGCCTGAGCGGTGCGCTCCTGGCGGGCTTCATCGGCGGCTGGTCGCCGTCGGCATGGGTGTACATCGAGACCCTGGCATTCCTGAGCTGCGTGATCGTCGGCGGCATCGGCAGCGACCGCGGTGCGACCCTGGGCACCGTCATCGTCGCCGTGCTGCTGCTCCAGGGTGTCCAGTTCCTTCCGCAGTTTCCATCGAGCCCCGGGTTGAGCGAGGACCTTGGCTGGATCGTGCTGGCCACAGCAACCATCGTGTTCATCTGGCTGCGGCCGCAGGGAGTGCTCCCGGAGCGGCGGCCGCGCTACCTCGGCAAGGCAGTCTCGCCGCCACCGGGTTGACGGCCTTGACGAGTGCCGTGGGCCCCGCCGTGCTGACGGTGGAGGGACTCGAGAAGCACTACGGTGGTGTCCGAGCCGTCGACGGCGTTTCGTTCAACGTCGAACGCGGCAGCATCACCGGGCTCATCGGGCCCAACGGCGCCGGCAAGTCCACGGTTCTGGCCGTGATTGGCGGATACATCGCGGCCGACGCCGGCCGTGTGCACCTTGACGGGGCCGACATCACGAAGATGCCGATGCACCAGCGCGCACGGCGAGGACTGGTGAGGACATTCCAGATGGCGCGCGTGTTCGGCAATCTCACAACCCTCGAGAACCTACTGGTGGCCGCGCCCCAACAGCGCGGCGAACGAGTGGCCGGGGTGATCGGGGGCCGGCGCAGCTGGCGGCGTCAGGAAGGAGCGCTCGTCGAGCAGGCGCAGGGCTTGCTGGCGACGTTCGGCATGCCCACCAAGGCGGATGACCTCGCACGCACTCTCAGCGGCGGCCAGAAGCGCGCGGTCGAGATCATGCGCGCCCTGATGATGCAGCCCAAACTCCTGCTCCTGGACGAGCCGATGGCCGGGCTGAGCCCGAGCCTCACGCGCCAGCTCGAGGACGTGCTCCTCGGTCTTGCGCAACAGGGACTCTCGCTGCTCCTCGTGGAGCACGAGCTCGACACCGTCGAGCGTCTCTGCGCAACGGTCGTGGTCATGGCGCAAGGGCGCGTCCTCTCCCAGGGTCACATGTCCGAGCTACGCCTGAGCCGCGAAGTCCAGGACGCGTATGTCATCGGCTGAGCGCACCCAGGCGAACCTGGCGCTGTCGATGCACGGGATCACCGCCGGATACGGCGGACCTCCGATCGTTCGCGACGTGAGCATGGATGTGCATGAGGGCGAGGTTGTTGCCGTGGTCGGTCCCAACGGCGCCGGCAAGAGCACGCTGCTCAAGGCCATCCTCGGCATCGCGTCGATGCAGGCGGGTCGCGTCGAGCTACGCGGCAGGGATGTGACCGGCCTGCCGCTGGAGAAGCTCGCGCGACTGGGCATCGGCTACGTGCCTCAGGTCGACGATGTTTTCGAGGGGCTGCGGGTGCGGGAGAACCTCGACATGGGCGGATACCTCTTCAATCGGGTGCAGCGAGCCGAACGCATGGAGCGCGCGCTCGAAGTGTTTCCCCAGTTGCGGCCGCGGCTCAACCGCTACGTGGAGACACTCAGCGGCGGCGAGCGGAAGATGACCGCGATCGCGCGCGTGCTGATGCTCGATCCCTCAGTCCTGATCCTCGACGAGCCGACTGCCAGTCTGTCACCCGACCTGTCGCGAACGGTCCTCGAGGACCAGGTCCGTGCGCTCGCCGATCTCGGCAAGGGCGTGTTGCTCGTCGAGCAGAAAGCCGTTGCCGCGCTTGGAGTTTCGAACTGGGCCTGCATGCTGGTTCGCGGCGAGGTCGTGATGTCCGCGAACGCCGCGGAAGTACTCCAGAATCCCGAGATGCGCGAGATCTTCCTCGGCGCAACCGCGCCGGCAGACCCCGCTCAGGAGCAGGCTCAGTAGATCCGCTGGTCAGCCAGGCAGGCCGAGCAGCCGCTCGAGGTTGCCGTGCAGGATCTGCTCGCGGTCGCGTTCGGAAATGTCCACGGCACGGACTGCGCGAAGCTCATTGACAGCCCACGACCCGTCGGGCGGGCCGAACGGGAAGTCGGTGCCAAACAGAATGTGCTCGCTGCCGAAGAATCGGATCGCGAGCGCGAGCGCGTCGAGCGAGCCGTTGCTCACGGTGTCGTTGTAGAAGTTGCGGAAGTGGTCGATTGCCGGGCCGGTGAGCTGCGGACCGGCGTCGCCACCGATGCCGAGGCGCGCGTATTCCGGCGCGATGGTGCGCGCGAACGCGTCGATGCGCGCCGCGAAGTACGGGATCATCCCGCCCATGTGATGGGTCACAAATTTGATGGTGGGATGTTTCTCGAAGACGCCGCCGTACACGAGACGCGCCATCGCGAGCGACGTGTCGAAGGGCCACGCCAGGGTGCGATCGAGCACATCCTTGCCGATCCAGGGGTAGAAGTTGGCATGTTGCGGATGGATCCAGATCGGCACGCCGGCTTCCGCCGCGCGCGCGTAGAGAGGCCACATGGATTCGTCGTCGAGCGGCTTGCCCTCGATGTTGGAAAAGATGAGGACTCCCTTGAGGCCGAGCTCGGTGTGCACGCGCTCGAACTCCTCCATCATCACGTCGTCGACCACCGGGATGACGCCGACGCCGATGAAGCGCTCCGGGTGTCGAGCCGCAAACTCGGCGATGCTGTCGTTGGCAACGCGGGTCATGCGATGGATGTCTGCGCGCTCCATGCCGAGCCAGACCGGCGGGCGGGCGAGCACAAGCACCTGGATGTCGAACCCGTTCGCATCCATGTAGCGCAAGCGAAGCTCGTCGTCGTAGAGATATGGGCTCTGGTCGCGAAGCGCCTTGAGCTCAGCGCTCGGGCTGACCTCGCCAAGCGCCTCGATGAGCCGCATCGGGAAGACGTGCGCGTAGGCGTCTATGACCATGCCGCACTCGGGTCACGAAGGCCTTCCGTCAATACCTTCTTGGAGATCTTGCCGAAGGGGGACAGAGGAAAATCCTCCATGATCTCGATGCGCTCCGGGAGCTTGAACTTGGCGATGCCAAGGTCCATCAGGAAATCGGTCAGCGTGGTCAGACTCAACTCGGCGCCGCCGGCAAGAATCACGCAAGCGCACATCCGCTCACCGAGCACTGGGTCGGGATAGGGGACACACGCGACGTTGCGCACCGCTGGATGGCTGAGGATCAGGTTCTCGACCTCCTCGGCACTGATCTTCTCGCCGCCGCGATTGACGAGGTCCTTGATGCGGCCCTCGACCAGGTATGAGCCGGAGGGATGCTTCCGCATCAGATCGCCGGAGCGGTAGAAGCCGTCAGGTGTGAACTGCCGCGTGTTGTATTCCGGCGCGCGGTAGTACCCGCGCAACGTGTACGGGCCGCGTACCGTCAACTCGCCGACGTCACCGTCCGCGACCTCGGCGCCAGCTTCGTCGGTGAGTCGCACCTCATCATCGGGAGACACCGGCGAGCCGACCGTCTCCATGCGTGCGTCCTCGGACATGTCTTTGGTGGTGAAGAACAGAGTGCCCTCGCTCATCCCGAAGTTCTCCTGGACATACGCGTTGGGGAACACGGCGGCCATCTGCCTGCGCAACTCAGGCTGAAGGCGTTGCCCTCCGGATTGCAGCAGGCGCACGGAGGTCAGGTCACAGTCGCCTGCCATGGGGTCGGACAACCAGCGGATATACAGCGCGGGCACCGCCGCGATATGGGTCAGCCGGTGGCGCGCAACCAGCGGCAGGACATCGGACGCGCGCGCGCCCTCGCTGAGCACGACTCGCGCGCCATGCATGAGGAAGCCCTGCACTCCGGGACAGGCGAGCGGCATGTTATGTGCCAGCGGCGCCACCGACAGCTGGCAACTCTCGGCATCGATGTAATGGACCGCCGCAGCGGCGCGCGAGTTGTACACATAGTCGTTGTGGATCCGCGGGATGAGCTTCGGTATGCCGGTGGTTCCCCCGGACAAGAGCAGGCAGCACGGATCCATGGGGTCGATGTCGATCTCGGGCGGCACGATCGGCGCAGCCAACTCTGCTCGGAACGCCGCTGCATGGAGCTCGTCGATCATCACCAGGTGACGGAGCCCGGGGTTGGCCTGCCGCACGACGGCGCCCAGCTCGGAATCCGTCCCGAAATACGCTATGGCATCCGTGAGCCGCGCGAAATGGTCGATCTCGAGACGGCGATGGGGCGCCAGCGCCAGCACGGGAACGACCCCGATCATCTGCAGCGCGAAGTACAGATAGAGGAACTCCGGCGTGTTGGGCAGATGCATGATCACGCGATCACGCCGGCGGAGTCCCATGTCGTGCAACGTCGCGGCGAGCGCGGCACGGCGCCGGCCGAGCTGCGCGTACGTGATCACCTCGTCCCCGTGGAGGAGTGCAACGCGGTCGGCATGGCGCGCGAACAGATCGCCGAAAACCTGGTCGAGCGTCCGGTCCTCCCAGTAGCCACGCTCGCGGTAGCGCGCGACAAATTCGGGAGGAAACGGCACCACGCCGTCCATCGGCAGCTCGCGGTCGGCGGCGCCCATCACGTGGTCGCTGTGAAGCCGCCGTCAATGACGACGACCTCGCCGGTGACGAACGGATTGCTGATGAGCAAATTCACGACGGTCACTGCCACGTCGTCCGGCGTCACGCAGCGACGCAGGGGCGTCAGCTTCGCGCGCCGTTCCATCAGGCGGTCGTAGTCGGCACCAAGCGCCTGCTCCATCCACTCACCGACCATCCAGCCGGGGGCGACCGCGTTGACGCGAATTGCCGGTCCCAGCGCGCCGGCGAGCGTTCGCGTCAGGTTCACCACCGCAGCCTTGCTGGCGGCATATGGGAATGGCTGGGGTCCTGGTCGAAGGCCGACGATGCTCGCGACGTTGACCACCGCCGCCGCGGGTGCTGCGTTCAACATCGGGACAGCAGCCCTGGTCACCTGGAATGCGCCACGCACATTGACCGCGAAAACGCGGTCCCATTCCGCCATGCTCAGCCCGTCGAGGTCCGTCGGCGGCGTCGAGACCGTGGTGCCGGCGTTGTTGACGAGGGCGTCGAGCCGGCCGAATCGCTCGCGCACCTCGCCGATCATGGCGAGAACCGCAGATTCATCAGCGACATCCGCCTGACACACGAGCGTCGCAGCGCCCAGTTCGGTTGCTTCCGCCGCGGTGATCTCGGCACCGTCGCGGCTGCGGCTGTAGTTGACCACCACGTCATAGCCGTGGCGGGCGCACTCCACGACAACACTCCGGCCGATCCCCCGAGCCGCGCCCGTGACCAGCGCGACCGGACGCATGGTAGCCGCGGTCATGGCGTACGGTCCGCTGCGGCGGTCGGTCCGAGGCCGAGCACGCGCTCCGCGTTGCCGTGGAAGATCTGCCCCATCAATTCCTCGGTGTATCCCAGCTCATCCCACTCGCGGAGGATGCGCTCGTAGGGCATGCTCGGATAGTCGCTGCCGAACATCACTTTGTCGCGCAGCCGGCTCCGCACATCGCGCCGGAGGCTCTCGGGGAAATACTTGGGCGCCCAGCCCGAGAGCTCCCAATAGACGTTGCCCTTGTGCAGCGCCACCGCGGTCATCTCCTCGACCCACGGCCACCCGGGGTGCGCGGCAATGATCGTCAACGAGGGAAATGCAGCCGCGAGCGCATCGATGCTGCTCGGATGCGCGTGCCGGAGCACCGAACCTTGACCCCCGGGCAGACCGGCGCCCATGCCGGTGGTGCCGACATCGATCATCACCGGGACTCCGAGGCCGTCGATGGTTTCAAAGAGGGGTTGCAGCGCCGGATCGTCCACCGAGAAGTGCCCCATGATCGGATGGAAGTGAAAGCCGAGAACACCGAACTCTCGCACCGCGCGCTCCGCTTCATCGATCGCCGCAGCGCCCTTGTGAGGATCGACCGCACCCCACGCCTGGATGATCGTGTCCGGATGGCGGTCGCGCAGTCCCGCGACGTACTCATTGGTGCACGGGGGCGTGCCGGTGACCGTCTCGATGTCGAACGCGACCACGACGGCTTCAATCCCGGCCGCCTCGAACTCGCCGATCACCTCGGATTCCTCCTTGGCGACCCACTCCTTCTTCCAGTACTCGGCGAGCGCATCGACGAACATCCCCTGCGAGGTGATCCACTCGCGCGTTCCCGGGTAGCAGTGGAGATCGATGCGACGCATCAGCCGGCTGCCGCGGACGAGACCGCGGGGCTCGTGGTCAGCCGTGTGGGCACGTCAGCCCGTGCCTTCCAGGTGCTCCACGCCTCGATCCCCGGTTCCCGAGAGGCTGGCCAGTTCCAGGAGCCCCGATCCATAGCGACGCTCGAGCTCGTCAG
This sequence comes from Candidatus Dormiibacterota bacterium, assembly GCA_041691155.1. GTDB lineage: Bacteria > Chloroflexota > Dormibacteria > Aeolococcales > Aeolococcaceae > Palsa-851. The sequence continues at coordinate 49,338 of JBEPVD010000004.1, read as the reverse complement.
GAAAGTCGGCGAAGATGCGTTGCACGAACATGTCATGCCGGATGTACGCCTTGACGAGGCCGGCGAGCAATGGCGAGTCGGTGGTGAGGATGTTCCACTGCTTGCCGTCCTTGGCCACACCCCAGAGCGCCCACTGCGAGTCGACCACGACCGCGAGATGGCGGGCGTTGCGTGACGGATAGAGGGCGCCGTCGGTGCTCGCGTGACGGACCACCTTGCCGCGCGGTGCCCGGAAGGGGAGGCGACCAAAGTGGACGAGGACAAACTCCGCGCCGGCGTCGGAGGCTTTCGTGACCGCGGCGCCAAGGCCGGTCAACTCATCGCGCCTGCCGCTGAGGTACACACGGGTCTGCGCCGCGGCGATCGCCTCGGCGGCAAGACCGACTGCGGCGTCAAACGACTCGAGGCGCGCCACCGGGAGCATTTCCTGGGCGGCGGCACGTCGTGGGACGGTCTCCAGGTCGCGGCGCGCTGCGGCGACCCGGGCGGCGAAGTCGGCCTCCAGCCCCCGGAGGAGTACGTCCGGCGGCACGGCCGCGTAACGTGCCGGCTTGTCCCCGGTGCGCACCGCGGCGCCCCGCTCCACGAGCCGGCGGAGCGTCTCGTAGACCTTTGGCTGGGGTACCCCCGTGGCGTTCGAGACCGAATATCCGGTCGCGTCGTCGGTCATCAGGAGGCCCACATAGGTGCGCGCCTCGTATTGAGAGAAACCCAGTTGAGCAAGTCGCTCGGCGATCAACTCGCCATGGTCAGCCATCTGCATTACACCCGTGTCAGCGCCGGCGCAATGAGGCGGCGGGCATTGCCCACGGGCCTCAGTCACTACGTCCGTAGTGCGTACCCAAACTCTAGCACGCGACAGGGTTCTGAGCCGCTCGCTCGCCTGTGCTACGGTCTGAAAACTGATGGTCTCCGGCACGCAGATCCGCCACACCGGTGAAGCTTCGCCGCACCAGGATGCCGTGCTCACCGACGCGGCCATCGCCTTCGTCGCCGACCTGCAGCGTCGCTTTGGACCCGTTCGCGAGGAACTGCTTCGGACCCGCATCGAAGAGCAGTCGCGCATTGACGCCGGGGGGTCGCTGGATTTTCTTGCAGAGACGTCGACGCTGCGCGCGGCGGAGTGGTCGGTTTCGGTCTCGCCGCACGATCTTCGCGACCGTCGTGTCGAGATCACCGGCCCCACGGACCGCAAGATGATCATCAACGCGCTCAACTCTGGCGCCCGTGTGTTCATGGCGGATTTCGAGGATTCGAACGCGCCGACGTGGGAGAACATGATCGAGGGTCAGGCGAATCTTCGCGACGCGGTGCGGCACACGATCACCTTTGCGGGCCCCGACGGACGTGAGTACCGTCTCAACGACGAGATCGCGACCTTGATGGTCAGACCCCGCGGCTGGCACCTCGTTGAGAAGCACATGCTCGTCGACGAAAAGCCTGTGGCGGCAAGCTTCTTCGACTTCGGGTTGTACATATTCCACAACGCAGCGGCACTGCAGCAGCGAGGGACGAACCCCTATTTCTATCTCGCCAAACTCCAGAGCCACCGGGAAGCGCGGCTTTGGAATGACGTCTTCGAGCATGCTGAGTCCACACTCGGTCTCGCGACGGGCTCGGTGCGCGCCACGGTGCTGATCGAGACCCTTCCGGCGGCGTTCCAGATGGAGGAAATCCTCCATGAGCTGCGCGATCACTCCGCAGGGCTCAATGCCGGCCGCTGGGACTACCTCTTCAGTTCGATCAAGACATTCGCCACTCGTGGCGACGGTGTCTTTCCCGATCGTCAGCGTCTGACGATGACGGTTCCCTACATGCGGGCGTACACCGAGTTGCTGGTGCGCACCTGTCACTCCCGCGGCGCGCAGGCGATCGGTGGGATGGCGGCGCTCATCCCCAACCGCCGCGACGCCGAGGCGACCGAACTCGCGCTGGCCGGGGTCCGAGCGGACAAGCGGCGCGAGGCAGGTGACGGGTTCGACGGAACCTGGGTTGCGCACCCGGACCTCGTCGCCGTGGCTCGCGAGGAATTCGACCGCATTCTCGGTGAGCGCCCGAACCAGGTGGATCGCCGTCGGGACGATGTACAAGTCAGCGTCAGTCGGCTGCTCGACTTCGACTCTGCAGGGCATACGGTCACCGCGACGGGCCTGCGCAACAATGTGCGCGTCTGCCTGCAGTACCTGACGTCGTGGCTGGGCGGGTCCGGCGCGGTAGGCATCTTCAACCTCATGGAGGACGTTGCCACCGCAGAGATCGCTCGATCGCAGATCTGGCAGTGGCTGCAGCGACGGGCGATGCTCGAGGATGGCGCGCTGGTGACGCCCGAGATGGTGCTCCAGATCGAAGCAGAAGAACTGGCGACCTTCAGTGCTGAGCTGGCGGCACAGCCGGCCGCCATCGCACGAGTGGCGCAGGCGCGCGCTCTGTTCGAGAGCCTCGTGTTCGCGGCCACCTTCGCCGAGTTCCTGACAATTCAGGCCTATACGCTTCTTCCCTGATCGGGCGGCCCGACTCCTGGTGCAGACAGCGTGGTGGTGCGAAATGCGGATTCGTGACTAGGGCGCGGCTGCCGATCGAGTCCGGCTACAGCGACCCCTGCTGTCCCATCGATTCGACGTCGGCGACCTCGCGGGCGGCAAAGTGAAAGCCGTGCTCATCGAATTCGTGGTTGCGCTGCGATACCACCGTTGCCGCCTCATCCCGGTAGTGCTGGATGATCTGATCCTGCCACGTCGCATCGGGCCACGCGTACTCAAGGCTGACAATCGTCCCGGGAGCAGTCGCCGACGCCGCCAGGCCGAGGACGTCACTGCATATCGCGAGCTGCTCGGTGGCTTCGTTCGGGCGGCCGAGCGAATTGCCGAGGGGGAAATTGAGCCACGCCGCGCGCGGTGGGCGCACCAGCTCGGTGATGTCACGGGCTCCCGTGACGGTGACCGTTGTCAATCCAGCTCGCTCGAAAACCCTGGCAAGGAGCCCGATGGCCTGATGGCAGGCCGGGCACAGGGGCACGAGCATGACCACGTCCGCGCCCGAGGCTGCTGCATCCGCAACCATCGCCGGCCCGAGCTCGGTGACCAGGGGGACGAGCGACTTGATGGCGCCGAGCATGCTCTGGTGATGGTCGGTCGTCCCGCCGATCCGGCCGGCTGCCGCCAACTCGGCAAGGCGCTGCGCCGGGTGAACAACGTTCAGATCAATGAGGCCAGGCCTCCGGATTGGGCTGGGATGGCTCGGGCGCAGGAGCGCGGGCGGCGTGTCGGCGGGTATGCGCCGGAAGCTCAGATCATCGACTGGAGCGAAGGGTGGGTCAGTTCGGAAATGAACACCTGCGCTGCTCACCATCATGACCGTCGCTTCGCTGAGGGGCATCGCCAGCGGCGTCCACGGCGGCGAAGCCATCCTGGCCACCGGCATTGGCGGGAGCGGCGCCGTGATCTCGTTGATCAGCTCGAGGTAGTGCAACACGTTGTCGCTCACGTCGAACCTCGACGACGCCGGGAGCGGACGACATCACGCGGGGAGCTCACTGCGCGCTTCCTACTTCGGCCGGCGGGCGCGCGATCGGGTCGCGGAGCCGGTCGCGCGCTCCCGACCAGGGTGGCTCGCGTTTCTGCGTTTCGATCGCCCATTGTAGGGTCTCGACGACGTGGCGCAGGTGCACCTCCATCGCGGCGTCGCACGCGTCCGGGTCATGATCCGCGATCGCGCTGACGATCGCCTTGTGCTCGGCGAGCGACTGCTCGAAGCGACCCGGGCGCAGGATCGTCCCGTACTGAAACCTGATGCTTTGCGACTTCAGGGTGACCAGGATCTTGATCGCGACCCGGTTGTCGGAGATCCCCCAGATCCGCCGGTGGAGCTGAGCGTTGAGTTGCAGGTAGCCGAGTGGATCGGTGTCGCGCAGGCGTTCGATCATCTCGGCCACGATGGCGCGAAGATCACCCACGTCCTCCTCGGTGGCCCGCTCCGCGGCGGTGCGGGCGACCAGCCGCTCGAGGGCATTGCGCACGCGCTCGATCTCGAGTGCCTCACGCGCCGAAATGAGCCGAACGCGCGCCCCCCGGTGTGGCTCGCGAACAACCAGGCCCTCCTGGTCGAGAGTTGCCAAAGCGGCGCGTATCGCCGTGCGTCCGGCTCCGTAGCGGACTGAGAGGTCCGCCTCGACGAGTCGCTCGCTGGGCTGGAACTCGCCGCTGACGATCGCCTCACGCAGTTGATAGGCGAGGTCGGCGTCGGGTCCTGCAGGCCGGTCGGCGGAGGGGGGTAGATTGTTCACAAGACTGTCGCTAGTATTGTCGACAATCTTCGCCAGCCGCGCCTTTGGGCGCAAGGAGGCATCTGATGCTCGCAAGCCATCACCGGGTCGGCCGAGGGGTTGGGGTCCTCTTCGCGATGCTCACGCTCGGGCTTGCCGCGTGTGGGAGTTCGACGCCGGGAGGGTCCAGCAACACGTCGCCACTGCTGATCGGGGTCATCGCTCCGTTCACGGGGCCTGACGCCGCTTTGGGGCCCGCCTATTTCGCCGCGTGCCTCCCTGCGGCACGAGCCATCAACAACGCCGGCGGAGTCATGGGTCATAAGGTGAGCTGCCAGCAGTTTGACACCCGAGGCGAACCCGCCGACGCCGTCCCGGCAGCACAGCAGATGGTCGCCAGCCACTCGAATCTCATGGCGGTCGTCGGCTGCACATCCGATGAAGCGGCGAGCGTTGCACCCGTCCTGGATCAGGCGCACATCCCGATGTTCTGCATGACCGGGCAAACGGAGTTCAACAAGACGACCTTCACCTACTTTCATCGCCTCGTGCCCCCCGATGAGTTCGACGCCTTCGCAATGGTCGGCAGCGCGCTCGACCACTTCAACTACAAGCGAGTCGCGCTCGTGTTCGGCAACGACATCGGATCGCAGGCCTTCGTCGGTCCGGCCATGACCGCCCTGAAGAATCTCGGCGCGACGGTCACGATCAACCAGGCGATCGCGCTCGGTCAATCGTCGTATCGAACCGAGGTCACGGCGATGCTGGCAACCCATCCTGACGTGATCTTCACCGAGGCGCTCGGAGCGACCGACGCGACCTACCTGGCCGAGGTCAAGCAGCTGAACGGTTCGATGCTGCCCTTCATGGGGACGTCGGCGACCATCGACCCGGTGTGGTTCTCCGCGGTGTCCGGCGCGATTGGCGTCCCGACCGTGGTGGACAAATTCAGCGCCGTCGACCTCGGGGTGACCTTCAGCGGCCCCGGATATGCCGAGTTCAAGAGCAACCTCGACGCCGTGGCGGCGCAGTTCCCCGCTGCACCAAAGTATTCGCAGCGTGGCGCGACCCTCCACCTCTACGACGGGATCATGCAGGCAGCGCTGGCAATGGATGAGACCAAGAGCCTCGATCCGACGGTCTACAACCCGAAGATCAAGGATGTCGGCAACGGTGTCGCGGGAGCGACGACTGTCAACACGTACGCCGCAGGTGTTGCCGCGATCGCCGCCGGCCAGTCGGTTCGCTGGGTCGGCGCCGGGGGGCTGACGAACTACAACCAGTACAACAACTCGCAGCAGGGCTACATCATCGTCAAATATGACGCGTCGGGCAACGAGGTCACGGTCGCTACGCTGACACAGGCGCAGACGGCGGCTATCATCGCGGCCGGTGGTGGCTGAGACTGCTCACAGCCGGGGGCGGCGACGATGAGTCTTCTCGTCGCCGCCTTCGGTTTCGGCCTCGTGACCATGTCGATCATCGCCATCGCGGCGGTCGGTTTCACGATGCAGTTCGGCATCACGAACATGATCAACCTCGCCTATGGGCAGGTCATGATCGCGTCCGCGTATGCGGCGTACGCGGTGAACAACGCTGGTATCAGCATCTGGCTGGCGCTGCCGGTCGGCGCCCTCTTCGGAGCCGTCTTTTCCTTCCTGCTCAACCGCTTCATCTATGCACCGTTCCAGCGCAAGGGAACGAACCTGATCGGCATGGTGATCATCTCGCTGGCGGTATCACTGGTGATCGCGAACGTGCTGCTGCCGGTCGTCGGCTACTACAGCGTCTCGTATCACCTCGACACCGGGTCGACCCTGCACGCCGGTTCGATCGCCTTGACCGGAGTGCAACTCGCGATCATCGCCGTGGCGGTGTTCGTGATGGTCGTCATCTATTCGCTGTTGCGCTTCAGCCGGCTGGGGAAGGCGATGCGCGCCACCGCTGCCAACCCGACACTCGCACGCAACTGTGGGATACCGACCGCGAGGGTGGTCGATCTCGCGTGGCTCATCACCGGCGCGCTCTGCGGTGTGGCCGGGACCGTCGCGGGCATGAACTCCGACTCGTTCTCCACGGCGAGCGGGTCGGAATTTCTCATCCCGATCATCGCAGCCTCCATTCTTGGCGGTGCCGGTAACCCGTACGGCGCCATGATCGGTGCCGTGCTCATCGGCGAGATGACCGAGCTCAGTGCGGCAGTCATCTCGCCGGAATACAAACAGGTCGTTGCCTTTGCGGTCCTCGTGCTGGTGATGGTGCTCCGACCCCAGGGACTGCTCGCCAAACGCGGCACCCTCGCGGCCGCGGGGTGACCTACTACCTCACGACGGTCCTGGTCTACGCGGCGGTCGACATCCTCGCGTGCCTCGCCATCAGCCTGCAGTTCGGCGTCTCCGGCATCGTCAATTTCAGCTTCATCATCTTCCAGGCAGCCGGTGCCTACACCGCGGCGGTGTTGTCGCTGCCGCCGGACACGGCGAACGGCGGCTTTCAGACGTACGTCCTCGGGCTGCACCTGCAGTTTCCGCTGCCATGGATCGGTGCGACGCTGGTGGGCGCGCTCCTCGCTCCGCCGATCGGTCTCGTGGTCCTGCGCCGGCTGCGCAGCGACTACCAGGCGATCGCGATGCTCGTGCTCTCGGTCATCGCGAGCCTCGTGATCACGAACACTCCATCGTTCCTCGACGGGGCCGCGGGGCTGTCGCTGGTGCCGCAGCCGCTGTCCGAAAAGCTGAACCCGTATTCCGACGGGTACCTCTGGGGGTATACGGCTGTCGCTCTCGTCCTGGCGGTGATCATCTTCGTCATCGCTCAGCGAATCATCAACTCGCCATACGGACGATCACTGCGTGCGATGCGGGAGAACGAGCAGGCGGCAAACGCCCTGGGCAAGAACGCGGTGGCCATGAAGATGACCGTGTTCGTTGTCGGTGGGGCCATCGCCGGGTTGAGTGGCGCCATCCTCGTCGGTTTCATCACCACGTGGGCCCCATCGACCTGGCTGTACCCGGAGACGTTGATCCTGTTCGCGGCAGTGATCGTCGGCGGTCGCGGCAACAACTACGGCGCCGTGCTCGGCGCCCTCCTCGTTCCGGTGGGCTTTGAAGAGGCAACGCGTTACTTGCCGCCGATCGGACCGCCGGGACTCATTCCCGCGTTCGAGTGGGTCTGTATCGGTGGTCTCATTCTCGGCTTCCTCTGGTTCCGCCCCCGTGGTGTGCTCCCCGAACGCCGCCGCGTGTTTGCGCCACGCGCCACGACGACCGAGCTGGGGGAGCCCAGTGCCGGTCGAGACTGAGCCGGTGGGGGTGAACCCCACCGTGGCGCGCCCGGAAGGCGAGCGCCCGCTGCTCGTCGCGCGTGACGTCAGCAGGCACTTCGAGGGCGTGCGCGCCGTCGATGGTGTGTCCATGGACGTGCTCCCCGGGCGCATCACCGGGCTGATCGGCCCGAACGGCGCCGGCAAATCGACCTTTCTCGCCGTCCTCGCAGGCACACTCCCGGCGAGCACCGGCACGATCACGCTCGACGGAGAGGACATCACAGCACTGCTGGCGTTCCGTCGCGCCCGGCGTGGACTGGTGCGCACGTTCCAGCTCTCGTCGGAGTTTGCGCAGCTCACCGTTCTCGAGAACCTCCTCACGGCGGCACCGCACAATCGCGGCGACTCGCTCTGGGGCTCGCTGTTGGGCAGGCGGTACTGGAAGGTCGATGAAGACCGTCTGGTCGAGCAGGCACGCGACCTGCTCGACAGATTCCGGATGGCCGCGAAAGAGTCGGACTACGCCAGCTCACTGAGCGGTGGTCAGAAGCGCCTCGTCGAGATCATGCGAGCGCTGATGTTGCAGCCTCGCCTGCTGCTCCTCGACGAGCCGATGTCGGGCGTGCACCCGTCGATCATCGACGAGATCGCCAGCTACTGCGAGGCGTTGCGTGACGACGGATTGACGATTCTCATCGTCGAGCACGAGTTGCACATGATCGAGCGCCTGTGCGATCCCGTGATCGTGATGGCGCAGGGAAAGGTCATCGGTCAGGGAACCATGGCGGCGCTTCGCCAGCAGCGTGAAATTGTTGACGCATACCTTGTCGGATAACTCCATGGCGACGCCCGCATTGCAGCGTCCGGATCCGCTCCTGCGCGCCGAGGGGATCACGGCCGGCTACGGCGGAGTCCCAATCATCCAGAACGTTTCCTTGAGTGTCGGACCCGGCGAGATCGTCGCGATCATCGGGCCGAACGGGGCGGGCAAGAGCACGCTGCTGAAGTCCCTGGTCGGCATCCTGCGTGTCACCAGCGGCCGGATCATGCTCGGTGACCGGGAGGTCACGAACCGCCGTCCCGAAGAGCTGGCGCGGCGAGGCGTCGGATACGTCCCACAGGTACAGGACATTTTCGAGCCGCTCACGGTGCTTGAAAATCTCGAGATGGGCGGTTACCTCCTCTCCTCGAAAACCATCCACGCGCGCGTGCCCGAAGTCGTCGACGTGTTCCCCGCGCTCAAGCCGATGCTCAAGCGTCGCGCCGACAAGCTCAGTGGCGGGGAACGCAAGATGCTCGCGATCGCACGCGTGCTGATGCTCGATCCGGACGTGCTCATTCTCGATGAGCCCACGGCCAACCTCGCACCCCAGCTCGCCGACAGGTTGCTGCGCGAGCAGGTCGCCGGCCTCGGGGCGCTCGGTAAAGCGGTGCTGCTCGTGGAGCAGCGTGCGCGTGCAGCCCTGCAGATTGCGGCGTGGACTTCCGTACTTGTGTCTGGATCCATACGTATGGAAGGGCGACCAGGCGAACTCCTCGATCGCCAGGATTTCGAGGAACTGTTTTTGGGAGCGGCGACGAGTCTCAGCTCAGCGCCCGGCTCGGAGGGAAACAAGCCATGAAGCTACTGATGTTTCACGATGGTGCAGGGGCACATCTCGGCGTCGCGCGTGACGGGGCGCCCGACGAGATCGTCGACGTCGCCGCATCCAACGGCTCGACGTCAGCAGGCATGCCGGCTACGATTCTCGACGTCATCGATGCCGGCGCCGAGGGGCTCGATCGCCTGCACACGCTTGCGTCGTCCGCGTCCGCGGTGCGCTCGCTCGCCGACCTGACACTGCTCCCACCGTTCGATCCGCCCCGTGGGAACGTCCTCGCCATCGGACGCAACTACCAGAAGCACGCCGAAGAAGGCGCCCGCGCCCTCAACACGGAGGTGGGACCGCCGACGATCTTCACCAAGGCGATCACCACCATCACCGGGCCGTTTGCGGACATCGCCATCGATCCGTCCGTGAGCACGCACATCGACTGGGAGGTCGAACTCGGGGTGGTCATCGGCCGGCGTGGCGCCAACATCAAACGGGCGGACGCGCTGAGCCACGTCTTCGGCTACACCGTCCTCAACGATGTCACTGCCCGTGACATCCAGAACGGCTGGGGTGGTCAGTGGTTCAAGGGAAAGAGCCTGGATGGTTCGTGCCCTGTGGGGCCGTGGGTCCTGACCAAGGATGAGGTTACCGATGTCCAGAAGCTGCATCTCCAGTTGCGCATCAACGGGGCGGTAAAGCAGGACGCCAGCAGTAGCGACATGATCTACCCCGTGGACGCGATCATCGAGTGGTTGTCGATCGGGATGACGCTGCTGCCCGGGATGCTGATCGCGACCGGAACACCCGAGGGCGTCGGCTTCGCCCGCACCCCCCCGGAGTTTCTGCAGCCGGGTGATGTGATGGAGTCGGAAATCGAGGGCATCGGGATGCTCCGGAACACAGTGGTGGCGTCGACGGCCGCCCGGTGATCCATCTCGACATCGCGCGGCTTGGCCTGGTGGCGGCCTCAGCGTTCATCGCGGGTGCGGTGAACGCGGTTGCGGGCGGGGGGACCCTGCTCTCCTTTCCGGCCTTGCTCCTGCTCGGCTTTCCCGCGTTGACGGCGAATGTCACGAGCACCCTGGGGCTGCTGCCCGGTTATGCCGGAGGCAGCCTCGCGTACCGCGCCGAACTCTCCATCCAGCGTGATCGTGTGCTGTTCCTCGGGCCGATCAGTGTCGTCGGGGCCGTCGTCGGCGCGATCCTCCTCACGCGAACCTCGAACCACGTCTTCGCTTCGATCGTCCCGTGGCTGATCCTGCTTGCATGCGCATTGCTGCTGCTGCAGCCGGTGGTGACCGCCCGAGTACGCTCAAGCCGTCCCGCGCGTGAGCAGCACCGCTCGCCGGTGCTCGCAGTGACGCAGTTCCTCGGCGGCGTCTACGGCGCCTTTTTTGGTGCGGGCCTCGGGGTGATGATGCTGGCGTTGCTCGGCCTCTTCATCCGCGACGACCTGCAGCGGATCAATGCGCTCAAGGGGATGATGTCGCTGATCATCAATGTGGTCGCGGCCATCTATTTCGCCTTCTTCGGCCCGGTGTCGTGGCTCGCCGTCGCTGTGATGATGCCCATGAGCGCGGTCGGGGGCTTCCTCGGCGTCACGGTTGCGCGCCGCCTGCATCCGGTGGTGCTCCGCACCGTCGTAGTGGCCCTCGGCGTCGCGTTTGCGCTCCACCTACTCCTGTAGCGTGGCGCGTGAGACACACGTCTCGCGACCCCATACTGCCGCGCCTCGCCCCAGACCACTGGGGAGACAGGGGAATCAACGCCGACGGCAATCGACAGCCGGAACGGCATCACGTGGGTGGTGGCGGCACCTCGCGGGACGAAGCTCCGCCCGCGACGTCGAGCGTGTGTGCCAGTAGCCGGGTGAGCAATCTCCCGCTGACGACGGTGACGAAGCACACCACGGGGAGTGTCGCGAGGAAATCGCGCGCGACGTTTCCGCGACCCACGGCCGTGATGAGTGCCACGAGCAGAGCCGACGAGAGCACAGCGCCGCAGATACGTGGCATCTCGTCGTCGTGGGCCGGCCTGTGCCGCCGGTACAAGCCGAAGACCGCGAACGCCAGCGGCCAGATCACCAGCGTTCCAAGCAGGAACACGGGCCGGATGAGCTGAAGGCTCGTCACGAATCCAAGCCCGGAATCGAGCGTGAACGCAAGCGTGTAGCCGAGACATACCGCGAGGATGTCCACCGCAAGGCACGCAACCGCGCAGAACACCAGCCATTGCACCGGCGCGACCCCTCGGGACGTCTCGACCCCACGTGGCGATCCCCTCACCGGGCGAGCCTAGCCCTTTCGGTCACGCGTCGTCACGGCACCCACATGCCGGGTATATGGCGATGACCGAGCCGACGGGGAGATTTGAACTCCCGGCCTACCACTTACGAGGCGGTTGCTCTACCACTGAGCTACGTCGGCGGGGAGTTGAAGCCTACCAAGGGTCCGGATGTCCACCGCGCCGGACGTGCCAGAAAGCTGCCGATTGCGATCACTTCGCGCGAGATGCCAGGCTCGGCGCGCTTGGGGATCCGGTTGAACGGCATGATCGTCACGTCGATGGCAGAGGGTCGCTGATCGAGTCGCCAGCCGCCCACGATCCACCCGTCGACGCAGATCACCGGACGGATCCAGCCGCCGCCGCCGTCGTGGATCCACGCCTCTGCTGAACCGTCGCCCATGTTCTCCCGGAGACGGTAGCCGAGCAGGAAGGTGTCGAAATGCCCGAGGAGGCGCACCACCGGCGTCGTCGTCTCGACATCGGCCGCGATCCTTCCGAGGGTCCACAGGTCACGAACAGGTCCAGGAAATTCGACCAGCTCCGCCGCGATGCCCGCCATCGCCGCTCGCGCGACGGTGATGCGCAGTCCGGACCACGCCGCAAAGTCCGCGGCGTTCGCGGGTCCATACGCAACCAGATACCGGCGCGCCAGCTCAGCGAGCGCGTCGTCGCCCAGCGGTCCGTCGGATTTCGCAACCCAGTCGTCGAAGAGGACGAAGCTGTCGTCATTGCCCATACGCGGGCCGCAGCAGATGACGCCGATGGCTGCCGCGTGAAACAGCAGGTGAATGAGCATCTGTCCCACTGGTTCCTCGAGGACACCTCCGCTGACGAGGCGCTTGCGGAGCTCTCGTCTCGCCATCGGACCATCAGCGAGCGCCTTGCGAATCAGGGCAACGCCGCGTGCACACGTCGCGTCGTCGAGTCCGAGACTCCTGCGGCGGGACGCACCGAACCGATTGATAACCGGGCCGAGCGTGTTGACCAACCACCGGGCATCATCAGCCGCGCAGAGGTGGAGCGTCCCGCGCATCAACCAGGTGCGCACCACCGTGCGTTCCTGCGCGAACGCTGCATCGACGGTCGCAGCGGTGATGCCGGTGCCACGCACACGCAACTGGTGCCGTGCCGCGTCGAACGACTGAGCCTGCAACGCACAGACGGCGCGCGCGATGGCAGCAGGATCTGGCCCCATGCGCGTTTCATCCGTGAGGAGCTGCGAACGCAGGCGAGCGAGCCGCAGCGGCAGCAGGGGGTCGACACGCATTCACCGATCTTAGGGCCGCAGGCGGCGGACCCTCGCCGGTGATCGAGTATCGTCATCGCCCGATGGCGATGACGCCGAGCGTGCCACACATCCTCGTCATCATCGGGAGCACCCGCGAAGGACGCTTCGGCGACAGGGTCGCGAAGTGGTTCATGAGCCGGACCGAGGAGCGCACCGACATGACGTTCTCGCTCGTCGACCTGCGCGACTGGGTCTTCCCGTACTACGACCGCCCGCTCCCGGCGACCGTTTCCGAGTACGACGAACAAGCGCAGCGCTGGGCGGACGTTGTCGGTCCCGCGGACGGTTTCGTCATCATCACCCAGGAGTACAACCACGGCTACACGGCTGTCTTGAAAAGCGCCCTGGACGCTGTGTACCGCGAGTGGATCCGCAAGCCGATCGCATTTGTGAGCTACGGCGGTTGGTCAGGCGGTGTCCGAGCCGTTGAGCAGCTGCGTCAGGTGGCAATTGAACTGCAGATGGCGCCCATACGCGCAATGGTGGTGATGCAGTTCGGGCCAAGACTGTTCGACGCCGAAGGCAGCTTGCACAACCCCGAGATGTTCAACAACGCCGCAAACCTGCTGTTCGACGACCTCTCGTGGTGGGCGCACGCGTTGCGTGCGGCGCGCCTGGCGACGGAAAGCGAGAAGGCTTAGAAGAAGTCAGGCATCCAGGGGAGGCCGCCGGCGATGAGGCTGTCCATGGTGCTGATCGCGGTGGAATCGCCCTCGAAGAGTCCGAGTTGGACACCGTCCCGCGCGCGCAATGCACTCGAGTACCACGAGGAGAGCGCGCCGATACCGCAGCGGATCGCGCCGCTGCCGCCGCGTGCCACATGCCCCTCGCCCCCTTCGACTTCGAGGGTCACGCGCTCAACGCCGGTGACGGGGTCGGTGATCTCCAGTTCCGCGCGTCCGGCAGCGTGAGGCGGCCAACCGCGCGCGCTCATCGCCGCCTCAACATTGACGATGCGCTGCATCCAGCAGAGGAAGCCCTCCAATTGGAGGGCGCGATGCGGCTCGGGCAGCAGGAACAGCAGTGCCGAAACATCGGGGATCGCCGAGTGCGCAAACGCAACATCGCGGCATATCGAATCCTGTCCACCCAGGAATCCGAGCAGCCCTCGCAGCGAGTCGGGTGTGGTGACGAGGAACTCGGAAACAATCAGACGCAACCACCCGTTGGGTTGCCTGCTCGATTCATAGCGGACGTACCCCGTCAAGGTGTCGCCTTCGTACCAGCCGTATTCGTCACGCAGCGCGTCCGGGTCGCCACCCGGATCCCACTCAACAGACAGGAACCAGTCCTGCCGGTCGAGCGGCCCGTCCCAGTGCGACAGATGCGCACGCCGTAAGGCCTCGACTGCCGGCCTGAAGGGTTTGGCACGCAAGTCACCGGATCCCACGAGACCCGTGAGCGCGGGTGTCTGCACGATATGGCGAAGCGTCTCCGAGCAGACCTCCCATCCCCAGCGGCGATAGAGACGTACCGTCGCGGCGTGCAACGGCGCAACCGCGGAGCCGAGTTCCCGTGCGAGGGTGACGCAGTCACGCATCAACGCTCCGGCGACGCCGCGCCGTCGAGACGCCGGGTGCACCGCGACCGCAGTGACCGCCTGCGCCGGCACGGTACGCGCGCCGAAGAACTGACCACAGGGCAACAACATGTACCCGCCGACGATCTCGCCACCGATGGTCGCCAGCCGGAGTGGGGCATACGGCACCGCCGCCTCCAACCAGCGCATGTTGTGCGCCGCGTTGCCTCCGAAGGACTCGGCGTTGATCTCGGCAAAACGCCGGCGATCTTCGTCGCCGGCAGAGTCTCGAATCTCGATGTCAGTGCTCGCGGGTGCCATGCGCGCCCGAGTGTAACCAAGGTCACCGGAGGGCCCGAGCGGGTGACGGCGGCAGGCTCTTCTACGGGGGCGCCTCCGGCTGCGATCCCACCAAATCTTCCGTTTCCGGGTTCGATCCGTTTGGGCGGGGCACAAGTTCGGGATACCCTTTGTCCATGGACGCTCAGCCCACCGAGACCGAGACCCCGACGAGGCACCTCGACGCCTACGACCACGCCAATGTCGAATCACGGTGGCGCAGGGTCTGGGACGAGCGCGGCGACTACCGCACCCAGCTCGACAACCCGGAGCGCCCTTTCTACAACTTGATGATGTTCCCCTACCCCTCTGCCGAGGGATTGCACGTCGGCCACATCATTCCGTTCGCCGGCGGCGACATCTTCGGCCGCTGGCGTCGTCTCATGGGCGACACGGTCTTCGAGCCCATGGGGTTCGACGCCTTCGGCATCCACTCCGAGAACTACGCCATGAAGATCGGCGAGCACCCGGCGGTGGTGATGCGCCGCGCGGTGACCAACTTCCGCGAGAACCAGCTTTCGCGCATCGGCTCCATGTTCGACTGGAGTCACCAGGTCAACACCGCCGACCCCGCCTACTACCGCTGGACGCAGTGGATCTTCGTGAAGCTCTTTAATGCGGGGCTCATCGAATGGCGCGAGGGAGCGGTGAACTGGTGTCCGTCATGCCTCACGGTTCTCGCGGATGAGCAGGTCGAGCAGGGGCGCTGCGAGCGCTGTCACACCGTCGTGCAGACGCGATACCTCCGGCAGTGGTGGATCAAGATCACACGCTACGCACAGGAGTTGCTCGACGCGCTCGACACGCTCGACTGGTCGGAGTCGACCAAGACGATGCAGCGCAACTGGATCGGGCGGAGCGAAGGCGCGACCATCCTCTTCGATCTCGAAGGCTGCAAGCGCAAGGACGTCACCGTCTACACGACACGGCCGGACACGCTTTTCGGCGCGACTTTTCTCGTGATCGGCGCCGACCATCCCGAGCTCGAGGACTTCGTGCCGGCAGACCGGATGGGCGAGGTCAACGCCTGGCGCAACAAGTTTCCCCCGACGGCGGCCGCAGAGCCCGATTTTTCGATCGGCGCGGAGCTCGGTTCGTATGCGATCCATCCGCTCACCGGCGCGCGGCTGACGGTCTGGGCAGCACCGTATGTGCTCGGTGGGTACGGCACCGGCGCGATCATGGCCGTCCCCGGGCACGACGACCGCGACGCCGCCTTTGCGCGCGCGCACTCACTCCCGATCGTTGAAGTCATCAGCGGGGGCGACGCCGGCGCCGCGGCGCATACCGGCACCGGCACCCTCATCAACAGCGGTGAGTTCGACGGCGTCACCGCTGCGGATGGGCAGCGACTCATCGTTGAGAAGCTTGCCCAGTTGCGTCGTGGCGAACAGAGCGTGCAGTACAAGTTGCGCGACTGGCTCATCTCGCGGCAGCGGTACTGGGGGCCGCCTATTCCGATCATCCATTGCCCGGCTGACGGCCCCGTTGCGGTTCCCGAGGAGGATCTTCCGGTGCTGCTTCCGGACGTCGAGGATTTCCGTCCGCGGGGCACAGGGATGTCACCGCTGGCGACTGTTGAAGAGTGGGTGAACGTCACGTGTCCGAAATGTGGAGGGCCGGCTCGCCGCGAGACCGACGTCAGTGACACCTTTCTCGACTCGGCGTGGTACCACCTCCGCTATCCGTCGACGGACTTCGATGACGTCGCCTTCGACCCTGAGCGGACCAACACCTGGCTCCCGGTCGACATGTACATCGGTGGCAACGAGCATGCGGTGCGCCATCTGCTCTACGCGCGCTTCGTCATGCGCGTGCTCCACGACATGGGACTGGTCCCGGCACCCGAGCCCTACACGCGATTTCGCGCGCACGGGATGATCATCATGGACGGCGCGAAGATGTCGAAGAGCCGGGGCAACGTGCTCAACCCCGATGAGTACATCGAGCGCTACGGGGCCGACACGGTGCGCCTCTTCATGATGTACCTCGGTCCTTACACGCTCGGCGGCGACTTCCGCGACAAGGGCATCGCCGGAATGACGCGGTTCCTGCACCGCACCTGGCGCGCGACGCAACTCGCGGTCGGCGCCGACGTCAACGACGAGACCCGCGAGCGACGCCGCCACCGCCTCATCAAGCAGGTCGAAGATGACATCGCCGAGTTGCGCTACAACACCGCGATCGCCTATCTCATGGAGTTCGCCCGTGAGCTCGACCACGAGTCCACTGCAGGTACCGGGCGGCGCATCGATGCCGACACGTTACTCAAGCTGCTCGCGCCCTTCGCGCCGTTCATCACCGAGGAGCTCTGGGAGCGCACCGGGCACGACGCCTCGGTGCACGAGCGCGGCACCTGGCCTGCCTACGACGCCGCCCTTGCGGCTCCGTTGCGCGCGACGGTCGCAATCACCGTGGACGGCAAACGGCGCGGTGAGGTGGAGGTCGACGCGGGAACACCTGAGGCGAAGCTCAAGGAGCTCGCGCTCGCCAACCCACGTGTCGTCGAACTTCTTGCCGGACGCACGCCTCGCGCCGTCATCGCGGTGGTCGACCGCATTGTCAATATCGTCATCACCTGACGTCGAGGCGCATCGGCGCGTGGTCGATGCCGTCCTCGACCCAATGCTCACCGAAGACCTCGAACCCGAAGCGCCCGTACCACTCGACGAGATGTGCCTGCGCGCTCAACACGATCGGGGGTCCTGACAGCGCGATGGCACGCTCGACCAGCGCACTCGAGTAGCCGTTGCCGCGTGCCGCGGGAAGCGTGGCGACGCGTCCGATGCGCCGTCCATCCACGCCGTCGTCGAGGAGCCGCAGCGTGCTCACGACCTCGCCGCCGTGGTCGATCCAGAGATGCAGGGTTGATGGCTCGATGTCGCGCGCATCGATGTCGGCGTATGCGCAGTCCTGTTCGACGATGAACACGTTCTGACGGACGGCGAGAATACCGAGGAGCGCCTGCGGAGACAGCTCGTCCAGTCGCGCCACGTGGACTTCCGCCAAGAACGTTGTCCTCAGGCGGCCGCCTGGGGGGCGACGACTGTTGTGCAGAACGAGCAGCGGGTTGCCGCCTTGGGGATCATGCTCAGGCACTCCGGGCATGCGCGGGTTGTCGACTCGTCCGGCTTGGCAGCGCGCGCCTTCATGCGCGCCTGCATCCGGTTGTACGGCAACACGAAGAAGAAGTACACACCGGCGGCGATGAGGATGAACGCGATGACGGCGGTGAGAAATGTGCCGTACAGGATCTTGCTGCCGTTGACGGTCAGCACCAACGAATTGAAGTTGGGCTTGCCGAACGGGATCGCGATCACCGGGTTGATGACGTCGACCACGAGTGCGGTGACCACGGCGCCGAACGCAGCGCCGATGACGAATGCGACGGCGAGCGGTACGACGTTGCCCTGGTTGAGAAAGTCACGAAAGCCCTTCACGGCCGCTCCTCCTGTCCGCTCCGCGGCTGAAACGTGTCAGATGTTCGGACCACCGCCGGGCTGAGCATGGTGACACACACGCCCGTCCAGCAGCGAGGGGTCCCGACGGCCCATCCGGCGGTGTGCGCGGGGCCGGGATCACCGGGTTCCGATACGTAGAAGACCGCGCTCTTGTCGCTGGCGGGGTCGGGCATCTCGTGGAGCACCGTGACCCGCGGGTAGACGGCAGTCCCCCAGAACCAGGGCACGTTGACTGCCATCGCACGTGCCTGCGCCGCGATTGCGCCATCGCCGTAGTACAGCACCAGCAGGTATTCACTCGGATAGACGGCGACGATCTGACCCGGTGCGATGGCGGTGAGCGACGCGAGTGCCTCCGGGGTCTGCGGGTTGTAAATCGACACCGCCGTGGCAGTGGCGACTGCGGTCATCACGGCGGCAGCACCCACCGCCGCGCGCCGCCATGGGACGGTCGCGAGCCCGGCGCCGAGAAGGGGATACAGAGGCGCCCATGCCGTGCTCAAGTACTTACCGTCTTCCAGTGGGTGGATGAAACTGGCCAGAATCATCACCCCGACACCGATGCCGGTTGCGGTTGCAAGAAATCTCGCCGCCTCGGCACCGGGCTGCTCCAGACGGTGGCGGTTCAGCACCAGCGCCACCAGCACGAGAACCCCGGCGATGTCACCGATGAGCTCGATGCCGCGCAGCGCAGCGAACGCGGTGACCCAGGTGTTGAGCGGCGGCCCGGTGAAGAACTGCTCGAGACCGCCCAGCAGGCTCACCAGGCTGAGCTTTGGCACCCAGAAGGCACCGGCAGTGTGGCTCAACTGCGCGCTCGCGACCACGATCCACGGCGCCAGGCTCGCCACGGTTGCGACGCCGAGCACGCCCATCAGGATGGATGTGCCGAATCGGCGCCGACCATGCAGGACCCAGACCGTGATGACCTGCGCGAAGACCGCGAACACCGCGAAGTAGACGGTGTAGACGGCGAGGATCGACATCCCGACGTACAGCGCCCAGCGCATCCGTGACGGCCGCTCCAGCGCACGGAGCAGGCAGAGCGTGGACGCCAGCACGAGTGTCGTCGCGAGCATGTACATGCGCGCGTCGAGCGAACTGACCAGCAGCGCCGGAGCGATGGCGGCGATGACCGCCGCCCACAGGCCACCGGCGTCGCCGGCGACCCGGCGTCCGAGCGCCGCAACGATCGGAATGGCAGCCACACCGGCGAGGGCGGGCAGCAGACGCAGCATCGCCGGACTGCTTGACACGACCGCGATCAGCCGCTCCACCAGATAGAAGAGCGGTGGGGCGCTGTCATTCCGGATCACGTCGAGCATCGGCCCGAGCGGTCGCTGCACCGCGAGCGCAGTGAAGGCCTCGTCGCGCCAGAGCGGCTGGTAGCCGAGCAGGGCGAGTCGAACGACGAGCCCGACGCCCGTTACCATCCAGATCTTTCCCGCGTAGCCCCGCATCACGCCGCCCACGATAGGTCTGTGCCCCAACGGTCGGATCAGAGCGCCGGTGGCACCCCCGGCTGGGGCACCACGGCGAAGGCGACGGGGTTGCCGAGCGGGTCGGTGGCGACCACCCTCGCATCCGCGGCGAGGCCTGTTCCCACCGACGCGGCGATGTCGGCCCGCGTGGGGGCGACGATGAGCGTGTACACGGCCGGGTTGGCGATCTTCGTGTTCGCGCTGATGATCGTCGGCGGGCGGTTGGAATCGAGAAACTGGACATCCATGGCGTCGTAGTCGTCGAGGATGACCAGGGTCGAGGGGCCGCCGCCGGTCGGATTGTTGACTGCCGCAACGGCGATGGCCACGTCGGCAAACGTGAACGCCGTGTAGCGGTCCAGGAGCGGCCGGTTGACGTAGGTCACCGTTGACGCGGTGCCGACCCCGACCAGCGCGATCGCGCAGACCATCCAGCCTGTCTGAGTCACTGATCGCTCCGACCCTGCGATACCTGCCGTCAGCCGCCGGACGATCGCGATGCCCTCCAGGCAGCCGAGACCGATGCAGGCGGCGACGTACGGTGCGAGGCCCAGTGACCGCAGGAAATGCGGCGCGCCGCCCTCCGTCGAGACCAGCGGCGGGATCAGGAACACGGGCAGCCCGAGCAGTATCAGCGCGTGAGCGTGGTCGTCGCGGCGCCGCCAGCAGTGCCAGATCCCGAGGAGGAAGGGCACCACCAGCATCGGGCCGAGCAGCGGCAGCGCGCTGACATCGTGGCGCGCGTTCGGGTCGCCGGTGAAGAGGAACATCCCCAGCGTCTTGAGTACGTGCACCGGGTAGCTGTCTGCGGACAGGTCGCCGGTGTTGAATACCGAAACCGACAGCGCGCGACCGAAGTAGCTGGAAGGGTCGGTGACGGCGGTAAAGAACATCGGCGCGGCGACGATCACGAATGCGATGCCCGCCCACTTCCAGGTCGCGCGCACCGCCTCGAAACGCTCGCGGTCGCGCGAGCGCATCCAGACGATCCAGACAAGCGCCAGCAGCGGCAACAACTTCAGGGGCTGATACGTCCAGAAGCCCAGGGCGATGATGACCCCGGCGACGATCGCTGCACCGCGCGTGGGTCGGTCCCCCCAACGCACGATCGCGCCGAGCGCCAGGGCGCCGACCAGCACCGTGATGATGTTGCGAAATCCGTCTCGTGAGACGGCGATCATCCAGAGGGACCCTGCGGCCCACGCCATCGCCACGAGCGCCGGCCCGCGGCCGAACCGGCGGACGGCGAAGTAGGTCGCGATGACGCCGGCGACCCCCACCGCGGCGGCACAGCCGCGCAACGTGAACACCGAGGCTCCGAACACTCGGAAGACCGCGGCGACGATGTACGCGTAGAGCGCTTCGCGCCCGCCGTCGCTGTTGAAGAACACCGGGTGATAGCCGGGAGTGGTCAGCAGGTTCTGCGCACTGATCCCTTCCGCTGCCTCATCCGGATAGAGGCCGCCGGGTTGCGAGCCGAGCGCCCAGAACCGCACCAGCACTGCGGCCAGGACGATCAGGACGGCGGCCGTAGCCTCCGCTGCGGTCGCCGTCCCGAGGCGTCGTGTGACGCCCGTTATGCGGGTGATCCGGCCCCCGACAACTCGAGGCTGGACCGATGGAGAAGGGTTCTGGTTGCGGCGATGCGGCACGCCAGCATCTCCAGAACGTCATCGAGCTGGTCCCGTAGCACGGTTTCCAGCTCGATCGGGTGGTTGTCGATCTCTCGCAGGAGCGCCGACAACCGGAGCGCTTTTTGATCGATCTTCGCGACGACTTCCTGCGGGCCGGCCGTCGCGGTCAGGTGGGTGAGCTCCATCCAGGACCTCCAGCAATCTGCGGTAGGCGGATGCTTCAAGAGTAGGCAGCCACAGCGTCGTTGTCCAGCGACCGTTTCGTTCCAACTAGACTGACGACAGCCATATCCCGACCGGGCGCGGATGGCGGAATTGGTAGACGCGCGGGACTTAGGATCCCGTGGGGCGACCCGTCCGAGTTCGAGTCTCGGTCCGCGCACGACCCCCACCCACAAAGATGAGCACAGATGACTGAGACAGCAGGAATGACCGTCACCCTCGAGCGCAAAGCCGCCTCGCAGGTCGCCCTTCAAGTGGAGGCCACCGCCGACGAGGTCGAGGCCGCCGTCCAGGCGTCGTTGCGCCGGCTGGCCGGACGCGTGCGCATCCCGGGGTTCCGGCCCGGCAAGGCACCGACGGCGATGGTCGAGCGCGCGGTGGGTTGGGAGGCGGTTCGCCACGAGACGGTCGACCACCTGGTGCCCGACCTCTACCGGCGCGCGGTTGACGAGAGCGGCGTTGAGCCCGTGGGCGACCCCGAACTCGACCTCGGCGAGCTGGAGCGTGACAAGCCGCTGAAGTTCACCGCCACGGTCACCGTGAAACCGGAGGTTGATCTGCGCGACTACCTCACCTTGCGGGTCCCGACCGAGACTACCGAGATCACTGACGAAACCGTCGATGAGGCCGTCCAGGAGGCTCGGAAGCGCCATTCCGAACTCACCGACGTCGACCGCGCGGCCCAGTCCGGAGACGTCATTCGTTGCACCCTCGTGATGCGACGCGGTGATGAGGTCCTCACCGGCGGCGACGCCGAGGAGCGCGACCTGGAACTCGATCGCGAGCAGGTCATCCCAGCCATCGTCGACGGCGTGATCGGGCTTGTGGCAGGCGAGTCGCGCACGTTCGACACCACGCTTCCCCAGGACTACCGACAGGAGGAGCTCCGTGGCGCGACAGTCACCATTGACGTGACGGTGCACGCGGTTCGCGAGCGGACGTTGCCGCCCGAAGATGACAGCCTTGCGGTGCTCGACAGTCACGGGACGACCCTCGAGGCACTCCGCGAGCACTATCGCAGCGCGCTGACCGTCGAGGCCGCCGAGGCGGACCGCGAACGCCACGAAGGCGCCGCGCTCGAAGCGCTGCGGGACTACGTCCGGGTCGACATCCCCGAAGCCATGATCGAACGCGAGATCGACCGCCAGATCGCCGACCTGGAGTACCGGCTCACCTCGCTCGGTCTCCCGCTCGACCGCTACCTCGAGATGAGCGGGGAGTCGATGGTCAAGCTCCGCGCCGATCGGCGCGAGACCGCGACGAGCCGTGTCCGGCTCGAACTGTCGCTCGACGCGCTGGCCGTCGCCGAGGGCATCGAGGTGGACGAGACCCAGGTCGAGCGCGAGGCCCGTGCGGTCGCGGAGGGCCGGCGCGTCGACGCCGCCCAGCGCAAGCGCCTCGAAGACCTCGCAAGGCGGGATCTTCGCCGCCGGGCGGCCGGGCTGCGGCTGCTGGAGATCGTCTCACCCGAGGGCTCGGATTTCGTCTCGACCTGAGGCGTGATCTCGGGCATCCCTGGGTAAGCTCGTCCATCCATGAGCCAGCCGGTCATCGCCGTGCGCGATCTCGTCAAGACCTACGGAAAGGTTGAGGCGGTCCGCGGCATCGACCTGGAGGTGGGACCCGGCGAGATTTTCGGCTTCCTCGGCCCCAACGGCGCCGGCAAGTCCACCACCATCTCCATCCTCTGCACGCTCATCCGCCCGACCTCGGGGGTCGCCGAAGTGGCCGGCATCGACGTGCTCAAGGATCCGAGCGGCGTTCGGGCCCGGATTGGACTGGTGTTCCAGGACCCGTCACTCGACGGCCAGCTCACCGGCCGCGAGAATCTCGACTTCCACGCCTACCTGTACGGACTGCCCGGCCATACACGCAAGCAGCGCATCGACGACGCGCTCGAGATCGTCGAGCTCACCGAGCGGGCGTCGTCCACCGTCCTGACGTACTCGGGCGGGATGCGCCGCCGGCTGGAGATCGCCCGCGGCATCCTCCACTACCCACAGGTGCTGTTTCTCGATGAGCCGACTCTCGGTCTCGATCCGCAGACGCGAAACAAGATCTGGGACTACCTGCACGCGGTGCGGACGCGCGAGCACATCACGATCTTCATGACCACGCACTACATGGACGAGGCCGAGTTCTGCGATCGGATTGCCATCATCGACCAGGGCAAGATCGTCGCGCTCGGGACACCGGCGGAGCTCAAAACCAGGGTGGGTGGTGACGTGGTGACGATCACCACACCGGACGCCGCCGCGGCTGTCGAACAGCTCCGAAACGTCATGCACCTGGAAGCCACGCAAGAGGATGGCACCGTTCGCGTGGAAGTGTCCGAGTCCGCGTCGTTCATGCCGCGCCTGTTCTCAGAGTTGACCATCCCGATCACCGCAGTGAGCGCGCGCCGCCCGAGCCTGGATGATGTCTTTCTGAAACTCACGGGCCGCGCTATTCGTGAGCAGGGAATGACGTCGCTCGATACGATGCGAAACATGGGCCGGATATGGGGAGGTGGACGCAGATGAGCGAGCGGGCGCTCTCCGCGCCGACTGTACCGCGCGCACAGACGCTCAACATTCGCGGCGCCACCTTGCGCGCGATTTACATCATCTGGAAGCGAGACCTCATCCGATACTGGCGCGACCGGACGCGTGTCATCGCCTCACTGGCGCAGCCTGTCCTGTTTCTCTTTGTGTTCGGTAGCGGACTCAGCGCCTCGTTGCGCGGGAGCAGTGGGGGCTTTGGTGGCACCGGGTCGTCGCTGCAATATGCGCAATTCATCTTTCCGGGCATCATCGGGATGTCGGTGCTGTTCACCTCCATCTTCAGCGCGATGTCAATCGTGTGGGACAGAGAGTTTGGGTTCCTGAAAGAGGTGCTCGTCGCTCCCATCCATCGTTCAGCGGTGGCGATTGGCAAGACACTCGGCGGCGCAACGCAAGCCATGTTCCAGGGGCTGGTGATTCTCATCCTTGCGCCCCTGGTCGGCGTGAAGCTGACCTTCCTGGGCGTCATCGAGATCATCCCGATGGCGTTCCTGTTCGCGTTCGCGGTGAGCGCGCTCGGCGTTGCGGTTGCCGCGCGGATGCGGACCATGCAGGGCTTCCAGATGGTCATGAACTTCCTGATGATGCCGATGTTCTTTCTCGCCGGCGCGCTCTTCCCACTCGGGGCCAACCTTCCGGGGTGGCTGACCGTGTTGACGCGCCTCGACCCCGCGAGCTACGGCATCGACGCGATCCGTCGGGTGGTGCTCTCCTCCTCGGGCGTTTCCTCGCGGGTACTCGATTCGCTGGGTTTGACGCTCTTTGGCCACTCGCTCTCGCTGTGGACCGAGGAAGCGGTGCTGGTCGTCTTTGGGGCCATGATGTTGAGCCTGGCCGTCTACGCTTTTCGACAGCGCGACTGAATTTGGCCACCTATAATGGAAAAGGTATGAATCCGACCAATCTGATCCCGTACGTCATCGAGACCACGAACCGGGGCGAACGCGGGATGGACATCTACTCGCGCCTGCTCAAAGACCGCATCATCTTCATCGGGACGCCGATTGACGACCAGGTTGCCAACGTCGTCATGGCGCAGTTGCTGTTCCTCGCCGGCGAGGACCCCGAGAAGGATATCTGGCTCTACATCAACTCCCCGGGTGGATCGGTGTATGCGGGCCTCGCCATCTACGACACGATGCAGTATGTGGAGCCGCGCGTCGGCGCGATCTGCATGGGTATCGCTGCGTCCATGGCTGCCGTGCTGCTTGCCGGCGGTGCCGCTGGGATGCGCCTCAGCCTCCCGAACACTCGCGTGCTCATTCATCAGCCGTCAGGTGGTTTCAGCGGACAGGCGACAGACATTCAGATTCACGCGCAAGAAATCCTGCGTGTGCGTCACCGGCTTGACGAGATTCTCGCGCACCACACCGGTAAGCCCATCGAGATCATCAACCACGACTCGGATCGCGACTTCTTCATGAGCGCCGAAGAGGCCAAGGAATACGGCCTGATCGACGAGATCATCCAGGGTCGCATCAAGAGTGGCGGATCACCGAACGGTGGGAGCAACGGCGGCACGCTGCCGATTGCGCCAGTCGAGACGGACACACCCCAGGCGGGTGGCGGTGCTACGGCGCACGCGTGATGTCCAGCTCGGTCTGTCGGAGTAACTGCGCGAACAATCCTGGGGGCACGACATGACTGAGCGCGACGATCGCCGGCGTCACACGCGTTGTTCGTTCTGCGGCAAGGGACAGGAACAGGTCCGCAAACTGGTCGCCGGTCCAGGTGTGTACATCTGCGACCAGTGCATCGACCTGTGCCAGGAAGTCCTCGAGGAGGACAACCGCTCGACGACGACCAAGCGCGGCAAGCCGGGAACGATCCCGAACCCGCAGGTCATCGCCGCGTCGCTCGATCAGTATGTGATCGGACAGGAGCACGCCAAGAAGGTGCTCTCGGTCGCTGTGTTCAACCACTACAAGCGAATCGCGCACGCCAAGACGAACAGCGACGTCGAACTCCAGAAGTCGAACGTGTTGCTCGTCGGCCCGACGGGATGCGGCAAGACGTTTCTCGCGCAGACACTGGCGCGCATCATCGACGTGCCCTTCAGCATCGCCGACGCCACCAGCCTCACCGAGGCGGGCTATGTCGGCGAGGATGTCGAGAACATCCTGCTCCGTCTCATCCAGGCGGCTGATTTCGATATCGCGCGCGCCGAGCGCGGCATCATCTACATCGACGAGATCGACAAGATCGCTCGCAAGAGCGACAACCCCTCGATCACGCGCGACGTCAGCGGTGAAGGCGTGCAGCAGGCGCTCTTGAAGATCCTCGAGGGCACCGTCGCGAACGTGCCACCGCAAGGCGGACGCAAGCACCCGCACCAGGACTTCATCCAGATCAACACGACCAACATCCTGTTCATCTGCGGCGGGGCGTTCGACGGGCTGGAGAAGATCATCGAGCACCGCCTCGGCAAACGGATCATCGGCTTCAACAGCAAGCCGCGTGGCACGCGCACCAAGGAGACGACCAAGATGCTGCGCGAGTTGCAGGCGCAGGATCTGCTCAAGTACGGCCTCATCCCCGAGTTCGTCGGCAGGCTGCCGATCACGGTCGCGCTCGACTACCTCGATGAGGAGGACATCATCCGGATCCTCACCGAGCCGAAGAACGCGTTCGTGAAGCAATACCAGAAGTTCTTCGCGCTCGACGACGTCGAGTTGGTATTCCACGAGGGCGCGCTGCGCGCGATTGCCGGGCGTGCTCTGGCTCGTGGCACCGGCGCGCGTGGACTCAAGTCGATCATCGAGGACGTGTTGCTCAACAGCATGTTCGAGGTGCCAAGCCGTCCCGACATCAAGCGCTGCGTCATCACGGAACAGGCAATCGTCGACGGCGTGGAGCCGCTGCTGCTCACTGAAGAGCCCAAGCGTCGTGTCGGCGCGACCGAGGAGGCGGCGCAAGGGCGTACGGCCTGAGCGTGAGTCGCCGCGCCATCGCGCTGGCTGCGGCGGCCGTCGTGGTGTTTTTCTCAGTGATTCTGGTAACCCTCACGCACGTCATCACCGGCAGCGGCACCGGTTGCACCATCGAGGTGCAGGCACCGAGCCTGCCCGCGTCGCTGCGCTCGGTCGGTGGGTTTGATCAGTCGTATGACGCCAACAATGCCGGCGAGCTCGCACAGGTCGGCTCGAGTGCGGCGGCCCTCGTGAGTCCGGACCTCGACGGAGCGAATCCGATCGATCCCGTCCGGGTGAACGCGGTGGCCGCGGGTCAGCCCGACGCGGTGGTGGTTCCGCTCGCTGCGCAGGAACCTGCCGGCGGGAATCGCATCGTCGGCCTCGTGTCCTTCTACGTGGGGTGCGGCGCCCGCGCGTACCTCGGGTCGGTCGTGGACATCTCGGTGCTGGGGTCGGTGGCACCGGCGAGCTTCCCTGCCTTGAGCGAGTCCGCTGCGGCGGCGGAACTGGGCACGTCGACCCCCGTGCTCACCTACACGACGTCACCCTTCATGCCCGAATGGCGCGATACGCAGTCCGGCGCCGCCGTCACGGCGGGCGAGTAAGCCCCAGTCGGCCCATATACTCAATCGCCCAATGGAAAAACATTTCGACTGGACCGGCGTGGAGCCAAAGTGGCGTCAGCGCTGGCAGGAACTCGAGGTCGGTCACGCCGATGTGACCAGTACCAAGCCGGCATTTGTCATCGCGCTGCCACCGCCCAACATCACCGGCGCGCTGCACATGGGGCATGCGTCGACGTTCTCCATCCAGGACACGGTGGTGCGGCAGCGCCGTATGCGCGGCTTCGAAGTCGAGTGGTGCCCGGGGACGGATCACGCCGCGATTGCGACGCAGAACGTTATCGAGCGACAGCTCGCGGAAGAGGGCACCACCAAAGAGGCTCTGGGTCGCGAGGCGTTCCAGGCCCGCGTGGATGCGTGGTATGAGGAGTACGGCGGCCGTATCTACGAGCAGATGCGTCGCATGGGCTACACCTGCGACTGGAGCCGCTCACGGTTCACGCTCGACGACCAGTACGTGCGCGCCATCCGGCTCGTGTTCAAGACCCTCTTCGATGAAGGGCTCGTGTATCGCGGACCGCGCATCGTCAACTGGTGTCCTCGCTGCCGCTCCGCCATCAGCGATGAGGAGATCGACTGGCAGGAGCACACCGACCCGTTGTACTACCTCAAGTATCCGGTCGACGGCGGCATGGACATCACGGTCGCGACCGTGCGGCCGGAGACCATGCTCGGTGACAGCGGCGTCGCGGTTGCCCCCGGCGATACTCGCTACTCGGCGTTCCTCGGCAAGTCGGCGACGCTTCCGATCACGTGGCGGCGCATACCCATCTTCGCGGACGCGGCGGTACGACCTGAATTCGGAACCGGGGCACTGAAGGTGACGCCCGGACACGATCCCACCGACTACGAAATCGGTGCGCGCCATGGGTTACCGATCATCAACGTCATCGCGCTCGACGGGACCATGGATGTGCCGGAACTGCCGCAATTCCACGGCATGCCGGTGGCGCAGGCGAGGACTGCGGTTGCGGAAGCGCTTCGTTCGCTCGGCGTCCTCGTGAAGGAAGAGCCATATCTGCACGAGGTGGGCCACTGCGATCGTTGCGGCACCCTGCTCGAGCCGCTCGTGAGCGAGCAGTGGTGGGTGCGCATGAAGTCACTGGCGGCGCCCGGGATCGGTGCTGTCGAAAGCGGCGAGATCACCTTCCACCCGGCGCGCTACACAGATGTCTATCTGCATTGGATGCGCAACATCAAAGACTGGTGCATCAGTCGGCAGATCTGGCTCGGGCATGCGATTCCGGTGTCCACCTGCGCAAACGGACATCGCTTCGCGTGGGTGGATCCGCCCGTGCGCTGCGAGCAGTGCGGCAACACTGAGCTGACCAACGATCCCGACGTGCTCGATACCTGGTTCAGCAGCGGGCTCTGGCCCTTCGCAATCTTCGGTTGGCCCGAGCGGACGCCGGACCTCGAACGCTTTTATCCGACGGACGTGCTGGCCACCGATCGCGGCATCATTTTCCTCTGGGTGGCACGGATGATCATGACCGGCATCAAGTTCACCGGTCGCAACCCCTTCACCGACGTGCTGATCACGAGCACCATCCAGGCTTCCGACGGATCGCGCATGAGCAAGTCCAAGGGCAACGTTATCGATCCGCTCGACCTCATCGACAAACACGGCGCGGACGCGGTGCGGGCGTGGGCCGCGGCGGTGGGAACCAGCGGACAGGACATGCGGTTCGATGAGGACCGCATCTCGTCGTATCAACGCTTCGCCAACAAGTTGTGGCAGGTGACCAACGGGTTTCTGCTTGCCAAAGTCGGCAACGGTTCGGTGGCCGACCTCGATGTCCATCCGCCGAAACCCGAGACGCTGCGTTCCGAGGATCGCTGGATGCTTGCCGAGCTTGCCGCCGTGGTGCGTGAATGTGACGCCGGGTTCGCCGCCTTCAGATTCCATGATGCCGTCGAGCGCCTGTACGACACCACCTGGCATTCGTTCTGCGACTGGTATGTCGAGATCATCAAGCTTCGCCTCGCCGACGCCGCTGATCACGAGTCGCGCCGGGCCGCGGTGTGGACTGCGGTGACGACACTCGACACGCTGTTGCGTCTGCTGCACCCGTTCATGCCCTTCATCACCGAGGAGTGCGCGCAGCTCCTCCCGAATGCGGCGCCGACGCTGCAGCAGCGCTCGTGGCCCGAAGTGGATGCGCTCTGGAGCAGTGACGAGACGGCAGCCGCCCACCACGAGATCGGCGAGGCTATCGAGCTCGTGCAACGCATCCGTGCCCTCGGCAACGCGCAACGCGTGCCTCGCGGCGCCCGGGATCGGATCCGAGTCGTGGTCCGGGCGGCCGACGGCAAGGGAATCAGCAGGCACATCGTCCGGCTCATCGGCGGCCTCGTTCCCGCCGCGGTGGTTGACGGGCGCGAGCGCGGCAGTACGCCGGTCGTCGTGGTTTCGGGTAGGCTCCACGCCGAGGTGGTGATCGCCGACACCGCCGCCGACGCAAGTGCGACCACACGTCAGATCGGCCTGCTCGAGGCAACCGTGGTGCGGCTCGAGACACAACTCGCGAACCCGGAATTCGTTGCCGGCGCACCGGCGCGGGTGGTTGACGAGAGCCGGAGACGGCTGCAGGAAGCCAGAGACCAACTCGAGGTGCTGCGCGGCGGCCAAACAGGGGAGCGCACCGATGTTGCTGGTTGATCTGGGGACGCTGCTCATCCTGGGTATCGTCGTCGTCGTCGCCTACGTGGTCGTGCTCTGGATCGCGCTCGCCTTCTACGTGGTGCGCGACGCCCGACGGCGGACGACATCACCTGGATTCACGCTGTTCGCGATGCTGGTCGGGTTCGTCCCGCCGTTTCTCGGGGCGCTCATCTACTTCATGGTCCGGCCGCCGATGACGATGGAGCAGGTGCGCTCGCTCGCCATCGAGGAGCAGGTATTGCTCGAGCCGCCGGTGGAGGGCGTTCCGACCCGTCCGTGCCCAACCTGCGGCCGCGAGATCGAGGAGGAATTCATCCTCTGCCCGTACTGCCGCACCCAGTTCGCCCGGCGCTGCACGGGGTGTGACCGGAGCCTGCGCCTGGGCTGGGGCGTCTGTCCGTACTGCGCCACCGAGGTCGGAGCGCCTGCGCTGACCCGCGCCGGCAGGTAGCGTCTCGATGCTGGGCGGAGGGCTCCAGCTGGCGCTCATACCCGCACCACTGGTGGCGGCCGCCATCATCGTGTTCGGACTGTCGCCCCGACGCGCGGGAGCAGCCCGCCTGGTTGCCGCCGTCGGGATCGCCGCGACCGTGGCGCTGCTCGCACTGGAGGCGGCCTTTCTCGACGGCAGCGGCAGGATCGAGGCGTCACTCGGCACCCCGGTCGGTGGGATCGACTATCTGCTGCGGCTGGACCTCCCAGGATCGGTGCTCGGTCTCGCCGCGACCACAGCCGGCCTGCTGCTGCTCGTGGACCCGAACCGGCAGACCCGGGAGGTCTCGGCGCTCCTGGTCTGCGTGATCGGGAGCACGGTCGCCGTGCTCGCGGGCAACATCGTGATGCTGACGGGCGGCGTCGAGATCGCCGGGGTCGGGATGCTGCTGATGGTCAGCGCAGCACGCGGTCGCGCAGGACGTGGCGGCCTGGTTGCGATCGGCCTCGTCCACCTCGCGTCGCTCGGCCTCGTGGTCGCCGCCGTCCAGCTGCTGAGCTCCGTGGGTACGACCGACTTCGCCGTCATCCCGGCCGGCGCCATGGGTGCAACCGTTGCCGGCCCCTGGGCGGCCGCGGGGGTGATGCGGCTCCTGGCACCGGCGTTTGTGCCGATCCGCGGAGCGCGGACGTCGACTGCGGCCTGGGCCACGACGGGAGCGATCCCCTGCGGGGCGATCGTGCTGCTCCGCCTTCGCGAGGTCGCCGCCGGACCGCTGCCGGAGGAGATCGCCGTCGCGCTCGCCGGGCTCGGCGGCCTCGCGGCGCTGATCGCAGCCGTCGTCGCCCTGCGCCGGACGGGAGTACCTGTCATCGCGGGCCGTGCGCTCTGCGTGATCGCCGCCGCACCGGTGGTGGCACTCACCGGCATGGCCGGGCCCGCTGCCGGTGCCGCCGTGTCGGCGGGCATCTGCTCGCTGATGCTGGTGACGGCGCTCACGCCCGCCTGGGAGCCGGTTGGCAAGGGTCGTACGGGCACCGCGCTGGCGGCATTCGCCCTGGCGGCGGCGGGTTCCCTCCCGGTGGGCTTCGGGATCACCGCGCTCATCCTCGAACTCGCGGCGACGGTCTCGATAGGGCGAGCCGGTGGGGCGCTGGTAGCCGCGCTCGGTCTCGCAACCGTGCTCGGCGCGGCGGCCGCGGTGCAGACCGTGTCCCGCGTCGTCGCCATGCGTGGCGAAGGGACCGAGCCCGGCCCCCGACCGTCAGCGCTCGCCGGCGTTGCCGCGCTGGCGTCGCTGGTGGCGGGCGTGGTCCCGGGAGCCACCGCCACGGTGGTGCTCGCTGCCCTCAGCGGGGGAGCACTGACCGAGACGATCGGCGCGGCGGCGATCCGCAGCAATGCCGGTGACTGGTCCGGGGGATACGTGGTCGTCGCCTGTGTGGTGGTGGCGGCAGGGATCTGGGCTTTCGCCACGCTCGCCGGCCTCACGCTCGCCGGCTCGCGGCTACCCGGCGGCGAACCGGTGCACCTCGACGCCCGGACGATCGGGCTGCGGCAGGCCAGGGGCGCGCGTCCATTCGTGGCCAAGGTGACCTCGTGGCTCGATCAACTCGACGACTGGCTCGTCGTCCAGCCACAGCTGCTGCTCGTGATCGGCGGAGCCGTCCTCGGGCTCCTCCTGATCCACTCGTGAGCGGGAAGCACTGATGGGCGTTTCGCCACCGTTGCTCTCCGCGGCCGGGATTCTCGCGGCGGTGATCGCCATGATGGTCGACGGCAGGCGCGCGGTGGCGATCGCGGTGGTGTTCCTCGCGGCCGGAATGGCGCCCACCGCCGCGACCTTCGGGGGCGCGCCAGGTGTGGCCGTACTCGGCGGGGCGGCCGTGGCCGCCGTCGTCCTTTCCATGGCGGGCTGGGTCGGCGGCCGCCTGCTGCCCTGGCTTGCCGGTCTCGACCCGACGATCCCCGCCTTCGCGCCTGCGGACCGCCTCTTCGGCCCACGTAGCCGTCGAGCCTTCGGCGCCGCCATCGCTGTGCCGATCGCGTCCTGGGTGAGCTTCAACGTTCCCGTCGGTCAGGTTGCGACGGTCCAGGGTCTGCTCTTTCCGATCGCGTACGCATGGACCTGCGGCGTGGTCAGATTGCTGGTTGCCAGGACCGTCGAGGACCTCGCGGTCGGCGTATCGATGATCTCGCTGGCTACAGGGACCGCCTGGTTGCTGCGGAGCGGGACCGACTCCTTGCCTGGGGCGGCGCTGGCCTGCCTGGTCGGCCCGCTGGCGGCGCTGGTCGCGGGCTGGCTGAACGGGCGAAGCTCTCGCGGGCCGCACGCGCGCATCGAAGCCGAAGCGTGAGTCCCCTCGTGATTGCGGCCGCATGGCTCGGGCTCGGAGTCCTCGCGTCGGCTGTGTTGCGGCGGCGAACCGCGAGGTTGGTCGCGCTGGTTCCGCTTGCGGGCGCCGGATTGACATTCCTGGCAGCACGTTCAACGGTGCCGTCCATATCCCTCGGCGGGCTGACCGCCATCACCGGCCTCGATCGTGCCGGTCAGGGCGTGCTCGTCGTCGCAGGGGTCTCCATGGCGGTGGTCGTTGCGCTCCACCCGACCGTCGACGTGTCGGTCGCGCGAAGCATTGGGATTGTTGGAGCGGCGGTCACCGTCGCCATGGCCAGCAGCGATCCCCTCGTGACCGCGCTTGCCTTGACTGCGGCGATCGCAACCCTGGTGATCCGCTGGATCAGCCTGTCGCCGGGAAGAGCAACGCTCGCTGCCGGCCGCGTCGCGGGCGGCGGCACTGCGGCACTCGTGGCCGCATCATCGTTTCTGCCGCTGACCGGATTCACCACCGGCTTCCGGCCCGCAGTAGTAGGGGCCATGCTGGCCATCGGATTCGCAGCCTTGCTCGCCGTCTACCCACTCGGCGGATGGGCGGCGGGTCTGCTCGGGTCGTTGCGGCCACTCGACGTTGCGCCCTGGCTCGTGCTCCTGGTGCCGGTGGTGTTGCTGATCGCCGAGCGGATTCCGGGCGGGGTGCTCGGTGACGGCATTCCGGTGTTCGAGCATCTGCTGCTCATCGTTGGGCTGGGAAGCGCCGCCTGGGGTGGGCTGTGGGCTGTTCGGGGTCCGGCGCGGACGCGATACGGGCGGATTTTCATGGCTGACATTGCCCTCTCGATCGCCGCCGTCGGGGGTGGGCGCCCTTCGCCGGCGGTGGTCGGCGCTCTGGTGATCGTGCTCACGCACCTGACGCTCGCTCCGATCCTGCTCAGGTCCGGGGAATCAGGACTTCGCTGGCCGCGCCGGGTCGCCTGGACGATGCTCAGCGGTGTGCCGCCCTCGCCGACCTTCTGGGGGCGGCTGCTGGTCCTCGAGGCGCTGGCGGCGGGCAATGTCGGTTCGACCATCGCTGCGGTGTTCGCGATGACCGCGATCTTCGTCGCGACCGTGATGGCATGTTCGACCACTCTCCCGGTGGTCGCCGGATCTGGCTGGCGTGCCCGAATCCCTGACGCGATGGCCTGGGGACTGGTCGCGTTCGCGATCGCCATCGGCCTCGCACCGCAGTCCATCTCCGGCTTCGTGTTCGGGACCTGAGCGCGATGGACCCGCTTGGATTGCTCCTCGAAATCGTGGCCCTGGCCGTCTATCCGGGCGGTCTCTTCCTTGCGGTGCTGACCTGGGTCGCGTATCGGGGCGCTGGGCTGGCGCCCGGGCCGGCCCTCGATGCCCGGGGTCTGGCGGCGATCGCCGCCGCCACGGTCGCCGCCGCCATGGCCCCGATGCCGGGAACCCCGGCCGCGTCATTGCCGCCGCCGGGTGGTGCGACTGCCAACCTCGCGGCCACCGTACTGCTGATCTTTATCGCGGGGGCGCTCGTCGCTCCGCACCCCTGGTCAACCCGCCGCAGCACTCTGGTTGCGCTGTCGGCCATCGCGTTGTTCGGGCTCGGTCTGGTCGCCAGCTCGCTGTCGATCACCGCCATCTCCGGCTCGACAGCGGCAGCCGATGTGGCGGCGCGCGTCCTCGCGGCGGTGGGGGTGCTCATCGCGTTACCGCTGGTACTGAAGCCGCAGGTCGCCACCGGACACGGAGTGACCGGTGGGATGGTGATCGCCGCAACGCTCGAGATCGTGTTCTCGCTGCTGATCCCACCGGCGCTGCAATGGCCGGCCGGACCGCTTGCGGTAGCCGCGACCGTCGCCGCCGTCGGGGTATATGCGCTGCTCCTGCGGGTCGGTCGCGCACCCACCCAGAAAGAACATCTCTCGCTGGTGGCGCTGGCCGGGCTGTGCTCGGTCGCGGCGTCCGTGGTCGCCCTGATCGCGTCCCGGCCTTAAAGCGTTGTGCGCGAACGCAGACTCCATCAACTCGGGGTCACGCCACGGTGCTAGCATGGATTGTGAGTTGGTGCGAGATTTCGATGTGGACGCTCCGCGCGTGAATGCCACGTGATTGGAATCGTCCTCGCCTCGCGGTCTCCACGCAGGCGTGAGTTGCTGACACGGGCCGGAATCCGCTTCCGGATCATGGAGCCGCCTGAGGATGTGGCGCTCCCGCCCGGTGTGAGTGCCGAGCTTGCCGTGCAGCTGGTGGCCCGTCAGAAAGCAGTCGCCGTCTGCAAGCTGGTGCCCCCGGGCACCTATGTCCTGAGCGCTGACACCATCGTTGTCGGACCGCGCGGACCGCTCGGCAAACCGAAGACGCCCGAAATCGCTCGCCAGATGCTCAACGATCTGCGTGGCAAGCGCCACACAGTGCTCACCGGCGTCTGCGCAATGTGCACGGAGAGTGAGCACGAGGCGCTCGGCGTCAGCCGTTCGGCGGTGAAGTTCTGCGATTTCAGTGACGACGCGCTCGACATGTACGTCGCGTCGGGCGAGCCACTCGACCGCGCCGGCGCGTATGCGATCCAGGGTGGTGGCTCCGATTTCGTCGAGGCCGTCGCGGGTCGCATCGACACGGTGATCGGTCTTGATGTCGGTCTGGCGCTTCGCCTGCTCGGTGAGATCGGTTACCCCGATCCCCTGCCGCGAACCACCGACATCATGTTGACCGCGACGCGGCAGCGGCGCCCGCTTGCTCCGCTTCGCACCCCAACCAGGGTCTGACCGTTTCGCGGAGCAGGCGGGTGCGGGGGCTTGCAGCGCACCTCACGACCCTTTTCACCGTTTCGCTTCTCGCACCCGCAGTGTTGCTGCTCACCTCGTGCACCAGCGGTAACGGTTCACTTGCTGTCACGATCACGCCGGACTTCAAGGGTGCGTACGCACCCGGCGCGACCGACGCGGACTTCACGCTCACTGTGCAAAACCTCGGCCCGGGGAACGCGTCGGGCGTGAAGATCAGCGCAGTCATGCCGGCGTCGTTCAAGTACGGGGCAACGAATTCCATCGTCACCAACGGCGCGGCGCTGACCACGCCGGAGGAGGCCGGAACGGGAAGCTCCAACCCGGAGTGGGGATTATGGTCATTGTCGTCCCCAACGTCGCCGAATGGAAAGACGACCTACGCGTTCGTCACCATCGACTTCGGCGTCGACGTGACCGCACAGCCCGCGAGCTACTCGTTGGTCGGCCAGGTCATCGATGACAGCCTGACCCAGACCGTGCAGAGCAAGCCGATATCTGTCGAAGTGAAGCAGGCTCCGCTCCTGTCGATTTCGTTGAGTGTCGGTCCGAGTTCTGTGCGTCCCGGCGGCCAGGTCACCTATAAGGTCACGGTCACCAACACCGGCACCGGGATCGCCCCGGGCGTCGACGTGCTCGTGACCTTGCCTCCCGTGCTGCAGTACGTCTCCACGATCATGCCGTTCGGCGGCAACGCAGCGATCGAGGCGCCGATATTCCCGGTGGCCGGCGCATATATCGTGTTCTTCGGGGGGTTCGAATTACCGCCCCAGACGTCGCTCGGGCCGGGGACGCTGACCATCGAATTCATCGCCGAGTGCGTTCCGAACGCGGGGAAGGGCTCGTTCACCTCGCAGGCGCAGGCGCTCGACCAGAGCTCGACAGACCAAAACTCGGACATCGTGAGCATCAAGAACGTCGCTCGCGTGAACGTAAACCCGTCGTAGACGGCCGGTTCGCCGCGGCCTGCGGCGGCGCTCACGTGGTAACCTCGCGTATCGCGCCCGGTATTGGCCGGCGTTCCTCAGTGGAGTGAACCCGCTCCCGGCGAGAGAGGCAGATGTACGCAATCCTTCAGCACGGCGGTCATCAGTACCGAGTCGCTTCCGGCGACCGGATCCTTGTCGATCGCATTCCGGTAGAGGTCGGCTCGACGGTGACGCTCGAGTCGATCCTGCTCCTCGGCGACGGCGCCGAGTCGGATGTGGCGAAAGGTTCGCCTGTGGAGGCGTCGGTCACAGCGACCGTGATCGCGCACCGTAAAGGACGCAAAATCCGCGTCTTCACCTACAAGCCGAAGAAGCGCCATCGTCGCACCCTCGGGTATCGCAGCCAGTTGACCGAGCTGCGCATCGACGATGTGTCGAGGGGCAAGGCGGACACCAAGCCCAAGGCGGCGGCGAAGCCCAAGCCCGCTGAGCCTGAGGCGAAAGCCGGCGAGACGGCCGTGAGCAAGAAGCCGGCGGCGAAGTCACGCGCAGAGGCTCCCAAGACCGAGGTTGTCGAGGACGATGCGGTGGCCGTGGAGGCTGCGGCGATCGCTGCCCAGGCAGTCGCGGTCGCGGCCGAGGCAAAGGCGGCAGAGGCGGAGCTGGCCGCTGCCGAACTCGCAGTCGAAGAGGCTGCGGCGGCCGTGGACGAACCCAAGGCTGCGAAGCCGGCACCCAAGCGCAAGGCTGCACCCAAACCGAAGAAGGACCCAGACGATGGCGCATAAGAAAGGCGGCGGGAGCTCCCGCAACGGACGCGATTCCAAGGCCAAGCGGCTCGGCGTGAAGCGCCACACCGGTGAGGTCGTTCTGGCCGGCACCATCCTGGTCCGCCAGCGCGGCACCAAGATCCTTGCGGGCGAGCACGTCGGCGTCGGGCGCGATCACACGCTTTTTGCGCTGCGTACCGGGACTGTCGCCTACGACCACACCGGCCACGATCGGACCCGCGCCAATGTGCGCGCGATGCCGGTCTTCGCGGTCGGTGAGATGATCGAAGAGCCCGACGAGGAGCCGGTCGCAGCGACCGGTTAGGCCACGGCCACTCGAGGCTCGCCCTTCATCGACGAGGTCGACATCGAGGTTGCGGCGGGATCAGGCGGGCGCGGAGCTGTCAGCTTTCGCCGCGAGAAATACGTCCCCGACGGCGGCCCGGACGGCGGCGACGGGGGGCGCGGCGGCGATGTGCTGGTGGTCGCGGACTCCATGGACACGACGCTCTCAGGCTTTCGGGAGCGGCGCTCGTTTTTCGCCGAGGACGGTCAGGCCGGCGGCGGCAACAAGCGATCCGGGCACCAAGGGGCCGATCTGACCTTGCACGTCCCCGTCGGAACGGTCATCAGCGATGCCGATAAGGTCGTCGCCGATCTCGACCGCCCCGGCGCTGTGGCGCTGGGAGCGCGGGGTGGGCGCGGAGGGCGCGGCAACACCCGCTTCGCCACCGCGACGCGGCAGGCGCCGCGCGCGGGTGAGCTCGGCGACCCGGGGGAGAAGCGCCACCTGCACCTCGAGCTTCGCCTCATCGCCGACATCGGGCTGGTGGGGTTGCCGAATGGGGGGAAATCGACGCTGCTGGCCGCCCTCACCGGCGCCCACCCGAAAATCGCCGCCTACGCCTTCACGACGTTACATCCCAACCTCGGGGTCGCAGAGTTCGAGGGTGGGCACACGCTGGTGCTTGCCGACGTGCCCGGCTTGATCGAAGGGGCCAGCCACGGCGCCGGACTCGGACTGGAGTTTCTCCGCCACCTCGAGCGCACGCGCACCCTGATCCATGTGGTCGACGCCTCCGCCGGCGTCGATGCAGCGCGTCTGGCACTCGCAACCGTCCAGGGCGAACTGGTGGCCTACAGCGCCGAGCTGGCGGCGAGGCCATCGGTGATCGCGTTCAACAAGATCGACCTGCCAGAAGGAGCGGCTGCCGCCGAGACGCTGGCCGTGGAGTTCCCGGGCTCGTTTCGTATCTCCGCGGAGGAAGGCGACGGCTGCCGGGATCTTTTGCTGGCCGCGGCCGAGCTGGCAGGTCGCGTGATCCGCGATGCACCCGGCCCGGCTCCTGCAGGGCTGCACCGTGTGTACCGACCACGTCCGCGACGCATCGTCACCACCGACGTCGTTCGCGAAGACGAGGGGTTCCGGGTGATCGGCGAGCTGGTGGAGCGGATGGTGGGCCGGATCGATCTCGAGAACGACGAGGCGGTGGCCCGCCTGCAGCGCAAGCTCGCCGCCGCGGGTGTCGATGCCGCGCTCGTCGCGGCGGGGTGCAAAGAAGGCGACACCGTGTTCATCGGAGACGGGGAGTTCACGTTCACTGACGACGGCCTCGCGTGATGTCGGAGGATGAGCGCGGCGAAGCCCTGTCGGCGCTCGTCTACGGGGGGACATTCGACCCCGTGCACAACGGCCACCTGGCGATCGCGATCCAGGCGCGCGTCGCGACCGGCGCGACTGCTGTGTGGTTTGTACCGGCCTCTCTGCCGCCCCTTCGCGACTCGCCGATCGCGAGCCCGGAGGATCGGTACGCCTTGCTGGAAGAGGCCTGCGAACGCACCCATGGGCCCGGCTTCGCGGTGCTCGATCTCGCGATACGCCGGGGCGGCGTCTCGTACACGGCGGACGTCATGGACGCGCTCCGAGCCGAGTACTCAGACATCGAGCTTTCGGTGCTGCTCGGCGCAGACGCGGCTCGAACCATCAACCGCTGGCATCGCGCCGATGACCTGCTGCGCAGCGAGCGGTTCGTGATCGCCAACCGCACAGGGGTGCCGCCGCTCGACCTGTCAGAGATCGACGCACTCGGCTACGACCCGTCCCGGACGACGCTCCTCACCATCGACTCACCGGACATCAGCGCCTCCGACGTTCGCGCGCGCATCGCCCGCGGCGAATCGCTGGAGGGGCTCGTCCCTGATGTCGTCGCCTCGCTCATCGAGGCGAAAGGCCTGTACCGCAACAATCGGGACAATGCATAATGCGAATCCGATGACTTCCACCGAACTTGCGGACACTATAGCCACCGCTGCCGCCGACAAGAAGGCGCGTGACGTGGTCATTCTCGACATCCGCGGAAAGACGACGATCGCTGACTATTTCGTGATCTGCGAAGGCGATACCGACCGTCAAGTTCGTGCCATCACTGACAGTATCACGGATGCGTGCAAGGCTCGGGGTCATCGCGCGCTCGCGGTTGCGGGGCTCAAGGACGCGTCCTGGGCGTGCGCGGATTTTGACGCGGTGATTGCGCACGTCTTCCTCCCCGGTGAGCGAACCTTCTACGACCTCGAAGGTCTCTGGGGCGACCCCGCTGGAGAGCGCGCGGTCTGACTCGCGGCGCGTCGAGTCGTCGGGAGGGTGGAAGGGCTGCGTGGTCGCCGCGGCGCCGGATTGGATCAGGCGAAAGGCGGTAGCGGGTGCATCACCGCCGCAGCAATGTTGAGCACTGCGAACAGCAGTGACGCCGCGCTGAAGGCGACGGCGCCCCAGAGCACCACCTTCTCGACGATGCTGATGTCGCGCCCGCCGATCGACCGCAGGGGCGGCAGGATCAATCCGGTCAACGCTCCGCAGGCCAGACCGCCGACGTGCACCCAGTTGTTGATCTCGAGATTCGCACCGAAGACGAAGGTGAGCGCCACGTTGAGGACGATGACGGTGAGCGCGTAGTTGCGCACCGTGTGCGCGATACCGACCGGCACGTTCTTGCCCTGGATCCTGCCCACCATCAGCAGCAGCCCGATCAGTCCTGCGATGCCTCCCGATGCACCCACGGTCACCGCGGGGATGACGATGCCCGGTGTGCCCGGTGCATAGGTGCTGAGACCAAACCACAGCAGGCCGCCGGCAATCGCGGTGATGAGAAACACGCCGAGCAGCACGAGACGCCCGTACAACTGCTCGACGAGCCTGCCGATGAACAGCATCGCGATGCTGTTGAAGAGCACGTGATACACGCTCGACGGGTCGTGGAGGAATGCGCTGCTGATCAGGCGCCACCACGCCATCGCGCATTCCGGACTCTGGCCGAAGTGCGGATAGAACTGCGTGTTGGGCAGCGCTCCGTACGAACAGATGTCGTGCCCCGACGACGAATTCGACAGCGTGGTGAACTCGAGGAGCCAGATCACCACGAAGATGGCGATGAGGCCGTAGGTGACCACCGGCTGCATGATCATCGCCCGCCGCACCGGGGCGACGTAGCCGCCGGCGACGGTCTGCCGTTCGGCGAGGTCGACGGCGGCCAACGTCGGGGTCGGCGCCCCCTCGAGCACAGCATGCGCGCGATTCCGGAGCTCGCCGACGGGCGGTAGACCCGGCGGTATCGGCAGCACTGCGCCGGCGTTGCCGGTGGCCGGGTCCACCCACGCGACGCCGAGTCGCACCGGGTCTCCGGGCGTGGTCGCGACCGACAGCGTTCCGGCCAGCGGACCGAGCGAGATGAGCAGGATGTCGCACACCTGGGCGCCCTGCTGGCGAAGGCGCTCCAGCCCCCAGCGCCGGGCCGCGTCGCAACGGGCTGCGAGGTCAGGGCCAGCGGCGGCGAGGTCGGCGGGAGGGTCATAGAAGGCGACGAGCGCCGCACGCGGCCCATTCCACATCGCGGCAGCCAGGACATAGGTGCCGAGCAGATCGCCGAGCCGGCCGTCGCGCTGGTCGGCAAGTCGCAAGCGATACTTGGTCACCAGGTCCATGGCGATCGCGAGGGCGACCGGGCTCGGCCCCGGCGGCGGCGCGGCGTAGTTGGGTGGTGCCGCGTCCGTCACTCGGTTCAGTCTACCGATCGCACCCCGGTGCACCCCTAGTACTGCCGCCACGTTTGGGCTATGGTCTCGCCGTGCCCCCGGGGAGGAATGCAGCCGCCATCGCGCCGAAGCTGACCCTCGGTGCCCTGCACCGCAGTCTGCTCGAGCGCTTCGATTCGCATCTCGGCCTGCGCGTGGGAATTCACTTCGAGGAGCGGACCTCGGTGGTCGCGGAGCAAGCGGCTGCGGGGAAGGAATCGAAGCGGATCGAGCAGCGCACGTTCGACGCCGACCTGGTAGTCCGCGACGGTGTGGTGACGACGGCAAGCCTCACCGCCGGGGCGATGGGGACCCCCGCGCTCGTGATCCGGATCGTGGAGGTCCTGGGCGCAACCAGGTATTTCCTTGCCGGCGAAGGGTTTGGGCTGCTGGCCGCCCGACCCGACCTTTTCGATCTCGCCGACTTCGAGAGCCGGCTCGACCAGGTGACGGTCATCGACGCGGTGGTCGATCAGGAGACACCGGATGGCACGGGCAGGATCGTTGTGGATGCCGAGGTCGGCGCCGATTCTTTCGCGCGGCTGCTCCAAGCCTTTGGGGGCGCTGAGGCCGGCAACCCGGAGCTTCCGCTGCTCTCACACTCAGTGGTGCTCTCCGCCGCCGGCGACGTCACCTTGGACTACTGGTGGTCGCTGCTCGGGCTGGACGAGGTCGAGGGCCTGCCGGCACGCCACAACGTGGTCGTGTGCCATGTCCAGGCGTCGTTTGGAGCCCTTACCGATGGGGAGGTAGAGCCGGCCGGTGCTGCCGAGGCCACTCTCCCCGTGCTCGCGGACCTGGATGCCGTCTGGGGATTGGCCCGGGAACGTCGCGCCGGCTGACTAGGTCGGCGAGGGGGAAGGGGGCGGACTGGCCGGCGGCGTCGCGCCTGGCGGTGTCGGGGATGGCGGTGGCGGTGCCGCTGCGGGCCCGGCGTAGGTGCAGGTCTGCGTGGGGAGCGGTGTCGGGGCGTAGTAGGTGCAGTTGGTCGACGCGCCGGGCTGTGTGCCGGGAAGGTAGAAGTCCGCGTCATCGCCGGGTCCGCTGGCGATGACGGTCGCGGGCCGGGTGTACCACGTGTCCGGCACGCCCTTGAGCGCTGCACTCATGTAGATGTGCCAGATCGGCGCCGCACCGCTGTACCCCGACACGACACCGTCGAGGTGGCCGCAGTCCTGGTTGACAGGCTTGAGCCCGTATCGCTGCAGATCACCCGGGCTGAAGGGATACGTGTAGTCGACCTCGCCGGCTTCGACGATGTGACCCCTCGCGATCTGCGCCTTCATGTAGGCATAGTCGGCCGGCTTGAGACAGCTGCGCGTTCCACTGCCGACCCACACCGCCGTGAGGAGGTCAGGCGTCCAGCCGACGGTCAGGTTGTCACTCAGGTAGTCGGAGGTTCCGGTTTTCGCGCTGACCCGGCGCGGGTTCAGCGTGAGGAATTGCCCGCGTCCGAACTCACGGACGCGGTTGTTGTCGTTGCTGGTGATCTCGTCCATGATGTACGCGACGTTGGCGGGGATCACCTGCCTTCCGGCCGCCGCCGCGTTGTACGTCCAGACGGTCTTGCCTGTGGCCTGCGCGACGATGGTGGTCACCGGCATCGGGTTGTGCTGCACTCCGAGGTCGGCGAGAGTGGCGGCGCCGTCCGCAAGATCGAGCAACGTGACGCCGCAGGTCAGCGATCCAAGCGTTGCCGCCCACTGCACGGGAGTGGGCCAGTTGACGTACGTCTGACCGCCGATCTTGCAGGTCTGGTCGATCGACTTTGCGCCCATCGCGAGCTCGACATTGGCGATGTACTGAGTTCCGGTCGCATACTCTGTTTTCACTGCAGGGATGTTGAACGAGTTGCCGAGACACATCTTGAGCTCGCACACACCATGGGTATGGCGATCGTCGTCGAACGGTTTATACGGCGCACTGCCAGGGATCGGGAAGGAGTAGGTGCTGTCGAGAATCGGGGTGGTCATGGTGAATTTGGTCGACGCGATAGCAGCTGTGTACGTGAAGAGCTTGGTCGTCGATCCCAGGTTCAACTTCACATCGGCGGCCTCGTTCACCTGGCCGATATCCGGGTCGCTGTAGTTCCAGGTGCCGACCATGGCGAGAATCTCGCCGGTCTTCGGAGCGAGGCTCACGAGCGCGCCGTCACGCATGTTCTCGGCGTTGCGCTCTTTCCCGACCTGTGTGTGGACCGTGTTGTACGCGAGGTTCTGCTTGGTCTGATCGACGGTGGTGTGGATCACGTACCCGCCCGGGTTTGCGTACTCTGGGAAATTGCTGTTGAGGTATTGCTGAAGGTAATCGACGAAGTCCGGATCGAGGTTGGGCTCTGAGGCGCTCTCCGTCCACGAATGGACCACGAGTGGCTCCGCGAACGCGGCTGCCGCTACGGTCTGGGTGAGGTCGCCGGCCGCAACCATGGCCTGCAGCACCGCTTTCTGGCGGTACTTCGCGAGGGGATTGACGGCGTCGTGCGTGTTGTGGTGCAGCGGGTTGTACGCAGACGGCGACTGGGGGAGCCCGGCAAGAATCGATGCCTGCGCCAGGTCGAGCTGACTGGCCGGCTTGAGAAAGTAGAGCTCGGCCGCCGAGCCGATGCCGACCGCGTTGTTGCCGTAGAAGATCCTGTTGACGTACATGTCGAGGACCTGATCCTTGGTGAAGTTGAGCTCGATCTCGTTGCCGAGGACGATCTCCTTGATCTTGTAATCGATGCTCTGGGGAGGATCGGCTCCGCCGTACAGGCTGATCTTGGCCAGCTGCTCGGTGATGGTGGAACCACCCTGGACCTGGCCGCGGTGCGTGACGTTGGCGATGCCCGCTTCGACCAGGCGAGGAAGGTCCCACGAACCTTCGGTGTAGAAGTGTCGATCCTCAGTGTCGACGATCGCCTCCTTGAAGAAGGTCGAGATCTCGGGGAGGTCGACGTGGATGTGGCGGTAGCTGTTGTTGTGGAAGACGTGGATCAGCTGGTTTTGCGCGTTCAGCACGTCGGTGTCGATCTGCGGCTCCATGTTGACGACCGTCGACGCGTCGGGGAGCTGGCCCTTATAGGCGTTGTAGCCCGCGAACACGGCGCCGACGGTGCCCGCCCCGATGGCGGCGAAGATCGTGATGATGATGAGGACGATCCGCAGCACGCGCCCGCGGCGGCGCGGCGAGCGCAGGTGGCGGTAGGCACTGGCCCGCCGGCGGCGCAGTTCGGCGCGAGCCGCAGCCTGCGCGGCGCCGATCCCGGGGTTGCCCGTGCCGGTAGCGCGAGCCGGCGTGGTCGAGCCGTTCGAGAGACC
Source organism: Candidatus Dormiibacterota bacterium (assembly GCA_041691155.1). Lineage (GTDB taxonomy): Bacteria > Chloroflexota > Dormibacteria > Aeolococcales > Aeolococcaceae > Palsa-851. The sequence goes on along the minus strand of JBEPVD010000004.1, from coordinate 4,618 downwards.
AGCTCGGCGGCGGCGGCCCTCCGGGCCCTGGTCGATGGTCATGCCTGAACCGGCGAATGCATACGGGGAGGGATCTCCTGACGCCCCAGCGCTCCGGCGCGAAGGCAGTGCTGTCGAGTTCCTTGGTGAAACGCCACGACGTTGCTCGGGTTACGCCGGACGCATTGCGACGGCGAGGATGAACAGCGCGGCGAAGAGCACGACGATGAGCGCTCCGGCCAGGAGCGCGCCAGGGGCCTCTTCGATCCAGAAGGGTCCCACCCGGCGCCGACCGGGGGCGCCTTCGTCCAACGGTACCGCCATCGCGCTCAACCGTACCAGCCGGATCCCTGGAACGGACGTATGACAATCCGCCACGCGTGGCGGAGGGTCGAACCGGCCCATGACACAATCGCGCCGATGGCAGTGACCGCGCCTGTTTCCGCGCCCGCTTCCAGTCCGATCGCGCTCCCGCCCGCTCCGCGGACCGCCGAGGAGACCGGGCTGCCCTTCAGCTTTGTCTGCGACCTGGTGCTGAAAGTCCTCTATTTCAACGGCAGCATGCTGGGTCGCGACATCGCGAATCACCTCTGCCTGCCTTTCTCGTTCATCGACACCACTTCTCGATTCCTGGCTGACGAGGGCTACTGCTCGTCGACCGGTGTGCATACGGCAACGCTGGATCCGGGTGAGCCGATCAACGCCGGCATGCAGCACATGATCTCGACGTCCGGCCGGCAGCGCGCGCGTGAACTCCTCGAAATCAACCAGTACGCTGGTCCTGCCCCAGTACCGATTGCCGACTACACCGCGATGGCGGAGCGCCAGTCGCACGTCGACGGGCAGGTGAACCGGGCGCGCCTGCATGACGCCTTCAGCCACCTCGTGCTGTCGGAGGTCGTGCTCGATCACCTCGGGCCCGCACTCAGCGCGCGTCAGGCGGTGTTCCTCTACGGGCCTCCCGGTAACGGTAAGACCACGATCGCCGAGGCCGCCGCGTCATTGCTCGGGGCGCCGATGTTCATCCCGCGTGCGCTGTATGTCCATGGTGAGGTGATCCGGTTCTACGACCCCATACACCATGAGCCGATCGACCGGGAGTTGCCGCCGCACGACCGGCGCTGGCAGCTGGCGAAGCGCCCTGCGGTCAAGGTGGGCGGGGAACTGACCCCGCGCATGCTCGAACTGGGTTTCGATCACACCCTTGGCTTCTACGAGGCGTCGATGCAGCTCAAGGCCAACGGTGGGTTGTTTCTCATCGACGACTTCGGGCGGCAGCAGAACATGTCGCCGCGCGACCTGCTCAACCGGCTGATCGTGCCGCTGGAGAAGAAGGTCGACTACCTCAACATCCCCCGGGCGGGCTCGAGCATCCCGGTGCCGTTCACGTGCCTGGTCATGCTCTCGACGAACCTGCGCCCGCAGAACCTCATGGACGAGGCGTTCCTTCGCCGTGTGCGATTCAAAGTGCACGTGCCGGATCCCACCGTGGAGGAGTACAAGGAAATCTGGCGGCGCAACTGTGTGGACAACAACCTGCGCATGGACGAAGGGCTGGTCGACCGGCTCCTCGAGACCCACTATCACGCGAAGGGTCGAGGGCTGCATGGGACCCACCCACGCGATCTGCTCAATCACGTGATCCACGCCGCGCTCTACCTCGGCAGGCCGGTGGAGCTCAACGCCGAACTGCTGGAGCTGGCGTGCGAGACCTATTTCGTCGACTCTGACGAGTAGCGCTCAGGGCGTTCGGCGCGGTCGTGATTCCGCGATGCCCCGCTACTGACGCTGCTCAGCTCACCGTTGTCTCGGCAGGTTGCCCGGCTGTCACCGGCAGCGCGGGACGCCGCTCGATGATCTGGTCGACCATCCCGTACGCGAGTGCCTGATCCGAGGTCATGTGGTAATCGCGCTCGATGTCCCTGCCGATCTGCTCCGAATCGCGTCCGGTGTGGCGGTGGTACAGGTCGACGAGGAGCGCCCGCTGGCGGAGGATCTCTCGCGCCTGGACGTCGAGATCTGTCGCCTGCCCTTGCATCCCCTGCGTCCACGGCTGGTGGATGACGATGAGCGCGTTGGGTAGGATCAGTCTCCTCCCCGGAGCACCGGCGCAGAGCAGCAACGACGCGCCGCTGGCCGCCAAGCCGAGACACGTGGTCTCGACGAGTGGGCGAACGTACTGCATGGCGTCGTACATCGCGAGTGCGGCGGTCATTGAGCCACCGGGGCTGTTGATGTACAGGTGCACGTCCTTCTCGGCGTCCTCGCCTTCGAGAAACAGCAGCTGCGCGGTCACGAGGTTCGCCATGTCGTCGTCGATCACGCCGCCGACGAAGATGATCCGGTCGCGGAGCAGCCGCGAGTAGATGTCGTAGGAGCGTTCGCCTCGGTTCGTGCTTTCGACCACGGTGGGTACCAGGTTCATCGAGTGCCCTCTGGGTTGGGTGGGACGAATCCGATCGGACGGCGCCGTGGCTCCATCTGATTCATGGCGAGGAAGGCGCCGAACTGGGCGACGGTGCGCAGGGACGCGGCGTCCATGCCGGAGGTGACCGCTCGGAGCTGGCGCTTCGGGTCCGCAGGCCAGGCGGGGTCGGCTTGCTGCCAGGCCCCGAGGCGACGGCCGAGATCGGCGTAGACCGCGGCGATCGGGACCGCGAGCGCGTATGTGATCGCCACCAGCAAGTCCGCCGAGACGTCCTTGAGTCCTCTCTCGACTTCCGACAGGTATGCGGGTGAGCATCCGGCCTCGGTCGCGATCTCGCCGAGGCTCCGACCCTGACCTTCGCGATGGCCGCGCAGGACGGCACCCAGCTCGCGCCGTACCTCGTCAGCGTTTACGCTCAGAGCAGACGTCACAACGCTCAGAGCATATCATCGAGCCGGGCCGGCGGCACCTCGAGGCCTGATCGAACATCGGGAGCCGTGTATCTTTGAGCTGCCAATGGCAACACTGCTCTCCGTCAACGTCGGGAAAACACGCCAAAGCCGGTTCAACGACAGGGGCGTCACCGGGATTGACAAGCGACCCTCGGCAGAGCCTGTGGAGGTCCACGACCCTGGTCGAGGCACGGGACGCAGCGGCGTCATCGGCGACACGATCTGCGACGTGCGCGACCATGGCGGCACGGACCAGGCCGTCTATGCATTTGAGCGCGAGGAACTGGACGCCTGGCAGGCAGAGCTGGGACGGCCGCTCACCAACGGTGTCTTCGGCGAGAACCTCACCACCGCTGGACTCGACGTGGATGGGGCGCTCATCGGGGAGCGCTGGCGGATCGGAGAGGCGTGTGTCCTGGAGGTCACCTCACCTCGGATCCCCTGCCGGACCTTCGCGGGTTGGCTCGAGGACCAGCTCTGGGTCAAGCGGTTCACCCAGCGCGGCGCCCCCGGAGCCTACCTGCGGGTGATCACGCCGGGCACGGTGCGCACCGGTGACGGGATCACGGTCCTGCACCGCCCGGCGCACGACGTGACCATCGAGATGATGTTCCGGGCCATGACGACCGAGAAGGATCGACTGCCGGAACTGGCAGTGGCCGGTGACGCGTTGCCGGAATTCCTTCGTCGACGCCTGGTTCCCTGACGTAACAGTTTTTCCCAGGCAAGGGCTGAACCAGCTGCGGCATCCTGACTCCATGAGCACCACACCACGACGCACCGCAATCTGGCCTTCTCTCCGCTATAGCGACGCCAACGCCGCAATCGCTTTCCTCGTCTCGGCCTTCGGTTTCGAAGAGGTCGCCGTCTACCGCAACGAAGACGGCTCCGTCGTCGAACACGCAGAACTTCGCTGGCCGGAAGGCGGCGGCATCATGCTCGGAAGCGTCAGGCCCGACAGCGGCGCCGATACCCTCCCACCGGGTGTCGGCGCGGTCTACGTGGTCACGACTGATCCCGACCCACTCTACGAACGAGCCAAGGCCAACGGCGCCACGATCACCCGTGAAATGCGCGAGGAGGACTACGGCTCGCGCGGATTCACGGCGAGCGATCCCGAAGGGGTCGTCTGGAGCTTTGGCACCTACGCCGGTGCCGACTCCCTCACGGACTGAATCACACCATCCCCGAACGCACCACGGCCTCGTCGGACGTCAGCCCTTGATGACCGCAAATGCCGCGGCGACCCCTCCATCCCCGGGCGCGGAGGTGATGAGCCGCAGGTTCGGCAGCCGCGACAGGCAGTTGACATCCCACCCATCCATCGGGCGCGGAATACTGCGTGCGCCGATGAACACCACGGCCGCTTTCTCCACTGCCGCCTCGGCGGCAGACGGGTCAGTGCACGCATTGGCGAGTGCGATATCCAAGCCCAGGCTCAGCGATCCGTACTCGGATCCGTTCGGAACCAGCGGCGTCAGATCCGTAAGTGCAGTCATCCACATACCAGCGTCATTCCCGCCGTTGGTCATCACGATGGTCCCGGGCGGCAGCGTGGCGGTCAGCCGCGCCAGCACCGCCAGGTCAGCTGGGGTGACCAGCGAGCGTCCGATGACGGCGCTCTGATAAACGCCCAGCTCTGAGGCACCACCGATGACCAGACAGAGGACGGCGACAATGCCGACCGCCAGCCCCGCGCCGTCGAGGCGCGCTGCGACAGGCCCCAGCCATCGATGCACGATGGCCGGCGCGCGTACAC
>JBEPVD010000003.1:0-127805 GCA_041691155.1 Candidatus Dormiibacterota bacterium | reverse complement strand
ACATCACGTCGGCGATCGGCGCCGCGATGATCGGCTGGTACGGCACCGCCATGCTTTGCTACGTCACGCCCAAGGAGCACCTCGGACTGCCGGACCGTCAGGACGTGAAGGACGGCGTCATCGCCTACAAGATCGCCGCGCACGCCGCCGACCTCGCGAAAGGACATCCCGGCGCGCAGCGGTGGGACGATGCGCTGTCGCAGGCGCGCTTCGACTTCCGCTGGGAGGATCAGTTCAACCTGAGTCTTGATCCCGAGACGGCACGGTCGATGCACGATGAGTCGTTGCCGGCGGCGGGCGCGAAGGTTGCGCACTTCTGCTCGATGTGCGGTCCCAAGTTCTGCAGCATGCGCATCACCCAGGACATCCGCGACTACGCGCGCGACCATGGCGTCGGCGAGGACCAGGCCGTACAACTCGGATTGGAGGAGCAGGCCCAGAAGTTCCGCGAGCTCGGCGGCCGGATCCACGTGCCGCAGTAGCGGGCGGGGATCACAACGGGTGGGTAGAGTGGTGTGACCTGAACATGAGGCCACACCAATGATTCGCCTGCGACGGCCGGCCGTCGCGGCGATCGGATTCCTGACCCTGGCGGCCGCCGTCGCACTCCCGCTGTGGACGCTCGCCGACGGGACGACCGGGCCGCCCACGGTCACGCTGCCCACGTTCCCGGTGACCACGCCGGTCGCGACCACTGCGGGAAGCGTGTCGCCCAGCCCCGCCGCCACCGATAACGGCGCGGTCCTGCTCAAGGCGCCGATCATCAAGCAGGATCTCGCCCTCGACTGCGAGTCGGCGGCGCTGCAAGTTGCGCTGGCGGTGCAGAACATCGACGTGCCCCAGGATCAGATCTACGCGAGCCTGCCGCAGGATGCTCGTCCACCGGTCATCGGCTCCCACGGATATCCATCGAAATGGGGTGATCCGTTCAAGGACTTCGTCGGTGACGTCAACGGCTACGAGCCGAGCTTCACGGGCTACGGCGTGTACTACCCGCCGATCGCCGCCGCCGCCGAACGGTATGGCACGATCGCGAATGGACACACCGGCTGGAGCGTCGCGCAGATCGAATCGCAACTGCGCCTCGGCAATTCGGTGGTCATCTGGCTCACGTCCGATTTCAAGCCGCACGTCCCCCAGTACTGGACCGCCTGGGATGGGGTGCGGGTGCCGTGGGCGATCGGCGAGCACGCGGTGCCGGTGATCGGGTACGACCCCGTCAAGGACACGATCACGTTCGTCGACGTCCTCTATGGCGTCGAGCGCACCTTGACCACAGAGGCATTCGGCGCGGCGATGACCACCTTCGGTGGCATGGGGATCTCGGTCTCCGCGACCTTCTAGGTCAGCTACCGGCTCACCGCCTGTACATCGCGCACGAGTAATCAGGCCATTTCGCGCGCCGCTCGCAACCGATGCATGCGTTAGAGTCGTCTGAACGAGCTGCGCTTGTGCATCCCGCCCAGTGGAGGCCTCACGTGCCAACCTCGAACCGAAGCGAAGTCGCCACCGATCTCGTCGCGAAGGTGGAGGCTGAGGGCGTCCGCCATATCGATCTCCAGTTCACGGACGTGATCGGAGGCGTGAAAACGGTCACGATCCCCGCCTCGCAACTGGGCGAGGCCATCGCCCACGGCACCTGGTTCGACGGTTCCTCGGTCGACTCGTTCGCTCGGACCGCGGAATCCGACATGTACCTGGTGCCCGACCCCTCGACCTTCCAGATGCTCCCCTGGGCGGACGAGCCCACGGCGCGCCTCATCTGCTGGGCGACGACCCCGGACGGCGAGCCCTATCAGGGCGATCCGCGCGGCGTGCTGCGGCGGGCCGTCGAGGACGCCGCGCGGTTGGGTTTCGAATATCGGGTTGGGCCGGAGCTCGAGTTCTTCCTCCTCGAGCGCCGGGCCGACGGTTCGCTGGCACCGACTCGCAACGACCGCAGTTCGTACTTCGACTTCTCCAGCGACGGGAATCGGGATCTCCGCCAGCGCATGGTGAGCGCGCTGATCGGCATGGGTATCGCCGTCAACACGTCGCACCACGAGATCGCGGCGGGTCAGCACGAGATCGACATCGATGCCGCGCCCGCGCTCAAAGCCGCCGACGACCTCATCACCTTGCGCTATGCGTTGAAGGCTGTGGCTGAGCGGGCGGGCGTGATCGCAACCTTCATGCCGAAACCGTTCGATGGTCAACCCGGCAGCGGCATGCACGTGCATCAGAGCCTCGTGAACCCGCGCGACTCTGCCAACGCTTTCGCCGGCGACGACGCCTACGGGCTGAGCGACGTCGCCCAGCATTTCATCGCGGGACAGTTGCACCACGCGGCCGGCATGACCGCCGTCCTCGCGCCACTGGTCAACTCCTACAAGCGGCTCGTGCGCGGCTTCGAAGCACCCATCTTCATCTCCTGGGCACGTACCAACCGCGGCGCGCTCGTCCGCGTGCCACACGTCGGACGAGCACAGGCGACGCGCGTGGAGCTGCGCAGCCCGGATCCATCCTGCAACCCGTACCTCGCCTTCGCCGTGATGCTCCGATGCGGCCTCGACGGCATCGAGCGCCGACTGCCGCTGCCGCCGCCGGTCGAGGAATCGCTGTACGGCTTCGACGAGATCGAGCTCGAGCGTCGCAACGTCGGCGTGCTCCCCGACAACTTGAAGGACGCCGTCGACGCACTCGAGGCCGATGACGTGGTGATCGACGCTCTTGGCGATCACATCGCCGAGCGATTCATCGCAGCGAAACGCCTCGAGTGGCGCGACTATCGCGGCCAGGTGACCCCCTGGGAACTCGACCAGTACCTCGAGCGTTGCTGACCGGATGCTCGCGACATGAGCTCGCCGACCATCACGGTCAAGGACGTCTGGCGCGGGGTCCTGCCTGCCGGAACTGACCTGCTCGGTGGTGGGGGCGGCCTCGAACGCCGGGTGGAGTGGGCGTGTGCACTCCGGACACGACCACCGGCATTCGAGGCAGTCAAAGGCGGGGAGATCGCGTTCGTCCCGGTGAAGAGCATTCGCCTGCTCGACGAGCGGCTCGACCTCCCGCAGGTGATGGTCAGCTTTGCCGAGAAGGGCGGGGTAGCGGTCGCGGTGGTGGGCGACGTGTCCATCGAGAGCATCGCGGCAGCCGACCGGCTGATGATGCCCTTGCTCCGCCTTCCGGACTCGGTGCACGTCACCGACGCGCATCACACCTGCGTCCGCTTCATCCTCGACCAGCGCGCCCTGCTGCACGAACGAGCGCAGGAGCTGCAACTGTCGCTCATCGAGCTGGCGCTGTCCGGCGCGGGGCCGGACCGGATCATCGAGCGGCTCGCCGAGGTGACCGGCCTCCCGGCCGCGTGGCAGGACGAGGGCGGTGCGGTGCGCCATCTCACCGTCAGCGACGCGGCCATCCTGCGCGACCTCGAGGCCGGTGCAGAAGCCTTGCGCCGCTGGGGAGCGACCATCGCCGCGGTCGGTTCCGATCCGCCGGTACGTGAGTTCACCCTCGGCCGCAGCGATCTCGCCGCGCTGGTCAGTCCGGTGCCGATGCGGATCGGTATCGGCGGCTTCGTCTGCGTCATCGGGGAAGAGCAACGGCTCGACCAGATCGCGCGTCTCGCGGTCGCGAGAGCGGCTTCGGCGTGCGCGATCGAGTTCGATCGCGAGCGCGCGGTGACGGAGACACGCGACAAGCTCGAAGGCGACTTCATCGCGTCGCTGCTGACCGGGTCGTATTCCTCCGAGCGCGTCGCACTCGAGCGCGCCAAGCGATTGGGTGCGGACCTCTCGCACCAGGTCGCCGTGATCGCGCTTCGCGGGTCGGTGGTCTCGGCGGCCTGGGAGTCGCGCGCGCTGCGCGCGGCGCAGAACGTGGTCTCACGCCGCGAGATGCGTGCGGTCGTCGCTGCACACGAGGGCGCCGTGTGCGTCGTGGCGATGCCCGAGCCGGACGGCGCTACCGATGCCATGTATCGATTCGCGGAGCTGGTGCGCACCGAGTGCGCAACTGCCAGTGGTGACGCCGCGACATCGCTCGGTCTCGGCCGGACCCACGAGGGCGTTGCCGGCGTCCGTCTGTCATATCGCGAGGCCACACATGCACTCGAGATGGGTCGCCGCCTTCTCGGCCCGGGGCGGCAGGCGAGCTTCGCGGATCTCGGACTGCACCGCCTGCTCTTCGCGATGGCCCAGCACCCGGAGTTGACCGACTACTACCGCGGCACGGTCGGCGACCTGCTCGCCTACGACGAGCGCTCGAACGCAGAACTCATGGCGACTCTCGACGCGTTCTTCGAGTCGAATGGCTCACCGACCGAGACGGCGCAACGGCTGAAGCTGCATCGCAACACCGTGCTCTATCGCCTCCGTCGCATCGAGGAAGTCGGCAAGCTCCGGCTCGACGACCCGGCGACGAGGCTGAACCTCCACCTGTGCCTGCGCATCCGCGACGTGTTGCAGGCGGGCGCCGCTCGGGGCGCTCAGCCGGATCCGGAGGGAGTCCCGGGGGGCTGAGCGCCCTTAGTCGGCGGCGTCTACTCGGCTAGTGGAGCAACTCGAACGTGTTGGTCGCGTCGTCCACGAAGTACACACCGTTGCGGTGGGGAGTGACGACTAGTCCGAACAGCGCGCCGTTCCCTGGCGGCGAGCCGCTCGTATCGAGCCATTGGAACGCGACCTGCGCGCCCGACGGCGTGGTCTCGACGATCCTGCCGTCACCCGCGTTGACCGTGAGCAGGTCCCCGTTCGGCGCGAGCGTGAGCCCGAGCGGCGCGTTCAGCCAGCCGTTGCTGGTGACGTCGTCGCCCGCGAACGCCGTGTGCATCCTGGTGAATGCGTTCGGAATCGCGGCGATGCGGTTGTTGGCGGTGTCCGCGACGTACAGCCAGCCTGCCGCGCTGACGGCGACGCCCGTGGGCCCGACTACCAGTGCCGCGGGATCGGTCCGCTCACCAAACCCGGACCCGATCACGGTGCTCGACACGACCCACGGAGCGGCGCTGCCCGCGGTGTGCATCACGATGCGCACGACCGTGCCGCCATTGACGACGCCGCCACCAGCGGCAACGGTGCCGTTGAGGACGTTGGTCACGAAGATGTCGGAATCGGCCCCGCGATCGACCGCGGTGAGATCCCACGGTCCGTTGATCCCGTAGGAGTGGTTCAGGGTTTCAACGACGTGGCCGTTCCAGTCGAGAATGATCAGACAACCGGCTTTCGCAGTTGCCGCGGTGCCGTCCGTGGTCGGCAGCGATCCGACCACGACCCATTGGTGCTGCAGGATCGCGAGCGCGGTCGTGAGCCCGACGCCACCGGTGCAGACGCTGCGGACGTCGCTGTCGGTGATGTGCGCAAACACCGAACGGCCGCCGTGCGGCGTCATCTGGACGATGGTCGTCCCAGTGCCCTGCGCATTGGTGCCATCGTTGAAATTGCTGACGAGCACGTCGCCGGCGACGAGACGGCCTCGTGACTGGTCGACCACCGCCATCCCGTACGGGTTGACATCGCCGTTCGACGGCACGGTGGAACCGAGCGTGGTCACGTGGTGCAACCCCGCAAGAAACGCCCCCTGGCCGGCCGACGCCGAAACCTGGCCGAGGACGACTCCTGCGATGGGAACCGCCACGACGGCCAGGCGCCTGAGGATGTGATTTCCTCTCACTCTGGTTTCCCCCTGTGGACGCCGGACGAATCCCCCGACCGCCTATGACGGCGCCACACATGCACATACGGCGCGCGGTTACGCGAGCGCGCGATGCCCCCTTGATAGACTCGGAGCAGCCATGACCTACATCGTCACCGAGACCTGCGTCGATCTGAAGGACAAGTCCTGCATCGAGGTCTGCCCGGTCGACTGCATCCACGAGGCTGATGAGGACCGCATGGTCTTCATCGATCCGGACGAGTGCATCGACTGCGGCGCCTGCGTCGACCCCTGTCCCGTGGACGCGATCTACGCCGAGGAAGACGTCCCTGAGGTGCAGATCCTGTTCGTCGACATCAACAAGGTCTACTTCAAGGACAAGGCGCTGGCGCGGTCCCAGGTCGACGGCATCAAGCCTCCCCCCGCGAGCTGAGCGAGGTCGCGGCCGTGGCCCGGGTTTCCCGGGCTATGGTGCAGATTGTTACCCGGCGACCGGACGCTTTTCGAGATCAATTTGTGCGCCACGCACAAGACTCGCTGCCCCACTGTCGGCCGGGGAGTCCATAGTTGGAAAAGGGGCCTGGCCCCTAGGCTGCACTCATAGAGTGCCGCAGCAGCCGACGGTCCATCGGTGGCGGCCATGAGACAGCCCCGCCCGGCGGAAGGAGTGCAATGGCAATCGACGAGTCCCTAGCCGTGAGAGTTGCAGAGGTGACAGGCAAGATGGCTCCTTCGAGCACACCCAGAACCAAGCCCGCGGATGTGATCCGCGACGCACGTGAGCATGGCATCAAGATCGTGGACCTGAGGTTCACCGACCTCATCGGGAGCTGGCAGCACTTCAGCATCCCGGTCGGCGAGATGACCGAGTCGCTCTTCACTGAAGGCATCGGCTTCGACGGGTCGAGCATTCGTGGGTTCCAAAAGATCCACGAGAGCGACATGCTCCTGTTCCCGGATCCGGAGCGCACCTTCATCGACACCACGCTCGAGATCCCGACGCTCGCGATGGTCTGCGACATCAAGGACCCGCTGACACTCGAGCGGTACAGCCGCGACCCACGCTTCGTGGCGCGCAAAGCCGAGGAATACCTCCTCAGCACCGGCATCGCTGACACGTCGTTCTGGGGCCCTGAGCTGGAGTTCTACATCTTCAACTCCGTGCGCTTCGATCAGAACACGCACGAGGGCTACTACCACATCGATTCCGACGAGGGCATCTGGAACACCGGCAAGAACGGGACCGCGAACCTCGGCTACCGCCCGAAGCTCAAGGCGGGCTACTTCCCGACGCCACCGGTCGACAAGCTCCAGGACCTGCGCAGCAAGATCGTGCTCGCGCTCATCGACGCCGGCGTCCACATCGAAGTGCACCACCACGAGGTCGGCACCGCGGGTCAGACCGAGATCGACATGCGCTTCGACTCGCTGGTGAACATGGCCGACAAGGTCCTCATCTACAAGCACATCGTCAAGAACATCTGCTACCAGAACGGGTATACGGCGACCTTCATGCCGAAGCCACTCTTCGGCGACAACGGCAGCGGCATGCACACCCATCAGTCGTTGTGGAAGGACGGCGTGCCGCTGTTCTACGACAAGGACGGGTACGCGTTGCTCAGTGACACCGCGCGCTGGTACATCGGCGGCCTCCTCAAGCACGCCCCGGCGGTGCTCGCGTTCGCAGCGCCGACGACGAACAGCTACCGCCGTCTGGTGCCCGGCTACGAGGCGCCGATCAAGCTCGCCTACAGCGCGCGGAACCGGAGCGCGTGTGTGCGCATCCCGACCTACAGCTCGGCACCGGCAGCGCGTCGGCTCGAGTTCCGCTCTCCCGACCCCATGTGCAATCCGTACCTCTCGTTCGCGGCGTGCCTGATGGCCGGTCTCGACGGCGTCAAGCGTCAGATCGAGCCGCCGACCCCGGTTGAGGCCGACCTCTACGAGCTCGAAGGCGAGGAGAAGGCACGGGTCAAGGATCTACCCGGTTCGCTCACGGAAGTTCTGAACGCGCTCGAGGTCGACAACGACTTCCTCACCGAGGGTGGCGTTTTCACCCAGGACTTGATCGATATGTACATCGCCTACAAGCGCGAGAACGAGGTGGACCCGGTGGCGCTGCGGCCACATCCATACGAGTTCGCTCTCTACTACGACGCCTGAGCCGCCGCTCTAGCACTCAGCACACTCCCTTCCTGGACAGGGGGCCGGGTTACCTCGACCCGGCCCCTTTCTCTTGCCTGTGACCGGAGCCGGAAGTCGGTGGCGGCTATGCGGTTTCGCGCGGACGGAGGACGCAGAACTCGTTGTTCTCCGGGTCGGCCATGACCACCCACGTCACGTCACCCTGGCCGATGTCGGTGCGCCGCGCGCCGAGCGTGATCAGACGCGCGACCTCGGTTTCCTGATCGTCAGGACGCACATCCATGTGAATCCGGCTCTTCACCAGCTTGCCTTCGGGGACCTGCTGGAAGAGGATGTCAGGACTTTCACCACCGGGTTCGATCCAGTATTCGCCATGTTCAGGACCGTGCAGTTCGAGGCCGAGCGCCTCACTCCAGAACGACGCGGCAAGGAGCGTGTCGCTGCAGTCGATGACGATGGTCTGCCAGCGAAGTGACATGACGCCGGGCCACCCGCCGGCTAGGCGCTTGGCCGCGGACGGAGGACGCAGAACTCGTTGTTCTCGGGGTCGGCCATGACCACCCAGGTCACATCACCCTGGCCGATGTCGGTGCGCCGCGCGCCGAGCGTGATCAGCCGCGCGACCTCGGCTTCCTGATCGTCCGGGGTCAGATCGAGGTGGATGCGGTCTTTCACCGACTTCACTTCGGGAACCTGCAGGAACAGGATGTCAGGAATGATCCCGCCCGGCTCGAGCCAGACTTCGCCGTCTTCGGGACCGTGCAACTCGAGGCCGAGTGCTTCAGCCCAGAAGGACGCGACCAACAGCGGGTCGCTGCAATCGATGACGATGTTCTGCCAGCGAAGAGACATGCCGCCGAGTCTAGCCGCTGACGCGCATCGCCAGTACCGCGTCATGTATGGCCTTCACATGAGCGGCGGGGGCGTACTGCTGCTGGACGTCCGCACGACCCAGCTCGGCTACTCCGCGAAGGTCGAGCGAGCCGTTGACCGCCAGTTCGAGTCGATCCTCCCAGTCGTACGCATCCACGAGGTACCCGTTGACGCCATCCTCGATGGCAGCGCGGAAGGTGTAGGTGGGCGTCGCCATGGTCGGCGTCTCCACAATTGCCGCCTCGAAGTATTTGAGCTCCGACTTCGAGTTGCTGAAGATGTTGGTCTGGAGCGGCACGATGTTGAGGTCGGCCGACCCGATCAGCGTCTGCAGCGTGAGGAAGTCTGTCAGCGGCAGGATGTCGATTCGCTCGCCGAAGCCGCGCAGCGCGCTGCCGAGGTCGAGAAACCCGACGATGAGCAGGCGCACGTGCTGATGTCGAGTCATCACTTTCGCAAGCGCGCCGGCGACCAGCTCGAAGTCACGGTTGTGCGTGGGCGTGCCGCTGAAATAGCCGATGGTGTTGACGGAGGAACGTGTGGCCCGCGGCCGCGCACGCCGCACCTCCGCGGAGCGTTCCAACTGCAGCGCGTTCAGAAAGTTGGGCACCACCCACGTCGGCAGCCGCGAGAAGTCGGCGATGCGCTCGGCGAGAAACGGGTTGGTCGTGATAACACCGTCGCACAGCCGGAGGAGTGTGCCGATCCGCGACATGGAGGCGAACCACTCGTCGAGCATCTCCTCGTCGGGGCTGCGGTCGAGCGTCTCGAGCACCAGGCTCACGTACCGCGTGTCGAAGATGAGGTCGTCGACGTCGAACAGGACGCGGCATCCTGCGGCACGTGCTCGCGCGACCAGGCTGTCCAGCTGCGGGGTATAGCGTGTGCGACAGATCACCAGTGTGTCGACCGAGTCGATGAGCCGCTCGAGAATCGGCACCTCCGCGCGTGTGAAGTACGCCGCCGAGACTCGGTGGTCGGGATCCGGAAGCTCGAGTGCCTCGATCATGTTGAAGACCCGATACCGGAACGTGCTCGTGTCCGGTACCTCGTACAGATAGGCGACTTTGTGCGCGTCCGCGACCGACATCGAGCGGATGCGCTCCGAAAGATCCGGCGCCCACGGGTGAGGGAACTCCTGCGGGATGGCCTTGCTGCGCACCCTAGCCTTCGGATGCGGTCAGCGTGGTGGCGAGGCGCTCGCAGATCGGCGCGAAGACTGCGCCCCAGTCGGTCAGAAACGTGCTCGCACGATGATTGGCACGGCGACGTTCGACGTCGCGCGCGAGCGCTGCTCCCTGTCCGAGGCCGGCGATGAGCGTCGGTAGCGCGGGGTCGGCGCAGATGATGTTCGACGAATATTGATCGAGCGTCCGCCGGTACCTGCCGAAGGTGTTGGTCACCACCGCGGCGCCCGCTGCCGCCATATCGAGCGGCGGATAGCTGGAGTGCGGTGACGCCATCAGCGAGAAGCCGAGATCCATGCGCCGCAACACTTCGTGGTAGTCGTGCCACCCCAGGTTCTCGATGAGCGCCGGTCGAACGCCTCCCGGGAGCGCGACCGGCTGGAGATCCCGCCCGATGAAGAAGAACTCCCACTCGTCGGCGTTCAAGTGGCCGCACTCTATGGCGCCGGCAATCGCCTCGATGCCGCGGTAGTAGAGGTTGCGGAGGTTCTTCGGGCGCGCGTAGAAGATGAATTTTCTCTTTCCGGACTCAGACGTTGCGCGCGGGATCAGGAACGCCGGAAACGCCGGCTGGAAGCAGGACACACGATCTGCCGGCACCGCGGAGTCCGCGTCGAAGAGGTAATCGAGGAGGGGCTTCGAGTTCACGATGTACGTCAGCCTTGGATCTGTGAGCATCTCGGCGCAGCGGAGCGACTCATCGCCTTCGGGATAGAAGCGCCGCTCGTCCTCCTGAACCAGATAGATGATCTTCGCGGGATCGACTGACGCGCGCGTCGCCCAGGTGGTCCACCACGACGTTGTGACAAAGAGATCGTCCGCGGTGACATCGACGAGCCGCCCGCTGTCGGTGTCGCGCGACGAGAACAGAAAGTCAACATCGCCTTGCCAGGGAACGCTATTTGCCTCCAGCACCGTTCGATAATTCCCGGGCGGCGGTGGTTCGGATCGCGTGATGATGCGCAGCGGCCGGTTCATCTGCCGGGCGAGGAGCGTCGCGAAAATGAGCGCGGTCCCGACACCACCGAAGAGGCTGCCGCTGCTGATGCTGTCGGTGACCACCGAGATACGCGGCGCT
This sequence comes from Candidatus Dormiibacterota bacterium, assembly GCA_041691155.1. Taxonomy (GTDB): domain Bacteria; phylum Chloroflexota; class Dormibacteria; order Aeolococcales; family Aeolococcaceae; genus Palsa-851. The sequence continues at coordinate 116,888 of JBEPVD010000003.1, read as the reverse complement.
GCCGACGACGTCGAGTAGACACGCAGCGGTCGCAGGTTCGGAAAGTGTTCGTCGATGGTGAGCGCCAGCCACTGCCGCTCGACGGTGGAGGGCGCGATCTTGCTCCCACGCGCCTGCCCGTGGCGCACGTAGTGGAGGAGCGCATTGTCGCCGCCGGCGACATCGGGGTTGCGCTCCATGTAGAAACTCGTTGAGAACAAAGGGCCGGGATCGAGACCCTGCGCCGCACCGGTGACCACGTAGTGGCGCAGCGGATCCAGGCCCGACTGGCCGACCTGCGGGTAATTGTTGCGATACCAGTCGGCATCGAACAGGCCGGAGTCGCGCACATCACGCATGTCTCGTGGGAGTTGCAGCCGCGCCAGTGCTCGCCTGTGGAAGTTGATCCGTCCCGTGCCGCTGACGACGTTCAGGGCCTTGATCGCCGACCTCGACGCCTGCGGGTAGTGACGGATCAGCGAACGAAGCTGCGAGTAGGGGGGCTCGAACAGCGACTGCCGCAGGCGGATATTCTCGACACGCGACTCGTCGAGCTCATGCTGCAGCAGCGTGATCGTGAGGTTGGAGTCCCCGGCGCCGGCAGCACCGTTCTCAGGGGGCGTGTCCGTGGCGGTCAGCCCGCAAGCACCTCGGTCGCCGGCAGCAGCGCCAGGGCCGCGGCCACGATGCCGTCGGCATCGAGGCCCACCTGGCTGAGCAGCGTTCCCTGCGCGCCGTGCTCGATGAAACGGTCGGGAAGCCCCAGGCGAGCGATCGGCACGATGACTCCGTCCGAGGACAGCAAATCCGTGACCGCCGAGCCGAAACCGCCGCTTGCGACGCCGTCCTCGACGGTGATGACCGCGCGGTGCCGCTCAGCGATCTTGCTGAGCTCCGGCGCGAGCGGCTTGATGAAGCGGGCGTCGACCACGGTGGCCGAGACACCGTGCGCGGCGAGTTTTTCCTGCGCCTGCGCAGCGACGGCGACCATCTTTCCCACCGCGAAGATCGCCACGTCGTGCCCGCGATGACGGATCTCGATGCTCGGTATGGCAACGGGTTCGAGCGGTTCGATGCTCCGCCCGGGTGCCGCTCCACGCGGAAAGCGCAGAGAGAACGGACCGTCGTGCGCGATCGCGGTGGCGAACAGCCGTCGCAACTCGTCGGGCGAACTCGGTGCCGAGACCGTCATGCCGGGGATGCAACGGAGATACGCGAGGTCGAGCATGCCGTGGTGCGACGGACCGTCGGCGCCCGTGATGCCGGCGCGATCGATGACGAAGGTCACGGGAAGCTTCTGCATGGCCACGTCGCACGCGATCTGGTCGAACGCCCGCTGGAGGAAGGTCGAGTAGATGCAGACCACCGGTCGCAACCCTCGCATCGCCAGCCCGGCCGCGAAGGTGACGGCGTGCTGCTCGGCGATGCCGACGTCGAAGAAGCGGTCCGGAAAGCGCCTCGCGAATTCGAGCAGGCCCGTGGAGGAGGCCATCGCCGCGGTGATCGCGACGATCCGTTCGTCCGCTTCAGCTGCCTCGCAGAGTGCGTCGCCAAAGACGTCCGTCCAGTCGATGCCCTTCTTGGCCGCCGCGCCACTGTCCGGATCGAAGGTCGAGACCCCGTGGAACTTGTCAATCTTGTCAGCAACTGCCGGGCCGTAGCCCTGGCCCTTGTTGGTGACCACGTGCACGACCACCGGACCGCGGATGCGCGAGGCGTCGCGCAGGGCCTTTTCGACCGCTTGCAGATCGTGCCCGTCGATCGGACCGCCGTACTTCAGCCCGAGAGTCTCGAAGAGCGAAATCGGTGCGACCAGTTGCTTCAGGGAGTTCTTCATGCGTCGCGCGGTCTCGTAGGCCGAGTGGCCGACCGCGGGGAGCGAACGGAGCGCGGAGCCCGCGACGTCCTTCGCCGCCTCGTAGCGCGGAGAGAGCCGGAGATGACCGAGGTTCTCTGCGATGCCCCCGACGGTCGGCGCGTAGCTGCGCCCGTTGTCGTTGAGGATGATCACCATCTCCGGCTTCATCTGTCCGATGTTGTTCAGCGCCTCGTAGGCCATCCCCCCGGTGAGCGCCCCGTCACCGACGACGCACACCACCTTGCCGCCCTCGCCGCGCAACTCGCGCGCGGCGGCGAACGCCAGTGCGTAGCTGAGCCCCGTGGAGGCGTGAGAGTTCTCCACGATGTCGTGCTCCGACTCGCTGCGCGACGGATACCCGCTGAGGCCGCCCTGCTGGCGCAGGGTGTCGAACAGGTTGAGCCGGCCCGTGAGCATCTTGTGGACGTAGGCCTGGTGGCCGGTGTCGAAGATGATCGCGTCGCGCGGGCTGTCGAAGACGCGGTGCATAGCGACCGTGAGCTCGACAACACCGAGATTGGGACCGAGATGCCCGCCGGTTCTCGACACCGCGCTGATCAACTCCTCGCGGATCTCGGCGCACAGCCGGGTCAGATCTTCGGTACCGAGCCCACGCAGATCGTCGGGGCCGGCGATCTCCTCGAGCAGCATGAGATCAGTCTAGTGGAGGTGGCGCGTGGTGGCTCCTGCGCGAAATGACCGCGCAGGCGGGTCGCGGAGCATGATTACCGGCCATGCAGGGCTTGGAGCCACGTGAGGCGGTACTTGAATGTGCTGCTCGAGATGGTGATATTGCCGAGGGTGCCCTCTGGCTCGCGGCCGACGACTGCCCGGGCGTCGAACCGGAGCGCTGGCTCGAGCGACTCGATGAGCTGGCGTCTGAGCTGCGGACGCGGTGCGGGTTGCGTGGATGCGGCCCCGCCGACGCTCCGCTGGTGGGTGCGCTGCTCCGCGACCGGCTTCGGTTGCGGGGAGCGGGCGGCGGCGATCCGCGCGCGCACTACCTTCACCACGTGCTGGAACGTGGCGCCGGCGTGCCGATCGCATGCTCCGCAATCTGGATCGCTGTCGGAGCGCGGGCCGAGATTCCCATCGAAGGCGTGAATCTCCCGGGGCACTTCGTGGTTCGCGTCAACGGCACGCTCTTCGACACCATCGCGAGCGGCGAGCCCCTCGACGAAGAGGACCTCAAACGACTCGTGACCACCTCGACGGGTCAGGAAATCGAGCAGCTCGCACCCGCATTCGTGGCACGTGCGTCTTCGAGAGACATGCTCGCGCGCATGTCGAGGAACCTGCGCCGCTGCTACACCAGCATGGAGTGCTGGGATCAGGCGCTGCGTGCGGCCGATCGCTGCGTCGACCTCGTGACGTCGGCTCCGGCGGAGCGGCGCGATCGCGGGCTCCTGCTGTGGCGCATGGGCAAGGTCGTCGCCGCGCTGACGGACATCAACGCGTATCTCGATGAGGCGCCTGAGGACTGCGTCGACCGCATCGCCATGACCGAGGTGGCGGGCCGCCTGCGCGCCTTCCTGAACTAGGCGTCGCGCCAGGCGTAGGCGCGGCTCAGTGCACCCCGATGAGGAGTGACAGAGCCCACACCAGTCCGATGACCACGAGGACGGCGAAGGGCACCATCACGAACACCACGAACGAGAAGACCAGTCGCTCGTCGGGCATCAACTCGGGGGAACGCGTGCGCACGCGCAGGTCATGGACGTACCACAACACGCCGCCAACGAGGAATCCGACCAGCAGGAAGAAGATCCCGGCGAACGCCGTGATGATGCCCACCGCATTCGGAGACAACGTGAACCGCCACGCGGCACCGCAGGCCAGGGAAAGCAGCCCGCAGGAGATGTAGCGGAGGAGCGTGGGGAGGGGACGGGGTTGGGTCGGGTCGGGGGCACGGCGTTTGGCGGCAGCCCCCTTGCGTGGCGTGGTCGCGCCGGGGCGAGGGGATGCGGGCACGGCCCGAGTATAGGGAGGCTGAGGTGGCGGTCTGAGCGGCCGCGCCCGGCTGCGAACGCTCACTACACTTGCGATCACTGCCGCTGAACGGAGGACGCACGCCATGACCGTGGGGGCTCGCCTGCCCGACTTTGACCTTGAGATCAGCGGCGGAGGACGCTTGACCAGTGACGGCCTTCGCGGTCGCCGCACCGTTCTGTACTTCTACCCGAAGGACGACACACCCGGATGCACACTGGAAGGCAAGGAGTTCACCGAGCTGAATGAGGCTTTTGCCGAGGCCGGCGTCACCGTCTATGGCGTGTCCCCGGACACCCTGAAGAAGCATCAGCGCTTCATCGACAAGTGCAGTCTGGGCATCCCTCTGGTCAGCGATCCCGAGCGGCGGCTCATCGACGCCGAGGGCCTCTGGGTGGAGAAGACCTACATGGGGCGCACCTACATGGGTGTCGCGCGCACGACGTTCCTGATCGGCCCAGACGGGACCATCGAGCGCGAGTGGCGAGCAGTCAAGCCAAGCGGCCACGCCGCGGAAGTGCTGGAGGCCGTCAACGGCCGGTAGTAGCCCCACGCTCGCCGGCGAGCGTATGGACCTCGACACCCTTCTGCAGCGGCGGGTGATCTTCGTCGCGGGGAAAGGGGGCACCGGCCGAAGCACGATTGCCGCCGCGCTGGCACTGCTTGCGGCGCGCGCGGGCAAACGTGTGCTCGCCATCGATGTCGAGGCCAAAGGCGACCTCGCGGCGGCGCTCGGGTCGCCACCTGCGGGCTTTGCGCCCCGCGTGGTGCAGCACCACCTCTCGGTCCTCGAACTTCGCACCGACGAGGCGTTCACGGAATACCTGAACATCTACTTCAAGGTCCCGAAGCTGACCCGGCTCACACCGCTCTCACGGATCTTCGACTTCATCGCCACCGGCGTTCCCGGTCCTCGGGACATGATCGTGGTGGGCAAGATCGCCTACGAGGAGCGCCGCAAGGAGCCCCAGTCGCGCACGCCGGTCTGGGATCTCATCGTCGTGGATTGCGCGGCGGGAGGGCAGGTCGAATCACATCTCGGGGCGCCGAAAGCGATGCTCACACTCGTGCGTGGGGGGATCATCCGCGCGCAGGTCGAATGGATCGAGGCACTGGTTCGCGACCCTGGGCGCACGACGGTCGTGCTCTGCGCGCTTCCCGAGGAGATGCCGGTCACCGAGGCGATCGAATTGCACGAGCGGCTGCGCACAGGCTCTGGCGTGTCCGTCGACCTGTGCATCCTCAATCGCGCGGTCGACGAGCCGGTGACGCCGGCAACGCGTCGGTTCATGACCGCGCTCACGGCTCCGGACCACGAAGCGGCCGTGGAGAAGCACCTCGGGGGCTCTCCGGATCCGCTGACTGCGGGCATCGACCTCGCGGCACTCCAGTACGAGACGACGGCTCGCTACCTGCGTGAGTTGAAGGCCAGGCTGCCGGTGCCGGTGGTGCCGGTGCCGCTGATCGTCGACCGCACCGGGCTCACCACCACCCGGGCGGTCGCCGACGCGCTGGGCGCGCGGCTGGCATGAGCACGGCTTCCACCGCTCGCGTGCCAGAGCGCCGTCGAACCCCGCGCCCCGAGGGCGCGGGGCTGGGCGCGAAGCTCGGGGCGCTCGACGTGGTGATCTGTTGCGGCAGCGGCGGAGTCGGCAAGACGACGGTGAGCGCCGCGCTCGGCATGGCGATCGCCGCGGCCGACGACAAGCGAGTGCTGGTCCTCACCGTGGATCCGGCGCGGCGGCTCGCCACAGCGTTGGGCATCAAGGGCATCGGCGCCGACCCGGTGCGGATTCCCAAGGCACGGCTCAAGCGCGCCGGCATCACCATCAACGGTGAACTCGAAGCGGCCATGCTCGACATGAAGCAGGCGTGGGACCGGATGATCGAGCGCTACTCACCGGATCGCGCCACGACGCAGCGCATTCTGCGCAATCCGCTCTATCAGCGAATCACCGATTCGTTTGTCGGGTCGCACGAATACGCCGCCATGGAGGCGCTCTACGAGCTGCATGACGCCGGTGAGTACGACTGCATCGTGGTCGACACGCCACCGTCAAGAAACGCGCTCGACTTCCTCGAGGCGCCGACACGTCTCACCGACTACGTCGGGTCGCGGCTGCTCTCGCTGCTGTCCACCAGTCCCTCGCGATTCGGCTTCCGTGCCATGAACTTCGCGACCGCGCCCTTTCTGCGCTTAGCCGATCGCCTGCTCGGCGCCGAAGTGCTTGCGGAGGTTGCGGAGTTTGTCCGGCTGCTGCAACTCCTCTACGACGGCATGCAGGAGCGCGCTCGCTCGGTCTCCAAGTTGCTGCGCAGCAATCGGACCGGATTCGTCGTGGTCACCACCCTCGAGCAGGGGCCGTTCTCCGAGGCGGAGTTTTTCTGCACCAAGCTGCACGAGTACAAGATGCCGCTGCGCGCGCTTGTGGTGAACCGCGTGCTGCCCGATGTGTTCCGCAACCAGGGAGGCGTCGCCGCGGCAACGACACTCGTCGAGGATGCGAAGATCGCGGCCCGGCTGTCCGGCGACCTCGGCATACGCGTGACCCCGGACACGGCGCGCTTTGTCGGGCAGACCTTTCTCGCCCGGAACACGCTTGCGCAGCGCGAGACCCGTCAGCTCGCCAAGCTGGGTCGCCTCGGCGATGTGCCGGTGGTGCGCGTTCCGCTGTTCAGCGAGGAGGTGACCGAGCTGGAAGGGCTGGTGCGCATCGCCAAGGTGCTCTGAGCGGCGACGCCGCCGCGATCGCGTGTGGGGTGTCGGGCTCAGCCTTGACCGGAGACGAGCCGCATCCGCGCGCTGTGCCGTCCGAGCGAGTGGGCTTCGCCGACCACGTCGAGCACCGGCGGATCCTCGAGGCGCACCACCGAGGAGTCGCCGAGGGTGATGCGCGACACGGCTTCGATCATCGCGGGGTCCGCGGTGCTGATCACCACCTGATGTGTTGCGGACAGATCGTGCAAGAACTCGATGAGCCGGTCACGACGAACCGGGTCTGACGTCAGCAGGGGTTCGTCCAGCAGCAACGGCGTCCGTTCGCCGGCGCCGCCGAGCACCTCGCAGAGCGCGAGGCGCAGCAACAGCGCAACTTGGTCGCGGGTGCCGTGCGACACCGCGTCGAGCGGCACCATGTCCGGGCGCTCGCGCCCGAGCAGGCCGAGCGCGAAATGGTCGGTGTCGACGTTGACGTCGACGTAGCGCGCGCCGGTCAGCAGGCTGAGACGGCTGCCGAGCGAGTCCGCCAGACGCGGGGCGAGTTCGCGGTGGGTGATCTTTGCCGCCGCCTCGATCATCTCGGCGGCGGTATGCAGCGCTTTGAGTTGCCGGAGGCCGCGCTCGCGCGCCGCGTCGCAGGCCGAACGCTCGTCCTCGAGATCGGCGATGGCGGGCAGGGTGTCGAGCACGCCGCCGAGACGGGCGCGCAGGTCGCGAGCCTGGTCGCTCGCCGAGGTCGCCGCCCGTCGGGCGCGCTCGGCTTCGAGGTCGAGTTGCTGCATCTCGGCGGCGTCGGGCGGTGTTGTTGCGAGAGCCACCGCTGGATCCCCGCCGCGCTGGAGGAGCTGCTCCGCAGCCTCGGTCTCGAGTGCCTCGAGCATCGCGGCATCGCCGCCGAGCGCGCGTGCTGAGCGCTGGATCTCGGTGATGCGCCGGCGCGCCTCGTCGTGGCGGCGGCGCATCTCGCAGTCGTGCCGGTATCCGGACACCGCGAAATCGGGATCGGCCGCCGCCGGCCCGATGCCGCTGGCGGCGAGCAGCGTGCGCAGCCGAACCTCGAGGTTCGCGACAGCACGCGTCGAGCGCTCGAGGTCCTCGGTCGATTGCGCTCCCGCCGCGTCCTCGGCTGAGAGCACGGCGTCCTCGGCGAGCAATTCGTCCCGACGCCGCGCGCGCACCACGACAAAGTCGACGCGGTCGAGCATCGCGGCAGCTCCAGACAGTGCGCCGTCAGCGGTCGCCGAAGGGGCCGGCAGCGGCTCGAGCACCCCCGCCTCAGCGGCCAGGGCCTGGCACCGCGTGACCAGTGAGGTCAGTGCGATCTGCAACGCCTCGGCATCCGCGCGCCGGCGCGCGGTGCGCAGTTCGGTGTCGTCGAGCGCCTGATGCAGTGTTCGAAGCACCGGCAGCCGCGCCGAAAGACGGGCCAGCTCGGCGGGATCGATGCCGGCATCCAGTGCGAGAACCGTTGCGGCGTCGCGAGCGCGGGCGGCCGTGCGTGACCTCCCCCACGAGCGCCAGCCACAGATTGCTGCCCCCGCCGCGCCGAGCAGCGCAGTGGCGACGGCGGCCACTCCGGCGTGCGCGTGCGCAAATCCCATGACCGCCGCCACGGTGACCCCCGCGATCAGCAGCGCTGCGCCGCCGAATGCCAGCCCGCCGCGCCGTGCTGCTTCCAACTGCGGGACGAGGTCGTCGATCACAGCGGCGGGAAGGCCGCGCAGCCCCGTCGCCGCGATCTCGCGGCGAAGCGCAGCCTCGCGCGCATCGTCCCCGCTGTCACGGCGAACGGCGCCCCCCGCGGCGATCAACTCGCCACTCAGGCGTTGCGAGCGTTCGCCGAGATCGCTGCTCGCGTCACCGGCCGTGCCGATCGCTGCGACGCCGGCGGCGATCTCCTCGCGGCGGGTGCGGATCGGGCGCAACCGCTCGACGGCTGCGGACCACCGCGCCTCGGCGCCCTCTGCGTTCAGACGAGCCTGGGTCAGCTCGCCACCCAGGGTGATGACCTCGGTCTCGGCGTCGAGGGGGAACTTGGCGTAGTACGCCGTGGCCTCGGCCTCGGCGGTCTGGAGCTTGGCTTCGCGGATGAGGTCGGTGAGACGGACCCGGCGGTCCGAGACGTCGGCGAGGCGGCCCGAGAGCCGGGCTCGTTCGGCCAGGACCCACCGGTCAGCTTCAGCGCTCAGTGCCTCGTCGAGCCGCGCCAGCCGTTCCTGATCGAGCGCGACCGCGGCCAGCCGGGCGCGCGCGTCGGCGATGGTCCTGTCGAGCACCCGCAACCGGGCGGTGGCGACGCCGAGGGGGCTGCTCGCTCGCCGTTCGGAGCCCACTCGATCCGTCGCCGCTCGGATGCGCACGAGCGCCTGCGCGGCGGTGGTGCCCCGGCGCGTGTCCGCGAGACGCTCGATTGCCTCCTGCAGCGCGACGGCGCGCTGCCTGGCGCCCTCGGGGGCGTCGATGCGGAGCCCGTCGTCGCCGAGCCAGGCAGTGGCGCAGAAGACCGCCTCGTCGATCCCCAGGTGGAAGCGACCCGGGGTGACGGTTCGCCCGCTGCGCAACTCGTCGGTCAGCTCCGACCCACCCAGTTCGAGCACCTGCACCGACTGCTCGCGCGTGTCGAGCCGGCGGGCCACGCGGATGCGGCGGCCATCGTCCAGCTTGTAGGTGAGTGCCAGCCCATACCCGCCGCGTCCCCACGGCTCGTATCGCGCCCAGTCGCTGCGATCGACGGCGCGGCCCTGGCCACCAGCGTCGATGCCATACAGCGCACCGCGAACCGCGCGCAGCAGCGTGGACTTGCCCGACTCGTTGCGTCCCGCGATGACCGTGACGCGCGGGTGCAACTCGGCGGTCACGTCGCGGAGGCAACCGAAACCGGTGATGTCGAGGCGTTCGAGAATCACCGCAATCCGACCTCGGCGCCGGACAACGCCATCAGCCCATACCGCAGCGCGTCGTCGAGCATCGCCGCGTCGTCCGGATCGGCGTCGGCAGCAGCCGCGGTTGCGGCGCGCACAAAGGCGCCGCGGGTGCTCTCCTCGGCCATCGCCGCGTCGAGGTCGATCAACGGCGTGGTGAGGTCGCGCACCTTCACCACCGCGAGGTTGAGATGCTCGCGGACCGCGAGCTCGACGGTGAACGCGTCCATGGACACTGCGCTGTCGATCGCGCCGGTGAGGTCGACACGGATCATGGTGCGCTCCGGATCGTCGAAGCCGGTTGCGGCGCAGGTCATGGCGACCTCCTCGATCACCGATTCCACGGAGCCGCACTCCTCCGCGTCGCACCTGACCGTGTGCACCGTCCAGCGATTGGTGTCGTGCGGCATGAAGTGCACGTCGCCCCGGCCGGTGACCTCGACCATCACGGGTCCGCGCCCGCCCTCATCGTCGAAGCCGAGCGGCTCGGGTGTGCCCGGGTACAGCAGTCCCGAGGTCGTGTCGAGCCGGCGCCGGTGGTAGTGACCGCAGAGTGCGGCCGCAAACCCTGAGGCCCGGATGCGCTCGGCATGAAATGGGCCGTGGATCGACTTCCCGTCGGGCCTCGACCCGAGCTCGGCGCCGTGAAAGAGCGCCAGATGGACGCCTGATCCTGCGGTCGCCGGAACCTCGCCGAGGGGGTCGCCCTGCCATGCCGGCTCCCGATGACCGAGACCCCAGATGGTGAGCCCGTCGGCGAGCTCGAACGGCTCGAGGTGGGTGGTGCCGAAGATGGTCACGTTCGAAGGCCACTCGACGCGCCGATAGAGGGAACCGGGCAGCAACGAGTCGTGGTTTCCGGGTGCGATCAGCACACGCATGGGCTGCCATGACGCAAAGGTGTCGGCGAGAAACCGGCCGGTCTCGACGCCTGCGCGCTCGTGCTCGTACAGATCACCACCGATCGTCACTGCGGCGCAGCCCGACTCGACTGCGAGGTGCCCGGCACTCAGCAGCGCTTCGCGCAGTCCCTGACGCCGGCGCCGCGCAAGCTCGCCCTGGCAGCCCATGGAGGCGAACACCCGGTCGAGGTGGAGGTCGGCAAGATGGAGGAGACGTGTCGTCATGTTGCTGGGGGAGGCACCGCGACCGGGGGCGAACGTCAGTTCGCACAGACTAGCACAGGTATGTGGCGGACACTTCTGACACAATGAGCAAGTACCGACTGGGTTCTTCCGGGCCTTTGGCCTGGGATCCTGTCGGGACAGCGGGATGGGGGATTAGGGTGGACTTTCGATTGGATTTGTCTCGGCGTTCCAGCCGGGCGGGGGCGGTACTCGTCGGTTCGGCCGTGGCCGTGCGGGTGCTCGCGCTACCAGTCACGCCGGGGGTTCGCGCGGTGGACGCGATGATGGTGGCGATCGCGATCTCCATCGGCGCGATCCTGCTCCGGCTGCCCGAGCGCCTGGCGCCGCACCGGCTTGCCGCCGAGGCGTTGGGCGCCGTGGCGCTGGCGGTTGTGGCGGCCGTCGGATTGCGCGCCGCCGCCCCGCAATTGCCGGACTTCTCCCTCGTTGCGGCACTGAGCTTCACCGCAATCCTGGTCGGCCTCAACACGGATTCCAGCCTGTTCAGCGTCCAGTCGGTGCGCGCGTTGGCATCTCGGACCCTGCGCGCTCCGGCGGTCGCAGCCTGCCTGGTGGTGGTCGCGCTTTTTGTCGCGCTCTGGCTCACGAGCGCGCCTCTCGCGTCAGGTATCCCGTCGCTCCTGGTCGCCCTCGTGGTGATGCTTGGGGTCAAATTGCTCGCGGTCGGCGGCGTCGCCCAGGGGCGTTCCCAGAGTGACGCAGAGACCCGGCGCGGCCATGTCTACGCAACCCTCGGGCGCAAACTCGGCGTCGCTCGTGACGTGACCTCGGTCGCCTCGGCGGTCCTCGAGGCGTGCCGCGAAACCTTCCCTGAGACCTCGACGGGCATGGTGCTCATCAGCGATCCGGTCGACGGTTTGCTGAAGTCCCCCGGGGTCTTCCTCTCGTCAGGTGGTGTGGCGACGGGCGGGCCCGCATACGAGCTCGCGCCCGGTGAAGGCCTCGGCGGCACGGTGTTCCTCTCGGAGCGTGCGGAACTGTGGCCGACGACGCTGTCCGCCTCCATGGCACAGGCGAGCCTTCGAGAGGCAAACCGGATCCGCCTCCGTAGCTCGAAGCTGGGATTCGTCAGATCGGCGATCGGCGCGCCCATGCGTGTCGACGGCGTTGCGATCGGCGTCATCCTGCTGACCTCCGAACACCGCGAACACGCCTGGTCGGACGCCGACGCGGCGACCATCGAGGCACTCGCGGACGAGGCAGCCCGAGCGATCGAACGCGCGCGGCGCCACGAGGAGGAGATGGGACGCGCGCTCCTCGATGCGGTCACCGGGATGGCCACACGTACCCAACTCGTGACGGTCATCGACAAGGAACTCGCCCGCGCGTCGCGGCGTGAGGCGACCCTCGCGCTGATCATGGCCGACATCGACGGCTTCGAGGACCTCAACGACCGGCGCGGCCACGACGCCGGCAACCGCGTGCTGGAAGCCTTCGCCGACGTGCTTCGCTCGATCCTCCGCCGGGAGGACAGTGCAGCCCGGTTCGGCGGCGACGAGTTCGTGTGCGTCCTGCCCGGCGCAGATCGCGACCAGGCGCGGGCAATCGCGGCCCGCATCCAGCAGCGGTTCACTGCGGAGACCTCCGGCGATCAGATGCTCGGCCGGTCAGGCGCAACCGCATCGGTCGGAATCGCGGTGTATCCGAGTGACGCGCCGGACGTGTCCGGGCTCATCGACTTCGTGTCGAAGGATCTGACCGCCGCCAAGTCGACGCAGGAATTGACCGGCCACTCGCGTCTCCGCCGGCGCGCTCGAGATGCCGCTCCGAGTTGACATCGACAGGCGAATAGTTCTACACTAGAACTATTCGTCCATCGAACACTCGAGGCAGCGTGTGACTCCGGCAAATGTGGCCGCGCGCTCCGCGGCGTCTGCACACACTCGTCGCGACGAGCTCGCAGAAGCCCTGTTCGGGTACATCGGCGGTCTGAAGCGCAGGCTGATGACCAGCGTGCCGGAAGAGCTCACGGGCGAGTTCGGTGCGGTCACGTGGCACCAGGTCGGCGCGCTCGAGCAGCTGCGCGCCACGGCCGGCGGTGCGACCATGAACGAGATCGCGCGCATGCAGCAATGCGCGCTGAGCTCGGCGAGCGCACTGGTCGATCGCATGATCCGCCTCGGATTTGCCGAGCGGCGTCATGACCCGGATGACCGCAGGACGATTCACATCACGCCGACCGCGCTCGGGGTTCAGGTACTCGACCGGTTCCATGCTGCACGCAAGGTTGTGGCACTTGAAGCGCTGGCTCCGTTGAGCGACGACGATCTCGAGATGCTGGTGCGCCTCATGGGCAAAGTCGTCGACGGCGGGGATCACACCCACCCACGCGAGGCTGCGCATGACTGACGTTCTCGACCGCACCGACGTCGCCGCAGTCGCGCCGCCGATGAGCCCCGTGGCCGCGCCACCGATGCGCATCGGGCGTTTCGAGTACAAGTGGATCGCACTCGCGATCGTGTTGCTCGGCACGATCATGACGATCCTCGATGCGACCATCGTCAACATCGCCATCCCGACGTTGCAGACCGACCTCAAGGCGGGCTCGTACGCTGACATCGCCTGGGTGGTGACTGGCTACATGCTCGCGCAGGGCGCCGTCATCCCGGTCTCGGGATGGGCGAGCGACCGGTTCGGTACCAAGCGGCTGTACCTCATCACGATCGCGCTGTTCACCCTCGCGTCGATGGCATGCGGTGTCGCGCAGAACCTGCCGGAGCTGGTCTTCTTCCGGGTGTTGCAAGGCCTCGGCGGTGGCATGCTGATGCCGATCGGCATGACCATCATCATGCGTGCGGTCGGGCCCCAGAACATGGGCCGTGTCATGGGGATCTTCGGCATCCCGATGCTGCTCGCCCCCGCTGTCGGGCCGGTGCTCGGTGGGTGGTTCGTGCAGGACTTCTCGTGGCGGCTGATCTTCTACGTCAACGTCCCGATCGGCATCATCGCGTTCGTCTCGGCATGGCGGTTCCTCACCGAGAACGACCGCTCACACGGACTGCGGCTTGACACCTTCGGATTGCTCACAGCGCCGCCCGCCGCGGTCGCGATCATGTACGCGGTCAACCAGAGCTCGACGCTCGGGTGGGGCTCGCTGTTCGTGATGAGCATGCTCGCCGGCGCGGCACTGCTCATCGCCGCGTTCGTGCTCGCGCAGCTCGACCGCCGCCGCACCGCAACGCGGTTGATGGCACCACTTGCCGCGCTGCTGGTCATCGTCGGCGTTCGCAACGGGCTCGTCGACGGCTGGACTGCACTCGACACCATCGTGATGTTCGCCGGCACAGCCCTCGCGCTCGTCAACCTCACCATCCGCAACCGGGGCAATCCGGAGCCCCTCCTGCAACTGCGGCTGTTCCGTGACCCGACGTTCTCGTGGTCGATGGGGCTGAGCTTCATCATCGTCACCGCGCTCTTCGGCGGCATGCTGCTGCTCCCGCTCTACCTGCAGGAAGTTCACGGGTACAGCGCGTTGACCACCGGACTCCTGCTCCTGCCCCAGGCGGCCACCGCGGCGGTCGCAATGCCTGTGGGCGGTTACCTCACCGACCGATTCGGTCCGCGCCCGGTTGTCGTCACCGGGATGGTGATGCTCGCCGTGGGAGGTCTGATCCTCGCGCAGATCCATCCGGACTCGTCCAACTGGGTCGTGGTGAGTGCGCTGCTCCTGCGCGGCTTCGCGATGGGCTTCTCGATGATGCCGTCCATGGCCGCGGCCATGGCGCGTGTTCCGCACCGCCTGAGCTCGAGCGCCTCGAGTATCTCCAACAGCCTGCAGCGGATCGGCTCGTCGATCGGCATCGCGGTGCTGGTCACGGTGCTCGCCGCGCAGTTCACGACGGCCATCAGTCAGGCGCCCTGTGCGCCGTCACAGGCGGTGCTCAGCGCCGCGTCGACCTCAGGCCATGAACTGACCCGTGCGGAGTTCTGCACCAGCCTGCAGACCGAGTTCTCGAGCTTGATCCAGAAGGGCGGCCAGCCGTCGGGGTCGGCCCACGTCTCGCCGGTTGTAGCCAGCTTCAGCCATAACTACGCATCCCAGGCGTTGAGCACGTCGTTCGATCGGACGTTCGTCTTCATCGCGATCCTCACCATTCTCGGGGTGATTCCCGCGTTCTTCCTGCGCCGTCCCGAGAAGGCCGTTGCCGAGAGGGTGCCCCAACTCGATGTCGCGTAAGGTCCTGGTTCTCGGCGGCACCGACTTCGTGGGTCCGGCGATCGTCGAGGCAGCGCTCGCGCGCGGCGATGCGGTCACGGTCTTCCACCGCGGCAAGACCGGAGCGGAGCCCGAGGGCGTCGAGGTCGTCCATGGCGACCGCACCAATGGCGACGACCTCGACCAGCTCACCACCCAGGAGTGGGACATGGTGGTCGACGCCTGGTCGCTCGCTCCGCGCGTGGTGCTCGAGTCGGCGCAGAAACTCGAGCCACACGCGGCGCGCTACGTGTACATCTCAACGATCTCGGTGTACGTCGACGCCATTCGGGCGACCGAGTCGTCGCCGACGGTTCAGGCTCAGCCGGACGCCGACTCCACCGATTATGCCGCCGACAAACGCGGCGCCGAGCTTGCGATCGAGAGCGTCTTCGGCGCCGAGCGCTGTGTTTTCGCGCGACCGGGATTGATCCTCGGACCGCGCGAGAACATCAACCGCCTACCCTGGTGGCTGCGCCGCATTGCCAAGGGCGGCAACGTCCTCGCTCCCGAGCCGAAGGATCTGCCCGTGCAGTACATCGACGCGCGAGACCTCACCGCCTTCGCAATCGACACGCAGCTGAACGGCGCGGTCAACGTGCTCAGCACGCCGGACCACACGACGATGGCGGAGATCATCGCGCTGTGCACCGAGGTCACCGGGTCGAGTGCGACCTTCACGTGGGTCGACGCGGCGTTTCTGCTCGCTCACGATGTCGCGCCGTGGACGGAATTGCCCATCTGGGTGCCGCCGATTGGCGAGTACCAGGACCACTACACCGCTGACTCGTCGCTGGCGCTGAGCGCGGGCCTTACCTGCCGTTCGGCACGCGACACCGTGCGGGACACATGGACGTGGCTGGCCGCGCACCCGCAGTGGCAGCAGGTCGTGCGAGCCAATCGCGAGCCCACCGGACTCCTCGCCGCGAAAGAAGCGGCGATCCTCGCCGCCTGGGCGGATCAGTCGCCGGCTTCCCGATAGCGGCGCCGGCGCTGGGCGACGAGTTCATCGATGGGGATCGCGGAGATCTCGTCGAGGTTGCGGACGACAGCGCCTCGGATCGCCGCGATCACCAGCGGCGCATGCGCATGGGCACCGGGAGCGGGCTCGGGGATGATCTCGTCGACGAGACCGATGCGGTGCGCAGTCTCGACTCCAGGCTTGAGCGCGGCGGCGGCACGAGCTCGCTGTCCCGCGTCGCGATACAGGATCGCGGCACATGTCTCCGGCGGGGCGACGGTGTACACGGCGTTCTCGAGCGCGAGCACACGGTCGCCGAGCGCCAGCGCAAGCGCGCCGCCTGAGCCCCCCTCACTGAGCACGACGCTCACCGTCGGTACACGCAGACCGAGCATGCACAACAACGCTTCAGCGATCGCCCACGCCTGACCACGCTCCTCGGCGCCGATACCCGCGTGTGCGGCCGGTGTGTCCACCAGGCACACGACAGGCATCGAGAACTTCTCTGCCTGGCGCATGAGTCGCATCGCCTTGCGATATCCCTCGGGGTGCGGCATCCCGAAGTTGTGCAGCGCGCGGGTCATCGGGTCGGTGCCCTTCTCCTGGCCGATGACCATCACGGATCGACCGCCGAGGCGTGCCGGCCCCCCGACCACCGCGCGGTCATCGCCGAACAGTCGATCGCCGCGAAGCTCCGTCCAACCCCCGGTGATGGCGGCGATCACCTGCAACGCGCGCGGCCGCTCCGGATGCCGCGCGAGTTCGACTGCCGCAAAGGCGATGCGCTCGCGCTCGGTGGTCTCGATGCTCGTGGTCACGCGCGTCCCGAGTAGATGCGGACGAGCGTCCCGACCGTGTCGCGCAGACGGGCACGCTCGACGACCATGTCGACCATGCCGTGCGCGAGGAGGAATTCGGCGGTCTGGAATCCTTCCGGCAACTTGTCGTGTGTCGCCTGCTCGATGACCCGGCCACCCGCAAAACCGATGCGCGCACCGGGCTCGGCAATGATCACGTCGGCCTGCACCGCGAATGAAGCGGTGACCCCGCCGAAGCACGGATCACCGAGGATGCTGATGTAGGGGAGGTGCGCTTCGATGATTTCGGAGACGGCGGATGAGCACCGCGCCATCTGCGCGAGCGAGGCGATGCCCTCCTGCATCCGCGCGCCGCCTGAGGTGCATACCGCAACCAGTGCGCGTCGCTCAGCGACGGCGATTTCGCAGCCCTGCGCAAAGATTTCGCCTGCGCCACTCCCGAGCGAACCACCCAGAAACGCGAAGTCCATGCAGGCAAGCACGACCGGATTTCCCGCCACCGATGCGGTCGCGATCTGAAACGCTTCGTGCAGTCCCGTCTTCCCGCGCGCACGCGCAACGCGCTGTGGATACGGAACACCGTCGTCGAAACCGAGGGGGTCGCGGTCACCGACTTCGATGAGCAGCGTCTCCGCGGTGTTCGGATCGGCGACTTGCTCAATCCGTTGTGCTGCACCGACAACGCCGTGATGTCCGCACTCGGAGCAGACGTTCAGGTCGGCCGCATAACGCTCCGCGACGAATCGGCGCTTGCACCGCGGACACGCAACCGTGCCGGTCGTGGGCGCGGTGGGACGGAGTTCGGGGCCGGGCGCCTGCAGCCTGTTTCGCGGCGCTTGGCGCCGCGACGTCACCTGGTCGGCGCGATCCATCGAAGCGCGATCCCGCCCCATACAACGCCGGATCCAAACGCAATGCAGACCACGCGATCACCCTGGTGGAGCCTGCCGGTCTCGACAGCCTCCGCCAGCGCGATCGGTATTGAGGCCCCGCTGGTGTTCCCGTAGCGATCGATGTTGATGACGACGCGGTCGAGCGGCATGTCCAGACGCTTCGCGACCGCTTCGATGATGCGCAGGTTCGCTTGGTGGGGGACGAGCAACGTCACGTCGTCGAGGGTCCAGCCGGCTTCCTCACATACCGCCAACGCAGTGTCTGCCATGCGCTCGACGCCCATGCGGAAGGTGCCCTTGCCGTACATCCGCAGACCGTTCTCGCCGTCCTCTTCGCCGGCCTTGGGACCGTAGTAGATGAGGTCGGCGCCCGAGCCATCTGCGCCCCAGCGAACCCCCTCGATCCCGCCGTCGTCGGACACGCCGAGCACCGCTGCGCCGGCGCCGTCACCGAAGAGAATGCTCGTCGAACGGTCTGTGTAATCGACGAGCGACGTGAGCGCGTCACCGGCGATGACCAGCACGCGGCTCATCCCCGAGGAGACGATCAGCCCGCGAGCGATGGCGACCCCGTACACGAATCCGGCGCAGGCGGCCGCGATGTCAAAGGCGGGAATCCCCGGGAGCCCGAGCCGGCGCTGTACGAGGCAGGCGGTCGAGGGCAGCGGGCTGTCGGGCGAGACGGTCGCGACGATGAGCGCGTCGACGCTGTCGACCCCGGCTGCGGCCATGGCCCGGCGGCCGGCTTCGGCGGCCATCATCGAGGTGGTCATACCGGAGGCGACCTTGCGGCGCTCGCGGATGCCGGTCCGCTCGAGGATCCAGGCGTCCGAGGTGTCCACCATCGCCTCGAGGTGGGCGTTGGTGATGACGTCCTCGGGGACGTACGACGCGATGCCCAGGATGGCCGCAGTCTTGGTGGCTCCTGGCAGCACTCCGAAGGGCGCGGACGCGGGGACGCGAAGAGTCGCCATCTCGGACAGAAGCTTAGGCGAGCGCCGGGGGTTACGACACCGTTGCGCTGTTGTACATTTCCCGATCGAGATGCTCGGAAGCCTGATCGCGGTCAACAACCCGTTCCCGTTTTCGATCAGCGGGTTCACCGGGTTGACCGGTGCGCAGATCATCTCCTTCCTGATCGACTTTGTCGTCTTCAATGCCTTCGTGGTGCTCATCGTGATAGCGATGGTCTCCTTCTACTTCACCTCGAAGCCCCGGCACGGCACGACCCGCACGGCGGCCATCTGGCATTTCTTCGCGGTCCTCTGGATGCTCGCGGCGTTCGTGGCCACGGTCTGGAGCGCACCGGCGGAGAAGACCTTCCTCGTTGCCAACAGCCTCGCGACGCTCGGGATCGGCCAGCGCGCGATCAACGCGTTCATCGGGGTCGGCTTCGCCCTTATCGCAGTGATCTGCATGAGCATCGGCTTCGCGCGCGCCTCAAAGCAGAACCGGGCGATACGCGAGGAAGTCCTCGCCGCCGTCTGAGCTCAGCCCGGCCGACCTGCCTATCTCAGCGAGAACGACAGGATCGAGGCGGGGTTCAACAGCGCGAAAGCGCGCTGGACGGCGTGGGTCTCGTTGGTGATCGCCGTGATCCACAGTGCCGAGAGGTTGGTCACCGGCAGGAAGTCCCCCGGATGGCGCTCGAGATGATCCTGGAGGTCGTTCCCGGGCGAGAGGTGTACGTCTCCGACCAGGGAGATCGCCGAGGTGTTGATCGACGCGGCGTAGGGGACGGTCTCGCGCCACATGGCCGAGTTGCCGTCAGGCACCTCCTCGAGCGGGCAGACCAGGATCACACCCGACTTGGCGATGGTCACGCGGGGCTCGAGCCGGCTCAGGACGGGGTAGTTCGTCGAGAGGGGCTCGGCTCGCGAATTCCTGACCTGAATGAATGCACCGAACCGGTTGATGCTGTCGCTGAGGCGTTCCGCGCCGATGACCTCGAGCTCGCCCGTCAACCGGATGAAGGTGCCGTAGATCTCGACCTCACGCCATCCGCTCACAGGCTTCCAAGGCTACTCTCCGGCGGCCGGTCGGGGCGGCTTCGTGCGCAGGCGCGGCACCGTGCGCGCTGTGACGTATCCTTTCGGCCGTCTGACGCTCCGAACATGAGATATGGAACGCCTCATCGTCGCTCTCCGCACTGACTTCGGATGCTTCGCCATCATCGTGGCATTCGTCGTGATCATGATTTCGGCGATCGTGTTCGCCAACATCCTCACGCCTCCGGCGAGCAACCCACTCCTGTAAGCGGGGATGCCGGGCACCGCGACTCCTCACCGGGCGGCGCCGTTGCCGCAAGTTCGTAGAATCCTCCCGACAACTCGACCCCTCCAGAGGACTGTATGGCGCTGAATCCGTACGAATCGCCGCGAGGGAAGTTGCGTGCTCGCGCCGAGTCGACACGACGTCAGTTCCTGATGATCATGGGCGGGTTCGCCGCGCTGGGAGCGAGCCTGTTCGGTGGTATCGAAGTTCTCAAGTTCATGTTCCCGCAGGCGTCGAGCAACGCCCCGGCGCTGTTCAAGACGGCGTTCACATTCGATCAACTCACGGGCGGCATCGTGGGCGGCAAACCGGTCACTCCGGTCAACGTCCTGTCCGAGACGGACAAACGCGTCACCGTGGTACTCGACAACGCAGGCATCTACGCCGTCTACCTGGTGTGCACCCACCTCGGCTGCACGCCGAACTACGTCACCGACGTCACGACCGGCTCCGGTGTGAGCCCGTCGATTGCCCAGGCTCGGGGCGTGCGTGCGCAGGATCAGCGCCTCCCCAACGGCTGGGCGTGCCCGTGCCACGGGAGTCGATACTTCATCGATTCGACGAACTTCTACGGGCCGGCGCCGCGGCCGATGGACTGGGTCAACATCGAGGTCACCCCCGACGGGTTCTTCGCGGTTGACCGGGCAGCGCTCGTGGCCACACGCGGCCCCGGGAACAACAGTGCGCCAGAATGGCGCCTGCTGGTCGACACCAAGAAAAGCAACGGCAAGACCCTTGGGGTCTAAGAGGAGGCGGGCTTCGCGAATGAGGGGTCACGGTCGATGAGCGCAACCCCAGGCCAGGCAAACCCGATTCGCGCCTTTCTGGCGCAACTCTGGGGCTCGGTCTTTCGCCATGGTCTGCCGACCAACGACAAGGTCGCCGCACGTACCGCGCTGACCAACTTCTTCCTGCACATCCACCCCGTCCGGGTGAAGAAGTCCGCGGTGCGCGTGTCCTACACGCTGTGCCTCGGCGGCCTGTCGTTCTTCCTGTTCATCCTGCTGACGATCACCGGGCTGTTCCTGATGTTTTATTACATCCCCTCGGTGGATTCGGCGTATCAGAACGTCAAGGATCTCCAGTTCGTGGCAGTGTTCGGCGACATCATCCGCAACATGCATCGCTGGGCGGCGCACGCGATGGTGATCACCGTCTGGTTGCACATGGCCCGCGTGTTCTACCAGGGCGCTTACAAGCCGCCTCGGGAGTTCAACTGGATCATCGGCACCTTCCTGCTGCTGATCACGCTGTTGCTGTCCTTCTCCGGTTACCTCCTTCCCTGGGACCAGCTCGCGATCTGGGCCATCACGGTCGGTACCAATATGGCGAAATACGCACCAATCGTCGGGCCGTACACCCGATACCTCCTGCTCGGTGGCGATCAGGTAGCACAAGGTGCTCTGATTCGCTTCTACGTCTTACATGTGATCGCCTTACCCCTGATCGGCTTCTTGCTGATGGTCGTACACTTCTGGCGCGTCCGTAAAGACGGGTTCACAGGAGGCCTCTGATGGCGACAGTCGTCGAGGGAGGACGCGACCCACACGGTTCGGGTTCCGTCACGCCACGCCCGCAGGCGCCCGTGTCGGGCCCCGAGCTGGCGAGCACGCCCCTGGTCATCCGCCGCAGGGAGGATGAGGAGACCGTCGTCACCTTCCCCTACCTGGTGTGGCGGGAGTTCCTCGCGGGGCTGGTCGCCTTTGTCTTCCTGTTGCTGGTGTCGATCCAGGTCAACGCGCCGCTGCTTCAGAAGGCCAACGTGTCGATCACCCCCAACCCGGCCAAGGCCCCCTGGTACTTCGTCGGGCTCCAGGAGCTGCTCGAGCGTTTCCCGCCGATCATGGCGGGCGTCGCGTTCCCAAGCTTCGTGATCATCTTCATGATCCTGACTCCCTACCTGGACCGCAATCCCAGCCGGCGTCCCCAGGACCGCAAGGTGGCGATCGTGCTCTTCACGATCTACGTATGCCTTGCGGTGGCGTTCGTGGTCATCGGCGAGTTCTTCCGTGGTGAGGCATTCAACTGGGACTGGACGCTGATCCTCGGTCACCCGGGCCTGAGCTCGCCCGTATGAGGACGAGGATCCTCTTTGTCGGGTTGAGCGTCGCGCTCCTGGCCCTGGTCGCCTGGGCGGCATTCAAGGACAGCAGCGGGCGGACCTACATCGCGATCCAGGAGCAGTACCAGAAGGACTATCCCTCGTCAGACTTCAACGTCCAGGTCCAGCAGCTCTTTCCCACCTTCCCCGGCGCGACCATCGAAGGTGACACCTACCGGGTCGAGCGCTGCATCTCCTGTCACATACCGGACATCGGCACGGTCGGACCGGTCCAGGCGGCCAAGCGCCTCAGCCAGGATTTCTTCAAGTACGAGCCGAACGCGAAGCAGCTGACGGCGGAGTACCACCTCACCGGCGTCCACCCCGCGTACATCTCGGCGACGGGCGGCAACTACCCACCCTCGATGAGCTACGCCGCCTACGGTGCCAGTGCATTCACGTCGTACACCTTCACGCCCTACACGGCGCCGGGTGTGCCGCCTGCCAAGGCGGTCACGGTCCAGCAGCCGGGGCCGCTGCCCTCCTTCCTCAATCCGCTGACGAATTACGGCAACACGTCGGGGACGCCCGCCGGTCAGCTGGGCATCGACCAGGTCGGCTGCATCGTGTGCCACAACGGCAACCGTCTCGGTCTCGACGAGACCAGCGCGCATCAGAACCTGATCGTCAATCCGGAGTACGCGTTCACCGAGGGCGCGCAGCTGTACTACCAGAACTGCGCTCGCTGCCACGGTGGCCTGGGCGAAGGTGGAGCGGGTCCGCCGCTCAACAACCAGGACCGTCTCGGCTACTTCAATGAGGATTACTACTACCGCTGCATCATGTTCGGCTTCACCGACTTCGAGCACTACGGCAGCATCATGCCCAACTGGGGCGGTATCGCCAAAGACTACGACCCAGCTGCGAACCCGGCAGGTGCCGGCGTCGTCGTGAACAAGACCGCCGTGCTGACGCAGGCGCAGATCAACCTCCTGATCCAGTTCATCCGTCAGTGGGAGAACTACAGCACGCTCCCATGAACACTTTGCCCATGAACACTTTGCCCATGAACACTTTGCCCATGAACACCTCGCACATCGCCACATCGCTCATGAGCCCGCAGCAGTGAAACGCCGCAGCACCTTCGCGCGGGATCTGATCGGGACACTCGCGGTTTTCTTCGGGCTGATCGTGTTCACCTTCATCCTGATCTACGGCGAGTTCCTGCTCGAGAACTTCAAGGCGCACTGAAGTCATGCCACTCCCGTTCCTCGCGGAGCTGTATCCCGGCGAAGCCGGCTGGGGCGACGTCCTGTTCGTGGCCATCTGGGCCTTCGGGACGCTGCTGCTGGCCGCCTATTACCTCTACCGAGCCTTCGCCGGCCGATGAGGGTGGCCACTCTGCGGGGCGACCGCGCCCACCGCGTGTACCGGCGCGCCGGTGATGGCGGCTGAAGCGGGAGGGGTCAGCCCCTTGCGATACCCGAATCCCGGCCTCGCGGCGGGGCTCTCCGTCATCCCCGGCCTCGGCCAGCTCTACACCTGGCATCCACGCAAGGCGGCCTTCTATTTCCTGTGGACGCTGTTCACGATCGGCCCGGCGATCCTCCTCATCATGGCGGGGCAGAGCGTCGGCCACTCGCTGCTCACGCACAAGGCCGGCGCGCTGTTCCTGCTCGTGGCGCTGGTCTCGGTATTCGTGTTTCTCGGTCTCATCCTGGGCGGCCTCTTCCTGTGGGCAAGCTCGATCATCGACGCCTATCAAAGCGCCGTCGCGCTGCGCGCCGGTGATCGCGAGACCGCCGCGCGCCGAAGGGGGTTCCGGCTGTGAGCCCGCCCAACCCGATCGCGATGCTCGGCCGTCTGCGGCGCCGCAACCGTTCCACCGCCACTGGAGACCCGCTCCCGGATCCCGCGCTGCCGCCGAAGAACCGCGGGTCGTGGGATCGGGCCGCGCTCATCAACACGGACATGACCGAACTGGTCAAAGGCGAGATCCACACAAAGACCAAGACGTGGCAGCGGTGACCCGGCGTCCCACGCTCGGGCGATCCTGCCCGAGGAGGGCGATCGCCGAGCATTGCCCGTCTGAAGGTCGCTATGCGATCATCCTGCGTCGCGGATGAACCTGCTCGCAGCGTCCACCTGTTGCGTCAACAATGCCGGCGTCTTCGGTGACGGCGGTGAGATCTCCGACCGCGCGCTCGGTGTGTACACCGCGGTGTTCTGGTCGTCGGTCGTGCTTGGCCTCATCGTCACCGGGTTGCTGGTGTATGCGTTCATCAAGTTCCGCCGCCGCAGCGACGACGATGAGCCGGCGCAGTTTCACGGCAACACGAAGCTCGAGATCGCCTGGACGTTGGTTCCACTCGCGACTTTCCTTGCGCTCTTCGGCCTGACCGCGGTGAACATGCCGTTCATCAACAACCAGAACGCGGCCACGAAATACACGGTCACCGTGATCGGGCAGCAGTTCTCCTGGACCTTCGACTACGGCACGACCAGTTCCGGCAGCCGGATCCGGAGCTTTGGGACCCTGTACATGCCGGAGAACGAGTTCGTCGAGTTGAATATTGTCTCGACCGATCCGCCCTGCAACGTGAAGCCGACGGCCTCCTCCGAAAACACGCTCGCTCAGGAGCTCGCCAATGAGGGATGCGGCGTCAACCACAGCTTCTACGCGCCGTCGCTCGGTCAGCAGATGAACGCGATCCCCGGTGACGTGAACAACGCGCCGCTCGAAGCGCGCGAGGGCACGTACTACGGGCAGTGCACCGAGCTCTGTGGTATCGGACACGCGCAGATGACCTTCGTCGTCGTCTCGTTGCCCGCGAATCAGTTCCAGTCGTGCGTCTTCGGCAACCCCAGTGGGTCGATCGACGCCTCCAGCGCAGCCTGCAAACTCGGAGGATCCTGATGGCGGTCATGGACGCGACGCTTCCCAGCGTGCGCCACGCGCGTGTCGACAAGTCGAAAGGGATCCTCGGCTGGATCACCACTGTCGACCACAAGAAGATCGCGATCATGTACCTGTTCACGACCTTCTTCTTCTTCCTGATCGGCGGCGTCATGGCGCTGCTCATCCGGATCCAGCTCGCCGAGCCGCAGAACACGTTCCTGACGCCCGAGCAGTACAACCAGATCTTCACCATGCACGGGACGACGATGATCTTCCTGTGGATCATCCCGGTCTGGGCCGGCTTCGGAAACTACATGGTCCCGTTGATGATCGGCGCGCGCGACATGGCGTTTCCGCGCATCAATGCGCTGTCGTTCTGGTTGATCCCGCTGGGCGGCCTCGTCATGTACTCAGGGTTCCTCGTCCCCGCCGTGATGGGGCCGCACGGTGTGCTGCTCTGCCCCGGAGGGCCGGGTGACGCGGGCTGGACGGGGTATGTGCCACTGACGGGGTCGCACTACAGCTGCAGCATGGGACAGGACCTGTGGATCGTCGGCCTGCACCTCGTCGGTATCGCATCAATGCTCGGCGGCATCAACTTCCTGGCCACGATCCACAACATGCGCGCCAAAGGCATGACCTGGGGGCGTCTGCCGCTGTTTGTGTGGGCGCAGGAGATCACCGCCGCGCTGGTCGTGCTGGCATCGCCGTTTCTCGCGGCGGGGCTTGCGATGAACCTGCTCGACCGTCAGATCGGCACCAACTTCTTCAACCCAGTCAACGGCGGCAGTGCGCTGCTCTACCAGTTCGTTTTCTGGTTCTACTCACATCCGGCGGTCTACATCATGATCCTGCCCGCGTTCGGGATCATCAGCGAGATCATCCCGGTCTTCAGCCGGAAACCGATTTTCGGTTACAAGGCGATGGCCGCATCTATCGCTGCGATTGCCGTGCTCGGATTCATCGTGTTCGTGCACCACATGTTCGTCACTGGTTTGCCGTTGATCGTGCAGACGTTCTTCGCCTTCACGACCTTCATCATCGGCGTCCCCACGGGGGTGAAGATCTTCAGTTGGCTTGCGACGATGTGGGGAGGGAGCATCAAATACGACACGCCCATGCTCTTCGCATGCGGGTTCCTGTTGATGTTCCTGATCGGCGGCATCGACGGCGTGTACCTTGGCAGCCTTTCTGTCGACCGTCTCGTGCACGGCACCTACTGGGTGGTTGCGCACATTCACTATGTGCTGTTCGGCGGCAGCGTCATGGGAGTCTTCGCGGCGTTCTATTACTGGTTCCCGAAAGTGACCGGACGATTCCTCAACGAGAAGCTGGGGAAGTTGCACTTCTGGTTGCTGATGATCGGGATCAACCTGACGTTCCTCCCGATGCACGCGCTTGGCATTCTCGGTATGCCGCGCCGCATCCAGACCTACCTGGACAATCGCGGCTGGGGCGACCTCAACTCCCTCATCACCTTTGGCGCATTCCTGATCGCCATCTCCGTGACCGTGTTCATGATCAACTTCGTGATCAGCATGCGCGCGCCGAAAACAGCGCCGGACGATCCCTGGGAGGGCAACACGCTGGAGTGGGCGACGTCGTCGCCGCCACCGGCGTGGAACTTCGACGAGGAGCAGGAGGTGCTCAGCCTGCGGCCGGTTCGTGACAGGCGGATCGCCAAGAAGAAGGCTGCTGCGGGAGCGGGAGCCCCCGCATAGCACTGGTGGCATGGTGATCTCGCGGCCATCGGTAGGGTTCCGCCGTCTCGCGGTGTGGACTGCGATCGCGACCTACCTCCTGATCGTCTGGGGCGGCATCGTGCGGGTGACCGGCAGTGGCAATGGATGCGGCACCAGCGACCAGTGGCCGCTCTGCCACGGCTCATTGCTCCCGGCATGGCAGATCAACACGCTCATCGAGTTCACGCATCGATGGATCGCTTCCGTGGACACGATCCTCGTGGTGATCCTCACCGTCTCAGCCTGGCTCTGGCACCGGCAGCACCGGCGGATCCTCATTGGCACGAGCATCGCCGCCGGCCTGTTCATCGTCCAGATCGCGCTCGGTGCGCTGGCAGTCGAGTTCAACCTGCCGGGCGGCGTGGTGATGATCCACCTCGCCAACGCACTGCTGCTGTTCGCGGTGCTCATCTACGTCGCGGCGATCGCCTGCACGATCGGGACGCCCGGCCGCGCGCCGAGCCTTGCTGCGGCGTTGTCGCAGTCGGTGAAGCGTCCGGTCACCATCGCCGTGGTTGCGACCTATGTGGTCGCGTTGAGTGGTGCTTACGTGGTTGAAACCGGCTCCGGCGCCGCGTGCACGAGCTGGCCGCTCTGCGGGAGCGGGTTCTCGGGACCGACCGGTCAGGACGCGACCATCAATGTCGCCCATCGGTTCGTCGCCCTCGTCGTGGTGTTGCTGCTCGGTGGCCTGATGGCCATCGTCATGCGGCGCCGCCGGCCCGACCGCGCCGTGCGCCTCGGCGTCATGGCCGTGAACCTGCTGCTCGTCCTCCAGGTGGCCGCCGGTGCGCTGGTCGTGTTGCTGGGCCTGCCCGCATGGGTGCGGGGCCTGCACCTGGCGCTGGCATCGCTGCTCTGGGGCACGGTCGTCCTGGTCGCGGTGCTGAGCGCCTATCCGTTCGGTGTTCCGCTTCCGGTCGCCGCCCATGAGCGTGGCGAGACGGTTCGGCCGCAGGCCAAGGCCGCGTCCCTGTGACCGTCGCGGTCCTCGACGCGCTCCCGCGCCGGCGCGCGACCGATGTCATGCGCGACTACATCGCCCTGACCAAGCCGCGCGTGATCGTGCTGCTCGAGGTGACCGCTGTCGCCGCGATGGTGATCGCCGCGCGCGGCTGGCCCGGATGGCGCCTCGTCCTCCTCACCGTCGCGGGCGGCTGGCTCGCGGCTTCCGGCGCAAACGCGATCAACTGCTGGTTCGACCGCGACATCGACCTCCGGATGGGCCGCACCCGCACGCGCCCGATCCCTGCGGGGCGGATCGAGCCGCGCCAGGCTTTGGGGTTCGGCATCGCACTCGGCGTGGCGTCGTTCGCGCTCCTGGCCACCACCGTGAACGTCCTCTCCGCGAGCCTCGCGTTGCTGGCGTTGCTTTTCTATGTGTTCGTCTACACGATGTGGCTGAAGCGCTCGTCGATGCAGAACATCGTCATCGGCGGGGCGGCAGGGGCCATCCCACCACTGGTCGGATGGGCGGCCGTGACCGGCAGCTTGAACATCACCGCGGTGTTCCTCTTCGCGGTGGTCTTTTACTGGACGCCACCGCACTTCTGGGCGCTCTCCCTGCTGCTGAAGAACGACTACTCGCGCGCCGGGGTTCCGATGCTTCCGGTGGTCCAGGGCGACCGTCAGACCCGCTACCAGATCGTGCTCTACACCATCGTGCTCTGCCTGGTGACCCTGCTGCCGGTGCTCACCCGCTCCTTCGGCCTCGTCTACCTCTGCGGGGCCGCGGTGCTCGACGCCATCCTCCTCACCGATGCCGTGGTGGCATCCCGCAGGCCCTCGGCGCGCTCGGCGCGCCGGCTCTTCTACCATTCCATGATCTACTTGGCCCTGCTCTTCGGGGTCATGGCCATCGACCGCGTCACAGGGCTCTGAGGAGGACTGACTGATGAACCGGAAGCTCGCTCGGAAGAACATGCGAATGGGCGTCCT
Organism: Candidatus Dormiibacterota bacterium; assembly: GCA_041691155.1. Taxonomy (GTDB): domain Bacteria; phylum Chloroflexota; class Dormibacteria; order Aeolococcales; family Aeolococcaceae; genus Palsa-851. The sequence continues at coordinate 88,513 of JBEPVD010000003.1, read as the reverse complement.
CATGTTCGTCATGCTGCTGGTGCTGATGGGCGCGGCATTCGTCTGGGCATCCGTCTTCCTCGCGGTCACGAAATGAGGCTGCCTCGATGAGCAACGACGCGACTCATCCCGCAGACTCCGCGACCGACCACGGGCATGAGACGCCGCATCTACCGCCACCAAGCTTTGCGCCGATCAACGTCGCTCTTGCCCTGGCGATCACGCTGACCGGCTTCCTGACCGACATCCGCAACGACATCGGGCCGCTGATGTGGGGCGGGGGGCTGCTGTACCTCGTCGTTTCGTGCTTCTTCTGGGCTCGCGCCGCGAGAAACGAGTACGTCGAGCTTCCGGAGGACGGAGGGCACTGACGGCTCATCTGGGATTCCTCGACTGGACGTGGGATCCCACCGTCATCTGCGGCCTCGTGGCTGTCGGCTGGGGCTACGTCATCGCGATCCGTCGCGGGACGATCGGACCGAACGACGACGTCACGCCCTGGTTCCGTCATCAGCGCTGGCGCCCGTTGCTGTTCTTCACCGGGCTGCTGATCACGTTCATCGCGCTGGAGTCACCGATCGACCGCGGTGGCGACCTCTACCTGTTCTCGCTGCACATGGTCCAGCACATGCTGCTGATGATGGTGGCGCCGCCGCTGCTGCTCCTCGGTATCGCGGGAGCCCGTCCGGCACCGCGCGAACGTCACACGATGGTGCGCACGGTCTGGTGGATGGTCACGCGTCCATGGCCCGCGGTGATCATCTTCAACGCCGTCCTGCTGCTCTGGCACATTCCGTCGCTGTACGACACGACGCTCACCACCGTGCCGGTGCACATCGTCGAGCACGTGAGCTTCATCGGCGTCGGGATCATCGTGTGGTGGCCGGTCGTCGACCCCATCCGTGACGAGCGCACGGTGACGGTGAGCCCGCTCACCAAGATTGCCGCACTCAGCCTCGCCGGCATTCCTCCGACGGTGCTCGGCATCGTTTTCGCCCTTGCGCCGGCGGCGTTGTACAGCTTCTACGCGCAGGCGCCGCGCCTCTGGGGAATGTCGGCGCTGACCGACCAGCAGTACGGCGGAGTGATCATGCTCGGGGTTGGGAACATCGTCTACTTCATCGCGATCATCGTGGTCTTCATGCGGCTGTTTTCCGATCCCGGACGGGACGAGGAACTCGCCGCCGACCGCATCGCAGGGGCGCTCCACTGAGCCGAGACGCGTGCCGGCGGACCCATCCCTTAACATGCCTTCGGAGATGCACATGACTCATCTGCGGACACTGGCGGCGGGGCTGGGACTGTGCGTCGCGATTGGACTCTTCGCCTGCGGCAACGGTGCGCCGGCGGGTTCGAATGGCACCGGCGGTGGTCCATGCGCCGGCACTGCAAGCGGGACCGCTCCGGGATCGCCTGCGGTGACGATCAACGCGACCGACGACCTGTTGTTCGTGCCCGCGTCGTCGCCTGCCGGGGTCGGTGACGTCATCGAGTTCAAGAACACGGGATCGCTCCCTCACACCGTGACGTTCGATGGGGCCAACGCGTCGTGCCTCACCGACGACACACTCAACCCCGGTGGCACCTGGTACGTCAAGTTCACGACGCCGGGTACCTACAAGTACATCTGCACCATTCACGCCCCCAACATGAACGGCGTGCTCAACGTCAGTGGCTCCGCCGCGCCCGCCACGCCGGCAGCAGGTGCGACCGGTACCGGCGGGGCGTCGCCATCACCCTCGGTCGCAGCGACCCCGACACCCACAACGTAGAGGGGCGAGTCCGCCAGGCTGACGTCAGCCGGCGCGACGGATGCCCAGGTGGACGTCGCCCGCCAGGAAGCGCAGCCGTTCGCTGTCCACCTCGACCACCAGCGCGCCATCCTCGTCGACCTCGATCGCCGTGCCGCGCACGGAGCCTGATGGGCCGTTGACCGTCACGGGGCCACCGAGGCCAACCGCGCACCGGCGCCAGTCGCCGACGAGCGCCGCGATCCCGCCCGCCTCGAGCGTGGCGACGCGAACACCGAGTGCCTCGCCCCAGGCAATCAGGAGCGCCTCGGCATCGGGGACCGTAGCAACCAGGGTGTGCAGGCTCACACCGTCCGCGCCTTCAGGGAAGGCCTCGACCCGCAGGTTCACGCCGAGGCCCAGCGCGACCGCCACGCGGCCCGATGTCGCGCCGCCGGGTTCGACCTCGCTGAGGATGCCTGCCAGCTTGCGTCCGTCCACCATGACGTCGTTGGGCCACTTCAGACCGGCGGCGAGGCCGCATGTGGCAGTGAGCGTGTCGAGCAGCGCGAGGCCTGCGGCGAACGGTATGCCTGTCGCCACAGTCGGTGAGCGCCGGAGCAGCACCGAGGCGAGGAGCGCCGACCCAGCCGGCGCAACCCAGGCTCGGCCCTGCCGGCCCCGCCCCGCAGTCTGTTCCGCCGCGAGGCAGCAGAACCCCTCGGCAGCACCGTCACGGGCGGCGCGAAGGACGATGTCCTGGGTGCTGCGGGTGCGGGCCAGGCGAGTTGGGTGGAGCCGGGGAAAACGCGCTTCTTGACCGGCCTTGATCGGCGGCATAGGATGGAGTCCAATCTGGGGTAGAGGTGTTGAGGGTGGTCGTGCAATGATCCAGGAGACTTGCGTGGAGATCGGTGAGCTTGAAGCTCGCTGGACCTCCTTGAGGGAAGCACGCAATGCGCGCCGGCAGAAGATCCGCTACATCGACGAGCTCATCGACCAGTTCGAGAAGTTGAACCTCGCCGATGAGGTCGAGGTGCCGTACGAGCTGGTCGGCCGGGCGGTCGCACTGGTCAGTGCGGATGCCCATCTGGTGGGTCGCTCGCCGGACGAACTCGTGATCTCAGAGTGGATGGACGCACTGTACGACGTGCAGGACAGCCTGATGTTCACCTCCGAGGACGATTCGGACTGACCCGTATACTGGCCACGGTTGTCCCGGCGACACGCGACGGGCGCCCGTAGCTCAGTTGGATAGAGCGCCGGCCTCCGGAGCCGGGTGCGGGGGTTCAAGTCCCTCCGGGCGTACCACCATCCCACCTTTTTTGCCGCACGGTCGATCAGCCTCGATTGGATGCTCGGTGGCGTGGATTCGATCAATTACGGATGTCCCTCGTATTCGACGACCGTCGTTGTGGTGCGCACCTGCAGGTAGGCGGGCTGCCCCGGAGCAACATCGTGCCCGGTGTCCAGCGGGAAGGTCATTGAAGTTCCGCTGAGGATCCGTGTGTAGGACTTCGCTCCAACGGTCCACGTGAGCGTTGCGCCCGCGCGCGCCCTGCTCAGCGCGGCCAGCGGACCTGTCGTGCTGCCGGCGAACAGATAGAAACCGCCCGATCCCCCTGTGTCATTCCAGTAGCACACCTGGTTCCCCGTGGGGACGTAGGTGAGGTCTGCACCGCAGCCTCCGAGCAACCTGCCATTCATACCTATCGAGGTCACGACGATGGTCCCGACCGCAACCGGTGTTGCGCCTGATGTCGGTGTCGGAGTTGGCGAGGGTGTGGGCGTGGGCGTGGGCATGGGCGTCGCGGTCGGGATGGCCGAGGGCGTCGGCGTGTCCAATGGTGCCGTCGGCGTCGGTGCCGTCGAGGTCGCGCCGCAGCCGGTGAGAAGGGCGACGACGATCACGGGTGCGAAAATTGCGGGCCTTCTGGCGGCGTTGGCGGGTGCTGGCATCGTGCTCAGGAAACGCCTTGCCGGCACCCGGGTTACGCATCGTCCGGCTTTGAGTGTGGACCAAAACAAGTGCGGCCGCCCCCTCATGCGAACGACAACCACGTCGAGCAGCGGTCAGGCCGGGTCCGCGTGCGCCTGCATGTGCTCCGCAGGCATGTCCATCATGCGCAGCATCGCGATGCCGCCGGTGCGCAGGAACCGCACCAGCAGGAGTGCGATCACCACCAGCACAACGATGTTCAGGTACGTGGTCGCGTCCCACGCGATGGTGGTGGCGAACGCGCTGACGTTGCGGTTGTTCGGCACCCATCCGAGCGCGCTGAACACAGCGCCGACCGCGAGCCCGGCAACGACCATGGTCGCGTAGGACACCACCAGCAGATAGATCGCCACTCGCCCGCCGTAGTACTTCCGGTAGATGTTGAGAATCGGAAGAATGATCAGGTCGCCGAAGATGAACGCGATCGCGCCGCCGAAGGCGATCCCGTGACGCCACAACACCGCGGCGAGTGGCACGTTGCCCACCGAGCACACGTAACTCAGCAACGCCACGAGCGGACCAAGCAGCGCGCTCCAGACCGCCGGACCGATCCCGTCCCCGGTGAAGAACAGATGCGACCACACCGCATCGGGCACCCATGCACCGATGGCCCCGGCGATGAGAAAACCCAGTACCAGGTCCAGCCAGAGCCCATAGACGTTCATGAAGAAGTAGTGGCTGATCGAAGTCCATGCCTGCGGGGACATGAGGCGCGTGAGCAATGGGCCATCAGTGACCGACATGTCCATGGCGCCGTGGCCTTCCATCTTCCCGAGCAGTCCGCGGTCCGCCTGCACACGTGCGCTTGCGGTGAGACCTCTGCTCAGCGTCACACGGAAGATGAGCGCCAGGAGCACGACCATCACCAGTCCACCCGCGAACTCCGCTGCGAGGAATTGCCATCCCAGCAGGATCAGCAGCGCGAGACCGAGCTCGAAGACCAAGTTGGTCGAGGCGAATTCGAAGATGATCGCGTTCGGCAACGTTGCGCCTTTGCGAAACAACGTTCGACCAACCGCCACGGCTGCATACGAGCACGACGATGAGGCTGCGCCGAAGATGGTCGCAAGGCTCGCCGAGCGGACACTGTCGCGGCCGAGCACACGCGAGATCGCCTGTTTCGAAACGAAGGTTTCGACGCACGCGGACAGCAGGAACCCGAGTGCCAGCGGCCACAACACGGCCCAGAACATCGCGAACGCAAGCCGCAACGCGTCACCGACGTGCGTGAGCACAAAACTCACCGGTCGGCGCCCATGAATCGCATGCGGTCAGGGTAGCCGCGCGGGCATTCCGCACAACGCTGAGCCATCTCCCAGGGGACGCCCATGCCGTTCGCACTCGTGCGCGCGACGCTGAGCAGCGTCAACCGTCAGTCCACCAAGGAGGTACACACCATGGACGACCAATTCGCCCCGCCGCCCCCGCCGCCGGAGGAGCCGGCACCGCCGGCACGACGCGGGATGCGACCCCGCAGCATCGTGGCCACGGCACTGCTCTCGGTGGGGCTCCTGGCCGGATCCGGGATCGGCGGCTTCGTGATCGCGCACGCGGCCGGCAGCTCATCCACCACGGCGTCGAGTACGGCCGCATCGCTGGCGGCAACCACGGCGACGCCGTCGGCGACCGCAACCCCGTCGACGACGAAGTGTCCGAACATGGGCTCGAACAGCACGTCGGGCTAGCCGGACCATCCTCTCCCTCAAGGCGGCCCGCCATGCCGGCGGGCCGCCTCCGCCTCACCACCACTCGAATGGCCGACCGTCCCAGTCGTCGAGCACCGGATAGATGGGGTCGCCGGCGAGTTCGGTGACCCGATGAGCGAAGGCGTCAACCTCTGATTCGTTGAGCAGGCGCCGGAGGCGCGTCAGCAGCGCAGTCATGCGCACCTCGTCGTTGGCGAGATCCTGCACACGCTTGGCCAACCTCGCCGGGAGTGGTGAGCCCCCGAGCGAGATGAGCGCGGTGCGCTGGCGCGGGTAGGGGAGAAAGCTCAACGCGTTGTCGATGCCTTTCACACTCGGACCGTCCACGACCAGCAGATGCGTGCGCTTGCGGTCCGCATTGTTGATGAGCACGTCGAGCACCGCGACCGACCGGAGCTGGGAGTCGAGCTTCTCCGCACGCTCCGGAGTCAGCGGCTCCTCGAGCACGCGCACGAAGAGTTGCAACGACCCCGGACCGAGCGGGCCGTCCCGAAGCACGGTCACGGGGACCCGATGCAACCCGAGCGCGGCATCGACGATGTAGGCGGCCACCTCGCGGAGATAGAGCGTCCGGCGAGGGAAGTCCCACAGCGGGCGCTCCCCGCGCACGGGTTTGTAGACGGCGCGCAGTGGCTGGGTTGGGTCGACTGGATCCGGAGCGCCCAATTCCAGGAGAAACACCCCGTTGCTCCCGTACACCACCTCGGCGATGCGCTCGACAGGCGCTTCGGCGAGCGTCTTCGCGATCTCGACGTCGCGCGGCGCCGCGCCATCGGCGGGACCGGGCGCAATCGCCGCCTCAAACCGGGAGCGCAGCGACGGCGCGGATCCCGTCTCATCGTCACCTGCGGGGAGCGCAAGGCCGGGGATGGGGTCGAGGAATGGCCGCCGGGGTCGCCTGGTTCGGTCGGGCCGACGCGGCCGCTCGTCGGTCACGCGTTCCCTAGGTGTCCGAACGCGAGGTCAGCGGCTCCGCCGGGCGACCACCACCGTGGTGATGACCGCCAGCACCACGGGAATGCCGATCAGGAGCGTCACGTCGAAGACGTTGTGGGTCTCATCCACGATGTACGCGACTGCGAGCACCAGCGCAACAGCGAGCGTCACCAGCAGGTTGACGCCCCAGTTGCACTGGGCGTGACGGGCCTTGTGGGTCTGTGGCGCCACCCCCGGAGGAGCGACGGGTGCATCGCCTTCGTACCAGCGTCGATGCGCGGCGGGTGCGCCCTCGTTGTCCGGGAGATCAACCCGGTCCAGCGCCGCCCACCACGAGGGTGCGCCATCATTTCGTCGCTGACCGGAAGGCCGGGCGGAGCGAGACGACTCGTCGGACATGGAGCCTCGAAGAACGACGGCTGACCACGAACACCGATCGACAAACGTGGGGAGCGATGAGCGGTGGACAGATAATATCGCTTGGGCTGGGCCGACGCTACCTCGGCGAGTCAGAGTCGGTCTCGTATGTACGATCGACGACAGAGGAGCGACCTGCTCAGCCTGCTGCAACGCGACCAGCGCGCCTGTACGCGCTGCCAGGAGGCCGGCCACATCGCTCGGGCACATCCGGTCTTCAGTGGTCACGCGGGTCAGCGAATCATGCTCATCGGTCAGGCACCCGGTCCGGTCGAGCAGGATCAGAGCCGGCCCTTTGCGGGGCGGTCCGGTCGTCAGTTGATGCGCTGGTTTGTTCGGGCCGGCTTCCGTGATGAGGACGAGGTGCGTGAGCGCATCTACATGACCGCGATGACGACCTGTTTTCCGGGACGCCGTCCGGATAGCGCCGGTGATCGGCGCCCGAGTGCCGCGGAGGTCGCGCTCTGCGCGCCGTGGCTCGACGGGGTGGTCGAGCTGCTTGCCCCACGACTCATCATCCCGATCGGCTCGCTGGCGCTCGAGCGGTTTCTCCCCGGACAGCGTCTCGACGATGTCATCGGGTCGGCGTTCACCGCCTCAGGCGCCCCAGTACGCGGCAAGCCTCGGAGTGCTCCGGTGCTCGTGCCGCTGCCGCACCCGTCCGGTCAGAGCCGCTGGCTCAATGACCCGCCGCGAGTGGCGCTGCTGGACCGGGCGCTGGTGACGCTGCGTGCCATGGTCTCGTGGGCAGACCCAGGCGATTGAGCCCCGGCGATCGGGACCACTTTCGGGAGGTATCGCCGATGCTATCATCGGCTCTCCCAAATTTCGTTGCTGTGACAGGGAGAAAGGTTGCGTCAGCGTGGTTTGCGGCGTCGTCCGAGCGCATCCCTGATTCACGACGAATCTGCGTCGCGGACAGAGCCGGCAGTCAAGAACGCCGAGGATATTCTCGAGCGCATCTTCGCGCCGACGCCCAAGGCCAGCCCAGCGGAGCAGGCCGAGCGCGCGCTGCGGCGTCCCAAGCAGTTGATCTACTGCGCGCTGAGCAATCGCAACTTCTACTGGCGCCAGCACATCACGAAATTCGTGCTCGATGAGGGCCAGGTGCCCATCGTGCCCTTCATGCTGTTCGACTACTACCTGGTGCACACGGTGCCGAAGGATGTCGTGCGCGAGGCGTTCAACAACCTGATCGTGCGCTGCGATCAGATGTGGGTTTTCGGCAACCCGTCACTCGGCGTCAAGGTGCAGATCGGCATCGCCAAACGTCTCAAGAAGCCGATCCGCTACTACGACATCAGCGATATGCCCTACCGCGCGGTGAGCGTCCCGGAAGCGATGCTGCCCGAGGAATGAGACACTGAAGGCATGACCGCACTGCTGATCGTCCTCATCGTCGTCGTTCTCATCGTCCTGTACGTCGCCTACCGGTTCAACCACCTCATCCGGCTGCGCACCCGGACGCAGGAGGCCTGGTCGGACATCGACGTCGAGTTGAAGCGCCGCTATGACTTGATCCCGAACCTCGTCAACACCGTGCAGGGATACGCCGCTCATGAGCGTGGCGTGTTCGAGGCAGTCACCGCGGCGCGTACCAACGCCGTCGCCGCGTCCAAATCAGGCGACCCGTCAGCGATGGCCGGCGCCGAGGACGCGCTCACCGGATCCACGCGTCAACTCCTTGCGGTCGCAGAGAACTATCCACAGTTGAAGGCGTCGGAGTTGTTCCTCAACCTGCAGGAGCAACTGACCACCACGGAAGACAAAGTGGAGTTTTCGAGGCGGTTCTACAACGGCAACGTGCGCGATTTCAACACCGCGCTGCAGACCTTCCCGACCAACATCTACGGGAACATCATGCATTTCCAGCCGTTCGCCTTTTTCGCGGTCGCGGACTCCGAGCGTGCTGCGCCCACCGTGTCCTTCACCCCGTCGGCACCCGCTGCTGCCCCGCCTGTCGCAGCGGCGCCGCCGCCGCCCGCGGGTGCCCCGCCCGCCTGACCCGGGGACCCGTCGCTGTTGACGCGGACAGCCTCAGTGCAACGGTATATTTGGTCCGTATGAGTGACCGGGCGATGCAGGAGGCCACCTTCCTCATCCTCACCGCGCTCGCGGCCGGGAGCCAGCACGGCTACGGGATCATCATCGACGTGCTGGCGATCTCCGACGGCCGCGTCCGCCTTCAGGCGGGGACCCTGTACACGGCGCTTGCTCGCTTGCGCACGGACCGCCTCATCGAGAGCGATCGCGAGGAGATCGTCGACAACCGGCTTCGCCGCTATTACCGGCTCACGCAGAACGGCGCAGCGCGGCTCGCCACTGAGGCCTCGCGGCTGCACGCCAACGCGTCAGCCGCCCAGGCCCGGCTCCAGCCTGGAGGCGCCCTCTCGTGAATGCGGCTGCCGACCTCGAACGACGCTACCGGCGATCGCTCGCCTGGTACCCACGAGCTTTCCGCCGCGAATATGAGGAGGAGATGCTGACCGTGCTCATGGAGAGCGCACGCGACGGTCAGCGGCGGCCCGGGGTCGCGCAGGCCGCGGATCTGGTCCGGAACGCGCTGTGGATGCGCCTCCGTCCAGGCGTGCCACGGTCGGCGCCGGTAGTGTTCGCCGCCGTCCGGCTCATGTACCTCGGCGCGGTGGTGGAGGTGATGACCTTGATCACGGTGGTGCTCACGGCCGGCATGTTGCGGTCCGAGATCTTGAGCGTTGATCCCGGGTTCACCGCCGCCCAGTGGCAGGCATTGGTGTGGACCAACCTCGCGCCGCTGGTCGGAGGCGGGACGATGGCGACGGTGGTCTGGCTCTGGATGGCCTGGGCGAACGGTCGTGCACACCGCTGGGGAAGGACTGGCTTCGCGGTGTTCTTCGCCATCACCACACTGAGCCTCCTCAATGGCATCAGCCAGGATGCCGCTGCCTACGCGATGCCGGATCTGATTGCCGGGATCGCGCTCTGGCTGGTGGCGCTGGCCGCGGTGGTCCTCCTCTACACGCGCTCGTCCGCCCGCTACTTCCGGACTCCTCGGTCAATCTGAACCGCTCGCCGCATCGGCCTTCGATACGAGGCTGCAACGATCGTGCGTACCGCCGATCGGGGGCACGGACGCTCGGGTAGCTTCGGCCTCGATGTCGGACGAACCACGGACCTCCGACCGACCCTCGATGACGAGCGATTCGGGAACCGGTTGGCGAATTCGCGAACAAGGTCGGGCGAACCAGGGCGTGGTACCCGAGCCGCCGGTCCTCGCGCCGCCGGCGCCGCCCCCACTGCCGGCGCTCGTGCACGGCCCCGCTCCGGCCCTGACCGCGTTCGCGCAGCCTCCGGTGGCGCCGCCGGCACCGCCTCCGCTCGCGCCGCGAACGGTTCCGCCACCGGGCACCCCCATGCGGGTCCTCATGCCGAAGAACAAGTGGATGGCCATCGGCATGGCGGTGGTACTCATCGTCGTGATCGCCGGAGGGGGCTTCCTCCTCTTCGGCCGCGGAGCGGCGACGCCCCTGCCGCTCGCAACCCTCCCCCAGGAGAAGGTGGCGGTAGTGAATGCGGGTCCCGCCCAGCTGGCGATGCAGTCATTGACCGGCGGCGGGTCGACACGGACGGTCACCCTGCCAGGAGCACCCGCCGCGATCCTCGTGACGCCGGATCGATCCAAGGCGTTCCTGCTCGACACCAATCACGGCGATGTCATTCCGGTCGACCTGGTCAGCGGCACGGTCGGCAAGTCCATTCCTGTGGGCAAACTCCCGGTCGACGAGCAGATCTCCGCCGACGGAACGACCCTCTACGTGACCGACAACCTCGGCGGCACGGTCATCCCGATCAACACCGCCACCGATCGTCTCGAGCCGGCGCAGCCTTTGAGCCGGGGGGTCGCCTACTACGTGCCGTCGCCCACCGGGTCGGGGGCGGTAGTCGGCGCCGCCACCCCTCCCGGACAGCCTGGCGTCATCTACTTCTACAACCCGTCGACCGGAAACGGGGCGCCCGTCGAGGTGGGCTCGAACCCGGCCCAGTCAGCCTTCTACAGCAGCGACGGCAAAACGGCATGGATCATCGAGCCGGGCGCGAACAGCCGCCCCGGGGCGTTGATCCCGGTGGACGTTGCGACCCACAAGTCCGGCACCGCCATCGTGCTTGGAAGAGCGCCGACGGGGTACAGCCTCACGCCCAACCGCCAGACGGTCGTCATCACCAATCGGTCCAGCAGCACACTGTCCATCGTCGATCTTGCGAAACGGGCCCTGGTCGCGACCGTCCCGCTGGCGGGCACACCTACCGGTGTTGCGATCGACGCCACCGGCGGCATCGCCTGGGTCGCCGCGACGCTGAACCACGAACTCATTCCGGTTCATCTGCAATCGCATGTCGCGGCCGCGGGAGTCAGCCTGCCGAATGCGCCAGGTGACCTTGCGCTTCCGGCGGCGGCCGGCGTCGCATGGGTCCTGTATCCGAGCTCGAAGGGCAGCCTCAGTTTCCTCGGCAGCTCGGCGGGCCCGGTGGAGCACACGATTCCGGTCGGCAACGACCCAGACCTGCTCATCGGCACCGGCTCGGCGAGCACATGGGTTGCCAACTCGCTCGACAACACCGTTCAGCCCATCAACTACTTCGGGCAGAGCGCTGGGAAGCCGATCGCCGTCGACCGGGCGCCCATCGACCTGAAGCTGAGGGCGGACGGCTCCTCGGTGCTCGTGCTCAGTTATGGAGACGGCGTCCACCCCGGCGCGCTCACCTCGATCAACGCGACGACACTGAAAGTCAGCGCCCCGATTGCGGTCGGCCCCGGACCGGGAGACCTCACCCTGTCGCCGGCTGGCGACGTGGCGTTCGTGGCCAGCTATCAGACCAACACCATTTCGGTGGTCGACCTCACCAACTGGAAGCTCGAGGGCGTCATTCCGCTGCCCTGCGGGCCGACCAACCTGGCAATCACGCCTGACGCGAGCCAGCTCTTCGTCGGATGCGCCGATTCGTCAGCGATCGTGCCGATCAAGCTGCCGGACTATTCGCTCGAAAAGCCGATTGCCGTGCCGAGCCTCCGCAGGCTGGTGATGCCGCAGGCGGGAACGAGCCTGCTCGTCGTCGGTGACAACAGCCTCCAGACCCTCGACACGATCACCGACAAGATCACCAAGACGGTGAGCGAGACGGGCAACTTCGTCGACGTCGTGGAAACCTCGGACGCGGGAACGATCATCGCTATCGACAACTCCGGTGCCGCGCTGCTGGTGATCGATCCGGTGACACTGGCGACCACCAAGTCGCTGTCGGTGGGCGTGCGACCGGATGGGATTGCGCTCGCGCCCGACGATGCGCACGCGTACGTACTCGACACCAGTCAACGGAAGCTGTACGTCATCGACGTGACGATATGGAAGATCGACGCGGCGCTGACCGTCTCGGCGAACGCCACCGCGGTCACCGTTCCGCCGCCGGTCGTGATTCCCCTCAACTGACCGTGACCACGCCGACCATCGCGCCGCCGCAGTTTCCGTGGATCTCGCCGCCGCCACCGCCACCGCCTCCGCCGCCTGTGGACGCGCCCAACCGGCACCGTTCGCTCGCGATCGCCCTGGCATCGGTGGCCGCCGCGATTCCGGTGCTTGCGGTGGTCTGGCTGCTCCTGAACGGTCATCAGACCGCTCCGACGCCACTACCCAAAGCCTTTACGGATCAAGCGATCGTCAACATCAACGGCGATATCCCGCAGGGCAGCATCGCCGGCACGGGCATGGTGATGACACCGGGCGGCCTGGTGGTGACCAACAATCATGTGGTCGCGAATACGACGTCATTGACCGCGCAACTCGCGGGACGCGGACCGATCTACCGGGCGGTCGTCGTCGGTGTTGATCCAACCCAGGATGTCGCCGTGATCCAGCTGGTCGGCGCCAGTGGACTCCCCATCACGCCGTTCGACACCTCGGGGCTGGTGGCAGTCGGCGACCCCGTGACCGGTCGCGGGAACGCATTGGGACGCAATGGTGCACCGGTTGCCGCGCACGGTGCTGTGACCTCGCTCGACGAGACGATCATGGTGCAGGACGAAGCGGCCACGATTGTCGAGACGCTCGATGGTGTCGTCTGTTTCAATGCACCGATTCAGGCCGGTGACTCAGGCGGCCCGCTGCTCAATGCGAACGGCGAGGTCATCGGCATGGACACCGCGGGATCGCTCAACACCGCCACGGGAGCGAAAGCCACGTGGGGCTGCGCGATCCCGATCACTCGTGCCCTGAGCATCGCCATGCAAATCGAGGCAGGAACGCCGTCTCCGTATTTCGAATCAGGACATCGCGGCGTGCTCGGCGTCACGGTCGACCCCAAGTCCACCGGCGTCGGTTGCACGGTCATCAGCGTTGCTCCCGGAGACGCGGCGTTCACCGCCGGCATCTCCGCCGGTGACGTGATCACCGCGGTCGCCTCGCTCCCCGTGACGTCGTCTGCGAATTTCAACACCGTCATGCAGGACCGCCGGCCGGGCGACAGTGTCGCGGTGGCCTGGCGTGACTCCGCGGGAGCGAGCCATACAGCGGTGGCGGTGTTGAGTCCGGGACCTCCGGCGTAGTCTCGCCGTGAGCCGACGGGGGGACCCGCTACCTACGTCTCCTTGACCGCGAGCATCGCCTGGAGCGTCGCGATGCGCTGCTCGATCGGGGGATGCGTATCGAACAGATGATGCGTCCACCCGCCGTGATGCTGCAGGGGATCGTCGATGCACATCGCGGCTGTGGTGTGGGTCATCTTCACGAACGGCTTGTCGTTCTGCTGCAGCTTCTGCAGCGCGTGCAACAAACCCGCCGGGTTGCGGGTGAGCTCGACGCTGCTCGCGTCGGCGAGGGACTCACGTGAACGCGACAGGGAGAACTGCATCAGCGGCCCGACGATCACCGCGATCACCGACAGCAGGACCGCCGCGCCGATGAGCAGGATCATCAGCTGACCCTGGTCGCGGTTGTTGCCGCCACGCGTGAAGAAGAGCGATCGCCACAGCAGGCTCGCGAGCAGGCCCGCCAGGGCCACCACAGTCGCGACGATGAGCACGAGACGCACGTCGTAATTGCGAATGTGGCTCATCTCGTGGGCGATGACCCCTTCCAGTTCCTCGCGATTCATGATCGCCAGCAGACCGGTGGTAGCGGTGATCGCCGCTTTCTTCGGGCTCGTTCCGGTGGCGAAGGCGTTCGGCGACGGGTCCTGAATGATGTAGACCTTCGGCATCGGCAACCCTGCGCCGATCGCGAGCGTCGACACGATGTCGTACAGGACCGGCGCCTGCTGCTGGCTGACCTCCTGTGCGCCGGAGACGGAGAGCACCGTCGCCTGACCGAGCGTCAGAGACCAGAGCACGGCGAGGAGGGCCAGCACCGCCGCGATGATCGCCCCGGAGACGCCGCCGCCGACCCCGCCTGCGATGAAGCCGATGCCATAACCGATCGCCATCCAGAAGAGGAAGAAGATCGCGATCACGATCACGCTCTTGCGCTTGTTGCGTGCGATCTGGTGATACATCGCCTTCACTATGCCACGGCGATGGGGACAGGAAACCCGCTGGCACGGCGGTCAGATCAGTTCTGGGTAGCGCTCCCGAAAGGCTCTGAGTGACGCCCCGACGGGGTCTGGGGTGGTGATGCGTCCGGCGAGGCAGTCGGCGGTCTTGAGCCCCGCGCCGGTGATGTACGCGACCACTGTCTCGTCGCCGCGCCACCGCCCCGCACGCGCCAGGTTGCGCAGCACCGCCACGGTCACCCCGCCGGCGGTCTCGGCAAAGATGCCTTCGCTCGCAGCCAGCAACTCGATGCCCTGGACGAGCTCCTCCTCGCTGACGCCGGCCACGACCCCGCCAGTCTCTCGCGCGATCTTGAGCACCTCGGCGCCGTCCGAGGGGTTGCCGATCGCGATCGACCGGGCGATGGTGTTCGGGCGCACCGGGACGACGGTGTCCTTCCCGCCTGCAAACGCGGTCGCCACCGGCGAGCATCCGGCCGCCTGTGCGCCGGTCAGGCGTGGCAGGCGCGAGCCCGCCTCCACGAGCCCGAGGTCGATGAGCTCGCCCGCCGCCTTGCGATGCTTCACGAACTGGCAGCCCGACGCCACCGGCACGATGATCTCGTCGGGAAGCCGCCAGCCGAGTTGCTCGGTGGTCTCGAAGGTGAGCGTCTTGCTCCCCTCGCTGTAGAAGGCGCGAAGGTTGAGGTTGCAGAACCCCCAGTCCACCGAATCCGCAAGCTCGCTGCACAGGCGGTTCACGTCGTCGTAGCTGCCGTCGACCGCGATGACGGTGGGCCGGAAGATCGACGTCCCGATCATCTTCGCGGGCTCGAGGTCGCTCGGCACCACGACGACCGCGCGCAGGCCGGCATGCGCCGCATACGCGGCGACGGCGTTGGCGAGATTGCCGGTACTGGCGCACGCGATGGTGGTCATGCCCTGATCGCGCGCCCACGTCGCAGCGACGCTGACCACGCGGTCCTTGAATGACCCGGTCGGATTCTGCGTGTCGTTCTTCAAGTAGAGATTGCGCAGACCAAGTTCGGCGCCCAGGTTGCGCGCGTGAATCAAGGGTGTGAATCCCTCGCCGAGCGTGATCGGCTCGGTGGCGTCAGCATCGACCGGTAGCAGGTCACGGTATCGCCAGATGCTCGGCGGCCCGGCCTCGATGCGCTCACGCGATATGCGCCGCGCCACCGCTTCGTAGTCGTAGCGAACTTCGAGTGGCCCGAAGCACACCTCGCAGATGTTCGTTGCTTCGACAGGAGTCTCGTGACCGCAGGCGCGGCACACGAGACAGCTGACGTGCGCACCCGCCGGTGCGCGGCCGTAGCGTTCGAGCAGACTGATCGTGGACATAAAAAAAACCTCCCGGGCTTGTGGTCCGGGAGGCCTCCTGACGTGGGCGCGCGTGCCCCTACGTTCGGAAACCTCCGCGGGGCATGATCATGGTTGCGAGCACGACGCTTGGTGTCGACACAGTGCCGGAATCCTAGCACGCACCCCGCAGCACGATGTCAAGCATCGCGACGATCGTGACGCGCGGCGGTGCTCAGATACGGCGGATGAGGTCGCGCTCCACGCGCTCACGGGTGACCGCGACCAGGGGCTGCAACTCGTGCCCACGCAGCGCCTGCTCCATCTGACGCAGCAGCGAGTAGAGGCTCTTCACTGCCTTGACGACGTCGCCCGTGTCGGCCCCGGGCGGCGGCTCGATATCGGCGAGCGGCACACCCCTCGCCCACTCGTAGGCCGGCCGGATCTGCTCCAGGGACAGCGGGGGCATCGTCTCCAGGCCGTGCTCGCGCTCCAGCTCGATGAAGCGACGCATCGCCGTGCGCAGGCGTCGGTGGCGCTCCTCGATGCGGGGCGTCGGAAAATGCCGGCGCGAAGGCTGTGGCCGTTCGCGGCCCCGATCCTCGGAGACGAGACTCACCAGCGTCGCCGCGAGCTCTTCTGGTTTCAGGCCGGTGAGGAGCCCGGACGCCACCGCGTCGGCCACCAGCAGCGAGCTCTCGCCGTACAACGACCCCGCAAGGCGTCCGAGATCGGTCGGCGTGTCGACGTCCAGGAAGCCCGCTGCCCGGAGGACCGCGCGATGGGCGCGAAACTCGCGCCGGAAACGGTGTTGCGAGCGTTCCAGTTCTTCCTCGGCGCCGGCCAGGGTCGTCTCGATATCGGCGATCCGGTAGTGATGGTTGCGATGCTCACCAAGGAAGGGACAGCGGTTGCACGGTGACTCGTTGAGCTTCTCCTGCTGTGCGCGGGCGGTGCGGCGGAGCGCCTCGAATCGCTGGCCGGGATCGGACCCAGCCTTGCCGTAGCGGCCCCTGCGCGCGTCGGTCCAGTGGCCGCGCCGGACGCGACGCAGCGCCAGTTGCGTCTCGGCGAGCTGGATGCCGGTGGCGAGGAATGAGCTGAGCGTGCGCTCCGTGCAGGGGATCTTCGGATGCTGGAAGCGTCGCTGACGAAGATCCCCCAGCTCCGCTTCGAGATTGGCGCGTCGATGATCCCAACGCGCCGTGCGCTCCACCGCCTGGTACTGCCCGAACGAGCTGTCGAGCAGCACCTCGGCTGCCTCCGCGGACCGCGTGCGCAACAAGTTCAGGACCATCGTGTAGGTGGGGGAGAACTTGGAGTCGACGGCGAATTCCCCGGAGATCGCCGCGTCGTAGATGTCGCGCAACTCGACGTCACTCTCCTTGAGGATCACCCCGTGGCCGACCGTGTCGATGCCACGCCGCCCGGCACGCCCCATGAGCTGCGTCAGCTCACCGCTGGTCAGTGAGGCGAAACTCACGCCGTCGAACTTGGTGAAGGTCGAGATCACACAGGAGCGCGCCGGCATGTTGAGGCCGAGCGACAGCGTCTCGGTGGCGAAGACCACTTTGATGAGCCCTTGCTGGAAGAGGTGCTCGACGGTCTCTTTCGCATAGGGGAGCAATCCCGCGTGATGCATCGCAAGTCCGCGGCGGAGCAAGCGACGGTCGAGTTCCAGCAGGACGCAGTGCCGTTCGTCCTCGTCGCTCAACGCCTGCATCCGCTCGGTGAGCGCGACGTCGATGCGGTCCTTCTCGTCGTCGGTAGTGAGGTCGACAGCGTGCAGGCCACAGCGCGCGAGCGCCTCGCGGCACCCGCGGCGCGAGAAGATGAAGTAGATGGCCGGCAGCATCGCGCGGCGGTGCAGGACATCGATCACTGTGAGCATGTCGTTGTCCGGTGCACGGCGTGCCTCGCGGAATCGCGGTTGCTGCACCGCATCCGTCTGCGCAAGCTCGAGCGTTCCACGCGCCGCGTGGCCGGCTTTGTCAAAGAGCGGATGCAACTGATTGTCGATGGCCAGCCACATCTCGAGCGCGACGGGCCGCTCGGTGCGCGTGACCGTCTCGATGGTCCCGCGCAGGCTGGACATCCACGCGGCAACCTCGCCGACGTTGCTGATCGTCGCCGAAAGGCCAATCAGGCGAATGTGTTTCGGCGCTTCGATGATCAACTCTTCCCACACCGTCCCGCGCGGATAGTCGTCGATGTAGTGCACCTCGTCGAGCACGACATCGCCGACGCTGTCGACGCGCGCGGGCTCGTCGTAGAGCACGTTGCGCAGGATCTCCGTGGTCATCACGAGCACGGGCGCTCCATCGTTGAGCGTGTGCTCGCCGGTGACGAGACCGATCCGGTGCTCGCCGAAACGTGCGCAGAGGTCCTGGTATTTCTGATTGCTCAGCGCCTTCAGCGGCGTGGTGTAGACGACATCCGCTGCGACGGTCTCGTGGCGGCGGAGCGCCGGCGGCGCCTCGAGACGGCGCCAGATGACGTAATCGGCAACCACTGTCTTGCCACTCGACGTCGGGGCGCTCACGAGCACACCGCGCGACCGCTCGAGCTTGATGATCGCCTCGCGCTGGAACTCGTCGAGGACAAACGGTAAGGTCGACTGGTACGCCTCGAGCAACTCCAGGGTCAGCGGCGCGACCTCAGAGATGGATGAGCTCAAAATGCGAGCCGGTCACGAGCGCCTCACCGTGATCGTCCACGAAGCGCAACACCTTCTGGCACATCTCGTCGGCGTGCTGGCCGTCCGAGCTGACACACGCGACACCGATGACCGCCGATTGCCAGAGGTTCTGATCGCCCACCTCGGCCACTGCGACGTTGAACTTGTTGCGGACTTTCGCGGTCAGCGAGCGCACGACCTGGCGTTTGTCCTTGAGCGACTCGCTGTCCGGCACCTGGATGGTGACGGTCAGCGTGCCGATGACCATGCTCAGGGTTGGCTAGCCCGCGATCCCTGTGCGGGTCACAGGGCGTCGAGCAGCTTCTGGCGCAGGACTTCGAGCGTCTCGAAGTCGTCAACCGACGGCCGCGCCGGCGCCTTGCTGGGGAACTTCAGGTGCTGGACCGCCTCGGAGAGGATGCGCAACTCGTTGTCGGTGAGGCGGACCGACCGCATGTGCGGTGGCGGTGCCGTCGGGACCGGATGCACCGGCTCGTTGTCGGTGCCGGGCGAGAGCGGGGCGTCGAGTTGCTCAGGTTCCGCGGACCGGAAGAGTTCGTCGCTGCCGCGCAATTGGGCGCGGCGAAAACCGCGCATCACGCTCGTGCCGCGCGCACCCGCTCGCGTGGACGTTCCGCGCTCCCGGAGACCTCGATGGAGTCGTCGCCGTTGTCCTGTGCGATGACCGCCTTGGCGAGGGCACGGTAGGAGCGGGCCCCGGGCGAGTTCGGGGCGTACTCGAGGATCGACTGGCCCGCGAGCGGTGTCTCAGCGAACCGGATCGAGGAGTCGACGGTGATCGGAAAGACCAGGTCGGGATACGCGCCCTTCACGAGGTCGAGCACTTCCTGACTGTGCAGTGTGCGCGACTTGTAGAGCGTGGGCAGGATGCCCGCGACGCGCAGATGGCTGTTGAGCTTTGCGCGCACGCGATCGATGGTGCGCTGCAACTGCTGCATGCCCTTCATGCCGAAATACTCGCACTGGAGCGGGATGATCACGTCCGTCGACGCAACCAACGCGTTGATGCACAGCAGTCCCAGCGACGGTGGGCAGTCGATGACGACGTAGTCGTACTTGCCGTCGATGGGCTCGAGCTTCTCCTTGAGAATGGACTCACGCCCGAACTCCGTGACCAGTTGCAGTTCGGCACCGCTCAGGTCGATGTTCGCGGGGATGAAATCCAGTCCCATCCCTTCGGAGGTGAGCAGCACGTCCGCGACGTTGACCCGATGGTCGGTGAGCAGGTCGTAGATGGTGTGTTCCAGCTCATCGGGCCGGCGGCACCCCATGTTGATGGTGAGGTGACCTTGCGGATCGAGGTCCACAGCGAGGACCTTGGGACCGGCTTCCGCGATCGCAGCGGCGAGGTTGACGGCAGTCGTCGTCTTGCCGACGCCACCCTTCTGGTTGGCGACCGAAATGATCCGCGTCATGACCGGCGCGGGATCGAGATGTCGCGAAGAGAACAGACGCGCCTCACTGAGCAGGTATCATAGCGAACCCGATCGCCTCTCTCGGCCGCTGGTCGGGAGCAAGTGCGCTTGCAGCGGTCAATGACCCTTAACTTCGGAGTGGTGCTTGGTGTCTGAAGAACGTGTGAAGCCTCGCAACCTGTTTGTGGACGAGGCTATCCAACTGGCGCTCGACAGCCGATGGGCGGAGGCGCTCGCCGTGAACCAGGCGCTGGTGGAGCGTCACGGTGCTGACGAGGACACGCTCAACCGCATCGGGAAAGCACTGACGGAATTGGGGCAGCGCGAGGAGGCACGCGCGTCGTATTCGGCGTCACTCCAACTGAATCCGCTCAACCTGATCGCGCAGAAGAATGTTCGCAAGCTCACCGTGATGCTCGAGAGCAAGAGCACCGCCGCAGGCTCGCAGGCAGCGATCGATGTGGAGCTCTTCACGGAGGAGCCCGGCAAGAGCGCCATCACGGTCCTGAGTGCGCCGTCGAAATCGGCGACCGTCGCGATCGCCCCCGGCGACGTCGTGGAGCTCTATCGCGAAGGCTCGACGCTCCGGGCGCAGACCGCCCGCGGCGTGTCCCTCGGTGAGATCGACACCAAGATCGCACGCCGCCTCGTCCCCCTCATGGAGACCGGCAACCGGTATTCGGCCGCGGTGGCCCGGCTCGAGGACGAGCGGGTCGAGATCATCCTTCGCGAGACCCACCAGGCACCCGAGAATGCCCGGAAGTCGTCCTTCCCGCTGGCCAAGGGCGGCCGGCGCGAGGAGTTCCGCCCCTATGCCAAGGATTCGCTCCTGGCGGCCCGCGGAATTGACGCCACCCCGCTCGACGAGGACGACGATGAGGTCGTGACCAGTGGCCGCACCTCCGGGGGCGACGGTTCCGAAGACGATCTCGGAGAGCTCGGCATGAGCACCTTCCAGTCGGACGCCGAGGAGGCGCCGCCCGGTGCCGACGTCGAGGAGGACGATGACGCGCGCCCCGAGGACGAGTACTAGGCGGACGGAGCCGAAGGGACGAGCAAGCTCGTCCGAGCGGATCGACGGATATCTCCAGATCGGCGCGTATGGCCTGATTGGCGACTGCCGGTCGGCGGCGCTCGTGGGGGTTGACGGCAGCATCGACTGGCTGTGCCTGCCACGCTTCGACGGCCCGGCGCTGTTCGCACGGATTCTGGACGGTGAGAGGGGCGGGAGCTGGCAGATCCATCCGGACGAGCCGCATCAGGTCCACCAGCGCTATCGCGACCGCACCAATCTCCTCGACACGGTCTTCTCGACGGGGACCGGGGTCGTGGTGGTCACCGACTTCATGCCCGTGGACGAGCATTCGGTCATGCAGCACGCCAAGCCGCACAACCACCCGCGAGTGATCCGGCTCGTCGAGTGCCTCGCCGGCGAGATGACCATGCACCAGGTCTTCGACCCCGCGCCGGACTTTGCCCGCACCCCGGTGCGGCTCTCCATGGAACACGGGCGGATGCATGCCGACGCCAACGCGCTGCATCTCTGCCTGAGCTCGACTGTCGAACTCGACGGCCCCGACAGCTCCTTCATGCTCCGTGCCACGCAGGCGGCGGCGTTCTCGCTGCACTGCGGCCCGGAAGGAAAATGCGGCGCCCCTTCCTGGAGCGTCGAGCGGGCCCGGACGGCACTGCGCGAAAGCCAGCAGTACTGGTGGCAGTGGGTCGGACAGGTGGACTACCACGGTCCCTACCAGCAGCACGTGTGGCGGTCGGCACTCGCCTTGAAGCTGATGACCTACGCGCCAACTGGCGCCATCATCGCCGCGCCTACCACGAGCCTCCCCGAGGTGATCGGCGGCGAGCGCAACTGGGACTACCGATTCACGTGGCTGCGCGACGCGTCGTTCACGCTCTACGCCTTCTTTCAGCTCGGGTTGACGGCCGAGGCGACGGCCTTCTTCGACTGGCTGTCCCACCGCCATCTCGCGGCGGCGGATCCCGATGACATTCCCAACCTCTTCGATCTGAGTGGCCATTCCCACGCCGCGGAGCACACCCTCGACCATCTCTCGGGATACCGAAACTCCGGGCCGGTGCGTACCGGCAACGCTGCCGCGCACCAGCTCCAGCTCGACGTGTTCGGCGAAGTGCTGGACAGCGCCTACATCTACGCTCGGTTCGGTGGTGTCATCACCGCAGAACTCTGGGAGGGATTGCGCGGCATCATCGAGCTGGCCATCCAGCGCTGGCGTGAGCCGGACTCCTCGATCTGGGAGGTACGCAGCGAGCGAAGGCAGTACACCTACAGCAAATTGATGTGCTGGGTCGCCGTCGACCGCGGCATCCGCATCGCAGATCGCTACCAGTTGCCGTACGACAAAGCCGCATGGCGCAGCGCGCGGCTCAGCATCCATCGCGCCATCACGTCGCGCGGATACTCGATGCACCGGCAGTCGTTCACGCAGGAATTCGACGAGGACGCGCTCGACGCCGCCGTGCTGCGCATCAGCCAGGTGCGCTTTCTTGCCGACAAGGACCCGCGGATACACTCGACGGTACGAGCCATCGCCGAGCACCTCGGGGAAGGGGTGTTGGTGAACCGATATCGGCTCGATGAGAGTGTCGACGGCTTGCGCGGCCAGGAGGGCGCTTTCTTTCTCACGTCGTTCTGGCTGGTCGACGCGCTGGCCCATACCGGCAACCTCGAGGAGGCGGAGCGACGCTTCGAGCGCCTGCTCCACTTCAGTTCTCCACTCGGGCTGTTCTCCGAGGAGGTGGACGTGCGCAGCGGGCAGTTGTTGGGCAACTTCCCGCAGGCGTTCACGCACCTCGCATTGGTCGGCGCGGCGGTGAACATGGAGCGAGCTCGCCGGCGGACGCTTGGGGTCAAGGGGTTGAAACGCGGAGCGCGCTTGCCATCCGGGAAACGCGCCGAAGTGGCGGAGGAGCCGTCGGGAGACTAAGCCCTCTGCATAAGTATGCAGAGCAGAATGTATACTCATGGGCCATGCCCCAGGCTGCCCCTCTGCGCGCCGCCGTGGTCGGCTCCACCGGTTATATCGGCATGCAGTGCACGGCACTGCTCGCCGAACACCCGGACGTCGACCTCACGCGGGTGCTCGGTCACACCAGCGCCGGCAAACGGTATTGCGATGTCGTACCGGGCAGCACCGTCGAACTGACCATTGAGGACACGCTCGATCCCGGATCCGTCGACGTCGTCATGGCCGCGCTGCCGCACACGGTTGCGGGCACGCTCGCCGCCGGATGGCTCGCCGGTGGCGCGACCGTCATCGATTGCTCGGCGGACTTCCGCCTGCATGACGCATCGGACTATCAGCGCTGGTACGGCGTCGAGCATCCATCACCCGATCTGCTCGGGGAGGCCGTGTACGCGATGGTCGAGTTGCAGCGGGAGCACCTCACGAACGCGAATCTCATCTCGGTCCCAGGGTGCTATCCGACTGCGGCCTTGCTCGCGACCGTCCCCGCACTCCGCGCCGGACTCATCGAACCGGACATCGTCGTCGACGCCAAGAGCGGCGTCAGCGGCGCCGGCCGCGAGGCCAAGGTTGCCAACCTGTTCTCTGAGGTGAACGAGTCCGTCCACGCCTATGGTGTCGATGGCCATCGCCACAAATCCGAGATGCTCCAGCAGTTGCGTGAGGCTGCGGGCACCGAGGTGCGCCTCACCTTTGTGCCGCATCTGATTCCGATGACGCGCGGTATTCTCGCCACGGCGTATTTGCGGCCTCGCACCGGCGTGACCGAAGACCAGCTCCACGATGTCTACGCCGCGTTCTGCGACACGAGCCCGTTCCTCGATCACGCGCACACACCGCCGGCGACCAAGAGCGTCACCGGCACCAACCGCGCCTCCATTCACGCCGGCTGGCAGGACGGCACCGCGGTGATCACGGTCGCCATCGACAATCTCGGCAAGGGTGGGGCCGGTCAGGCAGTGCACGCGATGAACGTCCGATTCGGTTTCGCAGAGACGGCCGGGCTGGGGTCCCGAGTCCTGTGGCCATGAGCGCGACGGCGACGGATCATGTGCGCGCCGGCGTGTGCGCACCTCTCGGTTTCCGCGCCGGTGTTGCGGCTGCGGGCATACGCCTGGACGGCAACGAGAGTCGCACCGATATCGCGGTGATCCGGTCGGATACGCCCGCAACCGCGGCCGCGGTGTTCACCCGCAACACGGTCAAGGCGGCGCCGGTCGTCATCTCCCAACTGACACTGCGTCGCGGCACGCCGATTTCGGCGGTTGTCGTCAACGCCGGCAACGCCAACGCGTGCACCGGCGCGCAGGGATTCCGAGACGCGCTGGTGATGTGCACCACGACGGGTGATTCCCTCGATCTCGACCCCAGTGACGTGCTGGTCTGCAGTACCGGTGTCATCGGCCGGCCAATGCCCATGGACCGCGTGGTGCGCGGCATCCGGTCAGCAGCGCTGGCGCTGTCGCCGGGCGCGGGCGGCGATGTCGCGCGGGCGATCATGACCACCGATACCGTCGAGAAGGTTGCCGAGACCACCTTCGCCGTCAGCCACAGCACATACACGATCGGTGGCACCGCGAAAGGCGCCGGCATGATCCACCCCGATATGGCGACGCTGCTCGCGTTCATCACCACCGACGCCCCGGTGGAGGCGTCGTTCCTTCACGCGGCCCTGTCTCGCACGACCGACAACACCTTCAACTGCGTGACCGTCGACGGCGACACGTCGACCAACGACACCTGCATCCTGCTTGCCAACGGCGCGGCGGGTGGCGAGCGAATCGTGAGCGATACCGCGGCGGCTGCGGCCTTCGAGGCAGCGCTGCTGCAGGTGTGCGACTCACTCGCGGAGCAACTCGTCGCCGACGCCGAAGGCGCGACGCGTCACTTCCGGGTCACCGTCGATGGCGCGGCGGATGCCGCCCAGGCGCGCGTCGCGGCACGCGTCGTCGCGCTGAGCCCGCTCGTGAAGACGGCCATCCACGGCGGCGATCCCAACTGGGGACGCATTGTCGCGGCGCTCGGACGCAGTGGCGCCACGTTCACGCTCGACCGCTGCAGCGTCGCCATCGGCGGTCTGGTTGTCTTCGATCGCGGCGCACCCGCAGCCATGGACAGCTCTCGCATCCGCCTTGCGCTGTCGCAGCCGCGGCTCGACATCGCGATCGAGCTGGGCGCCGGTGAGGGATCGGGCCACGCCTGGGGTTGCGACCTTTCGGCGGAATACGTTCGCATCAACGCCGATTACACGACCTGATGACTACACGATCTGATACGGAGACAGCCAGCAGCTAACCATGCCAGAACAGACCATCGACGAACGGATTCAGCGTGCCGAGGTGCTCATCGAGGCACTGCCGTACATCAAGCGTTTCGCGGGCCACATCCTCGTGGTGAAGGTCGGCGGCGCGGCCAGCGTGGCCGCGGACCTCGACGCAGTGCTCGAGGACATCGTGCTCCTGCGTTTCGTCGGCATGCGACCCGTGATCGTGCACGGCGGTGGCGCGGAGATCAGCGCCTGGCAGCAGCGGATGGGGATCGAGACCAGGTTCGTGAACGGCCTGCGCGTCACGGACGCGCCCACCATGGAGATCGCGAAGATGGTGTTGACGGGCAAGGTGGGACCCGACATCGTCGCGCGCATCAACACCCTCGGCGCAGGGGCGATCGGCCTCTCCGGCGAGGATGGGCCGACACTGCTGGTGCGCCGGCGCACCGACGCGAGCGGTGCGGATCTCGGTTTTGTGGGTGACGTTGCCCAGGTGAATCCCGAGCCGCTCATGGCGATTCTCGATCAAGGACGCATCCCGGTAATGGCGTCCATCGGGCTCGGTTACGACGGACAGGCGTACAACGTGAACGCCGACACGGTCGCCGCTGAGCTGGCGGTGGCGCTGCACGCCAGCAAGCTCATCCTGATGACCGACGTCGAAGGCGTCCGCGATGCGCAGGGCGTTTTGATCAGCGAGCTTGATGCGGTTCGTGGACGGGAGCTCCTGGCTGCGGGCGTCATTCGCGACGGCATGATTCCGAAGATCGAAGCGGCGATCCGGGCCACAGAAGGCGGATCGGCCACACACATCATCGACGCGCGCGTTCCACACGCGCTCCTCCTCGAGCTGCTCACCGAACGCGGAGTCGGCACCATGATCACGCAGCCGGAACCGGCGTGACCGCGGCGCCGGTCACCAGCACGCTTGCCGCGCGTGCCAAGGCCGCGTTGATGGACACCTACCAGCGCCAACCGCTCGCGTTGCAGAGTGGCAACGGCGTCTGGGTCAAGACCGACGACGGCCGTGAGTTTCTCGACCTGGTCGGCGGCATCGCCGTGAACCTTCTCGGCCACAACCATCCGGCGCTCACGGGCGCGATCGCCGAGCAGGCGGCGGCCCTCATCCACACCAGCAACCTCTACTACACCGAACCGCAACTCGAGCTTGCCGAGCTGCTGATCGCCTCTGCGTTTCCGTCGCGCGTGTTCTTCTGCAACAGCGGGGCCGAGGCAAACGAGGGCGCCATCAAGCTCGCCCGCAAGTGGGGTAAGCGCCATCGCGGCGGTGCCGACGTCATCGTCTGCGCGCAGGGCGCGTTTCACGGGCGGACCCTCGGTGCGCTCGCCGCCACCGGCAACCCGCGGTATCGTGAGCCGTTCGAGCCCTTGCCGAAGGGGTTCGTGCATGTCCGCTACAACGACATGGACGCGCTCGAGCAGACCATCGACTCCAACACGTGCGCGGTGCTGCTCGAGCCCATCGAAGGCGAGAGCGGCGTGGTGCCGCTTGATGCGGGGCGTCTCGCCGCCATCCGCACCCTGTGCGACGAGCGCGATGTGCTGCTGATCCTCGACGAGGTGCAGACCGGCATGGGACGCACCGGCCGGTGGTGGGCATACCAGCACGAGCACGCCGCGCCGGACGTGATGACGGTGGCGAAGGGGCTGGGTGGCGGGTTCCCGATCGGGGCCATCCTTGCCGCGCCTCGCGCCGACGTCTTCGAGCCCGGCGACCATGGCTCCACGTTCGGTGGCGGGCCACTCGCGTGCGCCGCCGCGGTTGCGGTCATGCGCACCGTCCTGCGCGACGGCCTCGTGCAACACGCTGCCGAGGTCGGTGACTATCTCGCCGAGTCATTGAGCGCACTTGCCGAACACGGCGCGCCAATCGCTGCTGTGCGTGGTCGCGGCTTGATGATCGGCATCGGCCTGAGCCGCGACGTCGCACGCGATGTGGCGGCTGCGGCGCTCGACGAAGGCCTGATCGTCAACGCGATCGGCGATCGAACGCTTCGACTGGTCCCACCGTTGATCATCACGCGGGACGAGGTTGACCTCGCCGTCGCTCGCCTCCGTAGGGCATTCGACGCCGTCGCCGTTGAGGGAGACGCGTCGTGACCACGAGCGTGGCTCGCACCACTGGGACTGCCGCCAAGCCCGCGCGTCATCGCGCCATCCTCGGGCTGGTTCGAGGCGGCGTCATCAGAACCCAGGAGGATCTCGTTGACGCGCTGCATCGCCGCCGTTTCCCGGTCACGCAGGCGACCGTCAGCCGGGACATCCGCGAGCTCGGTCTGCTTCGCGTCCACGATGACGCGGGCCCACGCTACATGGCGCCCGTCGCGGAGCTCGACGAGGAGCAGACGCTCCAGCGACTGCGCAACGCGATCCGCGAGCACGTGCAGGGCATCGAGTTCATCGATCTGTTCGGCATCGTGCACACCGCACCGGGTTGCGCGCCGCTGGTCGGCGGGGCACTGGACGCCTCGCGATTCGAAGAGGTTGCCGGCACCATCGCGGGCGACGACACCGTGCTCGTGATCGCGCGGTCGCGTCCCGCGGCGCAGCGCTTGTTGCTGCGGCTGCGCTCGCTGCTGGAGGAGGTGGCATGACCGCGCGTGAACGCTGCGTGCTGGCCTACAGCGGTGGACTCGACACGTCGGTGGCGATCCGCTGGCTCCAGGAGGAGCTGGGCTACGACGTGATCACGCTGACGGCCGACCTCGGCGAGTCGAAGGACGTCGATGCCGTCGCCACGCGCGCCCTGACCACCGGGGCGCTGAGCGCGCATGTCGCGGATGCACGGCGCGTGTTCGTCGACTCGTTCTGCTTTCCGACTCTGGCGGCATCCGCACTCTATGAAGGCGTCTACCCGCTGGCAACGGCGCTCGCTCGCCCGCTGATCGCCAAGCTGCTCGTCGACGTGGCGCGCGAGGAGGGGGCCGTCGCGGTGGCGCACGGATGCACCGGCAAAGGCAATGATCAGGTGCGTTTCGATGTCGCGGTCGGCGCGCTCGCGCCCGAGCTTCGAGTGGTCGCTCCCGTACGCGACTGGGATATGGGAAGGCCGCAGGAGCTCGAGTACGCAGAGCAGCACGGGATTGCGGTGCCGGTCACCAAAGCGTCCCCGTACTCCGTTGATGCGAACCTCTGGGGCCGCAGCATTGAAACCGGCGTCCTCGAGGACCCCTGGATCGAGGCCCCCGACGACGTTTACGAGTGGACTGCGCATCCCGCCGCGCAGGCTCCCGGCGTGGTCGTCGAGATCGGCTTCGAGCGTGGGGTCCCGGTGTCCCTGGACGGGCGCCGGCTCAGCGGCGACACGCTGGTGACCGAGCTCAATGCGACAGCGGGCGCTCGCGGGATCGGCCGCATCGATCACGTGGAGAACCGCCTCGTCGGCATCAAGTCGCGCGAGATCTACGAGGCGCCGGCCGCGGTGACGCTGCATGCCGCGCATCACGCGATCGAGAGCCTGACGGTCACGCGCGACGTCGCGAGATTCCAGCGCATCGTCGCCGACGAATGGGCGCGCCTCGTCTACGACGGGCTCTGGTTCTCCGCACTGCGAACTGCGCTGGACGCGTTCGTGCAGGAGACGCAGGTGCACGTCACCGGTGTGGTTCTCATGCGCCTCGAGGGAGGAACCGCACAGGTCGTCGGGCGACGTGCGGAACGCTCGCTGTACAGCAACAACCTTGCCACTTACGACCGCGTCTCGGACACGTTCGATCACGCGGCGGCGCGCGGGTTCATCGAATTGTTCGGCCTTCCATTGCGCACGCAGACGCGCATCCAGGGTGCACTGGAAGATACGGCACCATTGCACGTCGAGCGGCGAACCAGGCGGCGTGGCGACGCCTGAGCGGCGCGCGCGCGCCCAGACGCGCACGGCCAAGGTGTGGGCGGGGCGCCTGAGCGCACCCACGTCGGCTCTTGTCGAGACGTACACCTCGAGCCTCGCCATCGATGGGCGACTTGGTGCAGATGACGTGGTGGGTTCGCGCGCCCACGCACGCATGCTGCGCAGCGTCGGCATCCTGACTCTCGCGCAACACCGAGCCATCGACGCGGGACTCCGCGCCATTGCCACCGAGCTCTCGAGCAACACGTTCGAGACGTCGCCGGGCGACGAGGACATCCACACCGCGGTGGAGCGGAGGCTCCACGAAATCGCCGGGCCGGTGGCAGGGATGCTCCACACCGGGCGCAGTCGCAACGACCAGGTGGCAACCGACCTTCGCATGTGGGCGCGGCGCGCCTGCACCGACCTGCTGGTGGCGCTCGCAGGGTTGCAGGAAGCGTTGGTGGCGCGCGCCGCGGAACATCGGGCGGCGCCGATGCCTGGGTACACCCATCTGCAGCGAGCGCAGGTGGTCTCGCTCGCGCATCACCTGCTCGCCTATGTCGAGATGCTCGGCCGCGATGCGCTCCGCCTCGGCGCGGCGCGGGTGGCATGCGACGAGCTGCCGCTGGGGAGCGGCGCGCTGGCAGGTTCCACGTTGCCACTCGACAAGTCCCGCGTCGCCCACGAGCTCGGCTTCAGCCGCATTGCGGCCAACAGCATGGACGCTGTCGCCGACAGGGATTTCGCCGTCGACATCACCGCCGCGTGCGCGCTGGTCATGGTGCACTGCTCGCGTCTTGGCGAGGAACTCGTGCTCTGGTCGAGCGCGGAGTTCGGGTTCGCCGCCCTTCCCGACAGTCACGCCACCGGCTCATCGTTGATGCCGCAGAAGAAGAACGCCGACGTCGCCGAGCTCGCGCGCGGTCGCAGCGGTCGTGTCATCGGTGACTGGGTCGCGTTGCTCACCGTATTGAAGGGCCTGCCGTTGACCTACAACCGCGATCTGCAGGAGGACAAGGAGCCGCTTTTCGACGCGGTCGACGCCACCGCATCAACGCTGCGCATGCTCACCGAGGTGATCACGGTCGTGCACTTCGATGTCGATGCGATGCGACGCGCGGCTTCGGATCCTGCCCTCCAGGCGACCGACATCGCGGAGCACCTGGTCGCCAACGGCGTGCCTTTTCGCGAGGCGCACACCATCGTCGGGGCGCTGGTGGCGCAGACCCTCGCCACCGGTCGCACGCTCGCCGATCTCGACGTCAAGGAATGGCAGGCAGCTTCGAAGCACTTCGATCCGGGCGTCGCAATGCTCTTCGACCCCGACGCCGCGCTGCGCCGCCGCGACGTTCCCGGCGGGCCCGGCCCGCGGTCGATCACGCGACAGCTCGCGCGAGCCCACGCGCTGATTGCGCGAACGCGAAAGGCCGCAGCGGACGGGTGAGGTCGCGCGCGCTCGTATCCTGATCAGGTGATCCGGCCCACCCTGATCGTCGGCGACGTACAGGGTGATGTCGGCCGGCTGCGCGAGGCGCTCGCTCCCTATCCTGAGGACGAGGTCGATACGGTCTTCCTTGGCGACTTCTTCCAGGGCGGCGAGCCCGGTGCCGGCGGCGGGGCGGCGGCCGCCGAGGTCGCGATGCGCAGGCGCAACGCCAAGTCCGTGCTTGGCAACCATGATCTCTTCCTGCTCGTCATGCTCGAGCGCTCGCGCGGCGGGGACCAGCTGGGCGCCTGGCGGACGCGGGACGGCCTCAGCATCGAAGACCTCTGGCTCAGCAGGCGTGGGGACTGGGCGGATCTGCACGCGGTCGCGGCGGACGAGAGCCTCGAGGCCTGGCTGCGTGCCCTGCCATTGCTCATCGAGCTCGAGGATGGAACCCTCGCTCAGCACACCGATGACGATCGCTACGCGGAGATCGGCACGGCGGTGGATTCGGTGAACGAAACCGTTCGAGGATGGCTGGCCACGAGGGGCGGAGCCTTCCACTCACTCAGGTACACGATCGGACGCCACGCCTTCGAGGATGCCGACCGTTTGCACCGCTACCTCGCGCACTTCGGCGTGCGCCGGGTCGTCCACGGGCACACGCCGCATTGGAACGAGGTGCCGATCTCGTTCCACGGGGGCCTCGCGGTCGGCTACGACGGCAGGTTCTCGCGCTATTGGGGTCGTGCCGAAGGTGAGGACGCCGGACCGATCGGTGCGACGGTCGCGCTCCTTCCGCCGATGCCGGATTCGGCGGGCGACTGACCGAGATCGGTCCTCAGCAGAGGATGGCGCCGGTGATTTCAACGATTGAACCGGCCGGCAGCCCAGAGCTTCTCCGTCCGAACAGTGTGGTCCCGAACGTTGCGCCAGTTGCGTACGTGTAGGTGGTGATCCCAGGGCTGCCCCCCTCCCAGACGCCGCCGTTGGTTGCGAAGTCATACAACGTGAGGTTGCCGCCCGTGGCGTGGTCGGCAGGATCATCGACCTGGAGTTCAAAACTCGCCCCATCGAGCGTTCCATCGACCTGGACGCCGGAATACTGGTTGGAACACCTCGGTTTGAGGTCCGTGAGGTACCCGCTGCGCGCGCCCGAGAATCGGACCCAGGTGGTCGTGGCCGCGTTTGCGGGGATCGGCGTCGCGCTGGTCGGGCTCGCCGTCGGTGCAGGGGTGCTGGTCGGGACCGATGACTGGCTCTGCGATGGCGCTGGGGTCAGCGCCGGCGTTGACGTCTGTCCACAGGCTGCGAGCAGGGCTCCTGCGGCTGCTGCCAGCACGATCGCCCGTGACGGTCCAGCGGTGAGAAAACCCATGCCTCGATCCTGCTCCAGCCGCCCGGGCGTTCCTAGAGGCGGAGGGCACCACAACTTGGGCTCGGGGTCACACTTCAGGACAACCACGCGGATGGGATTCCGCCCGCGGTCAGGGATGACGGCTGAGCATCTCCCCGAGGCGCGTGACCGGGGGTTCCTGCCCGGCGGTGACATAGGCGGTCACCACGAGTGAGAGCAGGAGCACCTTCAACGCGTGGAATCGCCCGGCCGCGGAATCTTCCAGCACCAGGCTGGTCAGGGCAATCCCGTCCACAGCGCTGCAGATGACGCCGGCCAGATCGCGCGGCGAGATGAGTGAGTACGCCGGAAGACGTCCGAAGACCTGACGTACCTCGATCTCGATCTCGTCGACGATGTGCCTCCGCAGTTGAGCGCACCGAGCCTGAAGCGCGGGCGCGCTGAGGCTCACGGTGTAGAGGTCGATCAGCAGGCGGAAGAACTCGGGTTGCTCGGCACAGCGCTCCTCCGCATGATCAACGCCGGTCACGATCCGCTCGAGGGGGTCGTCAACGCCGTTGACCACCTCCTTCCATCGGGCCAGCATCTGCCGCTCCATGACCACCACGACCTCGAGGAGCAAATCCTCCTTGGATTCGAAGTAGTAGTGGAGGAGGCCGGGCGCGACCTTCGCCTCGCGTGCCACATCCTTGAGTGAGGTCGCGGCATATCCCTGGCGACCGAGGACTGCCGCGGCGGCGTGGACGATCTGATTCCGCCGGCCCGCCTCGTCGACCTCGACTGCATGGCGCTCCGGCGAAGTACGCGTGCCGATGGCGGTGATCGTGGCGATGTCCCTCACACGTTCAGCCTGAGCGGCAATCCTAACTCGCCGGACCCGAATTGTTCTCGTTCCCGGAGTTAGGACAACTTTTTGTGAAATCCGACGCCGATTGCGCCAGGTCCGCTGTGGCACCCGATGACCGGCCCCACCACCGTGAGCGAGGGCTCACTGGACACGAGCGGACGCATGCGCTCGACCAGTTCGGCCGCGAGCTGTGGGCGGTCAGCGTGAGCGATGACGAGTTGCGCGCCGCCCCACGCAGCGGCCGCGCGGGCGCACTCTTCGACCACACGGTCGATCGCCTTCGGGTAGGTTCGTACTCGCGCTACCGGTTCAATATGGCCGCCCTTGATCTCGAGCACCGGCTTGAGGTCGAGCAGCGACCCGAGCAACGCACGAGCGCCACCGATGCGGCCGCCGCGCCGCAGGAACTCGAGCGTGTCGACCGTGAAGAGCACGCGTTCGGTGCGCTGCACCGCCGCCAGGGCCGCGACCACCGCGTCGGCATCGCCGCCCGCCTCGGTCACGCGCACTGCCTCGAGCACCGCCGCGTAGTGTCCGACGGCAACACTTCGGGTGTCGACGACGCGGATGTCCAGGTCGGGAAGCGCCGCTCTCGCCTGAGTCGCGGAGGCGAAGGTCCCGCTCAGGTCCGAGGAGATGGTCGTGCAGACGATCGATCCCCCGTCCGCGCCGAGCTCACGGAAGACCGCTTCGAACTCTCCGGGGGTCGGCTGCGAGGTGCGCGGGAACGGCCCGGGCCTGGCGAGGCGCGCGTAGAAGTCCTCGGCCGAGATGTCAACGCCGTCGTTGAACGTCTCATCACCGAAGATGACCTTGAGCGGCACCACGCGCACCGTGTGGGCGGCGCGAAACGCCGGGTCGAGGTCGGAGGTGCTGTCGCACACCAGGTGGACCGCTGCCATCGGCGGCGTAGCCTACAGCGCCGTCAGCAGTCTGGCGGGATCCTCGCCGCTGTCCTCGGCAATCAGCAGCGCGCCGAGCAGCGAGCGCTCCTCCCCGAGGGTGCCACGCACGATCTCCGGTGACGGTTGCAAATGCAGGTATCGCTCGACGGTTTCGGTCATCGACGGGGCAAACCGTCTCCAGCTCGCGCACACCCCGCCGCCGAACACGATGACGTCGGGATCGTACAGAGCGGTGAAGTCGACAACGGCGAGGCCGAGCCACCTGCCGATGTCCGCCCACGCGTCCGGATCGCTCAGCTGCTCGGCGGGCATGCCGAAGCGGCGCGCGATCGACCGCCCGCTCGCGAGCGCCTCGAGGCACCCGGCGCCACCGCAATGGCAGGGAGGCCCGCCGAGCCAGGCCGGCCAGAGGACGATGTGGCCACCCTCGCTGTCGTGACGGCCGACGACGATCCGCCCGTCATGCACGAGGCCGCAGCCGATCCCGGTCGACACCGTGCAATAGACCACTGTCCGGTGCCCCGCGCCGGAACCGAGGCGTGCCTCGGCCAGGGCCGCGCAGTTGGCGTCGTTTTCGACCACAACCGGGCAGTCGAACCGCTGTCCGAGGAGGTGGGCCATCTCGAGCCCGTGCCACGATGCGGGCATCCCGGGCGGGTCAACCAGCGCCCCGCTGGTGCGATCGAATGGGCCCGGAGCGGAAATGGCAATCGCAGCCGGAAGTTTGCCCTCCATCACGCCCTCGACCAGGCCGCGGAGGGTGGCCAGCGGTGAGGTCATGGGGGTCGGGATGCGCCGGACGGCGCCGATCCTTGCATCGCGGCCGGCCGACGCGGCGATCTTGGTGCCGCCGATGTCGAGGAGCGCGATCACGGCGCGATGATGCCTACACTCGGCGCGATGCTGCTCGCGATTGACGTCGGGAACACCAACATCGTCGTCGGCGTGTTCGACGGCGACGACCTCATCGCCGACTTCCGGATCCACACCGACGACCGGTTCACCGGCGATGAGCTGGGGCTGATCCTCGTGGACCTGCTCGCGCGACGGAGCTTGACGCCGTCGCAGGTGACGGCGGTGGTGGTGAGCAGCGTCGTACCCACACTGTCGCGGAGCATCGACGAACTCTCCCACACCTACTTCAATCAGCCGCCGATGATGGTTGGACCCGGCACTCGCACAGGGATCCGGATCCAGTACGACGACCCCCGGCGTGTGGGTGCCGACCGGATCGCCAATGCAATCGCCGCACACCACCTCTACAAGGGTCCGGCAATCCTCGTCGACTTCGGGACGGCCACGACCTTCGACGCCATCGACGCCAGAGGCGACTACCTCGGCGGGGCGATCGCGCCCGGCATCCAGCTCAGCCACGATGCGCTGGTGAGTCATGCGGCGATGCTGTCGCGTGTCGAACTCAGCGCTCCGGCGGAGGCGATCGGGCACACGACGACGGCGAGCATGCAGTCAGGCATCGTCTTCGGCTACGTGGGTCTGGTCGAAGGGTTGGTGGCGCGTTTTCGAACGGAAATGGAAGGCCCGGCAAAGGTGATTGCCACCGGCGGCCTGGCACCCTCGCTCGCCAAGTTGATCCCGGCCATCGATGTGGTGGACGAGCGATTGACCCTCCACGGCTTGCGTCTCATCCACGAGCAGAATCGCTGAGGCGAGCCGGCCCGCCTCGTACCATGACGTGATGGCCGTCGCAGCAGCGACCGTCCGCCCCCTGTGGGTCGGTGCGCTCGAGCTCTCGTCACCGGTTCTGGTCGCACCCATGGTCGGCATCACGGACGCGCCCTGCCGCGAACTGTGCCGCGAGTTCGGCGCCGGGCTGGTCTCCACGGAGATGGTCGCCGCCGAGGCGGTCGTGCGGAGCACCGAGGCCGCGTTGCACCTTCTCGATTTTCCCGGTGACGTCGCGCCGGTCGCGGCGCAATTGGTGGGCTGCGACCCGGTGGTCATGGCCGAGGCGGCGCAGGTATGCGTCGAGCGCGGGGCTGTGCTGGTGGACGTCAACCTCGGCTGTCCGGTCTCCAAGGTGGTGAGCCGGGGAAGTGGTGCCGGGCTCGCTCGCGACGTACAGGCCACCGTCAAGGTGATCAGGGCCATGGTCGCCGCGGTCGACGTCCCGGTGACTGTGAAGATGCGACTGGGCTGGGACCGGGACACCATCAACGCCCCGGAGCTTGCTCGCGCCCTGGAGGATGCGGGCGCTGCCGCCGTCACGGTGCACGGTCGGACGCGCTGTCAGAAGTACGAAGGCGTTGCTGACTGGCTGGAGATTGCCCGCGTGAAGGCCGCGGTAAGCGTTCCCGTGTTCGGGAGCGGGGACGTCGAAAACGTCGAAACGC
This sequence comes from Candidatus Dormiibacterota bacterium, assembly GCA_041691155.1. Lineage (GTDB taxonomy): Bacteria > Chloroflexota > Dormibacteria > Aeolococcales > Aeolococcaceae > Palsa-851. Next base: position 52,809 of record JBEPVD010000003.1, on the reverse strand, counting down.
TGGCCGCCCGCATCGACTCCGGCGTGGTCGACGGCGTGGTGATCGCTCGCGGCATGCTCGGCAACTTCTGGTTCGTCAAGCAGGCGGTGCACCGGCTTGCGACCGGCGAGACCTTGCCGGACCTCGACTTTGCCGACCGTATCGCCCTTGCCCGGCGCCACCTCGACATGCTCTGCGCGTACCACGGCGAGCGGCGCGCGATGCGTATCGGCAGGAAGTACGTGGCGTGGACGATTCGCGGCTGCGCCGGTGCCGCGCGCCTGCGCGCCGAGGTGCAGACCATGGACACGCGTGAACGGCTCGATGCGTTGCTTGATCGTGCGCTTGCAGCTGGACCGCACCCCGAGGGCTGGTTCAGGCCGGTCTTTGTGAGCGGCGACGGCTGACGAGCGCAAAAAAGAAGGGCGCCCCTGGAAACCAGAGACGCCCCGAGAGGGGGGGCAGTAATAGAGATCCCCGACATGACCTCGGTGCGGATCATATGAAGCTAAGCCATTTCCGTCAAGGAATGACGACAAGTTGTTACGCAGCGTTGGACATTGCTCGCTTATACTCGCGCCTCGCAGAGCGGGGGGTCACCCCGACAACCCGGCTGACTGCGTCGTACCAGGAACCTGAATGGACAAACCGACGCTGCTCACGCGAGACGGTCTCGCCAAGCTTGAGCGCGAATTGGAAGAATTGCGGACGGTGCGTCGCGCCGAGGTGGCCGAGCGCATCAAGTACGCCAAGGACTTCGGCGACATCTCGGAAAACGCTGAGTACGATGAGGCGAAGAACGAGCAGGGCATGCTCGAGGGTCGCATCCTCCTTGTCGAGAACATGCTCCGCAACGCGGTCATCATCGAAGAGGGCAGCGAAAGCGGCATCGTGAGCGTTGGCACCACCGTTGACGTCAAGGACGACTTCGGCAAGCAGACGTTCACCATCGTGGGGCCGGCAGAAGTCGATGTCGCCGACGGCCGGATCTCCATGGAGTCGCCGGTCGGCAAGGCGCTGCTCGGACACAAAGTCGGCGACACCGTCGACGTGGTGAGCCCCGGCGGGGCGCGTCAAGTCAAGATCGTCAAGATCAACTGACGTCGCGCGGGGCAGCGCCCCGTACACGCAGCCTGCCTTGGCGGTGAAGATAGTCGGCATGCCTTCCGACGATCTCTTTGCGGAACGCCGCCGCAAGGTCGACGAGCTTGCCGCACGTGGGATCCCCTCCTACGGCGTCGATTTCGTTCCCACCGCGACGATGGAGGAGGCGCGCCTGCTGCTCAATGCATACGAGACGGAGCACCCCGGCGCGGATGTCGATGCGCCGGAGCGTCCGGTCGTGGCGGTGGCAGGTCGGGTCATGCAGCTCCGCGACCTCGGTGGCGCGGCATTCGCGCACGTTGAAGACGACTCCGGGCGCCTGCAGATGTGGTTCCGTGCGGACCGACCCGGCGATGCGCACGCGCTGGTTGCCTCCCTGGATCTCGGCGACATCGTCGGCATCACGGGGCCGATGACGCGGACGCGCCGCGGCGAGCCGAGCGTCCTGGTGGACTCAGCCACATTGCTCGTGAAGTCACTGCACGCGCCGCCCGAGAAGTTCCACGGGCTCCAGGACCAGGAGACGCGCTATCGCAAGCGATATCTCGACCTGCTCAGCAACGCTGATCAGCGCCGCCACTTCGCAACCCGCTCGCGGCTGATCCGGGCGCTGCGGGCGACGCTGGATCAGCGGGGCTTTCTCGAGGTGGAGACGCCGATTCTCCAGCCCATTCCCGGTGGCGGTCACGCGCTGCCGTTCGAGACACACTGGAACGCGTTGCACACCGACGTGTACCTCCGCATCGCGATCGAATTGCACCTCAAGCGATTGATCGTCGGTGGCTATGCGCGCGTGTATGAGATCGGTCGCGTGTTTCGCAATGAGGGGTTGTCGCCGCGGCACAACCCAGAGTTCACGATGCTCGAGGCCTATCAGGCGTACGCGACCTATGACGACATGCGCGAGCTCACCGAGGGCCTCATCACCGCCGCTGCGAATGCGGCGGGGCCACAGGTGGTCGAGGGTGACGAAGGCGGCAGCGCGCCGTGCGAGGACCCATTGCTGCGTCAGGCGTTCGGCCAGCCGCTCGATTTGCGGCCACCGTACCGCACCGCGACCATGGTCGACCTCGTGCGCGAGGAAACTGGCGTCGATGCGCTCGCCTCGTGGGACGACATGCACGCTGCCGCGGCGCAGCTTGGTATCGAGGTGTCACCCAGGTTGGGCCCGGGTGCGGTGTTACTCGAGATCTATGAGCAGCGAGTCGAGAGCAAGCTTTGGGACCCGACCTTCGTGCTCGACTACCCGGCCGAGGTCAGCCCGCTGGCGCGACGGCGGCGTGATGATCCGCGCTTTGTCGAGCGCTTCGAGTTGATCGTCGCCGGGCGCGAGGTCGCCAACGCTTTCAGCGAGCTCAACGACCCTATCGACCAGCGCGCGCGTTTCGAGGAGCAGGCACGGCTGCGTGCCGGCGGCGACACGGAGATTCCACCTATTGATGAGGATTTCCTCGAGGCAATCGAGGTGGGGATGCCGCCCGCCGGCGGCCTCGGTGTCGGCGTCGATCGCCTCGTCATGCTGCTGACCGACTCGCCGGCGATTCGCGATGTGTTGCTCTTTCCGACGATGCGTCCGTTGCCGCGTCACGATGGAGGCTCGGACGCCTGATGCTCCCACTGCAACGGATCCGCGATGACCCGGAGTCGGTGCGAGATGGCGCGCGCCGCAAAGGCGAGACGGCGCCGGTGGACGAACTGCTCGCACTCGATGGTGAGACCCGCGCGCTGCGCACCTCCGTCGAGCAAGATCGCGCCGAGCAGCGCACCGCTTCGGCGGCGGTTCGTGGTGCGCCGACCGGCGAGCAGCTCGCATCGCTGACCGCGCTCAAGCAACGCATCCAGGATGGCGAGACGCGCCTCGCGGAATTCGACCAGCGCGTCGAGACGCTATTGCTCGAGATGCCGAATGTGCCGCACGAGAGCGTTCCCGACGGGGGTGGACCTGCGGACAATGTCGTGGCGCGGACGTGGGGCGAGCCGCCCGTCTTCGACTTCGAGGCCGCGACCCACTACGATCTTGGTGAGCGTCTCGGCGTCTTTGACTTCGAGCGCGCCGCGAAACTCAGCGGCTCACGTTTTGTCGTGCTGCGCGGCGACGGTGCTCGCCTCCAGCGCGCGCTGACCTCATTCATGCTCGACGTCGCGCGTGAGCACGGCTACACCGAGATCGCGCCCCCGTACCTGGTGCGCCGCGAAGCCATGATCGGCACCGCGCAGTTGCCGAAGTTCGAGGACGAGGCGTATCACACCGACGACGGCCTCTTCCTCATCCCGACCGCTGAAGTGCCGGTGACCAACCTCTACGCGGGGGAGATTCTCGAGGCAGCGCAGCTGCCGATTGCCCACGTCGCGCTGACCCCATGCTGGCGGCGCGAGGCGGGGGCGGCCGGCAAGGACACACGTGGCTATATCCGGCTGCACCAGTTCGAGAAGGTCGAGATGGTGCGCTTCACCACCCCGGAATCCTCCCTCGACGAACTTGAACTCATCACGTCGCACGCCGAGCACGTGCTGCAGATGCTGGGACTGCACTACCGCGTCCTGTTGATGTGCACGGGCGACCTCGGCTTCGCGCAATGGAAGAAGTACGACGTCGAGGTGTGGGCGCCCGGGATGGAGCAATGGCTCGAAGTCTCATCGTGCTCGGTATTCGGGGAGTTCCAGGCGCGGCGTGCCAACATTCGATATCGCCCGGCGCCGTCGGAGAAACCGCGTCACGTGCATACGCTCAACGGCAGTGCGCTGGGTGTGCCGCGCACCTTCGACGCCCTGCTCGAGTCGTATCAGCAGGCCGATGGGACGGTGCTGATCCCGGAGCCACTGCGTCCATACATCGGTGGCCTTGAGCGCCTGACCGCGCCGTGATCAACCAGGACATCGATCCGGCCTGGCTCAACGACCGCAGCGAATTCCAACTGAACTGGGTACACGGGCTGCGCAATCCGTCCGGGCTGCATCTGCAGTACGAGCTGGACGGCGACCGTGTGTACACGCACTGGACTCCCGGCGAGGACCATGTGGGATTCCCTGGGTTCGCACACGGTGGCATCGTCAGCGCGGTGCTCGACGACGTCATGGGTCGATGCTCCGCATTGCACCGCCATTGGGTGGTCACCGGCCGGCTCGAGGTGCGCTATCGCCGTGCGGCGCCGGCAGGAACGGAGTTGCTCGTCGAGGGACGGATCACGCGCTTGATGCGTCGTGCGCTGCACACCGAAGGTCGCGTGTTACTGCCGGACGGCTGTGTGGTGGCCGAGGCAACCGGGACGTACCTGCCGCTGTCGGACGAGCTGCGCCGGCAGATGGTGAGCGCATGGCCCGGGTTCGAGGAGTATCTCTGACGGAGGTGCGATGACTCAGGACGACGAATCCGCGGGCACCGAGCGCTTCGACACCAAGGTTGCCGTGTTGCTCCGCGACGATCTCGAGGTCTGGCAGCAGTTGAATGTGACCGGCTTTCTCATCAGTGGCATCGCGGCGTCGATCGAGGACATCACCGGAGAGCCGTACATGGACGCTGACGGGACGCAGTACCTACCCATGCTGCGCATGCCGATCACCGTGCTCGAGGGCGACGCAGCGGTGCTGACCTCAGCGCATCGGCGGGCGCTGGATCGCGACCTTCGCGTCGCCGTGTACACCGAGGAACTTTTCTCGACACCGAACGACACCGCCAACCGCGCGGCCGTGCGCGCCGTGCCGCGCGACCAGCTGAACCTCGTCGGGCTTGGCGTGTACGGACTGCGAGGCGCTGTCGACAAAGCACTGAAGGCGGCCCGGCTTCATCGGTGACGCAGAATCGTCTCTGGAGCCGGCGGGCTCGAAACGTGACTGCTCCCGGCCGGACCACGGACCCGGTTCGATGCTCGACGGTGCGCGTTGAAGATCGCGACCGCGTCGTCAGCGTCTCCGCGCCGTTAGTGCAGACAATCGCCGTCACGCATCCCGAGGAGACGGCGGTCGTGCGCGATGCTGGACACCCGGTAATGGGGAGATCGCAATCCAGGCGCCGTGCTTCCCTCGCACGAGCTGCCACACACCCTCATGCAACATCGTGTGATGACGCAGGCAGAGGAGCACCAGATTGTCGAGGCTGGTCGCCCCGCCGTGGCCCCAGTGTTCGAGGTGATGCGCGGACGTCCAGGACGCGGGACGGTCGCAGCCCGGCCAGACACAACCGCCGTCCCGAACCAGCAGTGCGCGCCGCGTCGGCGCGGAGGGCAACCGGTGCGCCCGGCCGACATCGGTGACCACTGAGTCCGGCCCCATGACCACCCTGGCGATGCTTGCGTCGCAGGCAAGGCGCTGCACGGTGGCGGCGGCAACGGGACCTGCGTGCTCGAGCATGCCGGCGGGGGCGCCGGGGAGTCCCTGGAGCGTCTCCACGGTTGTGGTGACGTTGAGGTGGGGTCGCTGCCCACCCGCGCTCGGGAGTTGGCCCGTATCGAGGCCATGCGTACTCAGCTCACGGAGCGCATCTCCGTAGCGCTGCCAACGGCCGCGGAGGTCACCGGCGCCGGACCGGCGAGCCAGGGGATCGAGGGCGGTGCGTATGGTTGCCGCAGCCTCGGGATCGAAGAAACCCTTGAGGAAGAGGGTGCCCCCCTCGCCGCCATGGAGTTCGAGGTACCGGTACGACATCTGCTCGCGCTGTTCGGCAAGGAACGCCGCGGAGTCGTGCGCATGGCGCACATGCGCACAGTCGTGGCGGAATCGCTGGAGGCCGTGAGCAAGTGCCTGGTCGAGGAGCGGTTGTTCGTCGACCTCACCGGAGATCGAAGATTCCCGCAGGGTGCGCGTCGTGCTCGCGAGCACGGCAAGGTGGGCGAACCCGAGACGTCCGTCCTCCAGGGCCGCGACACTTGTGGGGATCGACGGCGCCTCGCTGCCGACACAGATCGCAGTCGCCGCGGCGGAACCGGTCATGCCGCAGTCCTGCCTCATCGCCTGGATGGGACTGACGTACCCGCCCCAGTCACCAGGCTCGGTCTCGGCGAAGTCGGCCGCGACCATGGCGAACCTGAGTTCCACGAGATCGATGACCTGGCGCAACCGGCGCAACTCGGCTCGCATCACGTCGGGCTCGGCCGGGCGAGGCCGCACCCGAAGCTGGCGCGCCGCCGACGCGAGCGCCACCATCTCGTCTCCCGACTCCGCAGTGGTCCCGCCGGCGACATCACACATTTATGTAGTATACACAAGCAAGTGTCACCAAAGGAGCGCCGGAATGGGTCCCCACCCTGGCCAACGGGCCTACTAGAGTCGTCGCCATGCCCGAAGAACGCGAGATCAAGATTCCGGTGGGGATGGACTTCGTCCTTCCCAACCTCGATCAGGTCGTCGAGGGCACCAGCGCCGTGGACCGCGGCGTCGTCCAGCTGTCGGCCACCTACTGGGACACCGACGAACTCTCGCTGCTGCACGCCAAGCTGGGATTGCGCCATCGCAGCGCGCCAGGCGAAGCGGGGCGGTGGACGCTGAAAGCCGGTGCGCGCATGGTCGGCCACGCGGTCTCACGCGAGGAAACCGATTTCGAGGGCTTGCCGGAGCGGCCACCCGAGGTCGCACTGGACATGCTCCGCCCGGATGTCGGCGATGTCGTGCTGCACCCGGTCGCGCACCTCGTCACCGATCGGCACACCGTTGATCTGATGCGAGGGGAGACGCGTCGCGCCGAAGTCGCCGACGATCGCGTTGCGGTGCTCTCGGACGGCCGAACCATCGAAACCTTCGGTGAGGTCGAGGTGGAGCTGTTCGATGCTGACGACGCGCTCATCGAAGCGGTCATGACACGGCTTCGCGCGGCCGGCGTTGGCGAGCCGGACAGCACGCCGAAATATGTCCGAGCGTTGCGCGCGCTGGGGCACGCCATCTGACAAAGCGGCGGGAGAGACGTAGCCCGCTTCGCGCGGGCTGCGCTCCCATCCGGTGGAACCGCCCCCCTGCAGACACCATCCCCCTGGCTGGTAACCCCCTCAGTTGTGGCCCCTGGGTTGCGCATCCTGACGGCAACGCTTCAACCGAATCGCCCGGGATTGTCGGAGCTTCACCGTTTTTTACCGCGCGTGAACAAACATTTTCTGAGCGCCGCTTTGGGTGCCTCCGGCCGACCCTGTCGCAGCGAGTAAAGTCGAAGGCGTGACGATAGCGGCAAAGGCGGAGCCCACGACTCTCGGCAGCGGCTTTTTTCAGGACGCCACGATCCATGACCTGCGGCTCGCCGCCGTCTTCCGGCGTGGCTTTCGTCAGGCGATGATTCAGATCAATCGATCCCTCGGGCAGCACGATTTGAGCCCCCTGCAGTACCACCTCCTGCTCGAGGCCGGGGCCGCCGGCACCGAGGGATGCGTGCAGGGGGACCTCGCGGAGCTCATCCAGGCCCCGGAAGCCCGCGTCTCGCTCATGGTCCACGAGTTGAAGGCGCGCGGACTGGTGCGGACGCTTCGCGCTGCCCCCGATCGCCGCATGGTTCGTGTCGGTCTCACCGAGGCAGGGTGTCGTGTCGTGGAAGCGGCACTGCATGCGCAACGCGCCGCACTGCACGAGATGGCGCAGGACTTTGATGTCCCGGGCGTCACCCAGATGCTTCGCGGCGCCGTGCAGCTATACCTCGGGGTCGATATCGCCGAGGAAGGCCGCCTCTAACACCGCGCCGACACGAAGCGCGTAGCGCGGTGCGTTGACACCGAGCCACACCGCTTCGCTCCAGTTCGACGGATCGCGGACGGCGTGCGCAGGGTTTTCCCACGCGGACGACAGTTCGTGCCGCGGCGTGTCGAGGATGACGCGAAGCGCGCCGAAGCGCGGTGCTGTCGCAGCCAGCGAGGCCGACTCCATGTCGACGGCGATGTGTCCGCGGTCGGCCCATACCGCGCGTGCAGGACCGGTCACGACATGCGTGGTCGTGATGATCGACCCTTTCGCTACCCGAAGCCGCAGGTAGACGGCGGCGCGCTCAAGAGCGGCCGCGACCGCAGGGTCGCAGACATGGGTCGCACCCGCCTCATCCACCACCCTCGTGGCGATGACCACGGTGCCTGGTTCATGGTCCTGCAGCAGCCCGCCGCACAGGCCCGCGCTGATGACGATCGGCGCGTCACCGGGCTGAGCGCTCCCGCCGATCCCCACCTGGATCACTCGGACGTCGCGGGCGCGGCGGCGGACCCCCCACGCCTCCACACCCATCGCGCAGACGGCGAGGACGCGGCGATCAGGCGGCATAGCCGTGCTCGCGATACCAGCGAACGGCGCGCTCGATCGCATCCCCGACGCTCGACGCGCGATACCCGAGGTCGTCGACGGCTTTCACGCTTGACGAGTACATCTCGAGCCGCCCCATGCGGACTCCCTCAAGCGGGATCACCGGCGCTGCGCCGGTGATGCGCGTTCGCAGCGCATCAAAGCGCGCCGCGGCGGCGGCAATCGCGTAGGGCATCGGAAACGCGCGTGCCGGCCGGCCGGCGGCGCGCTCAATCAGACGCCAGAACTCGGCGAGGGACAGGTTCACGCCGCCGGCGATGTAGCGCTCGTGCGACGCTCCGTGCTCGAGTGCGAGTACGTGAGCGAGTGCCACATCCTCGACCGCCACGACGTTCAGGCCACCGCCAAGCGTCGCCGGGATGCGTCCGCGCAGCAGGTCAACGATGATCTTCCCGGTCGGTGTGGGCCGGTGATCGCCAGGACCGACCGGAGCCGTGGGGAGCACCGTGATCGCCGGGATGCGCGCGCTCAGCGCAGCGCGTTCACTGAGCAGCTTGGACGCGTGATACGTGCTGCCGCTGTGATCCACCGTCGCCCAGTCTCGCTCGGTGGCGGGGCGCGATCCAGCCGACCGCGCGAGCGCGGCCGAGCTCGAGGTCGCCACACAGCGCTCGATGCCGGCGATTCGGGCTGCCTCGAGTAGCCCGGCAGTACCGCGGATGTTCACCGCCGCGATGGTCTCGCTGTCGCGCGGCGAGAACGAGTAGAGCGCGGCGGTGTGGATGACAGAGCGGCAGCCCCGCATCGCGGGGATGAGCGCTGCGGAGCCACGAAGATCGCCCGTCACGGCGATAGCGCCCGCGGGGCAGTCCGCGGGGTCGCGTACGAGCGCGCGCACCCGATAGCCACGATCCAGCAGCGCGGCGAGCACGTGCGACCCGACAAAGCCGGTAGCACCCGTCAGGAAGACGTCACCGCCGTCGGGCGCCGCTTGCGCCGGGAGCACGTCAGTTGAGGTGCGGCTTGCTTCCGCGTAGCCGGAAACTGTCGCTCGCCGCACGCAGCGACTCGCGCAATGAGGCCGAGGTGGCGACCACCGCCGTCGGCTCGTACCCGCAGTGCGCCATGCAGTTCCCGCACCGCTCGTCGCGGCCGCGACCGTACTTCTCCCAGGCGGTGGTGTCGAGCAACTCACGGTAGGACGTCGCGTAGCCGTCGGACATGAGGTAGCACGGACGCTGCCAGCCCAGGACCGAGTAGCTCGGAATGCCCCAGGCGGTGCAGCTGAAGTCGACCTTGCCCTCGAGGAAATCCAGGAACAGCGGGGAGTGGTTGAGCCGCCACTTCTTGCGCCGACCGCCCGCGAACGCCTCGCGGAAGATGGCATGGGTCCGCTCGACGTTGAGCCAGTGGTCCTGGTCCGGCGCCTTCTCGTAGGCGTATCCGGGCGAGATCTGCATGCTGTCCACCTGGACTTCGTCGTTGAGGAAGTCGAGCACGCCGCGAATCGACTTGGCGTCGTCCTGGTCGAAGAACGTGGTGTTGGTGGTGACGCGGAACCCACGCGCTTTCGCGGCGGCGATGGCCGCGATTGCCTTGTCGAAGACACCGGTGCGGCAGACGGACTCGTCATGACGCTCGCGCAGGCCGTCGATGTGGATGGAGAAGCAGAAGTACGGCGACGGCGTGAACAGGTGCAGCTTCTTCTCGAGCAGCAGCGCGTTGGTGCAGAGATAGACGTAGCGCTTGCGTGCAACCAGCGCTGCGACGATCTGGTCAATCTCCTTGTGCACCAGGGGCTCGCCACCGGCGATCGACACCATCGGCGCCTCGCACTCCTCGACGGCGTCGATGCATTGCTGCACGGTGAGCCGTCGCTGCAGGATCGGGTCTTCGTGCTGGATCTTGCCGCACCCGGCGCAGGCGAGGTTGCACTGATACAGCGGTTCGAGCTGCAGCACGAGAGCGAATTTCTCGTTGCGACGGATCCGCTGTTTCGCAACGTAGGTTCCCACGCGCATCGCCTGTCGCAGTGGCACCGCCATGATGAGTTCTCCTTCTCTCGCTTCGAGCTATGTGTGGGCGACGAGCACGCGCTCGGTCGTTGGCGTTCGCGCCGCGATCGGCTCGCCACCGGCGAGCGCAAGCGTCGGGAAGACGTGACGGTAAAGGTGGTAATTGATGTAGAAGTCGCCGGGAAAGCCCGTCCCGGTGTGCTCGGGCTCGTCCCAGGTTCCGTCGCATTGACGGTCCAGCAGGAACGCACGACCCCGGGTGCAGGCAGAGTCGTCACCAAGTCCCGCAAGTTGCAGCGTGAGCATCGCCCACGCCGTCTGCGACGGGGTGCTCGTGCCAACACCCGCAAACGACTCGTCGACGTAGGAGTGGCAGGTTTCGCCCCAGCCGCCGTCGGGATTCTGCACGTGCCGCATCCACGCCGCGGCGCTGCGCACCATGTCGTCGCCGGTGTGCAACGCGACCAGCGCGCTCACCACGCACCACGTGCCGTAAATGTGGTTCACGCCCCAGCGGCCGTACCAGGATCCCCACGAGCGCTGCGTGTTGCGGAGATACGTCAGCGCCGGCGGTATGTCGATGTCTTCGGTGCCACACCCGACCGCAGCGAGCATCTCGACGACGTGCGCAGTGACGTCCTCAGACGGAGGATCGAGCATGGCCCCGAAATCGGCGAACGGGAGCCGGTACACCAGCGAGCGCGTGTTGTCCTTGTCGAAAGCAGCCCAGGCTCCATTGCGCGAGCGCATGGCACGGCACCAGGCAACCGCGTCCGCAACCGGCTTCGCAACTTTCACCGGGTCGCCGGATTCCAGCAATGCGAGCACGACCACTGCGGTGTCGTCCACATCGGGATAGATGTCGTTATCGAATTCGAACGCCCAGCCGCCGCAGCCATCGAACGGCACCTTGACTTGCCAGTCGCCACTGCGCTGGATCTGCTCGGCCAGCAACCAGTCGACTGCGCCGCGTACCGCGACGTGTTCGCGCGAGATGCCTGCCTTGCGCAACGCGAGCAATGCCCAGGCCGTGTCCCAGACCGGCGACATACACGCTTGCAGCCGCCATCCATGCTCATCGGCGATCGAGAATCGCTTGAAGCCGTCGAGGCCACGGCGCATCACCGGATGGTCGACCGGCATGCCCTCGAGGTTGAGCGCGATCAGTGAATACACCCACGGAGGCTGGATGCCGCCCCAACCGCCGTCAGCCTCCTGCCGTTCCGTGATCCACTCGACGAGCTTGCCGCGCGACGACGCGCGGCCAGGTTGCACCGGCAGCCGCTCGTAGAGCTTCAAGGCGTGGTCGAGCCAGAGGAACGGCCCGGAACCGGCGACGCGATGCATGCGTCGTTCGCTCCCGGGAACGATGACCTCGGCCACCGAGACGCCGAGATCGCGGACCGGCCGGTGCGTGATGACGATGAGCAGCGGCGCGATCGTGCCGCGCGCCCAGCATGCGAAGTCGTAAAGGTTGAGCGGCGCCCAGGACGGCAGACGCACCAACTCGGGTGGCATCGAAGGCACGCCATCCCAGGGGTGGACGCCAAAGAGCGCGAGCCAGATCTTCGTGAACACGCGCGCCTCGGCGAGCCCGCCCTGCTCGAGAATGCTGCGCAACGCGCGGCGCATTTCGGGGTGCGTGGCGTCGATACCGAGCACCCGCAACGCGACGTACGCCTCGATGGTGGTCGACAGGTCGCCGGGGCCGTCGTGATACAGCGCCCAGGTGCCGTCCTCGCGCTGCGCGCCGAGGATGTGGCGGATCGCGCCCTCGCGAATGTCGTCGTGCGAAACGCCGAGAAAGCGCAACAGGAGCACGTGCTCGGCGGTCATGGTGACGTTGGTCTCGAGCTCGCCGCTCCACCACCCGGCTTCGTCCTGGTGATCGATCAGCCAGTCGACTGCCGACTGCAGCGCCTCAGACGGCATGGGCGGCCTCCGGTGCTGCTGTAGCGCTTTCCGCGTCCTCGCGCCAGCCGGCGGCGTTGCGGAACAGGGTGTTGGCCGCGGCGCGCCCGCTGCGCACCGCCGACTCGATGGTGGCGGGCCAGCCGGTGTCGGTCCAGGCGCCGGCGATCACGAGATTCGAAAGCGCGGTGGCCGTGCCGGGACGGCGAATGCCCGGCGCAGGAATGAATGTCGCATCGGGGTCGCGCGTTGCGGCACCACGGAGCAGACGTGCACGCGCCGCCTCAGGGAGGACGGCCGCCAGCTCGCGGCGTCCGAGCTCGACCAGCTCGCTCTCGGGCCGCTGCACCAGCCGGTCGGCGGCACTGAGGCTGCAGCACACGTAGCCGGGCGACTTCTCGAACACCCACTGCACGGGCGAGTCGAGAAGAGCTGCGAAATCGCATCCGAGAACCGGCCGGTCATACCAGAGGTGGACATCGACGATCGGCATCGCTTCGAAGCTGTCGAGGCCGCTCACACCGTAGCCGGAGTCGTCGCCGAGAATGGCGCCGAGCCGCTCCGGCGGTACCGCGATGACGCAGGCGTCGCAGGCCGCGCCGGTGCCGCCGCTCAACTTCACGCCGGTCACGCGGCCGTCTTCACGGTGCAGACCGACAACCGCCTGGCGCAGATGCACGCCGTCGAGCCGCTCAGCGGCGGCCTCGGCAAGGCGCGCGAGCGGCACGGTGAGGTAGGCGATGCGCGCCGCGTCGCGATCGCCGAGGAAGGCGGTGCGGATGACGAACAGCCCCATCTCCGCCGAAACGCGATCGAGCGGCGCGTTGAGCGCCGGCACGAGGAACGGGTCCCAGAAGGCACGCAGCGCGCGAGCGCTTTGATGGTGGCGACGGAGCCATGCGGCCATGTTTCCCTGTGGCTTGGTGTCGGTGCGCGCCGCAACCAGCGCACGCCCCACTTGGATGCGATCGAGCGCGCTCAGGTGGGGATAGCGCGCGAACCCGGTCATGAGGTGCAACGGCGAAGGCAGTGCAGAGGCGCGAAGGTGCGTCGGTCGATGTGTGCGAGAAAGCACCGTGACTTCGAAGCGAGGCTGGATATGCAGCGAGTCGGTGAGTCCCAGCTCATCGATGAGCGCGAGGGTTGCGCTGCAGCAGGCGAGGACGACGTGCTGGCCGCAGTCCACCTCCTGACCATCCACCGCGAAGGACGTCGCCTTTCCCCCGAGCAGTCGGGACCGCTCGTACAGGTCGACACGCCAGCCGCGCTTCGCGAGCGCGAGCCCGGCGGTGAGGCCGGCGAGGCCCGCACCCACGACGGCGACGCGCGGCTGGCGCCTCATACCGCTGCCAGCCACGAGCGCGCCATCACACCGAGCTTCGCGGCTTTCGACAGCCGCGCACGCCCGCGCAACGGCAGCTCGGGCGTCGCCTCGATGCGATCGAGGATGCCCAGATAGATCCCCGCCATGGTGCGCACGCAGACCGCAGGTTGCTTGGGGATCGACTCGGTCACCCGGATGCCGGATGCGTGCAACTCCCGAGCCCGCGCGATCTGCATCGCCATGAACGGTTTCCAGCCCGCGGCGACGCGACCTTCGAGGATGTCGCGCTCGGTGATGCCGAACTCGGCCAGCTCATCGACGGGGAGGTAGATGCGGCCGCGCGCGGCGTCCTCCTGGACGTCGCGCAGGATATTGATGAGCTGCAGCGCAACGCCGAGCTCATCGGCTCGCTCGAGGGCGCTGACGTCGCGAAAGCCAAAGATGCGCACGCACATGCGTCCAACCACCGAGGCGACAAGGTTCGCGTACGCGTGCAGCTCATCCCAGGTCTGGTAGCGCGTCGTGGTGAGATCCATCGCCACCCCGTCGATGAGCATCTCGAGCTCGGCGAGCGGAATCTCGTGCCTCCGTATGGCGATCTGGAGCAAACCCATGACCGGGTCGGTGCTGTCACCCGGGCGTACGTCGCGGAGGCGGCGGCGATGAAGGTCGAGACGCGTCTCGCGTGATGAGCGCCCGTCGAGGTCGGCATCGTCATCGACCTGACGCGCGAAGTCGTAGAGCGCGTAGATCGACGTTCGCTGCTGCCGGGGCAACGCGATGAACCCCCAGTAGAAGTTGGCCGCCTCGCGGCGTGCCATATCCTCGCAATAGCGTTCGAGCGCGCGCACGTCCGGAACGGATGGCGTCTCAAGCACGCTCGTCTCCGGTCTTGGTGGTGACCCGGGGCATGCGCGGCCGCGACTCCGATGGGCGACGTCCGGCACCGAGCGCCGCGGCCATGATCCTCACCCGCGCGGCACGATCCACAACCGGACGCTGCGTCGAGGTCTTGTAGTCGCACGCGGCCACTGCGTCGAGGATTGCCTCGCCGCCCAGACGGTAGAGCGCGAGCTGGATGCGGAGACGCGCCGGCGCCATGGCCTCCAGCTCACGTCCGGACCGGAGCAGATTGTGCGCCCGGTTGCACATGAGGCGCGTTGCGCCGTCGATACCGTGGTCGCGAATATCGCGGTGCATGAGGTACGTCCGTCCGAGCCGGGCGTCCGCCATGACGTCCTGCGCGAAGTTGGCGAGTTGCAAGCCGATGCACACGTCGTCACTGAGCGCGACCGCCGCCGGATCGTCGATACCGAAGAGCCGGAGCACCATCCGTCCGACGGGGGCGGCTGAACGCGTGCAATACCCGCGCAGCGCAGGCCAGTCCTCGTAGGCATCGATGCGCTGATCCTGCAGATTGGCGTCGATGAGGTCGATGAACGGCTGTGTGTCCATCGCATGGCTGCGGACCGTGTCGGCGAGCGCGAGCAGGACGGGATGCGTTCGCTCCCCGTACTCGAAGCTCTCGCGCGTCTCGTCGCGCCAGCGCCGCAATCGCCGGGTCGCGACCGCGCGATCGCCGCTCTCGTCACCGAGATCGTCGGTGTAGCGACAGAACGCATACACCCGGGTGAGGTCGCGCGAAAGCGACCGCGGCGACAGTCGTGAGGCAACCGTGAAGTTCTCGTAATGACGCACCAGCTGGCGGCAATACGCGTCAGCCGCGTCGAGCGACATGGTGGCGTTGGTCATGGCGCCGTCCGGTCGTCGCACGGCGCGATGCGAGCGTCGCTGAGCGCTGCGACCGATGCAGCGCCAACACAGAACATCGCGAGGCGCAACTCCTCGATGATCACTGCGACAGTGTCCTCGAGCACCTCGTCACCGGCGGCCGCCGCACGCACGAACGGCCCGGCAATGCCCACCGAATCAGCGCCGAGCGCAACCGCTTTGGCGACGTCGATACCGTTGCGAACCCCGCCGCTGGCAATGAGATATCCGTCCGGCGCGGCGAGTCTCGCGCCGATCAGCGCGGCGGTGGTGGGAATGCCCCAGCCCGCGAACGACGCGGCCACGCGCGCGCGAATCGGATTGCTCATGCGGTGCCGCTCGACTTCGCTCCACGAGGTGCCGCCTGCGCCCGCAACGTCCACGGCCGCGACACCCGCGTCGAACAGCTGGATCACGAGGTCGGCGGCGATGCCCCACCCGACCTCCTTGACGATCACCGGCGCATCGAGCCCCGCGCAGACGGCACGGATGCGCTCGAGCAAACCCGAGAACGCTGTGTTCCCCGCTGACTGCAGCGCTTCCTGCAATGGGTTGAGATGCAGGACGAGCGCATCCGCGCGCAGTGCGCGCATCAACTCGCGACAGTCGGCGACGCCGACGCCCTGGTTGAGTTGCACCGCGCCGAGGTTCGCGAGCAGGGGCACGTCGGGCGCGATGTCGCGCACGTCGAAGGTGTGCAGCACGTCGGGTTGCTCGAGGAGTACGCGGCAGGAACCCAGGCCCATCGGGAGCCGGTGGATCTGGGCGACGCGCGCGAGCCGGCGATTGATGAGGCGTGCCTGTTCGGTCCCACCGGTCATGCACGACAGCAGCAGTGGCGCGCCGACCGCGTGCCCGAGAAATGTCGACGTCAGGTCGATCGTGTCGAGGTCGATCTCGGGGAGCGCGCGATGCACGAAACGCCAGTCATCGAACCCGGTCTCGATGCCTTTCGCAGCAACGTCCTCGTCGATGTTGATGCGCAGATGCTCGTCCTTCCGCGAGGCCGTTCGCGATTCGGTGGGCGGGTCGATGCTCGAGCTAGCGGTTGCGTTCAGCAACATGGATCGCCAGATCCGCGAAATCAGTGATCGCCTCGTCGGCGAGGCCGGTCAGGGCGGCCACCGCGTCGCGCGCCAGCACCATCGGCACACCGGCGGTGAGTGTTGGTCCACCCAACTCCTCGAGGAGCGCGCGGAGCCGGAATTCACCACCGGGTTCGCGCTCACGAAACAGCGTGCGCAGCTCGCGGCGCCGGTTCGGGGTCGCAACGTCGTACGCGGCGACGATCGGATAGGTGAGCTTGCGCTGGCGCAAGTCGCCGCTGCGGGCCTTCCCCGTGATCTGCGGGTCGCCCCAGGTCCCCAGCCAATCGTCGCGCACCTGGAAGGCGAGCCCGAGCAGCCTGCCCGCAGCGTCGAAGCGACGCGCCACCGCGCGAGGCGCCCCGGCCATCACCGCCCCGGACGCCATGGCGGCACCGAGGAGCGCCCCGGTCTTCATGGTCACCAGGCGGAGGTAGGTTGCCTGCGAGGTGCTCGCGCGTCCCTCCAGCGAGAGATCGAGGCACTGACCCTCGACCACCTTGACCACAGCAGCGCTCAGCAGATGGGCGGCGCGCATCCTGCGTCCAGGTCGGGGCCCCGGCGCCAGCAGCCCGGCGAGCGCGTTCGCGAACATGCCGTCACCGGCGTTGATCCCCTGCTCCGCCCCCCACACCGACCAGACGGCGGGGCGATGGCGACGCAGCTCATCGCCGTCCTGAATGTCGTCGTGGATGAGTGTGAAGTTGTGGATCAACTCGACCGCGACCGCGGCCGGGAGTGCCCACGCCGGTTCACCGCCGAGCGCCTCGCACGCCCAGAGCGCCAGGGCAGGGCGAATCCGCTTGCCGGCGGGCTCGTTCGCAGGATGCCCGTTCGCATCCGTCCACCCGAGGTGGTACGCGGACATCTGCCGGAGCAAGCCGCCGGTGCGTGGTGCGGTGTTCCGGAGCCCCGAGTCGAGAAGCTCGATGTGCCGTTCCAAAAGGGCAGGATGCCCCTCGGTGGGAGGCGACGCATCGATGTCGAGAACGCGTTCCGCCATGGGCCTCCCCCTGCACAGGAAGCTACGTCGTATTAGTTGTCAGATGGTAACGAACCGCATTCTTGGACAGCAACCCGGTCAAACGACGCTCGATCATTGCCGGGGCGCGGCTGGTAGGACCACCTGGAACTCGGTCCCGCGGCGCGGCTCCGACGTCACCGTCACCGTCCCCCCGTGGGCCTCGACGACGTGCCGCACGATGGCCAGTCCGAGCCCGGAGCCTTCGCCGTCACGCTGACGCGAGCTGTCGGCCTTCCAGAATCGCTCATAGATTCGCGGGAGATCGGCGGGTGTGATGCCCACTCCGGTGTCACGACAGCGGAGCACCACCTGACCCGGCTCGCCAGGCGCTGCGCTGATGTCGATCCGGCCGCCCTTCGGCGTGAACTTGATGGCGTTGTGGGTGAGGTTGCGGAGCACCTGCCCGAGGTGCGACGTGTCGCCGATGAGGTCCGGCGTCCGCGGTGCGACGTAGACCTCGAGGGCGACGCCCTTGCTCTCCGCGAGTGGACGCAGGCGGTCCAGGCTGCCCATCAGCTTCGCGATCGGCACGCGCTCACTCGCCATCGGGCGGAGGCCGGACTCGATCGTGCTCAGCTCGAGCAACTCCTCGACCATCTGCGCCATGTGCGACGCCTCCTGGCCGATGCGCCGGACGAAGTCGGCGGCGGCGTCCGGGTCTTCCAGCCCGCCGTTGGCGAGGGTCTCGGCGATGAGCTGCACAGCGGTGATCGGCGTGCGCAATTCGTGCGACACGTTACTGACAAAGTCGCGCCGAACTCGCTCGAGGTGATGGACGCGTGTCTCATCACGCACCAGCAACAGCGTCGCAATTTCGCCGTTCAGTGCGATGGCACGCGCGTTGAAGTCGCGATCGTGCAGCGTGATCGCGCGTTCCTCCACGCCGCCACTCTGTCGCGCGGCATCGATCAGACGGATGAGCCGGTAGTCGACCTCGCCCGCGACAAAGTCCGAGCCTTCGGTGAGGTCCAGACCGAGCAGGCGGCGCGCGGGCTCGTTGGCCAGCAGGACACGTCCATTCGCGTCGAGACCGACGATGCCGGGGTCGAGCAAGAGACCGACCGCTCGCAGGACCGCAATGCTCCCGGTCCCCGACAACAGCTGGTTTTCGCTCACCACCTTCATCGAGGCGAGTATAGGCACGGGTTTCCGGCCCCGCGACGGGCGATTCCAGCGCGACAGCGACTAAGCTCGGTCGATGGCGCCCACCGCCGCGAAGCGGATTCTCGTTGTCGAGGACGAGGAAGCAATTCGCGAGACGCTTCGCTACAACCTTGTCCGCGAGGGCTACCAGGTCATCGAGGCGGGCACCGGGCCCGACGCGCTGAACCTGGCGAGAGCCGAGCGTCCGGACCTCATCCTCCTCGACGTGATGCTGCCCGGGCTCAGCGGTCTCGAGGTCTGCCGCGTGTTGCGGCAGGAGTCGGCCACGCCCATCCTCATGCTCACGGCCAAGGGGACCGAGGTCGACAAGGTGGTCGGGCTGCAGCTCGGTGCGGACGACTACGTCACCAAGCCCTTCTCGTTCAACGAGTTGCTCGCGCGCATCACCGCGCTCCTGCGACGGTCCGAGATGAGCACCCGTCCCACCGGGGCGGTGGAAGTCGAGGAGTTCGACGGCTTCAAGATCGACCGTGCGGCTCGGACCGTCCATCTCGAGGGGACCGAGCTGCGACTGGCTCCGAAGGAGTTCGACCTGCTCTCACTGCTTCTGCGCAACAGCGGCCGGGTGCTGTCTCGGCAGTCGATCATCGCTGCGGTCTGGGGCAACCGTTTCTACGGTGACCCGAAGACCGTGGACGTGCATGTGCGCTGGCTTCGCGAGAAGTTCGAGCCCTTCGCCCAGATGCCCTTCCGGATCACCACGGTGTTCGGCGTCGGCTACCGGCTCGACCGGATCGGCGCAACCGACCCCGCCCCGTAAACTCGGACCACCAATAGAGGAGACGAGTGGATGTAGCGGTCATCGGCGGCGGCGTGATCGGTCTCGCCGTGGCCTGGCGGGCTGCTCGCGCCGGCCTCAGCGTGGCGGTGGTCGACCCGGAGCCAGGCTCGGGGTCCTCCCGTTTCGCCGCGGGCATGATCGCTCCGGTGGGGGAGGTCGCGTTCGGCGAGGAAGCGGTGATCGCGCTCAACTGCGACTCGGCGGCGAGATATCCCTCGTTCATCGCCGAGCTCGAGTTGGACGCGGGTCGCTCAGCGGGATACCTGCAGAACGGCACCTTGCATGTGGCTGCCGATGCCGACGAGCAGAGTTCGCTCGAGCGGCTCTATCGCCACCGCGAGGAACTCGGCTTGCCGGTACAGCGGCTCACCTCGCGGGAGACACGCCTGCTCGAGCCGAGCCTCTCGCCATCGATCCGCGGCGGGATGCTGGTGGAAAGTGACCACCAGGTCGATCCGCGGGCGATGGTCGCAGCACTGCTGCAGGCGTGTAATCGCCTCGGCGTCGAGATCCGCCGTAGCCGCGGGCAGCTGACCCTTGCGGCCGGGCGCGCTGCGGGCGTGCGGCTCGAGGGCGGCGAGAACCTCGCGTCGTCGCAGGTGGTGCTCGCAGCCGGCTGCTGGTCGCGGACGATCGTGGGCATTCCGGTGGAGGACATACCACCCACCCGTCCGATCAAGGGGCAGATCCTTCGCCTCCGTGGCGACCCGGCGATGCTCACGCGAACCATTCGCAACGAGCACGTCTATCTGGTTCCTCGTGGCGACGGGCGTGTGGTGATCGGCGGGACCATGGAGGAGCACGGGTTCGACACCACGGTCACCGCCGGTGCCGTGCTGCAGATGCTCGACGACGCCCGGGCGCTCGTGCCGGACGTGACCGAACTCGAACTGGTCGAGGCATCCGCAGGATTGCGCCCCGGCTCGCCGGACAATATGCCGATCGTGGGCGAAACAACGACACCCGGCCTGATCGTCGCGACCGGGCACTTCCGTAACGGGTTCCTGCTCGCCCCGGCGACCGCCGACGCCGTCGCCGGGGTGCTTGCCGGTGGCGCGTGGCCCGCAACGACCCGCGCGTGGTCGCCCGCTCGCTTCCGCACCGCCGGGGTGGTCGCGTGATCATCGTGGTCAACGGCGAGAGCCGCGAGGTGGCCGAAGGCCTGGGGCTCGTCGACCTGCTCCGCGAGATGGACCTGCCACCGGAGCAACGAGGGATCGCGGTGGCACGCAACGGCGACGTGGTGCTCCGGGCGAGCTGGGCGAACACGACCATCGAGGCGGGCGACCGGCTCGAGATCCTGCACGCCGTCCAGGGGGGCTGAGGTGGACGACGTCCTGGTCATCGCCGGAGAGCGCTTCACGTCTCGACTCATCATGGGAACCGGCGGAGCCCCCAGCCTCGACATCCTCGAGCGAGCGCTCGACGCGTCGGGCACGGCCATGGTCACCGTCGCACTTCGCAGGCTCGATCCCGCGGGGGCCAGCTCCTTTCTCGACGTGGTCGCGCGCTCGGGAAGGCGGATCCTGCCCAACACCGCGGGTTGCTACACCGCGCGCGACGCGGTCACCACCGCGAAGCTCGCTCGTGAGGCGTTCGAGACCAACTGGATCAAGCTCGAGGTCATCGCCGACGAGGACACGTTGCTCCCCGACGGTGCTGAGCTTTTGGTCGCCGCGGAGCAGCTCATCGACGACGGGTTCGTCGTGCTGCCCTACGCGAACGACGACCCGGTGCTCTCGCGCCGACTTGAGGATCTTGGCTGCGCAGCGGTCATGCCGCTCGGAGCGCCGATCGGGAGTGGCTCGGGCATTCGCAACCCCTACAACATCCGGATCATCCGCGAGCGCGCGGGCGTTCCCGTCGTCCTCGACGCAGGCATCGGGACTGCCTCCGACGCCGCGATGGCCATGGAACTCGGGTGCGACGCCGTGCTGGTCGCCTCGGCGATCACGCGTGCTGCCGAACCGGTGCTCATGGCGCGGGCGATCGGTGCCGCCGTGGAGGCCGGACGGCTCGCGTACCGCGCCGGACGCATCCCGCAGCGCCTGTATGCGGAGGCGTCGACCTCCTGGGAGGGCATCGCCGAACTGCACACGCGACCGTCGGTGCGTCCGGTGCGCGGTGATGCCGAAGCAGGGTGACGAGCGGCGGGAACGCCTTGCGCGCGCCCGCCTCTACGTGGTCACCGGCGCCCGGCAGGCACAGGGTGACCTGACCTCGTTCCTCGATTCCATCCTCGACGCCGGAGTGGACATCGTGCAGTTGCGCGAGAAAGACGCCGAGGCCGGAGACCTGCTGCGCTGGAGCACCGAGTTTCGCGCCGCAGCCGACCGGCACGGAGCGCTCTTTGTCATCAACGATCGGCCCGACCTCGCGATGGCAACGGGAGCCGACGGCGTCCACGTCGGGCAGAACGACCTGCCCGTCAGCTGGGCACGCCGCGTGGTCGGACCTGACGTCCTTGTCGGGCTGTCGACCCATGCGCCACGTGAGTACGACGCCGCTCACGAGGCGGCGGATTACCTCTGCGCGGGTCCGGTGTACGCAACGCCGACCAAGCCAGGTCGTCCGGCAACCGGGCTCGACGTGGTCGTCCACGCGGCGGCGCGTGAGCGCAGCGGCCGGGAGGTTCGCCCGTGGTTTGCCATCGGCGGGGTCGATCCGGACACCCTGTCAGCGGTCATCGGGGCCGGCGCAACTCGCGTGGTGGTGGTCCGTGCGATCTGCGATGCCCCGGATCCCGCAGCAGCCGCAAGGCTCCTCATCTCGGGGCTGCAAGGTTCCCCCGTTTCTTAACCATCACCTAACACCCGCACAAACTTCCTCTCGCTAGGCTGCGAAGTGTGGTGGCTGGAGCGGGGTTTTTGAGCCTTCCGACGGCGGAGACCGTTCAACAGAGCGGCGCGTCGGCGGGAACGGCGGTCGCGGTCAAGGAATTGACCGTGAAGCTCGGTCAACGCCGCATCCTCGACCAGATCACCGTCGGTTTCGCCGGCAAGCGGATCACCGCCATCGTCGGACCCACCGGATGTGGGAAGACCACCCTGCTGCGCTCGGTGAACCGCATGCACGACCACACGGCCGGGATGTCCGTCGATGGGTCGATCGCCGTGCAGGGCGTGGAGATCTACGGCGACGACGTCAACGTGCGCGAGCTCCGTCGGCGGGTCGGCATGCTCTTCCAGCGCGCGAACCCGTTCCCGCAGAGCATCGCGGACAACATCTCCATTGCGCCTCGCGCCCACGGGTTGGTGGCGCGCGGCGGTGACAAACAGCTCGTGGAAGAACGCCTTTCCGAAGTGGGTCTCTGGGAGGCTGTGAAGGACCGGCTCGGCTCCTCGCCCTTCACATTGTCGGGGGGACAGCAGCAGTTGCTCTGCCTCGCGCGGGCGCTCGCGCTTTCTCCGGACGTGCTCCTGCTGGACGAGCCGACGTCGGCGCTGGATCCCGGTACGACCGAGCATATCGAGGCGCTGCTCCGCAGCCTCCGCGAGTCGATGACGATCCTCATCGTCACGCACAACCTCGCTCAGGCATTGCGCATCAGCGACGACGTCGTGTTTCTCATGGCAGGGAAGCTCGTGGAAACCGCGCCGAGCGACAAGTTCTTTCACGCGGCAGAGGACGAACGCAGCCGAGAGTACGTCAGCGGGCGCATCGGCTAATCCATCGTGAATCCGGTGGTCACCGGCAACTAGTCAAACACGCCTTCAAAACAGGAGAGGTATCCATGCGCACAGGGCTGATGGGAGGAATCGCACTACTCGGAACGCTGGCGGTCGTCGCTTGCGGGAGCAGCAGTACGACACCGACAACGGGGGGCGGCTCGCCCGCACCCGCAGCAACCGGCAACCCGAGCTCGGCGGTCTCGCTGAGTGAGAGCGGATCGTCGTTGTTGCTGCCGTATCTTCAAGAGCTGGTCGCGCCGCTGACCGCCGCGTATCCGAACATCACACTGGCACCGAAGGGCGGCGGCTCGGGAACGGGAATCACTGACGCCACGCAGGGCAACTCGCTGCTGGGCGGCACCGACGCGTACTTGAGCCCGGCCCAGTTCTCGGCGACCCCCTCAATCGCGAACATCCCGATTGCGGTCTCGGCGCAAGGCGTCTGGTTCAACCTGCCCGGCGTCACGACCCTCAATCTCAACGGCGACGTGCTCGCCAAGATCTACTCCGGGACGATCACCAAGTGGAACGATCCCGCGATCGCGGCGCTCAACACCAGCGCGACATTGCCCGGGACGACGATCGTGCCGCTGGTTCGCCAGGGAACCTCGGGTGACACGTTCCTGTTCACCTCCTTCCTGAGCGCCACCAGTAGCACCTGGTCGAATGGTCCGGGTTTCGGGACGTCGGTCACATGGCCCAAGGTGGCCGGTGAAGGCAGTGCTTCGAGCAACCCGGGCATGGTCACGGCGTGCAAGGCCGGGTGCGTCGCATACATCGGCGTCAGCGCCTCCGCCGCGGCGACTACGGCCGGGCTCGGGCAGGCGATGCTGCAGGACAAGTCGGGCGCATTCGTCCTTCCGACACCGGCGACCATCGCGGCAGCGGTCACGGCCGGCGCCGCGACGATCCCCGCGAACCTCGCCCTCTCGCTGATCTACCAGGACGGCGCGCAGTCCTACCCGATCGTCAACTTCGAGTATGTCGTCGTCAACACCAAACAGACCTCGGCCGACAATGCGCTCGCATTGCGAACGTTCCTCGAGTGGACGATCGATCCCAACAGCGGCTCGATGCCCGCCCTCCTCGCGAAGCAGAACTTCGTCGGACTGCAGGCCTCGGTACCCGCCTCCGTACTGGCTGCGATCCAGTCCGTCATCACGTCGATCAAGAGCTGACCGGGGAAACGGACCCCCAAGCATGGCGATGATCAGTGCGCCGACCGGCAAAGTCGGTGCCGGCGGCGCACATCATCGCGTGAGCGGGAGCGAGCTCACCTTCTCGGACCGCGTGCTCCGGGTCGTGAGCGGGATCGCCGCAGTCGTGCCCACAGCCATCCTGGGGCTCATCGCCGCTGTGATGTTCGTCTCGGCGTTGCCGTCGATTCTTTTCAGCGGGTTTTCGTTCTTCACCGGATCGGTCTTCAACTTCGGCAATCTCTACGCGACCACGACGATCTCGCACAACGGGGTGCATGCGCCCCCGCACGCCGTGTTCGGAGTCTTCCCACTGATCATCGGGACGCTCTCCACGTCGCTCATCGCGCTGGTCCTTGCGGTGCCCATCTCGGTCGGCGGCGTGCTGATGCTCAGTGAGATCATTCCGCGCAGGATCGGCGACTCGCTCGCCATCTTCCTCGAGCTGCTGGCGGGCATTCCAAGCGTCGTGTTCGGCCTCTGGGGCGTCGCGGTCCTGGGCCCGTTCCTCTCAGCCCATGTGTTTCCCCCGCTGACCGTGATCGGCAATGTCATCCCCTTCTTCAAGGGCCCGGTCGGTCAGGGACAGGGATTGCTCACCGCCAGCCTTGTTCTCACCGTGATGATCATCCCCATCGTCGCGTCGACGACACGCGAACTCGTGCGGCGTGTGCCAATCCTCGCCAAGGAAGGTGCGCTCGCGCTCGGGATGACCCGCTACGAGACCGTTCGTGTGGTGACGATTCCCTACATCCGAACGGGCATCGTCGCCGCGTCATTGCTCGGCTGGGCGCGCGCGCTCGGCGAGACGATCGCGGTGCTGCTGATCATCGGCGACATCTACTCACTGCCGAGCAACGCCTACGGCAACACCAGCACGATCGCAGCATGGATCGCGTCGACTCTCGATGGTGCGTTCAACGACGTCACCGGCGCGGGGGTCCACGCACTTGCCGAACTCGGGTTGCTGCTGCTCGGCATCAGCCTCATCACCAACTTCGCGGGACGGCTCGTCGTGCGCAAGGTCTCAGGTGGCGGGCTCCCGGTAGGTCGTGGTGTCTAGGCCGCGCGTCAGTCACGTTCGCGCCGGGATCTTCTGGACCCTGTGCGGCATCGCGTTGCTGTTGATCGTCGCGCCCGCGATCGACATCATCGTGAGCATCCTCGCGCACGCGCTTCCGGTGTTGAAGCCCAGCCTCATCACGCAGTCCACGGCGGGCACGCAACTGGGTCTGCAGAACGCAATCCTCGGTACGCTGACGCTCAGTCTCGGCGTGCTCATCGTCGCGGGCACCATCGGCGTGCTGGCCGGCCTGTACCTTGCAGAATTCGCTCCGCCACGATTCGCCGCGGTCGCTCGCTTTTTCTCCGAGGTGCTTGCGGGTGTGCCGTCGATCGTCGTGGGCTACGTCGGCTACCTGGTGCTCGTCAACAAGAGCGGGCTGGGCTGGCATTACTCATTGCTCGCGGGCGTGCTCGCGCTGAGCGCGCTCATTCTCCCGTACATCGTCAAGACCACCGAGCTTGCTTTCAGCAGTGTCCCCCGCGCGCTGCGCGAGGGTGCGATCGCGCTGGGCATGTCGCGCGGCAAGACGATTCGTAAAGTGCTGCTGCCGCCGGCCCTCCCCGGCATCGTCTCGGGACTCGTCCTCGCGATTGCCATCTCGACCGGGGAGACCGCGCCACTGCTGTTCACGGCGGGTTTCAGTGACCAGAACCCCTCCGGGTTATTCCAGCCGGTCGGCTACCTGACCAACGTGACCTACACAGATATCCAGCTTCCCGGCGCAGCCACCCAGTCGGTGGCCTATGCCGCCGCGGGCGTGACCGTGCTGCTGGTGCTCCTGCTCATCTTCCTCGGTCGCCGGGTCACGCTTCGCTCCCGTCGGATGATCGCCCGGATGGACGTGTGATGATCGTCCGCGATGGCTCGATGGGTGGTGACGCTTGCGATGGGACTCTCGCTGACAGGGTGTAGCGGAGGAACCGTCTCGCCGGCCCCGTCACCAACAGCGACGGTGACGGTGGCTTCCAGCCCGACTGCTTCGACGACCCCAACGCCCGCGCAGACACCCGCGGGACTCGCGTCTGTCGCCGCCGTCAAAGCGGCGCTGGTCACCGCCGCCGATATCACCGGTTCCACCGCCGACGCCCCTCCCACGAGCGGGACGCTGGTCGACATGATCAACCTCAGCCTGGTGGCGACGCCGTGTCTCGTGACCAGCGGGATCATCACCGCGGATCGCAGCACCGTGGCCACGGACGTGCAGCAGCCGTCCACGCAGGCGTCGGCACTCGAGGTGACCGAGGCGGTGATCATCGAGAAAACGCCGGTTGACGCTGCGACCGACATCGGACAGGCAACTGCGGGTGCGCGTGCATGTCCGGCGAAGCAGGAGGACCCCACCGGGAAATTCGGCGATGTGCAATTGACCACGTCGACGGTCAGCGTGGGAGATTGGCGAGGTACGCGCACCTCTGCACTGGATGTGTTCGCAAGCGGCGTGACGCGGGTCGCGAGCTACGTGTATTTCCTGAGCCCGAGCGACGGACGTTTCGTCGTGCAACTGGGCATCGGTTTCGCGAACTCGGTCCCCAGCGCTGCGTTCGCGAAGGAGGCCGACATCCTGGCGGGGACGCTCGCGCGCAGGCTCGACGCGGTCCGATGAGCCGCACCCCACGCTGCTGGTCAGTGGCGACAGCTCCGCCTCGCGATGCGCGAGTCGCTGCGCGCGCGTTCGACCCGATGACGCTTGCCCGGCTCGAGAGCGCCGCGTGGGTCGGCTACTACCGTCGCGAGTGGCTCCGTGTGCTCGCCGCGTCGATAGGGCTGGTGCGCACCGGCTTCGCGCTCTCGTGGCCGAAAACGCTCTGGGGAGCATGGCTGGTGCTCCGAGCCAACCAGCTGTGGGCGCCGTATCCCGTCAACGATCCAGACGGTGCGCGCCGACTGATGACCAGGTTTTATGCGCTCGCGGCCGGCAGTGGCGAGGGATTTGATCCGGCCGAGGCTGCACGGCTCGATGTGGAATGGTGGCGCGTACACCGGGTGTTGCAACGCGAGGATCCTGGCGACAGCATCGACCTTGGCGATGCCGTGGCGGCGTTGTACGCGTACTCGTACGACCGACCCGTGCAGGACGTCCGCGACAGCGGACAGTTGCGCGCCGACGCGATGCGCATCTGTGACGCGTGGGTAGAGGCCGGATGCGACATGGCCGATCCGCGCCTCACCGACATGCGGCGCTGTCTCCTACGAAGTTACCGCAGTCTCAAAAGCGCGGTCGCCTGATCAGAGTCCGAGGACCACGGCGCGAGCCTCATCGAGGCCCGCGCCGGTAGGTAGTCCGCGATCGCCTGCGCGCTACGGCGCGCTCGATATCCATTTGTCGGTGAAGCCCTGACCGTTGCTCGTCAGCGCGGATGGCACGGCACGGTTCCCAGAGGCGCCGACCATCGTGATGGCCTGGTGCGGGAATCCAGCAATGTCGACCAGAGGCGTCTGCGTCGCGCCGACGCTGGTGAAGCCCCCGGTCAACGTGATCGGCTTGAACTTTGGAAGAAACGCGATCTGGCTGCCGAACGACGGCGTCTCCACGATCCACTCCGCAGAGTTGCGCGCGCAGGTATTCGAGCAGGCTTCGTTCATGCTGAGCGACGCACCGCTAGTGGTGTCCTTGACGAAGATGTTGAAGGGCTTCGCAGCGCCTGCCTTGTAGGTCACCGATGCGAACATCTTGTCGCCGACCTTGACCGGAAAGACTTCCTGGATGGCGTTGTGCGGGAACATCTCCCACCACGCGAAGTGGGTGCCCTGCCGAGTGCCATTGCAGATGGCGATGGTGCCGCCCTGCTCCACGGTGCTGGAGCTGAAGCCGTCGAGACCGACCCAGATCACGGCGGACTCGGGGGAATTGCCGTCGCACTTGTAGGAGGGCTCAGTCCAGTTCGCCTCGACAAAGGTGAACGTCTTCGAGTCGGTGTTCACGTATCCCGACCAGTTGTTGCTCGTGGTTCCCCTGACATGCTGCGCCAGACCACCGGAGGTCAGGGCAGGTGCTGCCGACACCAAGGGTGCGCTCGTGACTGCCATCAGTCCTGCGGCTGCGACGCCGACCCATCGAGAATGCTCCATCACCGATCCCCCCTGTAGGCCTGTTCATTGAGCCTGGCATGCAATACCCCTCTCGGGGGCTGGCCAGAACCTGGATGATATCGGTCGAGAGGGGCACCCCGGGGTAGGATGGCTGGCAGTGGAGTTCCGTCGATGAGCAGTCTGTTCCGGCGCAGGCGAAAGGAGCCGGAACCCGAAGCTCCCGCCGAGCCCGTTTCGACAGGCGTCACCTGCGAAATGCCGGGCTGCTTGAACGACACTGCCGTGCGGTGCGACTACCGCGACCGGCGTGGCCGGATGTGCCAGACGGCATTCTGCCATGAGCACGGCACGACGATCGGCGGTTGCACCTACTGCCGGCGTCATGCCACGACGGTGGAGGCGATCGGCGGTCTTGCCACCGACCCCAATGGGCGCCCGGATATCGACGACCGGACGCCGTCGCTGGTGTACTGGATCTCTCGCGACCTCGACCAGCACATCCGGGCGCTGCTGACGGCCGCGGCGCGCGAGGGTGAAAGCGTGGTCGCTGACGATGTGGTCCGGCTGGCACGCGACCACACACGCAACCTGCGCTGGGAGCGGAGCTGGCGGTTGCTGGAGAACACCGGGCTTGTGCTCAAGGTCACCGTCCACGTGTCAGAGCAGAACGATGCGCTGGTGCGCATCAATGTCGGCACGGATATGGTCGCTGACGGCATTCCTCCGTGGATTGCCCGGCGCCGCATGGGTGAAGACGTCGACGTCGCCATCGATATCGCGCAGCGCCAGCTCTTCTACACCTATCTCGAGGAGAGCCTGTCGGCGGCGGTGGCGGCGTTTCGCGCCGGCGGTGACCGCGGAGGCGCGTAGCTGGGGAGCGGGTTACTCGCGCGCGGCGCGGACCGACCAACCGACTGGAGCGAGGTCCAACGGCGGCGGTTCGGGCGGCGCAGGCGGCGGTGCTGCGTCGGCACCGACCTCGGGAACTTCATCGACGCGCCGTCCGTCGGTGAGCAGCAGTGGCGTGCCGCATTTCTTGCACGCCATCACCGCGCCGAGCTCGGACCATTTCCAGCAGGTCGGGCAGCAGACGGTGATGGCCACGGGCTCATTCTCGCCGGGGAGAACCGGTGGGATCGCGCATCGTTCGCGGACGGTGCCACGCCTGTGACGTGTTCAGCGCAGGCCGTCAATTTCACCCCAACTGCTCCCATCCGGACCGCTCCAGCCCCGGATATGGACTGGTGTCCACGTATCGACCGGGCTGGGTACCGGTGAGCCCCCAAACTGCTGCGATCACAGCACCATCGTCCTGCTGACGGGATCCCAACTCAACCCCACGGTCGCCGTCTCGCCACCGGACCGCGGTTGCAGACATTGAAGACGACTTCGTTTCCGGCGTTGACGTGCGGAGTGTAGTGGCCGTCGTGGTTGTCGCCATGATCGGGCTGCACGAAGGACCGAGTTGTTGTCGAACGCGAACACCGCTCCTCCCGCATCACCGCCGCCGGCTCCGGCGTCGCCGATATCGGCGGTTCGACCGGCTGGCTCACGCGGGCTGTCACCCGCACCGGTGACGGGCTGCCACTGGGTGCCGTCCCACCACCATTGACCGTCCTCCGAACGGCGTGCACCCTCGGGGATATCGGCCGTCTACTCTCCCTCGACGTCTAGTGCGCGACGCCGAACTTCCGCTGCAGGGCTTCGCTCTCATCCTTGATCGACTGCGCGTTCCTGCGCGCTTCGTCGGCAGCGGCTGTCTCGCCTGCCTGGGTGAGGCATTCGGCCAGGTCCATGAACGAGTTGACCATGAGCGCGAGCGCGGCGACGGCGATCACCACCTCGGCAGGCGCTGCCTCGGGGGCCGCGAACAGCGCGACCAGATCCGCGACGCAGATCGCGTATTCGGCGGCGACCGCTGCTTTCTGGCGCGTGCAAGCCATCAGGCCACCCCCTCTTCCATCTTCGACGGATCGATGCCGAGCGACGTCAGATAGCCGTCGAAGTCACTCGCATTGGATTGGCTGAGCGCCGCCAGCGCGGGGAACTCCGACGGATCAATCCGTCCGGCGGCAGCGCCCGATGCAGCTGAACCGTCTCCAGGCTGTGCGCCGCCACCCTGCGCGGGCTGCCACTGGGTGCCGTCCCACTGCCACTGGCCGTCGTCGGACATCTGTCCGCTCGTGGGCGACGAACCCTGCGCCGCTCCGCCGTCACCAGGTTGGGCCCCGTCAGCAGGTGCTGCGCCCGACGCGTCACCCGCCGGCGCCTGACCCGAGTCAGCGCCCGCGCCGCCCTGGTCGCCGACCGGCTGCCATTGCGACCCGTCCCACCACCATTGCCCGTCTTCCGAACGTTGAGCGTCTGCAGGCATTTGCGCCATCGGGTGCGTCCTCCACTCAGGTCGATTGACGAGACGCCGACTCTCGGCACTGTCGTAGTGCAGCAGTATGCGGACGCGGACGATGCCGCGCAAGGATCGAACGGATGCGGCCCGAGAAGCCCCTCGCGAAGGGCATCGGCGACTGCGTGCGGGCAGTTATGCCGCTAGGGAGGCTCGTCCCCCTCGTCGGTCCGACTGGTGCGCAGATGCTCGGCACGGATGGGATGGAATTCGATCCTGTACAGCAGCGTCTCGGCAGCGATGGGGCCGGCGTGGGCCGCTCGCACTCGCAGCGACTCCTTGTCCTCCTCACCGGCACGCTGTACGTCAGCCTTCGTGATCGCACCAAAGGGCATGAGGTCTACGGAGTCGACATGGATCTCCCCGGGGCCGACGTGGTAGCGGCCACCTACTTTGACTTTGGAGCGGCGCCAGAGCCTGAACGAGACCGTGATATCCCCTTCGAGGACGCGTTCTCGTAACTCGGCGCTGAACTGCACGCAGGGAGACTACGCCGAAGGCTCACGCGATCAGCCGCCGGGCCCGTGCACCCTCGCGCCGAGTCAGGAGCAGGACTATGGTGATTGCCATGCCGGCGGCCGCGCTCAAGACCACGAGTGAAGCGATGTCGAGCTCTGTGGCGCCACGCAGCTGCGTCAGTGAGTGACCCGACGCCCATCGCTCGAACAAGGCGACCACATTGCCGAGCAGATACAGCAACCACCAGGCGATGACCACCACGGAGGCTCGCACGTGCGACCGCGTCTCTGCCGTCGATCTTGACGCATCCGGGTCGGCCGCCCGCCACGTCTCGGCGACGATCTGGACGGGGCGCACGAGGTTCGCCAGCGGGATGAACCACCATCCCACCGCCCATCCCGGCGAGAATCGCAGCTCGTCGGCTCCGAGGGCATGGTTGTTTGCGACGGCGCGATACAGCCACATGCGGAACGCGACGGCTGCCAGCACGAACACCGCGAGATGGATCAGTGCAGCGAGGCTGACGAATCTGTCGCTGTTCCGCGCATCGGTCAGCGATGCTCCGGTGCCGTTGATGACGGCGTTGACGATATTGATTCTGGTGACATCGGCGACGAGCAGTAGGCCGGCGGATGCGATCCAAGCCGCCAGCATCGCAACAGCCCAGCTTCTCTGCGTGCTGAGGCTGCGGAATCCCGACGAGCCGACGCGCGCGGTCCAGTGCATCCCATCCCACAACCATCGCCCGTCCGCAGAGATCGTCGGCGGACCAGCAGATAGGGGTGCGCCTGCGTTGTCCATTGATATATCCCTCCGATCGCGCTGGCAGCCGACCGTGACAACAGCATCAGCCACGATCGCGCTGTATCACGATCGGCCGCACTCGTGAGATGAGATCGTCACGAGGCTACCGATGGGCCTGACGCATTCCCATGAACGCGCGCCCACCCACGCACCGCGGCAGTCTTCCACCCATGGCGGAGGGAGAGGGATTCGAACCCCCGGTGGCTTTGACACCACTGCGGTTTTCAAGACCGCTCCGTTCAACCGCTCCGGCATCCCTCCGCGGGTGCACCCGAGTCTAGTGGCTCAGACCCTATGAGGTTGGCGTGATCGCGCCGACGTAGAACGTCGGCGGGCAGGGCTTCTGCGACCAGGGCAACGTCATGCTGCTCCCGCCGTTCGGCAGTTGAAATGCGAGCGAGGTCACATTCACGCAATTGTTGGCACCGGCCGGCACGTTGGTGAGCTCGACGATGAACTGCGCGGTGCCACCGACTGCGACGGGGACTGCACTCGGCGTGGCAGTGGCAGCCTGGCCGCCGGTGTTCGCCTGCGCGATCGTGGTGACGATGCCACCCGGGCCCTTGAGTTGCACGTTTGGGTAACCGAACAACTGACACGCAGATGCACCCGAGTTGGTGACCTTCACGATGACCACCGAGTGTCCGCTGTAGTCATCGTCACTGAGCGACCAGGTGACGTCGCATGCAACGGGCACGGCCGTCGCGGTCGGTGTCGCTGCGGCGGTTGGCGTTGGCGGAGCGACGGTTACGGTCGGACTCGATGCCGACGCGGCTGGAGTCGGAGCGCTCGACGAGCCACAAGCAGTAGCGAGGACTCCGGCCGCAAGCACGAGGCCGGCGATGGTGTGTCTCATACCGAGCCTTTCACTGTTCATGAGCCTGCAACGCGATCTCAGCGACGAAGGTAACGCTGCAAACGTTGCGTCATCTGCTGTCCGAACGCTCCTGCCCTTTGGGGTGAGCGTCAACCTCCATCGGGCGAGCTGAGGTCCGCGAGTTGATCGGCGTGCTGTTCGAGGTGGCCGACCATGAATTCCTCGACCAGCTCGTCGACCGTCATGGCGCCCATCGACGGATGCATGCCCCGAGCCCGCCACTGCTCAGCGGTGACGTCGCTGAGGAACGCACGCAGCGCTGCGATGTCGCTGCGTGTGTCGTTCCAAAGATCGGTGACCGGCTCGCGTCGGTCTCGCTCGATCGCACCGAGTCTTTCGGGATCACCCTTCATGCGTCCGAACGGCACCGGCTCACCGGACCCAACACCATTGAGCACCGGTCCCGCCTGCGCGATCCAGTACGGCACGAACTCTGCGAGATGCGCCCATACCTGACCGCGATCCCAGCGCTCACCGCTCTTTGGGTCAGCGCTGGTCAGGGCTCCCGGCTGCGGCTCAGCTTCGGCGAGTGCTGCGAGGCGTGCCTCCGCCGTGTCAACACGCGCGAGATAGTCGTCGTTGATGCTCATCGCAACGGCCGCAATGGTGCGCCGGCGACCACGCGGTTGCGCAGCGTGCCCAGGCGTTCGACGCTCAATGCAACGATGTCACCGGGCTGCAACCAAGGGTATTTGTCGATGCCGTGCACCATGGAGAGCTCGAGGATACAGCCCGTCCCACAGGTCCCGGACCCGATGACGTCGCCGGACTCGACGCGCGTGCCGCGTGACGCGTACGCGAGCATCTCACCGAAGCTCCAGAACACATCCGCGAGCGACGCCCGCGAGTATTCGACGTCATTCACCGACGCGGTCATCGCGAGGTCGTAGCTGCGGTTGCGTCGCGTGTCGTCGAGCTCGTCCGGGGTCACGAGCACCGGTCCGATCGTGGTGGCAAAATCCTTGCCTTTCACCGGTCCCATGCTCAATTTCATCTCTCGACGCTGCACGTCGCGCGCGCTCCAGTCGTTCATCACGCAGTAGCCGGCGATGTTGCGTTGCGCTTGCTCGGGATCGAGGTCCGCGCCACCCCTGCCGACGACCGCCGCAACCTCGAGCTCGTAATCCATCTCCGCGCAGCCGGGCGGGATGGCGACGTCATCGTTCGGCCCGCCGATCGCGTACGGATTGCTGAAATAGAAGACGGGCAGCTCGTACCAGTCGGGATCCATTTCGAGCCCGCGTCGCTGACGTGCCGTCCGCACGTGCTGTTCGAACGCGTAGAAGTCGCGCACCGCCGGCGGTTTCGGGATCGGTGCCAGCAGATGTACGGAGTCGAGTTCGAACACCTCATGCGGATCCTTGCGCACGGTCTCACCAGCGGCGGCGAGCCGTTCGCCGTCGTCGCCGAGGAGGCTGAGCAAGGTCGTACCGGGTGTGCATGCGTGAATGCGACCGTCCAGCACGAGCCCGGTGCGCTCGGTGGTGTGCTGTGATTGGGTGAATGTCACCCAGCGCACTGACGCCGTCTCCGTCGGAAGCGCACGCCCATTGCCACGCAGGTCACCGCCGCGAGCAGTGCGGCGCCGACCAGGAGCGGCCGAGCACCGCCGGAGTCCGTCGCAGCGACCGCGGGGACCGCCGTCAGCGTGCCGAGGCTGGCGGCTGCGTATGCGGCGCTTTCCGGGTTGCCGAAACCGGTGAACTCGCGAAGGTGGTTGATCGGCGTCGGGGCCGCAGGGGTGATGGTCGGTTTCGGGGCCGGGCGCAGGTGCGGTTTCGGCGTCGCCAGCACGCGATGCACGATCGCTGGAGCCACGGTTGCGTGGGCGGTACGCTCGATCACGATCGCCATGTCGCCGTAGATAGTGAAGGTTCGGGCGAACTGGGCCATCGTGGTGCCGTTGTAGCCGCCGGTGAGCGGGTCGCTGAACTCGAGCCTGCCGGCCGTGGGGTCGACGCCCATGAGGACGACCACGTGTCCAGCCTGGGTCCACGGGATCACGCGCCCGTCCCACGCGGTCCAGGTTCGAGCGATCTGGGATGAGTAGTTCACGGTGGACCAGACCAGCACCGGATGCCCTGCCTCGACCGCTGCGTAGAGCGCCTGCGGGTTCCAGCCGGTCAACTGGGCGGCCACGGGAACGCCAAGTGCCTCAGCCTCCCGAGCGACCACCGGCGCGTACGCGCCCCAGCCTGCGTACGTCGTCCAATGCGGGTTGCTGCCCGGCTCCGAGCCCATCACGTGGCCGACGAAATCGGTGTACGGATCACCCCACTTCGAGGGCAGCCCATTCGCGCCGAGCATGGGGGCACGCGTGTCGGTGGGGAAGTGAGCCTGCACGTATTGCTGCGTGGTGTGGACGCCGACGGAGGCCAGGGCGATGGTGAGCGACGCGGCTTCGCAGTCGAGCGGCATCTGCATCCGCTGCGTCCCGACCGGGAGGCGGATCATCGAGGCCTCGGCAGTCGTGGGGACCATAGCGACCGCTGCGCTGCCCATGACGACGGCAACGAGGGCGGCGGTCCCCCTCCTTGCGTGGACCACGTAAGGACTCTAGGCGGCGTCTCCGGCGGACAGATCGCGAGCCTGACACGACATATACTGACCGCGGCCTGGGGAGGTGGCTGAGAGGCTGAAAGCGCCCGCCTGCTAAGCGGGTGAGGGACTTTAAAATCCCTCCGGGGGTTCGAATCCCCCCCTTCCCGCCAGGCCGGGTTCGGGAGCTCAGTGACGGGGATGTGGAGTGCCGAGTGACCTCCACGTGGCGGCTCGCACCAGGCTGAAGAGCGCCGCCGTGACGGGCGTCGTGCCCGCCACGGCGGCTGTGGCAGAAGTTGACTACGACCTCGTCAGGAGGCGCACACGACGTAGGCGATGAGGGTGGCGTCGCTCCCCATTGCGTTGTTCTCGTAGACCGACCAGCCCCCGGTGATCGGCGAAGTGCTGTTCATGCTGACGGAGGTCGAGCCCGAGCCCGAGAAACCGCCACCGCCGAGCGACGATCGGCCCGACGGGCAGATGGCCTCCGCATGTGTCTCCGTGCCGGCGGCGTTGGTCACCGCCGTCCCGATGGTGATGCCGTAGTGGGCCTTCTTGGATTGAGCGGAGCAGACGGCGTACGCCGTCAATGTCGCGTCACTTGCAGTGGCGTTGTTCTCATCAACACGCCAGCCGTTGTTCGAGGGGATTGAGGTGTTGAAATTGATAGCGGTGCTCCCCGAGCTACTCAACCCGCCGCCGCCGAGTACCTTGGTGCCAGATGGGCAGGCGGCCACGACAGAAGTCTGCTGACCGGCTGAGTTCGTGACGCTTCTGGTGACGACCTGATACTTGCTCCTCGGGATGGCGCAGACGGCATATACGACAACGTTGGTGGTGACACCGCTGTTGTTGTTCACGTCGACAACCCAGGTGTTACCACTCGGAAAGGAGCTGTTGATATTGGCACTCAGGCTGGAGACTGTGATCAGAGCCCCGCCTCCCTGCGGCAGGCGAGCAACCCCGCTCTTATTGGGGCAGGCGACAGAACCCCGCGTCTGTGTGCCGTTGGCGGCCGCGAACGACGCGGAGACGATGAGGTAGCCCGCCGGCTTGGCACCGGCTATGGTGGGCGAGCCAGGTTCGCCAGTCTTGGCGGCAGCCGTTGTGGCTCCTGCAAGACTGGTGGCGGCAACTGCCGCCATGAGCGCAAGCATGCGCAGTCCATTGATCACGATGAGTCCTCCATCTCCCATATCTGGAATCGCGCCCCTGGCCTTCTCGCTGGGTCGGATTCATCGACGATTCTAGTGCCCGGAAGTATCGGTTTTGGGGCACCGACCTGTGGGGGTACGCCGGGATGCCCATACCCGAGGGTTCGCCCGTTGCGGCACTGCGCGAAAGTCTTGGTGTTCGCGTTGACGTGATCGCCCGTGCTCCCGGTGGAGGCGCGCTAGCGCAAGCAGATGACGTTGCCGCAGTGCCGACGCAACGGGCGTAAACCCAGTACGCGAATCTCGCCCGCTCGTGACAAGCTCGCTACCAAGCGGGCCGCGTGACGGGGAGGTCCGTAGGCTGCCGCCATGGCAGGGTTTCATCCCGGCCGGTTTGCGCAGCGGAGACGCACGCTGGTCGCGGTCGGAGCGACAGCGGCGTTTGCGATCGGCGGGGCGGTCGCGGTCGCGGCTTTCACGCAGAGTTCCTTCCCGGCGACCGCCGGTCCACCGGGCACACCTCCGGCACGGGCCGATGCGTCCGTCGGCTACGACCCGGACACCAGGCAGGTGGTCATGTACGGCGGACAGGGGAGTACGGGCCAACTGGCCGACACCTGGGCGTGGGACGGATCGGTCTGGAGACAGGAAATCACGGCGCAGAGCCCACCATCTCGTGTCGACGCGCCGATGGTCTTCGACCCGAAATTGCATGCACTGGTGCTGTTCGGTGGGGCCGCGGCATCGTCCACCGGCGACTACGGGGTCACCTGGCTTTGGACGGGACGAGCGTGGGAGCGCCGAACCACTGCGCACATTCCCGCAAGTGCCCAAGGGGAGCTACTCGGAGACCATCTCGCATACGACGCCGCGACTGGTCTCGTCGTTCTTGTTGCGGAGCCCGAGTCGCTTGAGTTCCAAGCGTGCTCAGATGAAACCTGGACTTTTGACGGAAAAGACTGGCACCGGGAGGATCCGGCGACGCCGCTCCCGGCGTCCGCCGCCACTATCGTGAATGACCCGCAGACCGGTCACATCGTGGCGGTGGTCACTGCGAGGGACGCCGTCGATGATGTCCGCGGCGGTCAGTCGTGTGCCGTCGGTAGCAAAGAGGCCCGCGCACTTCACGGCTCGAGCACATGGCGCTGGAGCGGATCGAACTGGGTACAGGTCGCCGCGGGCACCGAGCCTGGCGGAGCGGATGTCGGCACGTCGCCAGCCGGCTACTTCTCCGGGCTCCTTACTGTCGCCGGTACGTCGATGATCGCGACCCAAAACAGCGAATCGCTGTGGTCCTGGACGGGCAGTCGCTGGGCCGAGGTGCCAGGGTCAGAGACGGGGTCACCCCTGACGTTCGAGAGCGCGTTGAGTCTCGACGGACGCGGACGCATCCTTGTCTTTGGGGGATCGGCGCCTAGGGGGCTCCGGGATCAGGAGACGTGGATATGGGACGGGACGCACTGGCACATGGTTGGCACTCCAGGCATGGCGACGCCCACGCCCAAGGTCGCGCCGCCGACGCAGGATCCGAACGTGACGACGCCGGCTGCCGCGCCATGAGAACGACGTGCGTCCGGAGATGGTGAGGTCGTTGAGCTGACGGATGACGGCTGACGGCGGAGGTTAAGCGGTCGGCCCTTTGACCAGTCGCAGTTACGCGGAAACCCGCTCCGCAGCCAGTTCGGCCAGCGCGTCCATGGCCATCTCGAGCTTGCGTCGCGGTGCGCTGAAGCACAGCCGCAGGTGGGTCGGGACCCCGAAGGCGATGCCGGGCGTCAGCAACACGCGTCGCTCCGTGAGTGCGTCGATGAGCCGAAGCGCGTCGGTCCAAGGGCTGCGCAACCACAGGTAGAGGCCCCCCTCCGGCTCGATCGCCTCGAGCCCGTCGGCACGGACTCGGTCCATCACGAGGTCACGCCGCTCGCGGTATGGGATCGCGTTGATCTCCCACGACTCGAGATGCAGGAGCGCGCGCTGCGCGGTCGCCGGCGCATTCACGAAACCCAGTGCGCGCAACGACTGGGCGAGCCCGCGGTGCGTCTCGGCCTTGGCCAGGGACGGATGCAGCACGAGGTAACCGATGCGCTCGCCCGCGACACCGAGATCCTTCGAGAACGAACGCGCGAGCACCGTGTGCGCGTACACGTTGAACGGCTCAACACGACGATGCGGGGCGTACGTCAGCCGCCGATACACCTCATCGATGATGAGCAGCACCTTGCGGTCGTGCCGGTTGTTGTGCGCTTCGAGCACCGCGGCGAGCCCGGACAATTCCCCGGCGTCGAGCACGTGACCACTCGGATTGCAGGGCGAGTTGACGATCACCGCGGCCGTGTGCGCCGAGAGCGCCGCGCTGATGCCGTCGAGGTCGAGGCGCAGATCGGGCCCGGTCGGCACGGGAACAAAGCGTGCGGACGCGGTCTCGCAGTACAGACGAAACTCGGGAAAGTACGGAGCGATCCCGATGACGTCGTCACCCGGATCGACAAACGTCCGGATCGCGATGTTGATTGCCGCGGCTGCGCCTGGTGTCATCGCGATGCAGTCGCTGTTGACCCCGGGAAACTCGACATCTTCAGCGGCACGCTCGCGAACCTCGGGGTATCCGAGATTCGGCATGTACCCGAAACGCCCGACAAACCGTTCGCGGCTCGCCGCGGCGAATGCTTCGACGACCGTGTCCGGCGCTTCGAGGGGCTGTCCGATGGAGAGATCCGCGACGGTGTTCTCGCCGTACAGCGAGCGCAGGCGTTCGCCTTCCATGAACATGCGGCGGATCCACCCACCATCCTGAAGTTGTGCGCGCGACCAGCGCGAGATGGCCATTCAGCGCGCTACGCGATCGACGTGGTGCCGGAGACGCCGCCGGTGTGCCAGCTGAACGGGTAGTCGCGGTCGAAGATCTGGCGCGCGATCGCGGTGCGGTGCAAGGGCCGGAAGGTGTCGACCATCACGGCAAGCTCGTCGGTCTCGCGCGGGCGGTCGAGCGACGCTTCGAGTGCGCCGGGTTGCGGACCGTGCGGCAACCCGCCGACATGGTGCGTGAACGACCCCGGGCTGATCCCGCGCCGCGCCGCGTAATTCCCTTCGACGTAGTACAGCACCTCATCGGAGTCGAGGTTGCTGTGGTGGTACGGCAGATGAATCGCCTCGGGGTCCCAGTCCAGCTTGCGGGGCACGAACGAGCAGATGACGAGGTTATGCGCCTGAAACGTCTGATGGATCGGCGGCGGTACGTGAAACCGCCCGGCCCGAGGCTCGAAGTCGTGGATGTTGAACGTGACCGGGTAGACCGTCCCATCCCATCCGACAACGTCCCATGGGTGATGGTCGAGCACATAGCGGCTCACATGGTTGGAGCGCTTCAGCCAGATTTCAACCGGCCCGGCGTTGCCGTCCTCGAGCTTGTCGGGTCCGTGAAAATCGCGCTCGCTGTAGGGCGCCATCTCGGTGATCTGGCCGTTGCGGGCGCGGTAGCGATCGGGCACGTCGACGAGCCCGGTGACTTCCAAACAGAGGATGCGCACGCCGACGAGGTCGTCGAAGTCGATGCGGTAAATCGTGCCGCGCGGAATGACGATGTAGTCGTGCCGTTTGAACGCGAGGTGGCCGAACTGGCTCCGCAACGAGCCGCTGCCGTGCTGCACGAACAGCACCTCGTCCGCGGAGCCGTTCACGTAGAGCACCTGCTGCGCAGTCACGGGCGCGACCAGCCCGATGTGGACGTCGTCATTGACGAGCAACCATCGTCGGCCGGACACCACGTCTCCCTGCGAAGGGAGGTCGAAGCCCTTGAGGTGGGCATTGGTGTGCACCTGCTCGTGCTCCGGGGTCATGAGGTCCGCCGGCCCTTCGCTGACGTCCTGCGCGCCCTCCGGCATGTTGCGGTGGTACAACAGCGACGACGGTCCGCTGAAGCCCTCGCGTCCGAAGAGTTCCTCGTACGCCAGGCGTCCGTTCTCCGAAAAGCGCATATGACGCTTCCGGGGCACCTCGCCAAGTTGCCGGTACGGTCGCACGTCAAGAGCCTACACGGCGGGTCCGGCCCTACGACTGCTCGCCGAGCACCTCGAAGATCGCCTCGATCTCGACCGCGGCGCCGAGCGGGAGTTGCGCCACCCCGATCGCGGTCCGCGCGTGTCTCCCGCGCTCGCCGAGCACCTCGACCAGCAGGTCCGAGGCGCCGTTGACGACCGCCGGCTGATCGGTGAACCCGGGCGCGCTGCTGACGTAGCCGGTCAGCCTCACCATGGCGACCGACTCGAGCGACCCGAGCGCCGCCCGCACGGTGCCGAGGATATCGATCGCCCCGCCGCGCGCCAGCTCGTAGCCGGTCTGCACATCGACCTCGTCTCCGAGTTTGCCGGTGATGAGCACGCCGTCGCGCTTACAGATATGGCCCGAGACGTAGAGAACATTCCCGAGCCTGCGTGACGTCACGTAATTCGCGACCGGCTTGGCGCCTTCCGTGAGCACGATGCCGAGTTCCGCGAGTTTGTCGTCGACGCTCATCGATTCAGTAGTCCTGCAGGTAGTCGCAGTTGTCGGCAAAGCGCTGGGCGTCAAACCCGAACGCCACACGTACCGAGTCGGTGCGCGTGATGTTATTTTTCGCGAGCATGCGGAGCTGATCGCGCGTCACCGGAGGATGGCGCAACACCTTTTCCATCATGAATGCGGGCGGCATCATCATCGGCACCGGGATATGGACGAGCTTGCGGTGCATCCCCAGCGAGTTCTTGATGGTGAGCACGATCTCCTCGTAGCTCACCTGGTCGGGGCCGCCGAGTTCGTGCACCGTGTGTGACGGACCGCGTTCCAGCGCGAGCACGATGCACTGCGTCACGTCGTCAACCGAGATCGGCTGGAACAGCGTGCGACCGTTGCCCGCGATGGGGACGATGGGGTTGATGCGCATCATCCGCGTGAGCAAGGTGAAGAACCCGTCGCCGGGGCCGAAGATAAGGCCCGGGCGAAGCGCGGTGTAGGGGACGCCACCGGCGCGAACGGCCTGTTCACCGGACCACTTGCTCAGCAGGTAGGGGAATCGGGGATCGGGATCGGACCCGAGCGCTCCCTGGTGGATGAAATGTCCAACCTTGGCCTGCTTGGCGGCCGCGACCACCTTCTCGGTGCCCTCGCGGTTCACCCGATCGAAGGTCTGGCGCCCGCGCTGATTGATGACCGCGACCAGGTGCACGACGGCGTCGCACCCAGCGAAGATCTCCGCCAGCTTCGGCGAGTCGGTGAGGTCCGCCTGGACAAAGGTGACGCGCTCCGCCTTGGGGCGCCGGACCGTCCCACGCGCGACCACGACAATCTCGTTCCCCGCGTTCTTGAGCGCGCGCACAGTGTGGATGCCGACGAAGCCGGAACCTCCGGTCACCGCAACGCGCACGCAGGTCCTCCTGGCCCGGTTGAGACGCTCGCCCGAGTTTAGAGGCCGGGGCGCCGGACGCGCCTCACGAGCCCCCGACCAACCTGGCGATGACCGCCGGAGAGCCCTGCACGGCGGTGCGCTGCATGTAGTGCTTGACGGCGCGCAACCCGCCCAGCTCCTCGCCGCCACCGGCGCGGCCGGGGCCGCCGTGCACCAGCTGGGGCATCGGGGTGCCGTGGCCGGTCGACTCGCCGGCGCACTCGCGATCGAGTACGAGCAGCCGCCCGTGATGGGGAGCGGCAGAGGTGACCACGTCGCGAACGAAGTCGGGGTCGTGCGAGACGATCGACCCCACCAGGCTGCCGTTGCCGCGGGCGGCAAGCGGGCCGACATCGCCGGTGGTGGCGTACGGAATGATCGTGGTGATTGGGCCGAACGCCTCGACCTCGTGCGGTTCGGAACGGCTCAGATCGGTGCAGAGGAGGATGGTCGGCGCGATGAACGCGCCGTGTTGGGCGTCAGCGTCCACCGGGTCGACAGCGGTTGTGTCGCCGTAGACGACCCGCGCGCCGCGGCGCAGCGCGGCGACCGCTTCGCGAACTTCGTCGCGCTGATGCAGGCTCACCAGCGCCCCCATGGTCACGGTGTCGTTGCGCGGGTTGCCGACGACCACGCGGCCGAGGCGCGTCGTGAGCCCCGCGATGACGTCGTCGACCACGGCCTCCGGAACCAGCGCACGGCGGATGCACGTGCATCGTTGCCCTGCTTTGGTCGTGATCTCGCGCGCGACCTCTTTCACGAAGAGGTCGAACTCCTCCGTTCCGGCGACGGCGTCGGGACCGAGGACGCAGCAGTTGAGCGAGTCGGTCTCGGCATTGAAGCGCGCGGCGCGCGTGGTCACCGCAGCGTTGCCGCGCAACACCGCTGCGGTGCGCGCGCTCCCCGTGAACGCGATGACATCCTCGCCACCGAGATGATCGAGCACGTCGCCGGCGCTGCCGCAGACGAACTGCACTGCGCCCTCGGGGAGCGAGCCCGACGCGATGATGTCGCGCATCACCGCCGCGGTGAGATACGCCGTCTGCGTCGCGGGTTTCACGATGGTCGGCACACCGGCGAGCACCGCGGGTGCGAGCTTCTCGAGCATGCCCCAGACCGGGAAGTTGAATGCGTTGATCTGCAGCGCGACACCGTGCAGCGAGGTGTACACGTGCTGTCCGACAAACGTGCCGCCTTTGCCGATCGCCTCGACGTCGCCGTCGACGATCAGGTAGCCGTCGGGCAGTTCGCGCTTGCCACGGCTCGCGTACACGAACGTGGTCCCGATGCCGCCATCGATGTCGCCTGCTCCGTCACGTCGCGTCGCGCCGGTCGCGAGCGACAGCTCGTGATAGGCGGCCTTGTTAGTGTCAAGGTAGGTCGCAAGCTCCCGCAGCGCTGCGGCGCGAGCCTGGAAGGTCATGCCGCGAAGGGCCGGTCCACCGACGGTGCGTGCGTGGTCGACGAGCGCGCGCGTGTCGAGGCCGGACGTCGACACGCGGGCGACCGCCTCGCCGGTCGCGGCGTCGACAACCTCCGTCCCGTCGTCGGACGCCGTGTACCAGGCGCCGGCGACGTAGCTGGCGAGCATTTCAGGCATGCGTGGAACTCCTTGGATCGATAACGCCCTCCAGCCTAGCGTTCGGACTCAGCATGCGGTTCGATCCCCACGTTCAGCGCGTCTTAACCCGTGAAATCCGAAGCGCCGGTTTGATGTTTCGCCAGCCTCCGGCTCGGTTGTTGGCGGCTATCTGGCGCAGCATCGCGGTGAGCGGTCGGTGGGGGATCTCGCTATCTTGGTGGAAGGAGATCGTGCGTGCCGTCTTGTTGTTGTGGCCGCCGGTGATGATGTTGTCCGGGTCGGGGACGATGGCGCCGTCGTAGAGGAACAGGTTGACGTGGTCTTTGCAGGCCAGCAGTGCGCACACATCACCGTCGAGCACGAAGTAGGGCTGGACGCGGCGTTTGATCGTCTCCTCGATCTCGGGTTCGGCGGCGTGGATCGCGTCGCGGAGCTGGCGGCAGAGTTTGCCTCGCCAATCCGGCAGAGCGTCGAGGTAAGCGTCGATTCCGGCGTGTCGTTGATAGTCACTCATGATGATTCGGTCCTTTCGGTGCTACCGGTTGCCTAGTGGAGCAGGCCGATGATGACGGCGAGCAGGACGAGCTTGAGCAGCCAATCGCCCGCGTGCATCGCGGCCGTCACGGGTGGGACGCGCTCCCAGGTCATCGACCCGGTGAGCAGGACGACCGGAAAGCCAACCCACAGCACCACGGCGAGCGCGACGCTTCCCGGCAGCGATTCGAGCCCCGCCCGTGAGGCGACCCACGCGAACACGGTCGCAACGACCGCTGTGCGCAGCAGTTCGGTGAGCACCTTCCACACCTGTGGCCGTCCCCGGTCCAATGCAGCATCGCCCAGGGACCGGCGCTCCAACGGCGTCACCGCCACGTAGTACACCGAACTCGTCACGAACGCTGCCACCGCCGCGACCACGACTCCGAGAACGATCATTGTCAGCCTCCTTGCGGGTAATTCAGTACGTAGGAGTACGTTACTTCGTGCGCTGCAG
This sequence comes from Candidatus Dormiibacterota bacterium, assembly GCA_041691155.1. Classification (GTDB taxonomy): domain Bacteria; phylum Chloroflexota; class Dormibacteria; order Aeolococcales; family Aeolococcaceae; genus Palsa-851. The sequence continues at coordinate 8,258 of JBEPVD010000003.1, read as the reverse complement.
TACTGTCAAGTACTAATATGGGGGTGTGCAGACATCGACGGGTCGTCGCAAACGTGGCCGCCCGCCCGGCAGCGCCGGTGCCGACTTGCTGGCCATCGCCCGCGAGCAGTTCATCGCCCACGGGTTCCGCGGCACCACCATGGACGCGGTCGCCGCTCGCGCCGGGATCTCGAAGCAGACGCTCTACAGCACCTACGCGTCGAAAGATCAACTCTATGCCGCTGTCGTCCTGGATTGGGTCGAGCAGGGCTATGGCGCGCTGCGGCCGCACACCCTGGCGCTGCGGGATTCGATCGCTGTCCGCGAGGGGTTGGACCGGCTCGCCACCGTGCTGCAGGCTGGCATCCTCAGCCCCCCGGTGTTGCAGATGCGCAGACTCGTCGCCGCCGAGGCCGATTCCTTCCCGGATGTCGCCGCCGACTACGGTACCCGCAGCTGGGACCACAACCTCGCAATGCTCGCCAAGAGCCGCACCGTCCTGACCGAACAGGGCCTTCTGGCCATCGACGACCCCGAGATTGCCGCCGAACAATTCGTCTGGCTCGTCATCGGTGCACCTTTGAACCGGCTCTCGTTACGAGGACCGTCGCACGGCTACAGCGCTCAGCGACTCCAGCACATCGCGGATGAAGCAGTCGCGACTTTCCTGAGCCGCTACGGCGGCCCTGATCCCATGGCCCCAAGATCGTGAGCGATGCCCGCTGAGCGATCGTCTGCAGGCCCTGCCTCGTCGGAGGAGTACCAGCTCGAAGGCATGCCACCGTTGCTCGCCGCCAAACCGAGCGCTGGCGGGTAGCTGCTCACGCGGGTAGCGAGCACGGTGTTCGCCTCACCCTCCAGGGCCGTCGTGCTCGGTGCCGAACCCCGCAGGAATTCCGAGAAGGTCACGAAATTGCGCCCTTCAGGAAGAAGATGGCAAACCCATATCCCTGCGCCTTGCGCATCGAACATCTGTTCGCTACACTGACGTCCCGCCTCGACGCTCCTGCTCTCCGTCCCGATAGGCGGCGGCCTCTGCCCAGTGAGGAGCGATGTCCGATTCCCTGTCTGTCGCTCTGGCGACACTTCGATCCCGATACGGTCCCCAGGCGCTGCGCCGGGGCGGATCGCCTGAGGAAGCAAGCGCGTGGTCCACTGCGGTGCCGGTGCTCGACGATGTGCTCACGCCGGGCGGACTGCCTCGCGGCCGGGTGACCCTGCTTGCGGCCGCCGGCCGTGGACCCTCCGGCCGTCTGACGTTGCTGCAATCACTTGCTGCGCTGGCGAGCCGTTCACACGACGCGGGCTATGTCGATCTCGCGGGCAGCATCGATCCGGGGTTTCTTGCTGACCTCGGGGCCGACCTCGACGCCTGCCTGGTGATCTCTCCGGGCCCCGAGCGGTGGGAGCGAGGCCTGGTCATGGCGCGTGCACTGGTGGTGTCGGGGATGCCGTGGGTCGGGATCGCGCTCGGCTGGGAGCAGCCACGGCCGTCGCTCTGGGAGCACGCGCTTGCCGCGCTCGCGGAGGCAGTCGCCAAGCGCGGAGCGATCTGCGTCATCGCGACACCGGCACCGGTCGCTGCCCCGCTGCGACACACCTCATCGCTCACGCTCGTCTGCGCCGCCGCCGGCTGGCAGCGCGCCAACGGCGACGTGGCCGGGCTCCGGGTGCGGCTCACCACCGGCAAGAACAAGCTCGGTGCGCCCGGTGCCGAAGCCACCGTGCTGCTCCGCTATCCCCGTCCCTACGCCACCGCCGAGGTGGTCGGGCTCCCCAGCGTCGTCGTGCCACGACTGCAACCGATCGTCGTGCCAGTATCGGCGGTGGTGAGCGTGGCGGCTCGAGGCTGAGATGCGCGTCCTCTGCGCGCGTCATCCGCATCTCGGCCTGCTGGCAGCGCTCCATCGCTATCCCGAGTTGCGCGGGGAGCCGGTGATCCTGGGCGGTGCGCCCGAGTTGCGTCTGCCCGTCGTCGCCGCTTCGACCGCGGCGCTGGCGGCCGGGGTGCGCGTGGGGCAGCCGCTGCGCCAGGCCCAGCAATCCTGCCCCGCCGCAGTGTTCGTCCCGCTCGATCCCGCCGGCATCGGCCGGTTGCGCGCCGCGGTATGCGCCGAGTTGCACCGGCTCTCTCCCACGGTGGAAGCAGGTGATGAGGAGTCGTTCGGCGACCTCTCCGGGCGCCACGTCGAGTTTCCCGACGAGGCAGCCTGGGCATCGGCCCTGGCCCGCGGGCTGCGTGGGGTGCTCGATGTGGAGATCGCCGTGGGCGTGGCGGGATCGCGATTTGTTGCCCGCCTGGCGGCGCGGGCGAGCCATCCCGGGCGAATCCGCCGGGTTCGCTCGGGCGAGGAGGCCATCTTCCTGGCGCCGCTGCCACTCGACGTGCTGCCCGTGGATCCCGCGGTGACAGCCCGGCTCGCGGCCTTCGGGCTCGACTGTCTCGGCGCGGTGGCGGGCCTGGGCCCTGCCGATCTGCAGCGTCAGTTCGGCCCCGACGGGCTCCGGCTGTACCGGCTGGCCCGTGGCGAGGACAGTGCCGGCATCAACCCGGTGCCCGCCCAGCGGGCGTGGAGTGAACGGCTCGTGCTCGACGGTGCCACCGGCGATCTCGAGATCCTGCTCGGGGCGGTCCGGGAATGCACCGCGGCGCTGGGCGGACGGCTCACCACCGAGGCTCTGGCCGCCGGTGAGGTGAGCGTGGTGTACGAGATCGAGGAAGCGGTTGCGATCTCGGCCTCGGTGGTCCCGGCGAACCCGTCGGGCAACATCGCCGAGCTCTGGGCGGCGGCGCTCGGCCTCCTTGGCGAGCTCCACCCCCGAGCGCCGGTGGCAGCTGTGCGGGTGGGAGTGAGCCGGCTGACCCCGGCGGCCGGGCGGCAGGCCGACCTGCTGCGCCCCGGCGACGGCACCCGCGAAGCAGTGGTTGCCACGGCCGACCGTCTCCGAAGCCGGTTCGGCGCTGCCACGGTGCGCCGGCCGAAGCTCGCCGTCGACCCCGGCGACCTTCCAGAGCGGCGGTTCACCTGGGAGGCGCCGGTGGTGGCGGGCGCCACCCGGTGACCGAACTGCTCGAGGGCACCGTCGACGTGCGCACTGACGCGGACGGACGCCCGATCGCATTCAAGATCGGTCAGACCTGGGCACGGGTGGCCGAGGTGGTGAACACCTGGCGGGTGGAAACCGACTGGTGGCGGATCCCGGTCGGCCGGGACTACGTGCGCTGCATCCTCGGCGATGGGGACTGCGTGGATCTGTACCGAGACCTGGAGTCCGGTGACTGGCACCGGGAGCGCCGCTATGACTGAGCTGCCCGCCCCTCCCTGGTGGCCGCCGGTTGAGGGGAACCGGCGGCCGGGAAAGGGGAGAAGGCCTGTGGTGGGCACCGGGTGGGACCGGCTGCGATGGGTGGCTGACACGACCGATAGTTACACAAAATTGTAGTAGTTGTCAAGTCGCCGATCGTGTCCACGCACCCGTTCGCAGAACTTGCAGCCCGTTCGCACTATTCCTTCCTGGAGGGCGCCGCCTCACCCAAGGCGATGGTCGGCGTGGCCGCCCGGCTCGGCATCTCTGCGCTCGGTCTCTGCGATCGCAACGGGCTGTACGGCGCCGTCGAACTGATCCAGGCGGCAAAGGCACAGGGGATTCACCCGATCGTCGGGACCGAGCTGGAACTGGCCGGCGGCTCGCGCATCCGCCTGCTGGCGCGCAGCCGGACCGGGTACCGACAGCTGTGTCGCGCCGTGAGCGCCGCGCAACTGGCCGGGGTCAAAGGGCAGCCGCGACTGCGCATCGATGGCATCGAGGCCGGCCGGGAGATCCGGAGGAATGACGACGCGGAGGGAAGCCGCTCCGGCGAGGTGACGGAAGCAGGAGCCCAGCGGTCCCCGCGGCGGCAGGACCCATCCGGGTCGAACTCGCGCCGACGCCCCACCCTGCCGCCACCGGGACGACCGGCCGCACTTCGTCCGACGGCGGGCCCGTTTCCCGAGGGATGGCCGGGATTGCCGTCCACCACCCTGCTGGTCGAGAGCGACCCCGCCCGGGTCGATCCGTCGGAGCTCGACGACTGCATCGCGATCATCGGGGGGCCACGCAGTGCGGTGATCGACGCCCTGGTGCACGGCGATCGCCGCGAAGCGCTCCGCCACGCGCAACTGGTCAGGGAGTGCTTTGGGCGCGACCGCTCGGCATTACTGGTAAGCAACCATCTCCATCCTGCAGATCGCTGGCTCGTCGCCGAGTGCGCGTCGATCGCTCGAGCCGCGGACATCCAGCTGGTGGCGAGCGCGACCCCGGACCACGCCACCGCCGACGACAAGCCACTCCTCGACGTGCTCACCGCAATCCGCCATCGCACCACCCTTGACCAGGCTGCGGCCCACGGGCTGCTCCTGCCCAACAGCGAGCATCGCCTGCACGGCGAGGCGGAACTGCGCGCCCTGCTCCCGGATCTTCCCGAGGCGTTCGACAACGCGGCGCGCATCGCCGCCGCCTGCGAGGTCTCGCTCGACTTCAGCGACGTGCGCTTCCCCGGTTACCCCGTGCCTGACGGCGAGACGCCGTTCTCGGTGCTCTACAGCCTGTGTCAGGAAGCGGTGCAGCGCAAATACCACCCCATGACCAGCACGGTCGCGGCGCGGCTGCAACGCGAGCTGTACGTCATCGAGAAGACGCGACTCGCCGAGTTCTTCCTGATCACCTGGGACATCATGCGATTCGCCCGCGAGCACGGCATTCCGGGACAGGGACGTGGCAGTGCTGCCGACTCGATCGTCGCGTACCTGCTCGGCATCACGCGTGTTGACCCGGTCGCGCACGACCTGCTGTTCGAACGCTTTCTGCACGAGGACCATCAGGGAACGCCCGACATCGACATCGATTTCTCCACCGACCATCGCGAGCAGGTCCTCCAGTACGTGTACGACAAGTACGGTCCCGACCGCACCGGGATGGTGGCCAACGTGGTGACCTTCCGGCCGCGCATGGCGATCCGTCAGGTGGGCGCCGCGATGGGTTTCCCCGAAACCCTGCTCGACAAACTCGGCGGCCACACCGACGGTTGGTACATGGCGGATGTCGACACCACGCTCACATCGGCCGGCGTCGACACGGCGACCACGACCGCATCCGGCGGCGCAGTCACCAACCGCGCGTGGGAGCAGTTTGTCGGCATCCTGCGCCGCATCGAAGGAACACCGCGGCACTTGAGCATTCACGTCGGTGGCATGCTCGTCACCGGCGAGCCGCTCATCGATGTCATTCCCGTGGAGCGCGCCACCATGCCGGGCCGGGTGGTGGTGCAGTTCGACAAGGACGACGTCGAGGACATGGGCCTCATCAAGATGGATCTGCTCGGGCTGCGCACACTCTCGGCGATTGCGGAGTGCCTGGACTTCATCGAGCAGACCACCGGGCAACGGCCCGACCTCGACGAACTGCCCCTCGACGACCAGCGTGTCTACGACGTGATCTGCAAGGTGGACACCATCGGGCTCTTCCAGATCGAGTCGCGCGCGCAGCAGCAATCGCTGTGGCAGTCACAACCGCGCTGCTTCAACGACCTCATCGTGCAGGTGGCGATCATCCGTCCCGGCCCGATCCAGGGCGACGCGGTGCATCCCTATCTTCGCCGCCGCCAGGGCCTCGAACCGGTGACCTACCTGCATCCCAAGTTAGAGCCGATCCTGGCAGAAACCTGCGGGGTGGTCCTCTACCAGGAGCAGATCCTGCGCATCGTGATGGAGCTTGCCGCCTACACGGCCGGTGAGGCGGATCGCTTTCGACGCGCCATGAACCGGCACCGCTCACGGGTGGAGATGGAGGAACTGCGGGACGGCTTCATCGCCCGCTGCATCGAGCACGACGTCGGTGAACCGGTGGCGCAACAGATCTTCAAGAGCGTCGCAGGGTTTGCGGAGTTCGGATTCTGCAAGTCGCACGCCGCGGCCTTCGCGCGCACCGCCTACGAAACCGCCTGGCTGCGCATGACCTATCCCGCGCACTACACGTGCGCGCTGCTGAATGCGCAACCGATGGGCTTCTATCACCCGTCGGTGCTGGTGGACGACGTCAAGCGGCACGGCGTCAAGGTCCTGCCGGTCGACGTGACCCGCAGCCGGGCGCGCTGTCTGGTGGAGGCGGTGCAGCCCGGCGAGTTCGGCATCCGGCTCGGCTTTGCGTATGTGCGCGGGCTCGGTCCCACCGCTCGTGCCGCGTGTGACGACGCCGTCGTCGCCGGTGCCAACACATCGGTCGCAGCCTTCTGGAAGCACACGCTCCTTTCCCGTCTCGCCCTGGGGAACCTGGTCCGCGTGGGTGCGTTCGATGCCGTGGCCGCGGGAAGGTCGCGCCGTCAACTGCTCTGGGCCTTGAAGGAAACCGAGGAGTCGTTGCCGCCACGCCGCCGCCGGCGCACGACGGTCGCACCCGCGGAGCAGCCGAGCGGCGCGACAGCAGTGGTCACCGGCCCGCCGCGCGGCAGCGGCGCCATCGCCGGCAACCGGCTGGGCGATCTGCCCCACCTGGCACACGATCCCAGTACCGACCCAGCCCCGCCGCTGATCGCGCTGCCCGCGGAGCCTCCCACGCTTCCCGAGATGGACGAGCGCACCCGCGTCAACACCGAGTACGCGCTCACCGAGGTGAGCACCGGCCCGCACCTGGTGTCGTTCATGCGAGAGCGTCTCAACGCGCTCGGCTGTGTTCCCCTGGCGAAGGTGCGCGATCTCACCGACGGCACGCGGCTTCGGGTCGCAGGACTGGTGATCACGCGCCAGCAACCGTCCACCGCACGCGGCTTCCGGTTCTTCACGCTCGCGGATGAGGAGGCGCATCTCGACCTCGTCTTCCGTCCGCCGGTGGTCAAGCGCACCCTCGAGGCGAGCCGCCACCCATTGCTCATGGTCGACGGCCGTCTGCAGGTGGAGCACGGCAGGGTCAATGTCCTGGTCGAAATGGTGACCGCGCTCACCCCGGACGGCGACCCCATCGCTCGTCCCGGAGCGCCGCCTTCCGACACGGGCTTCCACGGATCACACGACTACCGCTAGCTACCAGGGCGCTTGACCACAACCCGTGGGTTCCGCGTGACACATCCGTGACACTCCGGCAGCAGTGTCCTGACATCGGTTGAGGCGCGAGGCAGCCGACATAGGCTGCTCACATCTCGATTGCTCTGCCGTGCGCTGCGCGGAATGGAAGACGATGACCGATCAGACATCAGAGGGCGGCGGATCCCTCTCGTTCAGGAAGGCCCCGGACCACTCGCAGTTCGAACACGCCCCCACGCCGTCGCGTGAGCCGGTGCGGGATACGGGCGGCGCCCATCTCGCCTTCGAGGCCGCCCCGCGCGCGCAACCTCCCCCCGCCGAGGCGTCGAGCGACCCACGAGCGATCCTGGCATCGGCGCTCACGCCGCCGATCGAAGCGGCCCCGAAGCCACATGCGTTTGAAGCCGTGCCCGCATCGGTCGGCGTCGCACAGCAGCGGCTGTCCACGCCCACGATCGGTCAGCGTCCCGAGGCCACGGAGCGCGTTGGGCCCATGGTCCCGGGCGGCTCCGGCTGGAATATCCGCAGTCGCGACGTCGAAGTGAGTGGCAGCGGTCGTGCCAAAGGCGCCGGCGATCAGCCCGGATGGTCGCCGCGAGCTCATCCGGCCGCCGAACGCGATCATTCCGCGTGGATGGTGCCCGACGCTCCTCGGAAACGCAGAGTGACCGGACGGATGGTGGCCGGCATCGCGCTCACGATCATCCTGGTTGCCGTGCTCGGTTTCGCCGGCTATGAGTGGGCGATCGGCTCGCATCCCAAACACACCATCACCACACCCGCCTCCGTCGGCACGCTGACCGCGATCCATACACCCGCGGCGGCCGCGGTGTCGCAGCAGATGCAGAAGGTGATGATGGAATCGGGCGCGACGACCGTGGTGAGCGGTGTGTACGGCACGCAAGGACAGGCAGTGGTGGTGGTCCTGCTCGCGCAAGGCCCCAACATCGAGGCGAGCACCAAGCAGTTCTTCAGCGACTTCACGAGCGGTCTGCGAACCGAGGGCGTGACGGTCGGCAGCAGTGGCACGCTGAACACCGCGAGCGGAGGGAGCACTTTCATCTGTTCCCCGGCGACCGGCCCGGCGCCGCTGACCTCCCTGTCGCTCTGTGCGTGGGATGACGGCGACACGATCGGCCTCGTGATGAACGTGACCGGCCAGGCCGTCGCGACCACGCTGCACCAGGCTGAATCAGCCCGGAGCGCCGGCGAGCACTGACCCGC
>JBEPVD010000002.1:0-130471 GCA_041691155.1 Candidatus Dormiibacterota bacterium | reverse complement strand
TCCAGCCATCGAGCCACCCTAGCCATCGATGTCTCAGATGTATGGGGGAACTTCAACTAGAGTCGACTAGCTGCATTCGGGTGTAATCGAGTAACTACGCGCGAACGCCTTCTGATCCGCCGTTGCTGATGCCAGGCCTCCTCGTGCGCCTCTAGGGTTTGCGCGAAGGTCCCGTCCGCGACGCGCTGTCCAGTCTCACGGGGACCGACCCCGGCAGCGTCCGGCGCTGGCACACCCTGCGGCGCAGATAGACAGGCCCGTTCATCGCAATCGCGCTTCGACACTCAGCAGCACCTGGATAGGCCCCGTGCTGCGCTGCGGCGCGGTAGAAACGGCAGCCCGCGACCGTTTCCTCGGAGTAGGGACACGCGCCAAACGCGCCGCTTTCGGCCGTGGCCCCGGACTCTGGGTGCGGTTCGGAAGTGGTCATGCCGTCACGTCGCGCATCTCACACCTATCGTCGTCGGCAGTCCGAGGCGGCACTAGGGTCATTGGTCACCAACGCTCGATCAGCCGGTGGCGCTCGCCAGCAACGCCGACACGTGACGGGCATCGCGCCCAATACGACCCGACCGACGCGTGGCAGAAGTAGCGGTCCATGTGCCTGCGCTCCCTTGGGTGGGACTGGGCGCCGTGCCACGCAACGGGCTTTCGGCCGATCCAACATGCGTAACATGCGTTGCAGTTGAACATGCGTAGCGAACAGAATTCGGACGCTCGATGAGCATCGTCGTGCTGCTCGCGACGGCTCTCGCCGCCAGCGTCGAATGGGTTGAGGCGCTCACCATCGTCCTCGCGGTGGGTCTCTTCAAAGGGTGGAGGAGCGCGTTCCTCGGTATGGCTCTCGGACTGGTTGCGCTCGCGCTTCTCGTGGCCGCTTTCGGCATCACGATCACCTCGAGAGTGTCAATCGACGCCGCCCGGACGGTGGTCGGGGTTTTCCTCCTGTTGTTCGGTCTGAAATGGCTCCACAAAGCGATCCTCCGTTCGAGCGGGCTGAAATCCATGCACGATGAGGCGAAGATCTTCGAAGAGACCAAGGAGATGCTGGAGGCCACGGGGAGTCCGCCGGCACGCTTCGATCGTGTCGGTGTTACGACGGCGCTCGGTGGCGTATTTCTCGAAGGCCTTGAGGTTGTGTTCATCGTCGTCGCGCTTGGTGGCCTGCAGGACATTCCCTCGGCGATCATTGGCGCCGTCGCTGCGCTCGTGATTGTCGCCGGAGCGGGAGTGGCGTTCCGGCATCCGCTCACCCGCGTTCCCGAGAACGCGATGAAGTACGTGGTGGGCATCATGCTGACCGCCTTTGGCACCTTCTTTACGGGCGAGGGCATCGGCGTCCATTGGTGGGGGAATGACCTCAGTCTCTTGGTACTGGTCGCCGCCTACGGACTTGCCTCCGTAGCGTTCCTGTGGGCCCTGAGACGTCCGGTTCGTGGAGCGTTCGGCGCGCGCGGACCACGGCACGTTGCGAAGGTGGTAGCACAACAAATCTGGGGGCTGTTCGTCGATGACGGCGCGGTAGCCCTCGTGGCCGTCGCCGCACTCCTCGGCGTTGCGCTGTATGTCGACCATCAAGGAGATGCGCACAACATCGCGGGAGTCCTCCTCATCGCCGGCGTGTTGATTGCGGTCTGGGCGGGGCTGTCCGATGCCACCAAGGCCGCTCGAAAACGAGCAGGCGAGAGCGCCATACCGCTAACAGAGGCGCCGGCGGTCCCCGAGGACGCAGCGACCGCTGGCGTGCGGGATCAACTCGTCTCGGCGCCAACGGGTGATCGATAACTCGAGCCTCCGGCAACCCCGGTTGTGGTCGTCGCGAGCGAGATCTCTCCTCGCGAACGCTCACGCGACATCGGACTTGTGACCTGCGTCCGAAGTCTGGTGACCATCGACACTGGAAGTTCCCTTCGCGCCGAGCCACGCTGAATCGCAAATCCACATGGAGGACGCAGCATGAAGGCGCTTGTGTATCACGGACCAGGACGGATGGCGTGGGAGGATGCACCCAAGCCCGGCATCCTCGCGCCGACGGATGCGATCGTCCGCGTCGACGTCACCACGATCTGCGGCACAGATCTCCACATCATGAAGGGCGATCTCCCGCTGACGACTGACGGGCGGATCCTCGGTCACGAGGCTGTCGGAACTGTCGAATCGGTTGGTGCCGGCGTGAAGAATGTCAAACCGGGCGACCGCGTACTGGTGTCGTGCGTCAGTGCATGCGGCACCTGCCGGTTCTGCCGCGAAGCGCGCTACGGGCAGTGCCTCGGCGGCGGGGGATGGATCCTCGGCTACATGATCGACGGAACACAGGCTGAGTTCGTTCGCGTGCCGTTCGCCGACACGTCGACCTACCCAGTTCCTGCAGGCGTCAGCGATGAAGACCTCTTGATGCTCGCGGACATCCTGCCGACCAGCTACGAGGTTGGCGTGCTCAACGGGCGCATCACACCCGGAGACGTGGTTGCGGTCGTCGGCTCCGGGCCGATCGGACTGTCCGCGATCATGACCGCGCGGCTCTTCAGCCCTTCGCACATCGTCGCCATCGACCTTGCCGATAGTCGGCTCGAGGCGGCCAAGCGCTTCGGCGCCGACGTCGTCGTGAACAGCGGCCGCGACGATCCCCTGAAAGTCGTACAGAACCTGACCGGTGGGCTCGGTGCTGACGTCGCGATCGAGGCGGTCGGCATCCCTGCGACCTTCGAGCTCGCGGCCGACCTGGTGCGGCCTGGAGGACGCGTTGCCAACGTGGGTGTCCACGGCAAGCCGGCAACACTCCATCTCGAAAAGCTATGGACACGCGACGTGACCATCACCACCGGCCTGGTCGACACGTACAGCACGCCGACGTTGATCCGCCTGCTGGAGGGCCGTCAACTGAACACGGGGGCCTTCGTGACCCAGCGGTTTGCGCTGGACGACATGATCGCGGGCTATGACACTTTCGGCCGCGCGTCGGAGACGGGTGCCCTCAAGGTCGTGCTCACGGCCGGCAAGACCTCCCCGAACGGCAGAGTGGCGGTACTCGCGGGCGCAACCGCCTGACATTGCTGGAAGACTCCCCGCGCATGCATCGAGGATGCGCGGGGAGTGGTGGCCAACGAGTGGCGAGGCGAGGGGTCGGCAGCGTGATCGGATTGCGTCAACGGTGCAATCTGTGCAATCCTGTCTGTCGAAGGGTTGTCAGAGGGTAATCAGGGGTTTAGAGGAGGCGAGTAATGGCGCACAGATCTTCCGCGCTTCGCAACGGTCGCTTGGGCGTCGCCACACTCGCGTGTCTGGCTACCGGGGCGACGGCGGTCGGATTGTCCACTCCGGTGGCCGCGCACTCGGGGCGTGCCTTCTCCGCCAGACCGGCGGGGACCTTTGACTGGATCGAGCATCGTGACAATGCCTTGCACACCGGCGTCTCCAAGGAGACCGTGCTGTCCACCAGCACCGCGTTCAAGTTGCACTGGAGCGTCGGCACAGGTGACAAAAGCTACAGCTCCCCCGCGATCGCTTACAACTCGACGCTCGGCGAGTCGGTCGTCTACGTCGGCAACATGCTCGGTGAGTTCAACGCGTACAACGCCGCGACCGGCGCGCTGATCTGGCACTACCAGACGCCCAAGACCATGGGTCTGTCCAAGGAGATTGAGGCGTCCCCGGCAGTCGACGGCAACACCGTCTACTTCGGGGACGGCGACTATCGCGAGTACGCGCTCAACGCCACCACCGGCGCGCTGATCTGCAGGTCGCCATCAATGGGCGGCATCAGTGCGTCGTCCCCCGTGATCGGCAATCCGACGACAACTGGCCACGTCCTGTACTTCGGTGACGGAGGTCCGAGCGGTAACACCAGCGATGGGGGCCATCTGTGGGCGATGTACGGCGTGGGCAACACGGCCGGTACACCCTGCAGCTGGAAATGGTCGATCGACAATTTCGGCAGCCCGCCCGGGAGCCAGACAGGCATATCCGGCGTGTACTCGACCCCGGCCTACGGCACACTCGCGAATCACACCCCGGTCGTCGTGGTCGGGACCACCGATCCTGACGATGCCGTGTACGAGTTCAACGCCAACACCGGCGCGACCCTCTGGCGGTTCCAGACGCTGGTCGGAATCGACTCGGACGTGGGAGCGCCTCCAACCATCGCGGTGCCGGGGACGATCGGCGCGGTGGGCTCGGCCACCTACACCGACGGGGTCGTGTACGACACCGGCAAGGACGCTCAAACCTACGCACTCGACCTCGCGACTGGCGCACAGATCTGGGTCTTCAATATCAAGAAGACCATCAAGCACGGCAACCCAGCGCAATCGGGTGCGGCGCTGGTCGGTAACGCCGTATACATCGGGTACGGTGCCGGTGTCTTCTCGCTCAACGCCACCACCGGCGCGCTCAACTGGACGAGCCCCGTCGCCGCACCGGTCATCTCCTCGGTGTCCGTCACCGGACCCGCGGGAAGACAGATCATTGCGGTCGGTGATTACGCGGGCAACCTCGACGTGTTCAGCCTCGCGACCGGCGCCAACCTGTTCACGGGCGTCACCGGCGGACCGATTTTCGGCTCAGTCGGAATCTCGACCGGACAACTGTTCATGGCGAGTAGCGACGGGAAGCTGTACGCCTTCGGCCTCTGAGCGTCGATGCCGGGATTGATGATGCTCCCGATTGGTCTGGTGGTGGGGGCGGTCGCTGACCCTCCCCACTCCTAGGCCGGCGGCTCGACGGGTCTCGACGTCTGGGCCGCGATCACAGCGACCAACACGAGCGCGCCACCCACGACTTGGATGAACGCGAGTCGATCACCGAGGAACACCACGGCGAGGCCGACCGCGACGACCGGTTCCCACGTGCTCAGGAGCGAGGCGCGCGCTGCGCCGACGCGTGGCAGGCTAGCGAGAAACAAGGAGATCGCGAGCATGGTCGGGACGATCGCTATCCCGATCGCGACCAGCCATTGATCACTGCTTCGGGCGAGCGTGAGCTCGCCGGAGAATAGTGTGATCAGACAGAACGAAAAAGCCGCACCGGTCATGATCACCGCGCTCCCGGCGACGGCGGGCACGTCGCCCATCACACGCTCGCCGAGCAGGATGAACAGCGTGTAGATGACCGGGGTCACGATCGCGAGCGCCAGCGGCCACGAGGCCTGGAAGTGAGCCCCTCCGATGAGCATCGCGACGCCTGCGAAGCTGCCCACGAGCGCCGCGGCGTGCCGCAGCGATATCCGGCGGCCCAGGAACAGCCATCCCGCAAGGACGACCAGGCTCGGATAGCTGTAGACGATGAGCACCACCAAGGACGCGGGTAACGCGTGGAGCGCCAGGAAGTAGGTCTGGGACTGCGCCGTGTACACGAGCGCTCCCAACGCCAGGAGTGCGAGCAGATGACGTCGCTGCAGTCGAAGCGGGTTCTGGCGCACGATGAACGCCAAGGCGAGCATGCCGACCGCGGCCAGGGTGAAACGGTAGGCGAGGGTCTGCTCGGTGCCCAGCCCGGATGAGTAGCCGAGTTTGGCGAAGATCGGAAGCGTCCCGAAACTCGTTGCCGAAACGAGGACCATCGCGGTGCCGGCCAGTTCGCGGCGACGGGTCGATGGCGGATGCACAGCGCAGCGAGATGCTAAAGCCGAGCCTCGGCATCCCGCGCTCGGGTGCTCAAATCCTTATCCGAGGCAGGTGTCGCTTTGCGACCGTTGACTATACCTTCGCTGCCGGATGACAGCCGCGGCGATCGCGAGGACGATGGTCGCCGCGCCTGAGGCCGAAAGCGTCCGCCCGGCTCCGAGACCGGCGACGAGCGGCCCGCCGATCGCCGTGCCCAATGGGGCCGCGATGACGACGGCTGCACTCCGGGCGGCGAGCAGGCTTGGCAGGTTGGCGGTCGTGGTGGCGGACTGGAAGAGTGCTTAGGTGAGGGATGAATGGGCCGTAGATCACCTCTCCCGCGGCGAAGCAGACAAACGTGACCGCGACCGGCGCGAACGCGAACGGGATCAAACACAGACCCCGGCCGGCCACGATGGCAGGGTGAAGCGCCGGTTGTTCTTGTTGCGGAGCATCCCCGTGAGGAGCGTGGAGGCGAAGGCCCCCGCAACGAACGCGGCCCAGTAGGCGCCCAGCACTTCGCGTGGGCCTGCAGGTCGTGCGCCACGTAGACAGGAAGGGCGTCTTCGACGGGGCCATACAGGAAGAAGAACAACCAGGTCAAGGCGAGAAGGCTGAGCAGGCCGGTGCGGCCGAGGAGTCGGAAGCCGGACTCGACGGCACGGGCGTCGAAGGCTGGTCGGTCGGGGAGGACTCGCTCCGCGTACGCCATGCCTGGACGCCGAGGAAGGCGAACGACGCGGCGTCGAACGCGAGCAACCAGCCTGGCATGATCCGGGTGAGGAGCACCGGCCACCGCCGGCCCGATGATCGTCGCGCTCGGTGCGGTCGCGGCCTTGCGGTCGCTGCCTACGCGCTGCCGGGCGACAGCAGGCGCCGGGCGCGAGAATCGCTGAGGAGCCCGCGATAAGCCGTCGGGATCACGTGCACGCCGTAGACCTCGTCGGCGCAGTCGCGCTTCTTGATTCCTGATACGCGTCCCGGCGGCCACCGGGCATTGCGGCTATGCGGTGACCAGTTCGTACTCCGGGTTCAGGATGGCAAGCCGCCGATTCCAGGTCCCGACCATGCCCTCCACGATCAAGCGTGCGCCGGGCTCGACCCCGGGGATCTTCGATCGACCCTGGAAGACCAGGAGCAGCTTCCCGGTGTCATCGGTGATCTCACATTCCAGGATGGCGGCCCCTTTCGCGGTCTGGACGCGCAGCGATCGGATTCTTCCGGCGACCCGGACCCGCGTCCGCCAGGCGACGTCGTGAATCGGCACCGTCCCGGCGGCGCGCTCGGCGAGCTCGCGATCGACGCCGACCGCAGGCTGGGACTTCTTCCGCAGCGCGTCAGGACGCGTGGGGGTGTGCTGGAATCGCCGCCTGGGGGTCTCCTCAAAGTAGTAGGGGAAGGTCGCTGCAGCGACATGCGCGACCGTTCCGACGGCATCCGCGATGCGCTCGGCAGTGCGATCGCGGAGGATGCGTCGCAGGCGCAGGTGGGAGGCAGCCTGCGGCAAGAGGACGGTGCATTCCGTGCTCCCGTCGGCCGCGACGTTGGCAACGTATTCCCGGGCGGCTCGCTCGACACGGCGGTCGAGACATTCCACGATATCGAGTGGCAGGCGTGCCAGAGCCAGCCTGCCCCACGCCTGCTCCAGCACCTCAGTGGTCTTGCCGTCGATGTTGAAGTGCACGACGCGTAATTCGTCGGGGCGCAGAATCCGCGCGTACTGCACTGCGCTTGCGGCGGCCATGTCGAGCTGATCAACGAACACCACCACGACATGACGCGGCAACACGTCGGCCTCGGTTGCCTCGGCCGCCCCGGTTTCGAGTTGCTCTTCCTCTTCCATGTACTGACGGTGGAGGCGAAGCAACCCGAAGTACATGGGCGGGCCGATCACGGCAACGATCCAGGCGCCCTCGGTGAATTTGGTGACGAGCAGGATCCCGACGACGCCAAGCGACAACACCCCTGAGAAACCGTTCACGACCACGCCGAGCCGCCATTGCTTTCCGCGTTCGCGCCAGTTGTGTTTCACCATGCCCAGCCCCGCGAACGTGAACCCGGTGAAGACACCGACCGCATACAGACCGACCAGTGCGTCGAGTTGTGCCTTGAAGACGATGATGAGGATCACCGCTACGAGCGCGAGGACGAAGATCCCGTTGGAGAACGCCAGGCGGTGCCCTCGTCGGGTGAGTTGGCGTGGGAGGAACGAGTCGCCGGCGACAAAGCTCGCGAGGTACGGAAAGCCGTTGAAGCTCGTGTTCCCGCCGGTGTACAGGATGAGCACGGTGGCCGCCTGCACGACGTAAAAGAGCACATTGCCCACCCACGCCGTGCCCAGCACAGCGTGCACCTCCTGCGATACCACCGTCGGGGTCCCTATCGCGTAGGGGACGGCGTGGGTCAGGTGGGCCAGGACTGACGTCCCCAGGACGAGGAAGCCGAGGACGGCGCACATGGTGACCAGCGCAATCCGTCCGTTGCGCGCCACTGGCGCACGGAAACTGGAGATACCGTCAGACACGGCTTCAAGTCCCGTGAGCGACACGCCCCCGTTGGCGAATGCCTTCAGGCAGTAGAAGATGCCCAGTCCCATGAGCCAACCCGTTTGATGACCGACGGGGTAGCCGAGGGATGTCGCACTAGGCAGCGCGTGCGCCGCGAGTCCGCCGGTCAGCGCTTTGCCGATGCCGACGACGATCACGAGCGAGAGCGCCGCGATGTAGAAATAGGTCGGGATCGCGAAGAGCGTGCCGGCCTCTCGTATTCCCCGCAGGTTGGCGAACAACATCAGTAGGACAACCCCGACGGTGATGGGAACCGTGTACCGCGCCAGGTTCGGATACGCCGAGCTGAGTGCGGCGGTGCCCGCGGAGGTCTGGACGGCAACGGTCACCGTGTAGTCGATGAGCAGCGCAACCGCTGCCACCTGCGCGACCTTCGGCCCGAAGTTGTCGCGTGCCACGACGTACGACCCGCCGACCCGCGTGTACACGCCGATGACCTGCAGGTACGAGCACATCACAAAAAACATCACGGCGAGAATCGCCAGCGTGATCGGGATGACCATGCTGAACGCCGCGGCGCCGATGATCGGCACCATGATGCGCAGCATCTCCTCGGTGCCGTAAGCCGACGAGGAGATCATGTCCGGGGCCAGCACGCCTATGGCCACCGGCTTGGATAAACGCTCCTGCGTGAGCTGTTCAGAAACGATCGGCGGACCGAGCACCCGATTCTTGAACCGATATGCCCAGGATTCCGGGTAGTTGATGGACTCGGACGGATCGCCGCGCGGCAGTGCGGCTTTCAGCTTCGCCTCCGCGTAGTCCTCCACCGCAGGAGTATGTGCCGACGGGGAGGCCCTCGGTCGGCTCTCGCACCGTGAAACGCCGGCTGTGCCGGGTGGGGCGTGGGATCGGCGACAGCCGAATGGGGGACGGGCGAACCCGTCCCCCATTCATATCTGAACGAGCCGGCGGATGTCAGGTGGAGGCGATGCCTTCCTGGCTGGAGCCACCGGGCACAGTGACCGTCTGCTTCCACGCGAGCGAGCCGTGCTGGCCGATCGTGTAGACGTTCACTGCCGAGCCCAGGCCGCTCTGGACGTAGAGGGAATGACCATCGCCGGCGACGGTCTCGTCGATCGCTCCGGCGACGCTCGCCGCGGTCGCATTGATGAGCGTGACTGCACCGTTGTCCGCGATGTGGAACTCGCTGACGTCGCTGCTGCCGGTATTGGCGACGTACGCGTAGTCTCCTGCGAGCGCGATCCAGCATGCAGCCGCCTGCCCGTCGGCAACCGGCGTGCCCTGTGTGATCGTGCCGTCTGCGTTGACCCGACTAGGCGCGATGTTTCCCGCCGCATTGACGAGGTCGAGTTGTGCGCCCGAAAACGCAAACGCGAACGGTACGCTGGCGTCGGTGGTTTGTACCGGCGAGGCCGACAACCGGTCATCGCCCCTCACAACGAACGTGTCGATGAAGTTGTTGGTCTTACCGGTGACGATCAGGTGCCGTCCATCCGGAGTGAACCCGACTTCCGCCGGCGCTGCGAGAAACGCAGGTGGCACCGTCTCGGTGAGCCCCAGCGTGCGGGTGTCACCGCGGAGCGGATGGAGCCTCCCGGCATTGATCGTGAAGCCTGTGACATTCGCAGCTCCGCCGGCGTTGAGGACGTACAGCGCGTCGCCGTGCGTTGTGATGCTGGTCGGGAAGAACCCGCCGGATCCGATCACCTGATGGAGCGCGAGATGATCGCCGTTGACCGCGAAGACAGAGATGGAGTTGCTGCCAGCATTGACAGCAAACAGCAGCGAGTTGTCCGCGGCGAGTACCAGCGAGCCCTGCGATGCCAGAGGATCTGACGCCGATCCCACCGCGCGGCCGCCGTCGCCGCCGGTGGCATATGTCGCCACCCAGGAGAGCCTTCCATCGTGATGGCGATCGTAGGCGACGATCGAGTTGCCGTCCGGGCCGTTCGCCTGAACGAATACGGCCTCGCCTCCAGAGCGGGTGTCTGTCGATGCGTGTGCCGCAGCGACGGATACGAGCGGTAGCGCGGCTGCGGTCGCGGCGAGTGCGCCGCGCAACCAGGTTGGTCCGTGCATGTATGGTGCCTCCGGGTGTTGGTGGATCAGCCCTGAGGTTGGGACCCATGCATCACGGAGTGATGAAGCCCTGTCATGGTTTCGACACATACCCCGTCGGTTCAGGCTGGAAGGCGCACCCAGAATCTCGTGGCGCCGGGTACGGAGTCCGCACCAACCTCCCCGCCGTCCGCCTCGACCAGTTGCTTGACGATGGCGAGACCGATGCCGGCGCCGCCCCGAGCGCTGTCGCGCGACTTCTCCACGCGGTAAAAGCGTTCGAACACGCGGGGAAGATCGGCTGGCGGGATACCGCGGCCGGTGTTCGTCACCGAGACTTCGACCTCTGCACCACGCCGCTCCGCTGTGAGACGGACTTGCCCCTGGTCCGGGGTGTATCGCGCTGCGTTCTGGAGCAGGTTCGCGAGCACCTGTGCGAGCCGGTCAGGGTTACTGCGCGCGTGGAGATCCTGCTGCACCTGGAGCTCGAAGTCGATGCCCTTCGCATCGAACGAGGGCCGGGTGAGCGCGGCTGCCGAGCGGACGCTCTGCGCGACGTCGAGTTCGGCGGTCTCCGCCCGTTCGTCCTCGCCGGCTGAGTCCGCAAGCGAGTCCAGTGATTGCGCGAGTCGCGACAGCCGGTCCACTTCTTCGTGGAGCGAGGCGAACTGTTCGCGCGACGGTTCGATCACGCCGTCGCGCAAACCTTCGAGATATCCCTGCAGGTTGGTGAGGGGGGTCCGCAGCTCGTGCGCCGCGTTCACGATGAAATCGCGCCGGAGCCGTTCCTGGTCCGCGAGGCTGAGGGCCATCTGGTTGAACGAGTCGGCGAGTGACGTGACCTCGGACGGACCCGAGCGTGGTACGCGCGTTTCGTAGTCACCGGCGGCAATGCGATGCGCAGCCTTCGAAATGTCCTCGAGCGGGCGGGTGAGGCGGAGCGCAAGACCGACCGCCAACGCCGCGGTGACCACGGCGGCTGCGGCCATGGCGACCGCGAAGATCTCTGCGACCCCACGGTCGAACATCTCCTGGGCCATCGCCCGGGAGACGCCGGAATCGATCATCAAGCTGTCGAACGTCGAGCGGGCGATGACGAGCACACCGACCGCGAGCACCCCGATTGCGACGAACGCGACGGCAAGGGTCCCGAGGATGATTCGGGTTGCGAGCCGCGTGGACGTCCGCGAGGGCTTTGGATCCGCCGCTACGGGCATGTCGCTCGATAACCCGCCCCGCGAACGGTGGCGATGTAGCGCGGCGTGGCTGCCCGGTCATCGAGCTTTTCGCGAAGCCGGCTCACATGCACGTCGACGGTGCGATCCATCGCGTCTCCCAGCGCGCTTCCGTAGAGCGAGTCGAGCAACGCTTCGCGGCTGAGCACGCGCCCGCCGGCCATTGCCAGTGCCGAGAGGAGCCGGAATTCGGCGTGGGTGAGCGCCAGAGAGCGGCCGTCGCGCGTGACCTCCATTCGGTCGAGGTCGATCTCGAGATCGCTCAAGGTCAGGACGCCGTGCTGTCGGTCGGTCGCGGGCTCCGTGCGTCGCAGCACCGCCTTGATACGGACGACCAGCTCGGCAGGGGAGAACGGCTTCGAGAGGTAATCGTCAGCACCCTCACTGATCCCGTAGACGCGGTCGGCGGTCGAACCGCGCGCGGACAGCATCACCACCGGCACCCGCGAGTGCTCGCGCACGCGCTGCATCACCGCGACTCCGTCGAGCTCGGGGAGCATCACGTCGAGGACGACGAGCTTTGGCGCCGACGCTTCGATGGACGCCAGGGCCGCAAGGCCGTCACCCGCCGAGATGACGCGGAATCCCTCTCGCTCGAGGTACAGGCTGACCAGCGAGACAATCTTCGGGTCATCGTCGACGACGAGGATCGGCGCGCTCGGGTTGACATCCATGCTGCTGGACCCAGCCTAGCGCTGTTGTGTGTCGCCACGATGACAGTGGCAGCAGTGAGTCAGCGCCTCGGTTTCGGCGATGGCTCGCCGCCCTAGCGCACCACCGGTTCGCCGTGCGGCACCTGCGCCTCCAGCGCGATTGCCACTGCTTCGCCGCAGTCCGGGCACGCCTGCGGCCGCTGGATGAGGCGGCGATGCCGCGAGGAATCCTTACCGCCGTCAGTGATGGTGACGGCGACGGTCTTCGAGCATCCCAGGCAGTCGTACGCCAGATGCATCGCGCTCACACGGCTCCCGATGAGGTCGACTTCCCCGGTCAATGTGTGCCCTCCGAGTCTGCTGCACGCCCCGTTCGGCGATCGGCCGTAATGCTGCCACGGGTCCGGCCATCGCGCACGCGCCTTTCAGATCTTGGTGAGCGTCCCGAACGGCGTGGTCATGGTTCCGCTCTTGAGCGTGCAGTGCAGGAACGCTCCAGGCCATGTTTTGGGTCACTCGAGTCCTTGACCGCGGCGGTCGTCGTCGCAGCGTGCCGCGACCCGTAGGTGGCGCCGTGCGACCTCGGCCTCAAGCTGGGACTCCATGAACCGCGGTCGGGAGGGCGAGGCCCCGACATAGAATGCGGGAGCACGCCGCGATGAGCGGTCGAAGTCGTCAGCTCTCTGGGAGGTGGGCACGACCGGCGAATGAAGCGGATCAGGTCTCGGCTCGTACTCGTAGCGTGCGCGGCGTTATGCGCCTGCGGATCGAGTGGCGCCCCGGTGATCACCGCGGCCAGTCGTGTGTCGCCAACACCGGCGACGACGCCGAATCCCACCGCCGCGCCGACGCCGTCGCAGCTCCTCAATTCCTGCCCGAGGACGCAGTCGTTCTCGTCGCTGAAGGTATTCGCGAAGGTGAGCGAGGCGACCGACCTCGCCGTCGGAGCCGACGGCTCAGTCTGGGTCGCGTCCAGTTCCGGTCTCGTCACCCACCTCGCGCCCACTGGGGCAACGCTCGGATCGTATGCGGCACACACGCCGCGAGGCATCGTGCCGCTGTCCAACGGTCACATCCTGATCGCCGATCACAACGACGACAGCATCATCGACTTCGATCCTGCGACGCTGACGCGAACAACCTTTTTGCAGCTGACACCCAAACCGGGTGTGCCGACCATCCAGGGGCTCGAGGGCGACGTGGCCGCGGGGGTGTTGCTCGTGCCTGACACGTCGGCAGGCCAACTGCTTTCGGTCCCGCTCACGGGGGGGCAGCCGACGGTGCTCACCACCGGGCTGACGCTTCCGGTCGACGCCGCTGTCGGCCCCGACGGTGTCATCGATGTTGCGGGCTACGGACAGACCGGGCTCGTGGGAGTGCCGCTGTCAGGCGGCGCCGCCACGCCATACAAGAATCTGACCGTGATGGCCGCGGTGGTGACCAAGGGGCAATTGGTGTATCTCGATGTCCCCCGTCACAGGGAGATCCTCGCCTTCAACCCGGCAACTGATCACTCGGCGATCCTGGTGAGTGGGATTCCGGATCCGGCGGGGCTTGCGATGCTCGCGAATGGCGACCTCGTGGTGTCGGACGCGGTTTCCGGCACGGTGGCCGAGTTCGCGAGCTGCTGAGGCAGGTCGCAGGACGTCCGACACGGGTTGACCTGGCCAGTTGTGAGGCGTTGCCTCACCGATCTCGGCACTGACTCGCACCTTCGGCTATCCTCGCGACCATGTCCAGGCACGAGCGAGGGAGCTGATTGCCTGAGGAGCGCGCCGTCTCATGAACGCACGCAACCGGCTGGGCATCTGTCTGTCCATCGGGATCGTGGCCTTCATCCTCGCGTTCATCTTCAGCGAGTGGCAGGTGGCGATCCTGGTTGGGTGGGATGCGACCGCTGCGGCCTTCATTGCGTTTGTGTTCTTCACCACTCGGGGCAAGGACAGCGCGGCGTCCCGAAAGGTGGCGACCAGCGAGGATGACTCCCGAACCGCGGCGGAAGCCATTCTCGTCGGCGCGAGCGTCTTCAGTCTCGTGGCCGTCGCCTTGGCGCTCATCGCCGCCGCGTCGAACCACGGCCTCGTCAAATCCCTGATCACCACGCTCGTCGTGGTCAGCGTGTTGCTGTCCTGGGCATCCGTTCATGCGGTGTTCACGTTGCGCTACGCGCGTATCTACTACGCCGAGGGGGGCGGTATCACCTTTCATTCGGAAGCGGACCCGGACTTCGGTGACTTCCTCTATGTATCCCTGACGCTCGGGATGACCTATCAAGTCTCGGACACGGACATCAGTTCCAAGGCGATCCGGATGACTGTCCTGCGCCATGGATTGCTGTCGTATCTCTTCGGCGTGGTCGTGGTCGCAACCACGATCAACGTGGTCGCCACCTTGCTCACGAAGTGAGCCGGCGGACGACCGTGGCATATGGCCGTCAGTTGACGTGCCCTTCCCCCGAACGCTAGCCTCGGATCATGAAGAGAGTACGAGGACTCCTCGCGGCCGTCGCGGCGGTTTCGTTGCTGGTCGTGTTCCGTCGCCGTCGCAAGCGCCGCACCAAGTCCGACTGAACCGTCAGTCGAACAGCGAGGTGTAACCGTTCAACGCGGGCTGCCCGCCGAGGTGTGCGTAGAGCACGGTGGCGGTGTGCGGGATCTCCGTGGTCGTGATCATGTCGATCATCCCAGCGAGTGACTTTCCCTCGTACACGGGGTCGGTGATCATCCCTTCGAGCCGCGCACCAAGTTTGATCGCCGCCACGGTGCGCTCATCGGCGAGACCGTACGTGCCTGCGTGATAGCGATCGTCGAGGATGACCTCATCGTCGCGGAGGTCGCGCCCGACATCGATGAGTGCGGCGGTATTTCGCGCGATGCGACTGACTTGCGCCCGCGTTTCGTCCGGCTTCGCCGAGCCATCGATGCCCACGACACGCCGAGGACGGTCCTGGGCCGCGAAGCCGGCGACCATTCCCGCCTGCGTGCTGCCGGTGACGGCGCAGACGATGATGGTGTCGAAGAACACACCCAGATCGCGCTCCTGGGCCGCAACCTCCTGGGCCCACTGCGCGAAACCGAGGCCACCGAGGGGATGGTCCGAGGCACCGGCCGGGATCGGGTAGGGCTTTCCGCCCGCGGCCTCGACCTGCGCCAGCGCCGCCTCCCAGCTCTCCTTGAATCCAATGCCGAACCCGGCCTGCACCATCCGGATATCCGCGCCGAGCACCCGGCTCAGCAGGATGTTGCCGACCTTGTCGTACATGGGGTCGGGCCAGTCGACCCAACTCTCCTGGACGAGCACGCATTTCATGCCGACACGGGCGGCCGCGGCGGCGACCTGCCTGGTGTGGTTTGACTGGACCCCGCCGATTGAGACCAGCGTGTCGCAGCCTTGCGCGATCGCGTCGGCGACGAGGTACTCGAGCTTGCGCATCTTGTTGCCCCCATACGCAAGACCGCTGTTGCAGTCCTCGCGCTTCGCCCAGACCTCGGCGCCGCCGAGCGCTGTGGTGAGGCGGTCGAGGCGGTGGACGGGCGATGGTCCGAAGAGCAGGGGATAGCGGGCGAAGGTGTCAAGTTTCATGAGTCCGCGGAAACGTTACGCCCGACGAATATGATCGCGCGATGCGTGTGGTGATCCTCGGCGCCGGCTTCGGTGGTCTGGAGGTGATGTCCGGCCTCTCCGAGACATTCGGCGACGAGATCGACATCGTCCTCATCGACCAGAGCGATCGGTTTGTCTTCGGCTTCTCGAAGCTCGAGGTGATGTTCGGCCACGCACTCCCAGAGGCCGTCCAGCATCCCTACCGCGACATCGCCAAGCCCGGCGTCCGCTTTGTGCAGTCACCCATCCGCTCGATCGACGCCGTCGCGAGGCGTGTCGTGACTGACGCGGGTACCTTTGACGCGGACGTGCTCGTCGTCGCGCTCGGTGCGGATCTGCACCCGGACGCGACCCCCGGCCTCGTTGAGGGTGGCCACGAGTTCTACACGGTTGCTGGCGCCTTCGCCGTCCGCGATGTGCTGGCGAACTTCGAAGGCGGCCGCGTCATCATCGCGGTGACGTCGATGCCATTCAAGTGCCCGCCGGCGCCAAGTGAGACCGCGCTGCTGTTGGATGAGTACCTGCGCGTCCGCGGCCTTCGTGAGCAGTCGCGCATCGCGCTGGTGATGCCTATGGGCGTTCCCATCCCGCCATCGCCGGATGCCTCCACAGCGCTGCTTGCCATCTTCCGGGAGCGGGGCATTGACTGGCATCCCGATCGATTGATACGCGAGCTCGACGCCTCGCGCAAAGTCGCCGTACTCTCTGACGGCGGCGAGATGCCGTACGACCTGTTCCTTGGCGTGCCGGCCCATCGCGTTCCCGCAGTCGTGGCGGAATCGGGGATGACCGTTGACGGATGGATTCCGGTGAACTCACTGACTCTCGAGACGTCGTTTCCCGATGTGTACGCGATCGGGGACGTCACCAGCGTCGGCACCCCGAAGGCTGGGGTGTTCTCCGAGGGTCAGGGCTTGGTGGTCGCCGCCGCCATCGCCGCCCGGACGCGACCCGGCGAACCTCTGACGCACTACAACGGCCGCGGAGTCTGTTACCTGGAGTTTGGTGCCGGCCAGGTCGCGAGCGTCGAGGTGACCTTCCTGAGCGGCGCGGCTCCCGTCGGCGGCATCGAAGGCCCATCCCGTGAGATCGCCGCCCAGAAGCTCGAGTTCGGTTCCAGCCGCATCCGCCGGTGGTTCGGTCAGACCTGGCCGGCACCGAGCGCCACCTCGCATTGACCGATCTTTCGGCAAGCGCGCTGGTGGCGCAGCGCTTCCATGGCGCCTGGCAGGCGCTGCTGCCCATCGGTCGAGACGCCGGCACCGGTGGCTATCGACGCTACGCATGGACTGCCGCCGACACAGCATGTCGAGCGTGGTTTCTGGAGGAGGCGCACGATCGCAATCTGCGCGTCGAGCCCGACGGCTGGGGCAACCTCCTCGCGTGGTGGGATGTCTCGGATACCGGCCGAGACGGGGCGGTGCTCACGGGGAGTCACCTCGACTCGGTTCCGGACGGGGGCGCTTTTGATGGCCCGCTCGGGGTGATCAGTTCGCTGTGCGCCGTCGACCTGCTCCGCGAACGCGGTGTCACGCCGCAACGGTCGCTCGCGGTCGGGGTGTTCGCGGATGAGGAGGGTGCGAGGTTCGGACTGGCATGCGTCGGCAGCCGTCTGCTGAGCGGCGTCTTGACTCTCCCGTCGGCCTATGCGCTGCAGGACGCCGCGGGGATCACCATGCGAGACGCGATGCTCGCGGCGGGAGTCGATCTCGATGCGGCGCCGTCGCGCGGCGACCTTTCGCGCTTCAGTGCATTCGTGGAATTGCACATCGAGCAGGGCCTTGGGCTGGCAGGCATGCAATCGTCGATCGGCATCGCCACCGCGATCTGGCCGCACGGCCGCTGGCGGTTTACCTTTCGCGGTGAGGCAAATCATGCCGGGACGACGCGTCTCGTCGACCGCCACGATCCGATGTTGCCCTTCGCGGCCACGGCGATCGCGGCGCGTCGCCTGGCTGCGCAGGTGGGGGCGATCGCAACCTTCGGCCGGGTAACAGTCGAGCCCAACGCCACCAACGGTATCCCGTCGGCCGTGCACGCCTGGCTGGATGCGCGCGCCGCGGACCAGTCGAAGCTCGAACAGGTCGTGACCGCTTTGTCGACAGAGGCATCGACCGAGGCCGTCGCGCACGGCGTGCACCTGGAAAGCGTGCAGGAATCGTCCACGCCCGAGGTCCGCTTCGACGCCGAGCTTCGTGGGCGCATGGCAGCCGCGCTTCGCGCTGGCGGGTTCGACCCCCGGGAGTTGCCGACCGGCGCGGGCCATGACGCCGGCATTCTCTCGGATTCGATTCCGACGGGAATGCTCTTTGTTCGCAACGAAAACGGCGTCAGTCACAGCCCAGCCGAACACGCCGACCTTGCGGACTGCCTCGACGGTGTTCGCGCGCTCGCGACCGTGCTCGAGGACCTTCTGCGCCGGTGACCGAGTGGTATGCGCCGTGGGCGTGGCTTGGCACCGGCGATGCAGTCGAGCGCGACGTTGTCATCGCTGTGGACGGCGACCGGATCGTCTCCGTCACGACAGACGTCCAGCCGGCGCCGTCGCGCGCACGACGCCTCGGCGGGCTGGTGATGCCAGGCCTTGCGAACGCGCATTCCCACTGTTTTCACCGTGCCTTGCGGGGGCGCACGAACAGCGGGGGGGGAACATTCTGGACATGGCGCGACGCGATGTACGTCGTTGCCGCGCGTCTCGATCCTGACACGTTCCATGCGCTCGCGCGCGCGACCTACGCGGAGATGGCGCTTGCCGGCATCACGGCGGTCGGCGAGTTTCATTACGTCCACCACGCCCCGGGCGGTGACGCCTACAGCAACCCGAATGCGATGAGCGACGCCCTCGTCGCGGCCGCAACCGACGCGGGCATCCGCATGACCTTGCTCGATACCTGCTATCTCGCAGGTGGCTTCGACACGCCACTGGACCAAATGCAGCTTCGATTCAGTGATGGCGACGCGGATCGCTGGGCGGAGCGCGTGTCGGCGATGACGTCCACGACCGAAATCCGAATCGGCACGGCCATCCACTCCGTGCGAGCTGTCTCTTCCGACCAGATGCGCGTCGTCAGTGCCTACGCGGAGGAGCACGGCAGCCCGCTCCATGCCCACCTCTCCGAGCAACGTTCCGAAAACCTCGCCTGTATCCAGGCTTTTGGATGTACGCCGGCGCAACTGCTTGCGGATGCGGGCGCGCTCGGCGAGCGGACGACCGCCGTGCATGCGACGCATTGCACCACCGACGACATCTCGTTGCTGCACGGACACGGCACCAGCATCTGCATGTGCCCCACCACCGAGCGCGACCTCGGTGACGGCATCGGTCCAGCACGCGCGGCGGCGGATGCCGGCGTCAGCCTCTCGCTCGGGAGTGATGGGCATAGCGTCATCGACCTTTTCGAGGAAGCTCGCGCATTGGAACTTGACGAGCGGCTCCGCGTGGAGACACGCGGTCACTGGGCGCCCGCTTCGCTCCTCCGCGCGGCAACATCCGGCGGGCTCACGTCGATTGGTTGGGCCGACGCTGGGCTCCTGCGAGCAGGCAAGCTCGCCGACTTCATCTGCGTGGACATCGATACGCCTCGACTCGCCGGTGCCGATCCCGAGCACCTTCTCGAGGCGCTGGTGTTCGGGGCGATCGCCGCGGATGTGCGTGTCGTGGTGGTGGGGGGACGCGCGATCGTGTCCGAGGGCCGCCATCACTCGATCGGCGACGTCCCGGGAGAGCTCGGGCGAGCAATTGCCGGGCTCATCGCGTGAGTGATACCGGGCCCGACCCTGCTACACCGTCCGCCGTCGCGGCCGAGTGGGTCAGACGGTTCAACCTGCACGACGTCGAGCGGCTCGTCGATCTCTATGCCGAGGACGGGCGGCACACCTCGCCGCGAATCCAGCAACTGCACCCGGATACGGGCGGGGAATTGGTCGGACGCGCGGCACTCGTCGCGTGGTGGCGCGACGCCCTATCGCGCACCCCCGAGCTGCGCTATGAGGTGGTTGCCATCGTCGCTGACGACGAGTCCGCATATGTCGAGTACACGCGGCACTGCCCCGGCGAAGATGACGCGACCGTGGCCGAGCGCTTCGTGGTGCGCGACGGGCGGATCGCAGCGTCGCGAGTGTTTCTCGGCTAGGGCCGCGACACCCGAGGTCAATGGTCGCCCAAAGAAAGCCAGACGCGCATCCAGCCCGGCCCACGATTGGACCAGAGAAAGTACGGAACCGCGGCTCGTCGGTGACCTCGTCGTGCGCGCGAAACAGATCGGTCCATTCGCCGGTTGCATGCGCCGTACCGTGGATCTCAACAAAGCCGCCGACGTCATCGGGTGTGGCTGGTTGACGACACGTCGACTGGTCCGCGAATCACCAAGCGCCCCCCGTACAGCACCACGTCGAGAGGTCGGCGCCTACGATCCGGCTGCCGGCCGCCCTGTCACCACCGTCAGCGCGATGTCGCCGCGTATGGGTGCGTCGCTCCCTCTCGATCGACCTCCTGGAGGAACTCGATGAGGCCGCGGAAGTAGGTTCCCTGGTCGTCGTACATAGCCATGTGACCGCCGTTCGGGCAGAGGAGGAAGCTTCCATGCGGCAGCGTGCGGGCCATCCACTCCATGTGCGCCGGGTCCATCGTGTCGTGGGTGCCGCCGATGGTGAGGGTCGGCACCAGAATTTCCTGCAGGGATTCCGTCCTGTCCCAGTCCGCGATCACGCCGCTGGCCCCGAGTTCGCTCGGGCCCTGCATCGGGACGTAGATCGACCGGTTCACATGGCCGAACCCGCGGGTGACGGGATCCGGCCATTCTGCGGCGGGCATCCGGCAGACGTGCTGCTCGTAGTGGCCCGACAGGAGGTCCATGTACTCAGGCGTCTCGGTGTCGCCTTGCGACTCCAACAGTTGGATCCGCGCAAGGAGCGTCTGGTCCATCGCCGGCATGAGCACGTTGCGGGCGTATTCGTTGTACGCCGGGATGCTGGCCATCATGTTCGAGATGACCATGCCCTTCATGTGGCGCTGGTACTTCAGCGCGTACTCGATGGCAAGCAGGCCGCCCCATGAGTGCCCGAGCACGAAGAAGTTGCTCGCATCCAGTCCCAGCGCGACGCGCACCTGTTCGACCTCGTCGACGAAACGATCGATCTGCCACAGGTCAGGCTCATCCGGATGATCGCTGAAGAACGATCCCAGCTGGTCGTAGTAGTAGTACTCGATGCCCGCGCCGGGAAGGAAGCTGTCGCACGCCTCGAAGTACTCGTGACTGCACGCAGGTCCGCCATGCAGCAAAAGCAACTTCACGCGGGGGTTGTTGCCGACGCGCTTGGTCCAGACCCGGAACGCACCCTTCGGCGTGGTGATCGGGATCATCCTCGCCCCGCCGCCGATGACGTCATCGCGGCCGGTGTTGTCGAAATATGCCTCGGCGCTCATCGTGACTCCTGTGGACCGCTGCTCCGGCGTTCGGGCTACTCGCAACAGAGTAGCCATGGATGGGACGCGGGGGCTGTCCACCCTCGCCGGCTCAGCCCGAGTAGCGCTCCGCAAGGGTCACGTTGTAGCCGGCACTCCCAACGGCCGTGCCCACCGCGACGCAGGCCGTGTCCGTCGGACACGCAACCGACTGCAACATGCGGGCGGTGGAGACGGGGTTGGGCGTGGCTTCCATCGACCACGTGGCCCCGTTCCAGACTTCCGCGACCGAGTGGCCGATCTGGGTGGATCCCACTGCGGTGCATGCGCTCGCGCTGCTGCAAACGACTCCGGACAGCACCGCGCCGCTGACTGCCGCAGACGGGTCGATCGTCCAGGTGGTGCCATCCCATCGCTCAGCCAGCGCAGTCTTGGTTGTTGAGGTGCTGGGGTACCAACCGGCGGCGGTGCATGTCGATGCTCCGGTGCAGGAGATCGCGTCCAGGTAGCCGGCGGTCGCCCCGGCAGGTCGAGCGATCGAAGTCGCAGTCCACGCGGTGCCGTTCCACTGCGCGGCGAATGACTGATGGGCGTGGCCACGTCCGACCGTGATGGCACCGTTCAGATATTCACCGACCGCGAAGCACGAGCCAGGATTGCTGCACGAAACCGCTGCGAGTCGTGCCTGGAGTGCGCTCGCCGGCGCTGGGGTGGTGTGGAGGGTCCACACGCTCCCATTCCAGAGCGCGGCCAGCGGCGACTGATGTGCTGAAGCGTCCTGCGAAACGCCGACCGCGACGCACAACCTGACCGACGCACAGGAGACGGACGAGAGCGACGCCTGCATCGCGCCGGCCGGCGACGGCACAGCCTGGATTGCCCAGGTGGCGCCGTTCCATCGCTCGGCGAGTGGCACCTGTATCCCCGCGGAGTTGTCGAAGGAGCCGACGGCGGTGCAGGCATTCACCGCCGTGCACGACACGCCGGACAGCATGGCCGTCAGCGCGTGACCAACTCGTGGCGTGGGTTGCATGGTCCACCGCGTGCCATCCCAGCGCTCCACGAGTGCGACGTTTCCGCCGGCGGCGGTGTCGTGTGCCCCGACGGCGACACATGCGCTCGCCGACGCGCACGACACTGAGTGGAACTCGCTGATGAGCACGCCAGGAGTGTTCGGTGAGGTCTGCAACGTCCAGTGGCTGCCGTCCCAGGACTCAGCAAGGGTGCCGTCTATGGATCCGACCGCTTTGCAGACGGTGCTGGTTGGACAAGCGACGCCATTGAGCATCGCCGTCGAAAAGGGTGGCCCGGACGGGGGAGGGGTGGGCTGCATCCCCCAGGTGCTGCCGTTGAAACGCATGACGAGCGCACCGAGATTGGTCCAGCCGGCGATCGTGCACGCGGTTGGGGTGGAGCACGAGATCCCGCTCACCTGAAGGATGAAGCCTCCGGCCGGGTTCGGTGTTGGCTGGACCGACCATGACACGCCGTCCCAGTGTTCGGCGAGGGTCGCGTCGTTGAAGCCGGCGTTGATGTAATCGCCTCCCGCCTCGCAACTCGTGGCGGAGGTACAGGACACTCCTGTCAAAAACCCCTCGACGCCGTCACCGGGAGCAGGCGTGGACTCGAGCGACCACGCGGTCCCGTTCCAGCGTTCGGCAAGAGCCCCGAAGGTTGCGACCGTCGTCGAGCCCACCGCCGTGCACGCGTTGGGCGCGGTGCACGATACCGCGGAAAGCTGCACAAAGACGGTGTCGGGGACAGTTGGGGTGGGCACGATCTGCCACGACGTCCCATCCCATCGCTCCGAGAGTGCGACGGTCTGACCCGAACTGTCGCTCGTCGCGCCGACGGCCATGCAGTCGGTTGCGCTGGAGCAGGACACACCGGCCAGCGAGCCGCCGCGGCCGGCCGGGACTGCCTGGACGCTCCAGACGCTGCCATTCCAGCGTTCCGCGAGTGGCAAAGTGAGTGCTGCTGCATTCGTGGCAAAACCGACGGCAGTGCACGCATTTGCGGCGGTGCAGGAGACTGCGGCGAACGAAGAGGCCGATGAGCCGCGGATCCGCGCGGTCGGTGTCATCGCCCACGACGTTCCATTCCAGGTTTGCGCGATCGCGATCTGATCAGCGCGGAGATCGACGCCGGAGCCAACGGCGAGGCAGGCGGAGGCACCCGCACACGACACCGCGTCAAGCGCTCCGAAATGGAGCGAGGCAGCCCTCGGGTTTGGGGTCCGGACGACCGACCACCCGCTGGGGCCACTGGCATTTGCTGATCCGATGGTCGCACCGATGGCGGCCGCAGCAGCAACCAAGGCAATGAAAATACGCCGCATGTGATCTCCCCTGAGTTGGTCGCAGTGTAGCCCGGCTGTACCGCACGGATGGGAACGCCGATCAGTGGCGTGTACCCCAGGTTTCTGGGATGGCGCACTTGCGTCGTTTCGCGGATGGTGGCGTCATCACCAACCCGCACGGAGGCCAGCAAATGTTTGCCAGAACGTCGACATGGACCGGAACGCCTGACGCCCTCGGCAAGTGGACTGCAGGAGTCGAGACGGTGCGTCCCTTTGTCACCAACCTCGAGGGCAACGCAGGCGTTTTCTTTTTCATCGATGCCGCTGCTGGGAAGGCACTGACACTCACGCTCTGGGATACCGAGGAAGCGGCGCTCGCCAGCGACGTCTCGGCCGACGAGAGCCGTGCCCGCACGATCGCGGCCACCGGCGTTGCGCTCCTTGAACGGGGGCACTACGAAGTCATCTCCTGAACCGCGCCGGCACGTTCGGTCTCAAAGGGCCGAGATCCGTATAGTCAGGAGTTCGAAGGCCAGAGGAGAAGCTCCGTGATGACCGGCGACATCATGCGCCGGGACGCGGCGCAGTCCATCGTCGAACTCTGTGAGATGGGCCTCGACCCCGAAACGCTGCGGGCACGGCTGCTGCCGAAACTGCGTCGCGCCGTACCAGCCGACGGCTTGTGGTGGGCGACCGCCGACCCGGCGACCCTGCTTTTCACCGGTACGTACCAGGAGCACATCCCCGAGCGGACCCGTCCCTATTTCCTCGAGAACGAGTTTGTTGCCAATGATGTCAACAAGTGGGTGGACGTGGCCCGCGATCGCGACAGCGTGCGAACGCTCGTCCAGGCGACGGACGGTGAGATGGCCCGCAGCGCGCGCTACGCGGAGATCTTCAGCCCACTTGGTTTCGGAGATGAGTTGCGTGCGGCGTTTACCGTCCAGGGCTCGTGCTGGGGGTTCCTCTGCATGCATCGTGAGGCGCCGCGGCCATTCACGCGCGCGGAGATGGCGTTCGTCAAATTCATCTCCCCGCATGTGGCGCTGGGTCTTCGGGCCGGCCTCGTCAGCGGAGCGCTCGACTTGGCAGACGTCAGCGGTGCCCCCGGCGTCATCCTGCTCACTCCCGACCTCGCCATCTCCGGATGGACGCCGGCAGCTGAGCGGTGGCTCGACGAATTGGGCTACAGCGGTGGGCCGGATGCCGTGCCGCCGACGGAAGTGCTCGCAGTCGCCGCACGACTGCGGGGTCGAACCGATGCGGAAGCAGCCGTGCCTCGCCTCCGCGTTCGCACCCGGGCCGGACGATGGGCGGTGCTCCACGCGTCGCGGCTCCCCACAGGCGGGGGCGCGGCGATCGCAGTGATCATCGATGACGCTTCAGCGGCGGAGGTGGCGCCGATCATCATGCTGGCGTATGGACTCTCCGAACAGGAACGGAGCATCACCGGCCTCGTCTGCCAGGGGCTGTCGACCACCGAAATCGCTGTGCGAGCGGGGATTTCAGCCCATACCGTGCAGGATCATCTGAAGTCAGTCTTTGACAAAGTCGGGGTGCGGAGCCGGCGCGAACTGGTCGTGCAGATCCTGCGTGATCACTACGCGCCGCATGCGCAGGCACACCGCCCAGTGGGGCCATCGGGGTACTTCTCCTAGAGGCACGCAGTCGAGGTGTTGCCGTTGCTCACTCAGTGGTCAGCGCTCTCCGCGATCTCGACGATCCGCGCCTTGGGGCTTTCGATGAGCTTGCCGACCACTCTCGTCCAGAGCTGCTGGAGTTGGGTCAGAAACGATTCCGCCTCACCCGAGGTGGAGAAGTCGAGGTCGATCATCACGAAGGCCGGGTCATCGAGCGGCCGGAAGATGCGGTGGTGCAGGACGCCTCCCGCTTCGCGATCGACCGGCTGGCTGTCAAAGGCCTGCTTCCAGACGGCGTAGTCGTGCACGGAGTGCTCGATCCGGAGTACGTACATGTCAGTTCCTCACATCCTGTTTGGCCGTTCGGTCGCATCGGTGCTAGTCTTTGACTACATGACACTAGTATTGACTACAGGTGAAATGTAGCGAACAATGGAACCGAAAGTCAAGCGTGGTCGTGCCTACGTTTCGCCGCGACGTCGCGCGCAGGCGCAGGCCACCCGCACCGCGGTGCTCGAGGCGGCGCGCGATCTGTTCGTGGCGGAGGGCTACGGACGAACGACGATGGTTCGGGTGGCTGATGCCGCCGGCGTCTCGGTCGAGACTGTGTACGCGGCGTTCAAGACGAAGGCACTGTTGCTCCACAGCGTGTGGGACATCACGATCGGTGGGGACGCACAGGAGGTCGCCTTTCACGAGCGCCCGGAGGTGAGGGCGATCGTCGCCGAGCCGGACCTCGCGCGACGGTTCCTCCGTCAGGCGGAGTTCTTCACGAGAACTGCGCGGCGCATCGTGCCGCTCGTCCTTGCCCTGCAAGGCGCGTCCGGGGCTGAGTTGGCCGCCGCAGCGATGCTCGAGGAGATTTCACGACAGCGAAACATCGGCATGGGGTTCATGGCGAAGGCGGCAGCTGAGACGGGTCAGCTCGCTGTCTCGGAGACCGAGTGTCGTGATGTCCTGTGGGCGTTCACGGACGGCGTGGTATGGAATCGCCTTGTCAACGACCGGGAATGGTCCGATGAACGCTTCGCAGCCTGGCTCGGACAGGTGTGGATCCGGATGTTGGTCCGCGACCGCCCCGCCAACCCCAACTGAGGGGGCGGTCAGGTTCCGACATTGTTCGGACCCTCCGACGCGGCGGTCGCCTGTGAACCCCGCGTATACGGTGGGGTGGCCGAGAGCAGCGCGTCCATCGCTGTCTGCCGCCGGCGCTGCAAGGGTTTCCCGTCGACACGCTCAAGATCGATCTCTCCTTTACCCGCACGATCGTGTCGGAGCATGTCGGGGTACCGATCATCGACGCGATGATCGCGATGGGTCTTGGTCTCGGGCTCAAGGTCGTCGCTGAAGGGGTCGAAACCGAGGTGCAGCGCGCATATCTCGCGAGCAAGCACTGCACCGAGCTTCAGGGCTACCTGTTCAGCCGGCCGATCGGGCCGGATGAGCTGGTCGCCAGATTCCGTCCGAGGGAGGCAGCGGCGGCAGGGTTCATCGCGACGCGAAGCTGACGCCGACCGCTCGATCCCCCGCGCGCTCATTCGGATGGCTCAAACCAGTCCGCACCCAATGTCGCAAGGCCCACGGGCGTCGGGTCCTAGGGCACGTCGCGGTGGACGGCCTCGAGCCACCCGAGCAACGCGAACAGCAAGCCCCATCCCAGCAAGACGAGGCCACCCGCCCAGGGCACCAGCATCGTGTTGCCTCGGGTGTTGTCGATCTGCGTCACCGCCTGCGCTGCCGCACCCGGCAAGAACTCATAGATGTCCCCGAGCCAGGACCAGAGGTGGCTGAGGCCGGCGACGAGGGGCTCGAAGACAAAGAGATACACCAGTGAGCCGATGACGGCCGCGATCTGGTTGCGCACGAGCACCCCGATGCCGAGCCCGACGATCGCGTAGATCGTGACCACGGCGAGCACCGCCAGCATCACGACGTAGAGGTCGTTGCCTGACCAGTCGATGGTCACCCCTTTCGCGCTGAACCACGGCACGGCGATCGCAATGGTCAGCGCAATCGACGCCAGTCCGTAGACGAACCCGACCGCGCCGGACACGATGATCTTGGCGAAGATCACGCGGCCCCGATGAGGCTCTCCGAGAAATGTCGGCCGCGTTGTGAAGTGTCGGAATTCGACGGTGATGAAAATGATGCCCACCACCAGCGCGAAGATGTCGCCGCCGGCGCTGGTGCCGAAGATGGAGCGTTGCTCGATACCCGTGGACAGCGGCGGGGCGGCGCTGCGCGCGAGGCCGTTGGTACCGATCTGCGCGGCAACAGCCACACCGACCAGAAACAGCGTGCCCAGCAACATGCCCCACCACAGCCGCGTGGTCACGACCTTCTGGTATTCGGCGCGAAGGAGCTTGATCACGAGGGCGCCGGAGGAGACGGCGAGGGGGGAGCGTGCAGGGTCGCGTGCGCGGTGAGACTGAGGAACAGTTCCTCGAGGCTGGCCTGCTCGCCGACCAGGTGGTGCAGTTCGACGTTCTTCGACCAGGCGGCGCGTCCCACCTGCTCGGGCGTGGCCCCGGTGATGCGCAGCGCGCCGTCCGGCTCGGCGGTCGCGGTGACGTCGCCGCCGATGCTTCCCACCGCTGCCCGTAGCGCGTCAGGGTCCGGGCTTCTGGCCACGACGCTCCCCACCGAGCCGGACGCGAGTTCTTCGAGCGTCCCCTGCCGGATCAGCCTCCCTCGGGCCAGGATCACCACGCGATCGACAGTCTGCTCGACCTCCGAGAGCACGTGGCTGGAGACCAGCACCGTGCAACCCTGGGTTTCGGCGAGGTGTCGAACGAGCGTCCGCAACCAGGCGATCCCCTCGGGATCGAGCCCGTTCGCGGGCTCATCCAGGATCAGCACCTTGGGGTTGCCAATCAGCGCAGTCGCCAGCGCCAAGCGCTGGCGCATACCGAGCGAGAAACCGCCGGTTCGCTTCCTGGCGGCCTCGGTCAGGCCGACCAGTGCCAGGACCTCGTCGGCCCTGCTCGTCGGGATTCCGGCAGCAGTGCAATAGATGCGGACGTGATTTCGTGCCGTCCGGCCTGGATGGAAGCTGTTCGCCTCGAGGACGGCGCCGACCATTCGGGTGGGGTCGGCGAGGTCGATGTAATGGCGGCCGGCGATGGTGGCGTCGCCGGAGTCGGCCCGGGCGAGGCCAAGGATCATGCGGAGTGTCGTCGTCTTCCCGGCGCCGTTCGGCCCGAGAAAGCCGGTCACCGATCCCGGCTCGACGGTGAAGCTCAGATCGCTGACCGCCTTGACGTCACCGAATTGCTTCGTGAGCCCGCTGACGACGATGCGGGGCGGCTCGGTCTCGGTCACGGGCTCGATGATGCAACAGGTGCCGTCGAAGCGGTCCTTTTCGGCGCACGCCGCCGCGTCAGAACGGGACGGGCGTCGCCAGCAGGCCGCTTCCGGGAGCACGCCCTGCGATCGTCCAGCAGAACTCCAAGGCGTCGATTTCAATCACCTCGCCATCATCGGATGCCTGCCAGCGGCCGCCTGCGGGCCCGGTCAGCGTGAGCTTGAACGACCTGCCGTGACGCTGCGCCCACTCGGCCACGACACCGGCAACCAAGCGGCCATCGTGCACGGGGCTTACGACCATGTCACGTCCGGTTGCGCGAGAGATGTCGAGTCGGTGCATCCACGTGTCACGCGTGAAGATGGTGTCGACCAGGAATCCGTATTGCCAGCGCTCGACGTCGAAAGGCGGGTCCTGCTTGAAGCGCACGATGCTGCGCATCGGCGCCGGGGTGCGACGCCGAGCGCGCACCGCTTTCGGTGCGATTTTGACGAGGCGATCCATCAATTGCACGGTGGTCATTCCGGTGCGCTCGCGGACCTGCGTGGCGTTCAACGCATCGATCATCGCGCCACCGGTGCGCTGGCGCGCGGAGCGAAAGTCGTGCAGAAACTGGCGGAACGACGCCTGCGCATCGGCCATGCCCACGACATGGGCGACCATCGCCCGCACATCCCAGAGTCCGCAGACCGTCGGTCGTTTCCAATCATCCGGCTCCAGCGCTGCGAGCAACGTGCTCATGTGCTGGAACTCCGCCGCAGCAAGGACCATCGCTTCTGCATGGCCGAGCTTCGGGATGGCGGCGACGTCCAGCACGGCTGACGTCGGCGTCGCGGCGATCGTAGTGGTGGTCATGGGTCCTTCCTTTCCCTTGGCGTACCGATGATGCTGTCCATGTACATGTCGACCACGTCGTCGATGAGGCGCAGCCACCGATCGCCGCCTGGATCGTTGGCGATCTGCTGTGCCGCGAGCCCACTGACGAGCGCAGTCCACACGTCAAACGCCGGGTCGTCGCGCACGCCGACGGCCGCGAGGAGCGTGCGCATCTCAACCACCACTTGAACTGCGGTTGCATACGCCTCCGCCGATGGTTCGAAGTTCGGGATGGTGCGTTGGAAGAGCAACTGATAACGCTGCACGTCCTCGGCGCTGAACTCCACGAAGCGGCGCGCACAGACGCGCAACATGTCGCGTGGGTCGCTCGGCCAGTGCTCCTCCGCGATCCGCGCCAGCAGTTGCTGGTTGCCCTGAATGAACATGGCGTCGTAGATGGCGCGCTTCGAATCGAAGTACCAGTAGAGCGATGGCGGGCGCATGCCGATCCGGGCGGCGACATCACGCAGGGACAGGCCGGCGAGCCCTTCGGCGCGGACGAGGTCCCATGCGGCGTCGAGGATCTCGGTCATGACCGCCTCGCGGCGCTCAGCGCGCCTATCACGCGTCGAGATAACTAACATGGATCGAATAATCGCACAGCGTTAGACAGAATGCAAACCGCAGCCCCAGGACCTTTGGGGCGGCGCGCTGCCGAGTGGCCTATGCTGACCGTGAGATGACAAATCAGCCGCTGAAACCCAAGCCTGAAGACGAAGCGAGCCACGAGCAGGATCAGGCAGACGACCGCCGGAAGAAAGACCAGTCCGAGAAGTTGGAGCGGGACCGCGCCGACGAAGCCGGCCGCCGGTCGCGCGAAGGCACCTGATCAGGCCGGCCTGGCGCGTCTCCTAGCGGGGGAAGGTGCCGCAGGCGCCGGCTGGCCTTTGGCGAGCAGCAGCGATCCGATCGTCGCAGGGATGAGCGTGAGCACGCCACCCGCCACCAGCGCCGCCGCGTCAGCGGCCGTGAGCAATCCTGATGCGAGACCCAGACTCGCCGCCGCCGCCGGCATCCCCAACTGCGCTGACGCGGCGAGACCGGTTGCGATGTACCGCGCGTGGCCGGCGACGCGCGCGGCGATCGTGTGCGTGATGACCGCCGCCACCGCGAGTCCGATCGCCAGCAGGATGCGTGAAGGGGAACTGAGCATGGCGCGAAGGTTGAGCTCCGCCCCGAGCAGCACAAAGAAAAGAGGCACGAAGAAGCCATTGGCGACGCCGGTGAACTGCAGCGCGAGCCGGTCTGACTCGTGCAACCTGACGAGAATCGTCCCGGCCAGGAAACCGGCGACCAGCGTGCTCGCCCCGGTCTGCTGAGCGATTGCCGAAAGTCCGAGCAGCATCACCAGCGAGATACGCACCTGCCAGGCCCACCCTCGTTGCAGGGACTCGTCGTGGAAGTCGGTCACGAACCGGATGCCGCGTGCCTTGGACGCGGCGACCATGATCAGGCCACCGGCGGCGATGACCGCCGCGTCGCCGCCGATCGCCTCAAGCGGGCTTCCGGATTTGGCGATCGTGAGCGGCATGATCACCACGGTCACGGAGTCCGCGAGCGCCACCCACGCGATGAGAAAGGCCACGTTCGGGCCGGCGAGCTTGCGCTCCTCGATGATGGGGAACGCGATAGCCGCGGAGCTGCCGGTGACGATGACGGCGAGCAGCGCCGGATGGCCGACGGCTAGTGCGTGGTCGAGGAGCAACGCGAGCGGCACCGCGGTCACCGCGACCACGGCCAGCGCCAGCAATCCTCGCGCGAACCCTTGACGGATTGCCGGTGAGCCGATGTCCACATGCGTCCCAGCGGTGAACATCAGCATGGCGAAGCCGAGAGCGCTGAGCACCGGCAGCGGTTGCGCCGACGACGTGATCACGCCGAAGCCCGTGCGGCCGAGTACAAATCCCGCAAGCAGCTCGCCGATCACGACCGGAACCAGTCCGCGGCGGCCGAACGCCAGCAATGGTCCTGCAAGCCCCGCGAGCACAAGAATGGTCAGCTGAGCGAACATCGCGAGATCATGCCGCGAACTTCGCCGCTTGCGTCGATCCTGACAGCAACTCGGAGCTACGAAACTTGGATCGGCCGCCAGGTGCCGCTGGTTCGAGCCGACATCGTCTTCAAGCACCAGCAGATGGCGCTCACACCGTTTGCGTTCCTCCGCGCCACGTTCTATCGCTGGGTGCAGACATGGGAGAAAATCTGCCCCGATCTTGCCGCGGCGCCGAAGGTGCTCGCGGTCGGTGATCTCCACACGGAGAACTTCGGGACATGGCGCGACACCGAAGGGCGGCTGGTGTGGGGCATCAACGACTTTGACGAGGCTTTTCCCATGGCGTACACGGCCGATCTTGTCCGGCTCGCGACATCGGCACGCCTTGCCATCACCGCTGGAACGCTCATCCTCACACCGCGCGCGGCATGCAATGCGCTTCTCGATGGATACCGAAGTTACCTCGACAGCGGAGGCCGTCCGTTCGTGCTTGCCGAGGAGCATCCCGTGCTGCGCCGCGACGCGCAGTCGGAGCTGCGAGCTCCCGAGGCGTTCTGGACGAAGATGATCGACCTCCCCACGGCGCGGCGCCCCCTCCCGGAGGCGATGTCGTTGCTGCAGCGCGAGATGCGCGGCGCTGAGCAGCCGCGCTACGTGACACGGCGCACCGGACTCGGCAGTCTCGGCCATCCGAGGATCGTCGCAGTTGCCGAGCACTCGGGCGGCTGGATTGCGCGTGAGGCAAAGGAGCTTGTGGCGTCCGGCGCCGCGTGGGCGGCAGGGGACAAGGGCGCCATGCCGATCCACTATCCGGCGATCGTGCGACGCGCGATCCGCTGTCGCGATCCGTTCCTCGAGGTGCGAGGTCGGTGGGTGGTGCGACGCCTCGCGCCGGACTGCAGTCGCATCGAATTCACCGTCGCGCGCCTCGTAAGGGAGCAGACCGAGTTGCTGCATGCCATGGGTGCGGAGACCGCCAACGTGCACATCGGCTCGGGCGCGCCGCGTGTCGTCGCAGTGCGCAAGGACATCGGGCAACGCGCCCCCGACTGGCTCAAGGTCGCATCGCGCGCGATGGAACGGTCGACGGTGGCTGACCACCAGGAGTGGCGGCGGTCTCCGGCCCCCTGAGAGTCAGACGCGAAGCAGCGCTACCAGCGAGCGAGCCGCGACGGCGACCTGTTCGCCCGGGTAGTGATGACGCGTCGATGTGGTGACGTCGCGGTCCGCAGTATCGACATACACCGACCAGAGTTCGCCCCAGCCGCTCGGTATCACCCATTCGACGGGCTCGTCCCCAGCATGCAGGAGCACCATCAGCGTCCCACCCCGGATTCGCCGGCCGCGAGGGTCGCGGTCAGGGATCTCGTCGCCGTTGAGAATCATCCCCAGCGATCGCTGGCCCTCGTCGAACCACTCCTGATCGCTCACCTCGCGTCCGGACGGCAGGAACCAGCCGATGTCCTTGCGGCCCGATCCGTGAATCGCCTGACCGGAGAAGAAGTGCCGCCGCCGCAACACGGGGTCGCTGCGACGCAAGGCGACGATCTTCGCCACGAAGGCGAGCATCGAGTGGTCGAGGTGTTCCCAATCGAGCCATGAGACGTCGTTGTCCTGGCAGTACGCGTTGTTGTTGCCGTGTTGTGTGCGGCCGACTTCATCGCCGGCGAGCAGCATCGGCGAGCCTTCCGAGAGCAGCACCGTCGCGATGAGGTTGCGGCGCTGCCGGGTCCGCAGCTCGAGCACTGAGGGGTCATCGCTGTCGCCTTCGGCGCCACAGTTCCAGGAGCGGTTGTCGTCGCTGCCGTCGTGGTTGTCCTCACCGTTGTCGAGATTGTGTTTCTCGTTGTAGGCCACGAGATCGGACAGCGTGAATCCGTCGTGGGCGGTGACGAAGTTGACGCTCGCCGACGGCTGGCGCCCGTCGCCCTGATACAGGTCGCTGGATCCTGTGAGCCGGTACGCGAGGTCGCGGATGCCGGTGGCGCCGCGCCAGAAGTCGCGCACGGTGTCGCGGAAGGCGCCGTTCCACTCGGCCCAGCGAACCGGGAAATTGCCGACCTGGTATCCGCCCGCTCCGACATCCCACGGTTCGGCGACGAGTTTGACGCGCGATAGCACTGGATCCTGATGGATGATGTCGAAGAATGCGGAGAGCCGGTCGACGTCGTAAAACTGCCGAGCCAGCGCCGATGCGAGATCGAAGCGAAACCCGTCCACATGCATCTCGATGACCCAGTACCGAAGGCTGTCCATGATCAGCTGCAACGTGTGCGGGTTGCGAACGTTGAGACTGTTCCCCGTCCCGGTCACGTCGAAATAAAAGCGAGGATCCTCATCATTCAGCCGGTAGTACGCCGCGTTGTCGATGCCGCGAAAGCTGAGCGTCGGCCCGAGGTGGTTGCCTTCGCCGGTGTGATTGTAGACGACGTCGAGGATGACCTCCAGACCGGCGGCATGCAACGCCCGCACCATCGCCTTGAATTCGCGCACCTGCTCACCGTTGGTCCCGGACGACGAATATCGACCCTCGGGAGCGAAGTAGCCGATCGAGTCGTAGCCCCAGAAATTGACGAGGTTGCGTTCCACCAGTTGGGCGGAATCAAAGAAGTGATGCACGGGCATCAACTCGACCGCGGTCACACCGACCCGCGTCAGGTGTTCGATCGCGGCCGGATGAGCGAGGCCGGCGTAGGTGCCGCGCAGCGACTCGGGGATGTCCGGGTGGCGCTTGGTGAATCCTTTGACGTGCAGCTCGTAGATGATCGTGTCCGACCACGGCGTGTTGGGACGGCGGTCGTCACCCCAGGGAAACGATTGGTCGACCACGACGCATCGCGGCATCGCCTGCGCCGAGTCGACGCCGCTCATGCGCATGTCGTCGCTGCCGAGCCGGTACCCGAACAACGATCGGCCGTGGCGGAAGCGCCCGGCGATGGCGCGCGCGTAGGGGTCGAGCAACAGCTTGGCCGCGTTATGGCGCAGGCCTTCGTGGGGCGCGTAACGGCCGTGGACGCGAAAGCCGTAGCGCTGTCCTGGTCCGACGTTCGCGATGTAGCCGTGCCATACCAGATCCGTTCGTTCGATCAGCGGATGGGTCGCCACCTCGGCGCCGCGCTCGTCGAAGAGCACCAGATCGACGGCCTCGGCGCTCTCCGAGAAGATCGCGAAATTCGTGCCCGATCCGTCCCAGGTTGCGCCCAGCGGCGCATCCGATCCCGGCCACGCGGGTCGGGTGCCGGGCGTGCGTCCCATGGTGGGAATCTCGGGAACGGTCATGGCTCCATTCAGTTCGCTGACTTTGGATACCCCGCGTGACCGGCATCACGCGCCGGGGCGGTCAGCCCGGGTGGGGCGTCCAGAGAGAGTACGTGGACGCGGTGGGCACGCGCCGCAAGGTCGCGGATGCTGACGTGCGAGCGGTCGAAGCCTGCATGCGTGGCAGCGACAGCCACGCACCTACTCCCGCGTTCGTGGGCCCGGGGGGAACCCTCCCCCTCGGGGTCCGAAGCATCGAGCTCGAGGACGGCGGCGAGGCCCCCGGTGGTCGGACCCTGGCGCGCGGCGTCCCGTGCGGTTACCACCGAATGGTCATGCGTGACGGGAGCCGGGTGCCGTTGATCACGAGCCCCGGACGCTGCGCACTTCCTGACACGCTGCGTGGATGGGGGTGGGCCGCACAGCTCTACGCGGTGCGTTCTCGCGACGGCTGGGGCATCGGCGATCTCGGCGACCTCCGTGCTCTCGGGACATGGTCGAGGCGCAACGGGGCCGCCCTGATGCTGGTGAACCCGCTGCATGCGGTGCATCCCGGCGTCCCTTCGGAGCCGAGCCCGTACTTTCCCTCGAGCCGGCTCTTCAGGAACCCGCTCTACTTGCGGATCGAGGCGATGCCGGGCGCGGATGAGGATCCGCTGGTTCGACGCCTGCAGCGCGACGCCGAGCGTCTGCGCAACGCGCCGCTGGTCGACCGCAACCGGATCCTGCCCCTGAAGCAGCAGGCGCTGGAGTCGCTCTGGTCGCGCTTTCGCGGAGACGCGGCGTTCGACGCCTATGTCGCCGTCGAAGGCGCCTTACTCGAGCGCTACGCCTGCTTCTGCTTGCTGGCGGAGCGGTATCCGGGCTCGTGGACCGCGTGGCCGGCACGGTACCGGCGGGCTGACGGCCCGGCGGTACGGGCGCTCCTGAAGAGCGATCGCGCTCGCGTCGACTTCCATCGCTGGGTGCAGTGGTCGCTCGACATCCAGTTGGCGCGCGCCGGTCGTGAGCTTCCGCTGGTCCACGACCTGGCCATCGGGTTCGCTCCTGATGGCGCCGATGCCTGGCTGTGGCAGGACGAAGTCGCCCCAGGAGCTCGGGTCGGCGCGCCATCGGACGACTTCAACCCGGCCGGTCAGGACTGGGGCGTGCCGCCGTTCGATCCCGGGCGACTCCGCGCGGCCGCATACGCGCCTCTGGTCGCAACGATGCGCAGGATGATGGGAGCCGGGCTC
The DNA here is from genome assembly GCA_041691155.1 of Candidatus Dormiibacterota bacterium. Lineage (GTDB taxonomy): Bacteria > Chloroflexota > Dormibacteria > Aeolococcales > Aeolococcaceae > Palsa-851. Next base: position 94,782 of record JBEPVD010000002.1, on the reverse strand, counting down.
GGCCTCCGCATCGATCACGTGATGGGGCTGTTCCGGCTCTGGTGGGTGCCGCTGACCGCTGACGATCCGTCCAAAGGCGCCTACGTTCGGTATCCGGCGAGTGAGTTGCTCGACATCCTCGCGCTTGAAAGCGTGCGGGCCGGATGCGGCGTGATCGGGGAGGACCTGGGCACGGTCGAGGCCGGCGTTCGACCGGAACTGCGACGCCGCGGCCTCCTCTCGTACCGGCTCGCCTGGTTTGAGGCCGAAGCGCCGAGGCATTTCCCGGTGCAAGCTCTGGCGGCCCTGACGACCCACGATCTGCCCACCGCGGCGGGTGTCTGGTCGGGTGCGGATCTTCTCGAGATGGAATCGTCCGGCCGGCCGGTGAATCGCGCGGCCGAACTCGGGGTGCGCCGCCGGCTCCAACGTTTTGCCGGCGTCGTCGAGGGCGACCCTGCGGCGCTCGTGGTGGAACGTGCCTACCAGGCGTTGGGCGAGGCACCGAGCCGGTTGCTGGTCGCGACCCTGGACGACGCCAGCCTCGCGAAGCGACGGCCGAACCTGCCCGGGGTGGTCGAGCGTGCGAACTGGTCGATACCGCTCCCGCGCACCCTTGAGCAGCTGCGACGCGATCCGCTGCCGCGCAAGATCGCCGCGGCTCTCAACCGCGGCGGGCCAGAGCCCTAGGAGGCGGTCCCCACCTGCCCCGCGGCGACGGACTCTGCGGCTGTGCGCGCCGCGGTCACCGCTGCTTTCGGATCGCGGCCGAGCAGCGATACTCCGGCGGTCAGCGTCAGGTCAAGTGCGAGCCGGCGCATCTGCGCGAGCACTCGCTGGGCGAGCGCATGTGCTGAGGGGAGGCCCCCGTCGCGCACCAGCACCAGTGCCGCGCCATCGTCGAGCACGCAGACGGGCTCATCGGCACGTGAATACGCCATGACCAGCGAGGCGTAGCCGCCGCGTGCTGCCTGCGGGATGGACGGGTCGACGACGAACACGCAGCAAGAGCCGTCGTCACCGACCTCGCCCGCCTTCTGCGTGAACTCGGTGAGCGAGACCTGCCAGGGAAGGATCGAGATGGTCCGGGGCTCACTCATCGATTGGTCGTCCTCCTTGCGCTTCGAATGGGCGATGTCACCGGTCAGGCTCCAACGAGGAACAGCTGCTCGAGGCGGTCGACTGAGGCGATCCTCGCCGCGACCGGGCTGCCTCCGCCGTCGCGCCATTCGAGGAGCGACTGGACCGCGTCGGTCAGGTCGCGGGCCCGAAGCGGCTTGCTGAGGGCCCCGACACCGGCTGCGGCGACGCGCCCCGACCTGATCGCGCCCGTCACGAAGCTGATTGCCAGGGTCTCGAACGCCCCGTCCTCGAGAATGCCGCGTGCAAGGCGGATGCCGTGCATGTCGGGCAGGATGCCGTCGATCAGGATGACCGCCACCGGGCTGTCACGCAGGACGGTCAGGGCTTCCTCTCCAGTCCGCACGCCGCGAGCCGCGAAGCCACCGGCTTCGAGGGCCGACGTCAGAAAACCGCGGATGGCATCGTCATCCTCGACGACGAGAACGGCGGGTGCGTCCTTTTCGGCCATGAGAGCTGGATCATACCCGCGGGGCTTTGCGCGAACGGATTTCAGCGCACTCCCTTCATCGACCCGTCACCGTCTGCGACCGCCGGTGCGCGCAGTCATTGGTGTTGTGGTGGCAGCCGCACGTGTCCATCTCCTCGAGGAGCACCAGATCCTCGTCGCCGAAATGCATGACGGAACCGTTGGTGTGCTCGGTATGGGGCTCGACCCGGGCCGCTTTGACGTACACGGCGCGACCGTCACGCATCACCCAGGGCAGCATGTTCGGCGCTCCGGCACGCACCATCCTTTCAGCGTCGATCGCCGACTCCGCCTCTTCCAGTGAACGGTGCCCCACGGAGCTCCGGTAGGAGGAGTTGGCCATGTCCATCGTGATGCCTGCGGAGTCGCCCAGCAATCCCGCCACGGCTTCGGGTAGCAGGTCGACACCGACCTCCACCAGGCGGCGTGTCAGGGTTCCGGCCGTGTCGGTCGGGAGAATCGGCAGACGTGCCTGTGCGAGGAGGTTCCCGGCGTCAACTTTCGGCGCCGCTCGATGGAGGCTGATGCCCGTGACCGCGACGCCGTCGGCGATAGCCCAGTACACCGGCTCGGGACCGCGATAGGCGGGAAGGAGGCTGGGATGCACGTTCAGCCAGCCATGCTTGGCGAGGGCCAGCGCACGAGGCCCGACGATCTGATCGAAGCTGGCCATGACCACACCGTCGAGCCTGAGCTCGTCGAGCTCGAACCGGGAGTGCTCGTCGTTGATCCGCCAGGCGCGGATCAGCGGGATGCTCAGATGGTCGGCGATGCGGCTCAAGGCGTTGTCGCCGAGGATGGACGGGTGCGCGCCGGGGGACGTGATGATCCCGACCGGCTTGACATCGAGCTGGAGGAGGCGAAGCAGGAACGCGAGGCTGAAGTCCGAAGGGAATCCCGCAAAGGCAACCCGGGGGCCATCGCCGGGCGTGATCGTGTCCGGAGGCGCTGGGAGATCACGGTCAGGGATGAAGGTGAAGATCTCGCGTGACCAGAGGTCGGTGCGAACCTCGTCGAGGTAGGCGGAGTGTGTCGCCACGTCAGGTGATCCTACGCATAGCGAGCATCGGGCTCGCCAGACGCTCGTGCACCAGGGCGTCGAGCGCCGCCCCGACCTCAGCCGGTTCGCGACCCTCCGCGGCCTTGCCTGCGCGCGAGCGCAGCTCGTCAAGGGTCCTCGGCGGGTCCGCGCTGAGCATCTCGCGCAGGACCGCACCGCGGAGCTGGCGAGTGCTTCCCTGAAACCGCGGCGTGGAGCGTCGCGGACGCGGTTGCGCGGTGGCCAGGCGTGAACGCGAGGCGCACCCCGCCGCCAGCGGGCACCCATGGCAGTGCGGCACGGCCTTGCAATGCAATGCGCCTGTGTCGAACAGGGCGTACGTGAACGCGCGTGGGCTCAGCGTCCGCGGCCGGGCTGCGGCGAGCTGCTCCTCGAGCGACGCCTGCCGGACCTCAACGGGCTCGCGACCGAGGGCTGCCCGCGCCGTGACACGCGCGATGTTCACGTCCTGCGGCGGGACCGTCGCATCGCCGAAGGCAAGCACCCGAAGCGCTCGTGCTGTGTAGCAGCCGACACCGGGGAGCGTTCGAAGCCCTGCTTCCGTGTCCGGCCACCCGGTGGCCGCAATCGCTCGCGCGGTGTCGTGCAGCGCTCGCGCCCGTCGTGGGTACCCGAGGCCCTGCCATTCACGCAGGACTTCGGGGAGGGGAGCTGCCGCGCATGCCGCGGGCGTCGGCCAGCGACTGAGAAAGGATTCCCAACGACCGGCCACGCGAGCCACCTGGGTCTGCTGGAGCATCACCTCGCTGACCAGGATCGCCCATGGCTCGGCGGTCGCCCGCCACGGCAATTCGTGCCGTCCATGTGTCGCGTACCAGCGCGCGAGCCCACGGGTCCACACATGGCGCAGTGTCTCAGACTCGAGTGCGGCCGAGGAGTTGAGTCGGCGCGGCGGGTTGGTTTGTCACACTTCGCGCTTCCGACATTTTGGAGGGCAGCACAGCTATGGCGCGACACACGATCACTTTGATTCCCGGTGACGGAGTGGGACCCGAGGTGAGCACTGCCGCCCGCCGTGTCATCGATGCCACGGGTGTCGCCGTCGACTGGGAGGTGCACGACGCCGGTCTTGGAGTCATGGAGGAGCACGGGGACCCGCTCCCGGCGCACGTTCTCGAGTCGATCCGGCGCAACAAGGTCGCGATCAAAGGGCCCCTGACGACTCCGATTGGCAAGGGAATCCGGTCGGTCAATGTCGCGTTGCGGCGCGAGCTGGACCTCTACGCGCTGGTGCGGCCCTGCAAGTCGTATCCGGGCGTGCGCAGCCGCTACGAGGACGTCGACCTGGTGATCATTCGTGAGAACACGGAGGACCTGTACGCAGGGATCGAGTTCGCCGAAGGCGAGGCCCCGACACTCGAACTGATCGACGATATCGAGCGGCTCAGCGGACGCGCCATTCGCAAGGACGCGGGCATCAGCATCAAGCCGATTTCCATTTTCGGCACACAGCGCATCTTCCGGTACGGCTTTCAGTGGGCCATCGACAACGGCCGTCATAAGGTGACCGCCGTGCACAAGGCAAATATCATGAAACACACCGACGGCCTCTGGCTGCGCGTGGCGGAAGAGGTGAGTCGCGAGTTTCCTCAGATTGAATTCGAGGACCGCATCGTCGACAACATGACGATGCAACTCGTGCAGAAGCCTGAGTTGTATGACGTCATGGTGATGCCGAACCTGTACGGCGATATTCTCAGCGACCTGTGCGCCGGTCTCACCGGCGGCCTCGGTCTGGCTCCAGGTGCGAACATCGGCGATACCGTCGCGGTGTTCGAGGCCACCCACGGCAGCGCCCCGAAATATGCGGGCCTGAACAAGGCGAATCCGATGGCGATGATGCTCAGCGGGGTACTCATGCTGCGGCATATCGGCGAGGGTGACGCGGGCAACCGGCTGGAGGCGGCCATTGCGCAGGTGATCGCGGAAGGGCGCAACGTCACGTACGACATGAAGCCGGAGCGCGACGATCCCACCGCCGTGGGGACATCACAGGTTGCGGACGCAGTCATCGAGGCTCTCGGGGACGCCTAGGGCGGCGGCGCGGAGCCTGACGTCGAAGCGAAACAGGGGACGCGACTTTCACAAAACGGTGAAGTCGGGGCATTTCGCGTATTCGGGCTGATACTGACCGTGCCTTGAGCACTGCGACCCTCGCGTTGTCGTTGGCCGTGGGGGGAGCCTGTGTCCTCCTTGGCGCGCTCACCGTCGAAGGTTGGTCGCGCCAGCGCGATCAGACGCGCGCCTACCTCGCACTCAGCATCGGACTGCTCTGTGCCAGTGGCGTTGCCGTGGCGGCGACGCTGCTGACCGCGGAGCGCTCGATTCTGACGAGTGACCTCGCCATCGGCACGTTCCTCGCGTCCGGTTGGGCATTCTTTGCGTTCCGGGCGGCGATGACCCGCATAGCGCCGGCCGTCACCGCTGCGATGAGCGCGGCAGTGGCTGGGGCGATCGTGCTTGTGGGTATTGCCGGCACCTCGCTGACCGGCGCGCACTCGACGCAACAGCGATGGGTCGTCGCGATCGTCGCACTTGTCTGGCTCGCATGCGTCGTCGAGCCGGCATACCGGCTCTGGCATTTCTCGGCGGCGATGCCCCCGGTGCAGCGCGCACGACTGCGCTCGATCACCCTCGCCTATGTCGGGGTAATCGCTGTGCTCGTCGTCGCGATCGGCGCTGACCTGCTGCTTGGCAACCAGCACCCGGAGTGGACGATCGCGCTGCCCACACTCGCGGTTCTGCCGTTCTTTTATGTGGGTTTCGAGCCACCGCGATGGTTGCGCGCCTTCTGGCGGCAACAGGAGGAAGGCCGCTTCCGCGAGGCGTTCAACGACCTCGTCCTGTACGCGCCAGACCGGCAGCGGCTTGCGGAGCGCGCGGTCGAATGGGCGGCACGCCTGGTGGGCGCCGACGGCGCGGTGATCGCCACCGACGACGGCGAGGTGCTCGCTGTACACGGTCTCGACCGCGCCGAAGGCTGGAAGCTCGTTTCCGACATGACCGGGTTCGCCCGGGGCCGGAACCTGGGCGTGACCTCCGCCAGTTCGCCGGGCGTGATCCGCGTCGTGCTCGAGGCGCAGCTGAGCCGTGGCGTGATGGCGGTCACCTCGGGACCGCTCACGCCGCTCTTCGGCGACGACGAGGCGCTGCGACTCACTCAGTACGGCACCGCGCTCGCGCCCGCGCTCGACCGCGTCCTGCTCGTCGAGCGAATGCGGCGCAGCGCGCAACTCCTCGATCTCGCCTACGACTCGGTGACCACCTGGAACGTGCGGACACAGCTCATCACCTTCTGGAACAAGGGCGCTCAGGAACTCTATGGATGGAGCAGCAACGAAGCAATCGGTCGTGATGCCGCCGAGTTGCTCCGCTCGGAACTTCCCCAGAGCCGGGACGATATTCTCACCGTGCTCCGCGCTGACGGACGCTGGGACGGAGAGATCATCCAGACCACCAAAGACGGCAGGCGGATCAACGTGGCCGCCCGCTGGGCGCTCCAGAAGGACACGGTGGGCTGGCCCGACGCCGTCGTCGAGATCGGGCGCGACGTCACGGCCGAAAAGCTGGCGGCCACGGAACTCCGTGAAGCGCGTGACGTGGCCGAGCAGGCGTCGCAGGCCAAGAGTGAATACCTGTCGCGGATGAGCCACGAGCTCCGCACGCCACTGACCGCGATACTCGGCTACAGCGATCTGCTCGAGATGCGCGAGCCACGCGAGGATCAGACGGAGGCGATCGCGGCTGTGCAGGAGGCCAGCGGGCACCTGTTGAGCCTGGTGAACGACGTGCTCGATATCGCGCGGATCGAGTCGGGGCGTGAGAGCTTCTCGCTGGAGCCGGTTGCGCTCGAGACGACCGTGGAGGATTGCGTTCGCCTGGTCGCGCCCTCAGCGCTCAGCCACCACATCAAGATCACGCGCGTGCTTGGGGATTGCGCCGACGCATATGTCCTCGCGGACCGCCAGCGGCTTGTGCAGGCACTGCTCAACCTGCTCTCGAACGCGGTGAAATACTCGGGCAACGACGCGCACATTTTCGTCGAGGCGGTTCGCGAGTCCGAGGCGGGGGGCACTGCGCCAGACGGCGGATCAACACCGGCGCGCGGCGACTACGTCCGCCTCTCGGTTCGCGATACCGGACCGGGATTCGGTCCGGACGAGAAGGCGCGTCTGTTCCAACCCTTCGAGCGCCTCGGCGCAGAGCGCACCACCGTCCCGGGGACCGGGCTTGGACTGGCATTGACTCGCAAGCTGGTTCAGGCGATGGACGGCACTATCGGTGTGGAAAGCGAACAGGGCGCCGGGAGCACGTTCTGGATCCGGCTCAATCGTTCGCCGGCTGCCGCGTCCAAGCCCCGCGCCCGTCGCAAGCCGCCCGCCGCGCCGCCCATCATCACCGGTCAGCGGACGGTGCTCTACGTGGAGGACAACCTGGCCACGATCGGTTTGATGGAGGAGGTGTTCTCGATGCGCCCGCAGATTCACCTGCTCACGGCAATGCAAGGTGGACTCACGCTCGAGCTCGCGCGCGAACACCACCCGGATCTCATCGTGCTCGACCTGCACCTCCCGGATATTCAAGGCGACCAGGTGCTGGCGCAGTTGCGCGCGGATCCGCGCACCGCCGGCATTCCCGTCGTGATGTGCAGCGCCGATGCCACCGAGCGGCGCCGTAAGGAGCTGATCGCGGCGGGTGCGTATGCGTACCTCACCAAGCCCGTCAAAGTGCAGCGCTTTCTGCGCATGCTTGACGACGTGCTCAACAGCATCCCTGTCATTTCGGCCTGATGGTGTGACCGCGGCGCCACCAACCTTTCAGGTCCTGAGTGGCGCCGGCAAGGGTGAGCCGCTCGGGGCTGAGGTTCCTTACGGCGGCCCGCTGCGCTTTCCCGAATCACCACGCCCATACGTCGTGACCAACTTCGTCGCCACCGTCGACGGCGTCGTTTCCCTGGGAATTCCCGACGGAACGGACTCGTCGAGCGTCAGCGGCAGTTCGCGTGCGGACCGCTACCTCATGGCGCTGCTCCGCGCGAGCAGCGACGCCGTGATCATCGGTGCCGGGACTCTCCGTGCGACGCCCGGCCATCAATGGATCCCGTCCGCGGTGGCGGGCGATCAATCGGATGCGATCGGCAGCTACCGGGCCGAGCGAACCGGCAGCGCCGAGCCGGCGCCACTCGTGATCGTGTCGGCGAGTGGCGATCTTCCGGAGCACGTCGCCTTGGATCAGCCGGCGACGAAGGTTGCCGTAATCACCTCAGCGGCAGGCGCTGCACGGGTTCGCGCTGCGCACCCGCTCGCCACGGTTATCGAAGCTGGTGACGATCATGGAGTCGGTGCCGAGGTGCTCCTTGCCGCTGTCTCGACGGTCGCGGGTCCGGGCGTCCTGCTCTGCGAAGGCGGGCCGTCACTGTTCGGGCTGCTCGTCGCGGCGCATGCCGCCCAAGAACTCTTCCTGACCGTGTCGCCACGGATCTCAGGACGCGAGGACGACGAGTCGCGGCCGGGGCTGATCAGCGGCTGGGCCGCCGACCCGCGCGCTCTGCACAAGGCGACCCTGGAGTCGGTGCGGCGGTCCGGCGACCACCTGTTCCTTCGTTATCGCCTCGAACCCTGAGCGCCGGATCCGGCGGACCGCGTCGGTCAGCAGAACCTCGACAGGCTGACCGGTGTCGCCGGCGCCTCGTTGTGCCAAGGCGAGCAGTTCAGGGTTGGTGCGGAGGAAACGCGTCGCGGCGTCGATGACGGCGGGGTGCTGAGGCATACCCGTATCGTCACCGGCCGCCGCGACAGCTGTCTGTCGCTTATTGCTCGGTCTTTTCGGATGGGGACGATTCGGCTCCGGCGAGCAGCAGATAGATCTTGCGACGGGCCTCGTGGAGGATGGTGCGAGCTTCCGCGATGTGTGCGGCATTCCCGGTTCGGCTGACCTGCCAGGTTGCTGCGATCAGCTGAAAGGCTTGATCGCGCAGGTCGCGATGGTCGTCGCCCACGGAGCCCGCGGCCTCCGCCCAGGGAGCCGGGCCGGCCGCGAGGCGTGTCGCCTCCTCCTTGCCGGTGTCCGTGAGCTCGAAGACACGCCGTCCGCCGTCAGCTTCGACAGCGCGGATGAGCGCTTCGTCCTCGAGCTGCTGCAGGGTCGGATAGACCGAACCGGGGCTGGCGCGCCAGGCGCCATCGCTCCGGCGTTCGAGTTCCTGGATGATCTGGTAGCCGTGCGAGGGCTTCTCCGCGAGGAGGACCAGGATCGCGGCCCTGACGTCGCCGCGCGCGGCGCGACGGCCGCCACCAAACCCGGGCCCGAATCCCCCGGGGCCGCCGAATCCGGGGCCGAAGTCCGCCTGTTCGAAGGGCGGCCATCCCCGCCGATGGCGGTTCCGCGCACCGTGCTCGATCTGCTCGCGCAGGTGGTGATTGCGAGCGCCGTGCTCGAGGTGTTCACGCAGGTGGTGGTGGAGACGGCTCGCCGCCTCGTGTGGGGCCCATGCCCACTCATCGGCGGGGGTGGGGTGGCTTCGTTCTCTGGTCATCGTGGTTCGCTCCAAGGCGGTTGATTCCTGTCACGAACGATATATCGAGACCGGTCGTTTGTCAAATGGACTCAGGAGCTGGCCACCCAATCCAGGGTCATCTGATCGAGCATTTGGAATGCCACCACGGGAGCTGAGGGCAGGTCGATGTCCAGCTCGTGATTGCGGGCGAAGCCACCTCCCGACCAGTTGGCGCTCCCGAAGAGGACGGAGCGCGCGTCGGCGACGATCGCCTTCGCATGGAGGAGTTCGCCGCCGCCGCGATACCAGCGTACGTTGACATCGTCGACCGCGAGGGCCGCGTACGCCGGTTTGCTCGACGGCTGCGAGGGATCGAGGAGGACATGTACGTTCACTCCTCGCTCGGTGGCCGCAGCGAGTGCATGCACGACGCCGGTGTCCGTCAGCACGAACAACTCGAGGTCGAGCGTGTGCACGGCGCGGTCGATGATCTGCATCACGAGCGGCCGAATCTCGGCGCCGGGAAGTGTCGCGGCGACAGTGATCGCTGCGTCGGCAACGGGATCAGGGATTGAGGACGGGCGCCCACAGGTGACCAGGTCGCGGAGGAAGACTCGCTCGAGATTGCGCACTGCCGGACCGCGTATCTCCGCGTCATAGTCGTGATTCGCAGGCGAACGGATGCCCCAGTTGATGCCACCGACGACCGCAACGTGCGCGTCGACAACCAACAACTTCACATGGTCGATCATCTTCGATCGTATCGGATAGTCGACGACGTCGATACCGCGAGCGCGGAGTCGCGATGCGGTTGCGGTGCTGCTCGACTCCGAGCGATCGTGGATGACCGTGACCGCAACACCTCGCGAGTGCGCGTCGATGAGCGCAGTGGCGAGGCCCTGCTGGTTGAACTCGTAGACCTCGACGTGGACGCTCGTGTGCGCGCCGGTGATCAGCGATACGAGGCGCGCGAAGGTGGCCGGCCCGCTGCGCAGGAGCGTGATCTGATCGTCCTCGACGCTGACCATCGGAGCGGGGCCGAGCAGTCGCGCCAGCGACGGGGGAGGGGCAGCGAGGGCGTGCACTGCCGCGAAGCCCGCGAGCAGCGCGAACGCCACGGCGATGGCCACTCGAAGGCGCGTCGATCCATACCAATGTGACATTTCGCAGACACGCTACCACAGATCAGCGTATTGTCCCAGAGCAGTTGTGGGACGGCGGAGCGGGAGCAGATCGCGCCGATCCCCCTATACTCGCGACGTGCGTTGTCAAGGAGGCGTTGTTGCGTGAAGACGGCTCTCGCCGTGGCCCAGGTGATCATCGGGGTACTCGCGGTCCTTGGCATCCTCCTCCAGACCCCGAAGGCCACCGGCCTCGGCGGTACCATCGGTGGTGGAGGAGATTCGGGCGGCGGGTACCGGCGCCGGCGCGGCCTGGAGGCCAGCCTGCTGCGGTTCTCCGCAGCGATGATCGCGCTCTTCATCATCGTCTCGATCCTCGCAACCTACGTCACAACGTAAGGTGGCTCCGCCGCCATCGACCCATTGAGGTCCTGGCCGGCACCGTCCTCGGCCTCCTCGGGGTAGGGGCTCTCGGGTTCGCGCTCTCGATCCACTTCGGCCTGATCGGCGGACCCCAGTTCACGGAAGGCCTGGTCGTCGACGAGCGGCCGCTGTCATTGAATCCGCTGATCGATACGTCGGATCCCGCGGTTGTCGATGTCGGGCACCTCCTGTACCGCTCGCTGCTCAGGTTGGACGTGACCGGGTATCCCACGACGGACCTCGCGTCGTCATACGCGGTGACGCCAGACGGCTTGACCTACACCGTCACGCTGGCTTCCGGCCCCGAGTGGTCGAACGGGGCGCCCATCACGTCCCAGGACGTCCTGGCCACCCTCCAGTTCGCGCTGTCGCCGCAGGCGGGTGATGCGACACTCGCTGCCGGGCTGAAGGGAGTGAAGATGACTGTGGCGGGACCGGTCATCACGTTCAAGCTCGCGACGCCTCGGGCTTCGTTCGCCGCCACACTGACCGAACTGCCAATCCTGCCGCTCGGTGCGATGAGTCCCTCGGACCTGCGCGCGGCGGCGAAGAATCCCACCGTTCCCCTCCCCACCTCGGGGTCGTACGAAGTCGGCTCGACGGCCCTCCTTTCCGTGGTCCTGCAGCCGAATCCTCACGCCGCGAATCGGCCGAACATCAAGAGCTACGAGCTCCGGCTGTTTCTCACCTTCAAAGACGCCGCGGCAGCATTCGCGCAAGGGAATGTCCAGGCGGTGCTGGCGACCACCCCGCAAGAGCTCGCGGCCCTACTCGCGGTCAAGGGCGCACAGGCCGAGAGTATGACCACGCCCGACTTCGTGGACCTGCTGTTCAACGAGCACGTCCCGGGGCTCACGGACTCGGTGGTGCGGCATGCGATCGGCATCGCCGTGAACCGGGCGGCGGTGGTGGCGGGTGCCCTCGACGGGCGCAGCGGCGTGGTGCAGACCGGTCCGTTCTCCGACGGCTTGCCGTGGGTCGAAGCTCGCAGCATCGCGGCGATCTCACCGACGGTTGCCGAGACGGTGCTCGAGGGCGACGGGTGGGCTCTGGGCTCGGACGGCGTGCGGCATCGCGGTTCGACCCAGCTCGCGTTCACCCTGGCGGTGCCGTCGCTGAACCCGCTCCCGGTGGTCGCGACCGAGGTCGCGAACCAGCTGGACGCGATCGGCGTGCGGGTGACCATCAAGACGGTGGCGCCGGAGAGCTTCCTGATCGGGACGCTGGAGACTGGGGCCTTCCAGCTGGCGATCGACGCCTGGAGCCCCACGCCGGATCCTGACGTGAGCGCCTTCTGGCGATCGACGGCCACGCCACCGCATGGCTACAACGTCTCGGCAGGCGCAGCCGACCCCTTCCTTGACGCGGCGCTCGACATGCTCGCCCGGTCCCCGGGCCGCTCCGTTCGAGCGGACGCGGCGGCACGGGTCACGGCCTTGCTTGCCGATGATGCGCCGGCGGTCTTTCTGTACACGCCGCGGGTGTCGTTCGTCTTCCGATCGCCAATGCCGACTGCGCCGATCCCCGCAATCGGCGATGAGTCAGCCCGCTATAACGACATCAGCTCCTGGGTCCTGCACTAGAGCGCGAGCGTCGTCAGTCCCGGCGGGCGCTGGTACCATCAGCGGGCACCGGCCGAGGTGGTGGAACTGGTAGACACGCAGCGTTCAGGGCGCTGTGCTCGCAAGGGCGTAAGGGTTCGATTCCCTTTCTCGGCACTCTTTCGCATTCGACTCACAGGGCGCGGCGCGTTCGCTAGCGTACGTCACTGTCCTCTGCTGGACGCCCAGGACTGCATCAATTCCTCCGCCAAATGGGGCGAGCGGGCATGCCCGCGATGAGCCACCCGGCCGAGCCAGAAGGGGCGAGCAGCAGCGCCCACGGGCACCGGGTCGGCGATCATTCCAACAACCGGCGTCGCTGGCTCCGGCGATCGGCTCCAGCGCCTCCGACGACGGGGATGAAGCGGAGTAGGTAGAAACGGGAGGTCTCTAGGCGCAGCACCTGCGCCTCAGGCGCAACTCGCCTTGGCTGCTCTGGATATCGCGCAGCTCCCGATGCGTCTTGGCCGGGGCGGTGGTCGCGGCGCTGCGCCGGCGCCCTGGTGCCTTCACGGCCAACTTTCTCAGGCGGGATCGCCGACCGCAATGGTGAACCCGCGAGACGGCTGGCGACCAGACCCCGGAGATGAGCCGCTCAATCCGTTGCACCGGCAGCGCTCAGCGCTAGGCGGCGGGATGCGCGCGAAAACCCCTCCGGCGATACCAGACCGCCAGAACGACCGCACCGAGAATGAGGAAGACGATCAGCGCCAGTATCGCGATGAGCCAGCCCTGTCCAGGGTCTTCGGAAAGCGGGGGGTGCGTTGCCGCGGGGGGGCCTGGGGCGTTGCCCGGACGGAGCCCGCTCAGGGAGGCCGCGAACGGTTGGGTCGCCGTGCAGGTATTGTCCTGGAACCTGTCGGGGCCGCCGCTCGTGGGGACAAAAAGGTACTGCGTGCCGGACTGGTAGGTGCGATCGACCGAGGTCGCAGCTGCGTTCAGATCTGGAGTCCCAACAACCTGCACCATCGTCGGGAGCGAGCTTCCCCGCCAAACATCGTCCACCTGGACAGCGGCAACGCGTCCCCCATTGCTGAGGCTTTCGACGGTGCCGACAAAAACGGTCGGCGCGGCGGCTATTGCGACAGCGAGAGGAATCGGGGCTGCGCAAGAGGCCGAGCCGGCAATCGGCGTGCCGATGACGGCGACCCCCGCGAGCGTCAACAGGGGTATGCCCCATCGCTTCATACCCATAACTACGCCGTGCGGACTCTAAGAGTTCCCTGCCCCCGGGTGAGCTACCGAGTTGGCCTCGTTGGCCGTTTCGGGTGAGCTGCGCGCGCCGGTAAAGCCATCGAGTGGACCAAGCTCCGGTCACGCCGCTTCTGGGGTGGGTCGCTCCTAGCTGCCGCGACGAAGTTGGCCGAGGCGGTCGAAGCTGGTGAGACGTCCAATGATGATGCTGAGGTGATCCTCAAGCGCCTGAAAAGGGAGAGCATTCAGATCCCTCCGGGCCCGCCTGCGCAAGCTTGCACCTGGGTCGCGCGACTGACGGTTCTACCAACCCGGACCGCGACTCTCCCCGTTTCAAACGACCCCGATGATCGAAGGCCAAGAGGTACAAGGGTTGATCGTAGCCAAGGGTCAAGGGAGACCTTCTGTCGGCCGCTCCCAGCTACCGACCTGCCAGAAAACCCCGGTCCGGACCGCGAGGGATCGAAGACCATGCAGCTCGGCGATCCGCCGTATTTCGTCGGGTGAGTGAACAAAAACATGAAACTCGCGCCGCGCTACCCGGAGTAGGAGGTTGCCCGCCGCCAAGCCCCATCGCGTCCACCAGGTGCTTCTCGGAAAGCTGATGACGAGGATGCCTCCGGTGTGGTCGGCGGCGGCACCGACCAACCTCGGCATATCCGGGTAGCAGCAAACCACGCGGTTCATCACGACGATCTCGGCCGACCCGACATCGTCGCCGGCTTCAACGAAGTCGAGGACCCTGCGCTCAACACGATCGACGAAGCCGGCCTCATCAAGCAGGCCGCGGGCAGTGTCCTCATACGTCGGCGTCAATTCGACGCTCACGGCTCGGCTCGCCCCGGACCGGAGCAACTCGAGCTGGACCGCTCCGATGCCCCCGCCAATCTCAAGGACGGTGCTGCCCTCCACCCCGCGCTCGAGCAGAGGCTCGACGACGCGCTTTGCAATCGCGTCGGGGCCCTTGGAGCGATAGCGCTTCCCTTCAGACCTCGCCTTCTGCTCGCTGAAGAAGCGCCGATAGCCACGCGGGCTGCAACAGCCACTCACGCTGCAGGATTCTGACAGCCCGGCCGAACGACGATGTGGGCAACGCCGGCGTGCATCGCGGAACTTGGCGCGCCGAGCAGACGTATCACCGATAGTGCTGATCGCCTTCCGTTATGCAGCAGTGTTCGCGACGGTGATGGCCGGGGCCGGGTGCAACGCCACGCCATCCGCCGCCCCCACGAGCACGAGCGCAGGCTGCCGGGGTCCCGTTGCGGGCGGTGTCGGCCTCCTCGCCGGCACCGTGACCATCAGCGGCGACGGTCGGATTCTCCGCCTGCAGCCGCGGCCCGAGCCCCTGTACACACCAGCCCCGGGGGACGTGGATCTGCCGTTGATCCCGGGATCGATCTTGATCGTGCGCCACGACCCTCGAGCGGCGAGTTCCAACCCACAGGTGCTGCCACTGTGGTCCGAGTGGGCGACCCCGCTCCAGCCGAACGAAACGGCATTCCGGGCCGGCGCCTCGGGGTGCTCAAGGCTCCCGCTGGCATCGGGCGCCACGCGTCTGATCGCGGTCAGGTCACCGACAAGCTGACGTCGCCGACTCAGCCGCCCATCATGGTGCCGTTCACCATCCACGTACGCCAGCTGCCGACGTGTTGCGCCATCCAGGCGGCCATCTCGCCGCACCAGGATTGCGCGCCAGTCCCGGCGACTGTCGATCCGGAACCCGTGGCCATCCACTGCTGACAGGTGGACTGCAGCGTTGCGGCGCTGCCCCACATTGCGACGCCGTCCATGTGCCCGCTTGCCAACTGCCGACCCATCCACTCGCCTAAGGCGGCGCACGACCCTCCGCTGGGTGAGCCGATGCCGGGATGTGAGGCCGCACTCGTGGACCACTGCTGACAAGACTGTTGCACGTCCGCTAGCTGCGTCGATGCCGACCGTGGGGTAGCGGCGTTACCGGTTGATGAAGTGCCATTGCCGCGGACGACGGTGACGCCGACGCCGACTGCGATCAATGCGATCACCGTCAGGCCGACTCCCATGAGCCATGGATTCCGCCGTCCGGTATGCGGCCGTGGCGGAGTTGCGGTTTGGACCGCTGGCGTTGTGTAGGTCATGGCTCAACTATCCGGCTGTCCGCATCAGGGCGCCAGAGCCGAAAGTCACATCTGCTCGATCAGGACGACGACAACAGGTTCGACCGCCGTTGAAACTGTTGCTCGTCGATTTCGCCGCGCGCCAAGCGCCCCTCGAGGATCGCACGCGCATTGCTGATTCCGGGTACAGGCGACACCGCGCTCCGGGCATGGGAGCCAAGCATTACCGCAAACACAATGCCGGCAATGACAAGCGCTGCAACCAGCAACTCGCCGCCCATCATCCACCAACTCGGGAGCGGCACACAGCGCCAAGGGCAGCGGCTGACGTCGTGGTCGAACTGGGATCGGGGCCCGCAGATGCGGAGCTGTTGGCCCTCGTCACCGACCCGGTGTGCGGTATGGAGATCGCGCCGAGCAGTGCCGCCGCCTCCGATCAGGTCGGAGTTGTCCGCTACTACTTCTGATCAGCGCAGTGCCAGGATGCCTTCCGCGCCGAGAAGGACGGCGCAAAGCTCTCGGATACGGCCGACCGGGCAAGTCCTCGACACCAACCACATCCCTGCTCCAGTGACGGCCACGGACCGGGGGAGCACAACCATCCCCATGCTGCGGCGCTAGCCGCAACCATACCCGGCGACCGCTTCTAGACCTCAGCCATCGCGGACGCCGCGGGTCGGTGGCCGCGGGCAGCTGTCCCAGCCGGGAGCTACGGTGAGCCATCGCGGCATGCATCGTAAAGACCCCAGCGATGCGAGCTTCATGTCCGCCATGCTCAATGCCTTTTGGTCGAGTGCGACACTAGCGAGATGTCGAATCAAATCGCCGCTCATGCGGAGAGCCGAGGCGATCACTGGGATGCGACCTACCGTCGTGGTGCGCCGACTGAATTGAGCTGGCATCAGCCGGAACCGACAGTACCCCTCGAACTGATCGAAGCCCTCGCCGTAGCGCGCGATGGTGCGGTGATCGACGTTGGCGGCGGGGCCTCATCGCTGGTCGATCGCCTGCTCGCTCGCGGATTCCTCGATGTCTCGGTCCTCGACGTCTCGGCTGCTGCGCTGGCGCTGACGCGGGAGCGGCTGGGACGCGCTCAGGGAGCCCAGTTGGTTCAGGCAGACATACTCTCGTGGCAACCTGCGCATTGCTATCACTTGTGGCACGACCGAGCAGTCTTCCACTTCCTCGTCAACGTGGCGGACCGGCAGCGCTACATCGAAGTCCTGACCGCTGCCGTGTGCCCCGGCTGCCACGTCATCATCGGCACCTTCGCGCCCGACGGGCCTGAGCGCTGCTCCGGCTTGCCGGTGGCGCGATATTCCGCAGACGACATTGCTTCGCTGCTCGTGGGCAGCTTCGAGATCGTGGCGGTTCGGCGCGAGGATCACGTCACGCCAGCCGGGACGACGCAACCGTTCACGTGGGTGGCAGCGCGTGCCCTCCATTGATCATGAGCCCAGCTCAATCGACGAAGTTCTTGCTGAAGCGCGGCGCACAATCACGCGGCTCACCGCTCCTCAAGCGGCAGAGAGTATGCGCCGTGGAGCCCTGCTCATCGACACCCGGCCTGTCGATCAGCGTCAACGCGATGGGACGATTCCCGGGGCGATCGTCGTCGACCGGAATGTCCTCGAATGGCGTCTCGATCCGACCTCTCCCGACCACATGCCCGAGATAACGCAGGTGGACCAACAGGTAATTGCGATCTGCAACCAAGGCTACTCGTCGAGCCTCGTCGCGGCCACGCTGCAGCGGATCGGGCTGCGACAAGCGAGCGATGTCATCGGTGGGTTCGAAGCGTGGGCGGCGGCCGGATTGCCGGTGGTGTCATGGCCGCCGAATCCGGTCACTGATCGGGATCCTGGCGCACACAACAACGGTCATCACGGGCCACCGCTGCTACGCCAAAAACAATACGAAGAGCCCTCCGTCTTCCGGGTGCACAACCTCTTGCGTGAAGGCCGTCGACAGCGGCGACTGCCCGATTCGCCGGTGCCAAGCGTGTGCGTCCTCGATCCCGACGGCGACGTCGTCCGTCACCTCAAGGCCGACGGACTCGCGCGGCGTCACCAGGGCTGGGCGTGCTACCACTCAGAGCTCTGGATCACCGATCGAGATGCTCGTGAGATTGGGATTGTGCCCTGTGCTGTCGGAGCACCCTATGCGGTGCTCGTTGCTGAGGAGCTGCACGCATCGGGATGCGAACTCGTGGTTTCGGTGACCTCAGCTGGCCGCATTCTGCCGATGGGTGAACCGCCGTATTTCATCCTCATCGAGAAGGCCTGGCGCGACGAAGGCACCAGTCTTCACTACCTTCAACCCAGTGAGTGGTCGCATCTGCACCCCCAGCTGAGTGCACTTCTCATCCGGGCCTTTGACGGACTCGGAGAGCCAGTGCTCACCGGCGCCTCGTGGACCACTGATGCGCCCTTCCGAGAGACTGCAACTGCCATCGCCGCAGCAACCCGAGCCGGCGTACATGCGGTCGAGATGGAGGCTGCCGCGCTCTACGCGTATGCCACCTCACGCCAACGAGCCGTCGTGTGCGTGGCCCACGTCACCAACACCCTGGCCACAGCGGGCGATGACTTCGAGAAGGGCGACGACGGCGGAACCCAGCGCATCCTGGCTGTGGTCGACGCCATCGCCACGGCTTGGGCCTCCCAAACCACTCCGCGATAACACGGTTTGGCGCCCCGGTTGGAGTCGTGGTCGTGGTCGTGGTCGTGGTCGTGGTTGGTGGTTGTTCGCTGGCCCGCGTTGGTGAAGTGAAGGGCGATGCTCCCGATTTCCCGCATCCCCGCCCGGTCGACAGGGGCCGCAAACCGGTGCTTCGGAGACTGAAAAGAGCTGAAACCTAGAGCCGGACCGTACTTGGCCAAACGATGTAGGCAGCGCCCGAAGAGGGCGGCCCAGCATTGGGCCGCCCTCCGGACACTGCTTGGATCAGTCCCCTAACAGGGGTTCTTGGAAAGGATGTTGCGGAAGTCGTTGTACCGGGTGGTCGGGACACCTCCTGTCGTCGTGTACGTGAGGTTCAACAGCGTCCCGTACTGAGCGTTCTGGCCGAAGTCATTGGTGCTCCCCGGAATGTGGTTGCCGAGCTGCCACATGCAGGAACCATCAACCTTCGCGGTGCTGAAGAACGGGTAGAACAACGCCGGCGCCGGATTTCCGTCCGGGCCGAGGTCGTCGGTCGTCGGAATCAGCGTGCAGCCGGCGCCGGTGAACCGATCGCACACCGTCGCGTCCTCGATGCGCGGCAGGTCCGCTTCAAACGCCATGCGCTGGAAGTTGGAACCATTGGTCATCGGGCTGGAGAACTGAACGCTAGTCGGGTGCAGCCGGGTGTTGCCGTCCGGCCAGACCGGCGTGTAGGGCACGCCGTCAAACCCGGTGTTGGTCCCGAGGCATCCGCTCACGCGCACCAGCGTCGATTGAGTCTTGTCGAAGCACCCGCCGTCATCGCCATCGGCAGCCTCTTTGGTGATGCCGTTGCCCTCGGTGGTGGTGCAGACGCCGCCCGATACGACGTGGTCATTGCAGTAGTCGAAATGGCCGATCTCATCGGCGAACGCGATGTTGTACGAATGTGCCGCCCACACAACGCGCGTCTTCTCAGACGACGTGCTGTACATGGGGTGGAAGTCGTACGGGATGTTGTTGCAGCTGCTGCCGTGGGGCCGGAACTGCACCTGGCCGAAGCCATTAGCAGCGCTACTCGTCATGGACCCGGTCTGCCCGGTGGTCTTGTCCCTGATGACGATCTGAAGCCCGTGGGCAGTGTCGTGCTCATCAACGCTCAGCTTGTCGCCGGAGTTCATGAACAGGTCGGCAGCCGCGTTGGGTGTAAAGGTGCTGATCGTCGAGTTCACCGGGTTAGGCGGCGAGCCCGGCTGGGGCTTCCCGCTGAGGGTGATGAACGCGAAGTTGACGTACTCGAGACCGGCGTGCGCCGCACAGGTCGCATTCTGGCTCTGCCCGGTGACCGGGTTCTGCGAGAGGCTGTCGATGTTCAGCGCGGCACACCACTTGGTGGGGTCACAACTGTTCCCCGCAGGCCAGGCTGCCCAACCGGGCGGGTAGAACTGCATCTCCATGAACGCCGTCCCCGGGTGCTTGGGCGAGATGGCCGGATCAACGATGTTCTTGTCGCTGTCAGGGGTGCAGGTGCTCACCAAGTTCGGGTAGGACTGGGTGTCGCACATCGCCATACCGAACCAGAAAGCGGGATGCAACTGGAAGTTGTACGCCTTGCCGGGTGTCAACGGAGCCGAAGCCGACGGATCCTTCGGCAGGTTGAGCTGCCACTGGTTCGAGTTTCCGGAACCTGCGCGATTTGAGTAAAAGAGCGTCGACGGCTCGTCATGGCCGACGTAGACCCCCTCGCCGAAGACCGCCTCCGAGTCGTGCACCTCGGTACAGGTTGAGGCCTTCGTACAGTTCAGGATGGTGTGCACCGCCGATGCATTAGCCACGGAGCCTCCCCCGGAGACCCCAGCGAGTGTCGCTAGCGGCAGAACCGCCAGAAACAAGAGTTTGCCTTTCGATGACCGCATACCCCGTACCTCCGCTTCCCGTGGAATGCTCCGGCATCCATGGCCGGTTCCCGAGTGGCCGGAATTGTGCACTTTCCGTAGACCGTTTGCACAGGTAGGAGGGTTCGAGCACTCTGGCGCGCGGGCGGAGCGCCTAGAAAAGCTGGGGCGGTCGCTCGTCTGGGTTGGGCATGATCGCCTCATGGACGGCACCCTGCACCAGGCGGGCCCACTCGGACTCACCGGGGGCGATGAGTTCCATCCAGGCAACGAGCCGCAGGACGAGGTCCTTGCTTCGGCGGCGCGCGCCGCGAGGCAGGCGTATGTCGTCGCTACCGCCGCGGCGAGGTCCCGGCCGGAGATGGTGGTGCAGCAGGCTTGCCGCTGGTTCCGACAGTTCGGCCTCGAGTTGACCGAGCTCTCGGTCTACACCAAACGGCAAGCGACCGACCAGGCGCTCGCCGATGCCGTCGTGGGCGCCGGCTTCTTCTACATCGCGGGAGGTGATCCCGGATTGGTGGCATCGGTGCTTCGTGAGACCCCTGTGGGCACCGCAATGATCGCGGCATGGCGCAGTGGAGCACCGCTCGCGGGATCATCGGCGGGAGCAATGGCCCTATGCGCGCAGACGCTGGTACGTCAGGCCTTTCCCGGCCACACCGAGCGCCGTTCCGCTCCCGGCCTCGCGGTGGTTCCGGATGCGGCGGTGCTCCCTCATCACGACACGTTCGGCGAAAAGTGGTTCCCATCCGCACGCGCGGCGCTTCCCGCGGCCGCGCTCATCGGCATCGATGAGCGGACCTGCGCGCTTTGGCGGTCGGGCACGTGGCACTGCCTCGGGGCGGGCACGGTCACGGTGTACGCGCCCGGCACCGATCGCGTGCGCTACGCGACCGGCGTGATTGCAGGCATACCGCAGCCGTTCACGGGTGACGACTGACCGCGGCACTCGCCAGGTGCGACAGTGCTGCGGCGGCCTCCCCCGACGCCAGAACGTGCTTCCTCTAGAAGCCTGCCCTAACGACGCGCTGCCGGGGTGCTCGTCTCGCCCTTTGGGGTATCGGGTGCCGTTGGCAGCGCTCGCGATGGGGCGTTCGATCGGGCCGCAGGGCACGCTCACCAACCTTCTCGAATTTCTTGAAAAGGTCTTCGACCCTGCGATGGTCAGCTTTCAGGAGCGCGATTGCGTCAATGGCAGGCATATCCAGGGAACCATGACCATGAAAGACATGAGCGGTTCGCTCCGGAAGTTTCGACGCGGCTTTCCGACCCATCGCCATCGAACAGACGGACCTCCACCGCATCCGCGACCTCGGAGGCTAGGGCAAAGTTCACACCCTCTGCCAGCGGCGTGGCGCCGAGCGGAAAGGGCTTGCCAGGCAGCGTTGTCATCGCCGCACGGTCGCGCCGGAGGACGCACGGAAACGCAGCGCAAGCGTTCCTATGGTGGCGGCTCCGATACAGGCACCTAACGCCATGCCGACCTTGAATGCACCGGGGCGGGAGTCGCCCGCGGCGATTGTGCTCTGCGGGCCGGCGGACTGGTCGCGCATGTGCGGTTGGCGCTTCTGCTCGTCGATCGCGTCACCCGGAGCCTTGTGCGCGCGGCTCGCTGCGGCAGGTGACGCCACGATTCCTTCTTTGTTGGGAACGCCCAAACGCATCTTGTTGAAGACGGCGCCGAGGAGAATGAACTGGCAGAGAAATCCAAGCCAGGTGGCGAGGAGGAAAAAGAGTGCGAACTGCTGGCCGTACGTCCCGAACCCGTTGGAAACCTTCGCGTAGAGGGGAAAGAGCAACGAGAACAGCTCAATCATCACGCCGGCAAGCACCGCTCCCGGCCAGATGTCCTTGAGGGCAAACGTCCGATTGGGCACGAACCGGTAGATGGCGATCATGAGTCCGACGAGCACGATCGCACCGGCAGCGGTCCCGAGGATGCCTGCGCCTGCGGACGCTGCGAGCGCGCTGTTCGCCGCGACAACGAAGAGGACCGCGGCGATGAAGACCAGCATCATGATGATGCCCATCAGGCGTTGCCGGAGCATGTCTCGCTGCTTGGTTCCGAAGATCTCGGTCAGCGCGAACTCCATGGATGCAAACAAGCCCGTGCCGCTCCACAGCAAACCGAGAACCGCCAGAATCCCGAGAAGCCCCGCATTGTGCTTGACGTTTACGAGAGCGCGCAGAATTTGCGCGTGTGCGTCACCCGGGAACACCGAGACGATGTCGGCATAGATCGTCTTCTGCGTCGCCGGATCGGTGATGAGAAATCCGACGATCGACAGCATGCCGAGGATGAGCGGGAACATGGAGAGGAAGCCGTTGTACGCGAGACTCGCCGCGTAATTGCCGCCCTGACTCTGACCATAGGCCATGACGACCTGAACCGGGCGCGACGACGTGATTCGCTTCACCATGGCCGGCTCGCTGTCTGGCTGATGACGTGACGGCCTCCATCAGGATCGTCGGCGACCGTCGTTCGTAGTCCGTGGGCTTGGCTGGTTGGTTCTAGGACACTCACGATTCATGATAGTAGCACTATCAAGTCCCGCCAGAGTCGAGCGGAACGCGGACGCCCCTGAGCGCCGCCCGGCAATGCCTAAAGACAAGCACGCTTGACATCCGAGCGATGACAAGTTACCTTGACATCCATGGATAACCGAATACGCGAACTGCGTCGCGCCGCGAGTTTGTCCCAAGCGCAATTGGCGGAACGTGTGAGCGTCTCGCGACAGACCATCAACTCGATCGAGGTTGGGCGGTATATCCCGTCCCTTCCGCTGGCGTTTGCTCTGGCCAGGTTGTTCAACCGAGCAGTGGAGGAGGTGTTTCATGACGCACGCACGTAGCTGGATCGGGTCTGGCCTATTCGTCGTCTTCGGTGTGACGACGCTGGCTTTATCGGTACTGTGGAATCACGCGGCGGACGGGGCGTGGGCGTTCAGCATCTCGATGGTCTTTGCCCTGGTCCTCGCCGTGGGTGGCCGAAGCGACTTTCTCCGTACCGTCCGGGGAGATGCAGACGAGCGGGGCGCCCAGGTCGCGCTGATCACCAGCAACATCGTCCTCAACGTGGCGGCCGTCGCCGCCGTGGTGGGGTCGGTCATCGAGCAAGCACACGGTGTCCACATGGGACCCTGGACTGAGGCGTGCGTGATAGGCGGCGCGTTCTACCTGGTGACGTTCCTTCTGGTTCGCGCTCGTGCGTAGCCGGGAACGCGCCTTGCGTTCACCCAGAAGCAGGGGCGACCCTAGCCGCGTTTGAAACACATTCGGGACACCGGCCCGGTCGACGACCTGGGCTTCGCGGAGGGGTAGGGCGATCGCCTAGTCGGAAGCCCGGGCCGCTGCCGGTCGTTGTGCGCGCCGCTCTCGCAACGCTGCGGCGGCGCCTACGACCACCCCGATGCCGAGAACCCAGAGCAACGACGTGACGGCGCGCATCCGGCCGTGCCTGATCGCAACGCTCGCCTCTCGCGTGACGTCGTCAACAGCTTTCGTCTCTTCAGCGTTCAGGTGCGCGTCGCTCATGGATCAAGGCTAGCACTCGCGTCCTCGATAGCCCGTGCCACTGCCCAGCGCGATGTCAGTTGCCCATGCGGTGTTGGGCCGCAGATTGCGCGGGCTCATCTTTGATGGGGCTGGTGGCACTGTCGTTTGTCCAGCACTGCTCTTCGGCAGATGGCTGCCACGCGCGTCTCGCGCGCTCTTCTCGGCACCCGGCGAACGCCATGGGCCGGGCGCGTCGACGGCGGTCGGCGCCCGGCCCATGTTTGATCAGACGATATCGTCAGGGGTTACCCGACGGATACCTCGAACACACGCGTGCCCCAGTTGCTGTGACGATCGGGGGTTTGGCTGGAGAGCGGAGGCATGTACTCGGTTGCGAACCACACGCCGTTCCCCGACGGATCCATGACCGCCCATGAGTAGTCGCCCCAACGGGTGGATGTCTTCGCGTACAGACCCGTACCGTCAGCGACGACGTGGATTGGTCCAAACGAAGACTGTCCCGCCCCGAGAGCCGCGTAGGCAGCGCTCGGGAAATGGTTCGGGCCGGTGACGGCGAATACCATGGCGGCAGCGCCGGACGGCAGCGCCTGAATCGCGGGATAGATCACGTTGTTTCCGGAGAGCGTGACGTAGCCTTGGTTGGCCATCGACGAACTGCCGATGTGATTGCCACTGAGTGAGGGCTGGACGTCGAACCATGCAGCTCCGGCCCGCGTCGTCGGGTCTCCGTTGATGGTGACGGCGGTGGTCAGCTCTCCCCAGATGCTGCCGTTGATGAACTGGGTCTGCTGCATGCGATCGTCACCGGAGTCGATCGTGCTGGTCGCTCCCTTCTGCGCAGAGGCAGGCGGTTGGCCGTACGCCTCCGAGGTGATCAGCGTGCTTGAGAGGACCGGCGAATGCCCGTGCTGGAGAGCGGTCCGGTTGGTCATTGCCCAGACGCCGATCTGCGGGCTCTGACCGTTAGAGCCGTCATGCACGCCGCCCTGTGAGTTCTGCGAGCTCAAGAAGTACTCGGCATTCGGGCTACCGGTGCTGAGCGCAGGTTGTACCGAGGCGGCGAGGCCACTGGCGATCCGGAGGTGGCCGAAATGCGCGAAGTGCGCCGAGACGCCCGCAACCAGATCACTTTTCGAGATGGCGTAGATCTGTGCTCCATTGAACTGCGGGCCGAAGATCGAGAACTCATTGGTCGTGACGTACAGATTGTTCTGGTCGATACCGAGTGTCGGCTGATCACCAAAGCACGGGCAGCCATTGCCGCCGGCGTTGGTGGTGTCGATCTCGTATTGCGTCCAGAGGTTTTCGGGGTTGCCCGTGGAGTTCACCGCGATATCCAGCTGCGACGACACACCGTCCGGATTCTCACCACCGCTGAGGAAGAGAATCGTGGCGAACCACGTGTTGGTGGTCGGGTCGTAGTAGCAACGCGGATCGCTCGTGAATTGCGCTGACCCCTGGTCAAACAGGTCGTTGACGTTGGTCGGGCCGACCAGCGTTTTGCCGTGCACGTTGAAGATCCGGTAGGCCGAGTTCACGGGCTCGAGAACGTTGCCGTTGCCGACGCACAAGCCCTGGTCCGGCGGCTGGAACTCCTGGTTGAAGTTGGCGAGCCGGCTGTCGTTGCTGCTGGTGCCGTTGAAGTTCTGCAGCACACTGGACGCTGTCGAGGTGACGGCGGCAGCGTTGGTTGTGGCTGCGGCAGACGCCGCGCCCCGGTTCGACGTCGCCAGCGAGCGAGCGCCTTTTTGCCCGTGAAAGGCCTGTGCGGGCGCCTGGCCGGCCGGGCCGGTCGTGGGTGCGACCACGCCAAGCGTTGCCGGTGCATAGACCTTGGTTGTCGAGGCTGCGCCGGCGCCGTGGGTCGAGAAAGGCGCTGCAAGCCCCATTCCCGCAATCCCAGCTACGACGCCAATAAGAACCCTACGCATTGTGTTGTGTACCCCCATCTGTTGTTACGTTTCCAATTCGGATGTTGATGCGAAGTGTGGAGCGCTAGCGAACCGGCATCCGGGAGTACGCCGGTGGGTTGCTCGCACGCGACCATGCAACCTCTCCCGCGAACTGAGGGTCCGGCCCTGAGACCGGACCCTCACCCGAGGGTTACGGCAATTTGATCGACCAGAGTCCGCGACCGTGCGTCGCAGCGAGCAATGTGTGGCCGTCCGGATCGAGGCGAAGGTCATCGACTGCGGAATTCGGCAGGTTGTTTCCGAGTCTGGCCCACGTCGTGCCGTGGCCATCGCCGGCCTTTGCCAGGAAAGCGCCGATATCCGTGCCAAGCGCCAGCATCCCGTGCGACAAAACAAGCGCGTCACTGGGGACGTCAGGCAGATTGCCGGAGATGTCGGTCCAATTTCCGCCGCCGTTCTGTGACTCGAAGAGGTGACCAGTGCCACCACCCAGAATCCAGTGCCGCGAGTAGCCGTTGTAGACGACGTAGATGTGAGCGGGATTGCTCGGGTCGACGGTCAACCCGGCGATGTAGCGGTTGGGCAGGTGGGACACGTTGATGGTGTGCCACGTACCGCCGTAGTTCGTGTCGATCCCTGAGGCGAACGGCGCAGCACCGCCCGGGTTGCACGGACCGCACCACGCGGCGTAGGTGACGGAGCCGTTCACCGCCAACGCGGTGATCGAGTGACCCGCACCGGAGTCGTGCACGTTCCTCCAGTCGCAGCTGGTGGTGTCGCATACCGTGTGCCATGCGGCTGTGTCGGTCCAGACGAACTCGCCGCCGGTGACCCAATGATCGGGGTTGTTCACGTCAGTCACGAGCGGCGCGATGAACCGAGGACTGGGATCGCAATTGGTGATCGGCGGGCCGACCGCGTCGGCACACGAGGGGGTGATCGTCGTGAATGTGTGACCGCCGTCGGTGGTCAGGTACGGGTTCATATTCACGTACTCCCCGACAGCGTCGCGGGCATTGTTCGGGTTCACGATCACGTAGCCACCGTCACCGCCCGCAGGCGTCAAGGTGCTGCTGCCGCCGGCGCGGATGAACGTCGTTCCATTGTCCTGCAGGCCGCCCCACTCGCTGAGTCTTCCGTTCTGGTATCCGGCCTCAGCGTCGTAGTACTGCAGGGTGTGGATGGACTTGTTGAGATTAGTCCAGCCGCCTCGAGGAGCGTGATTCTGGAAGTTACGTGCGTAGACGCCACCGTCGTTACCGATGAAGAGCGTGTTGCCGTCCACAGCAACGGCATGCTGATCAGGGTGTGTCGCGAGGGGGCAGGTGCCTTTTGCGTCACACGGGAAGATGTAGTTCCAGTACGGACTGATCGTCGTCCACGTCGCGCCCGCGTTGAAGGACTGATATTGCTCTTCCAGGCCGACGACCAGGTGGTCGGGATTGGCCGGATCGACCACGATCGCCTGGTTGTACCAAGCCTGCACCCCGGGTTGGTACGTGGAGGGGCAGGTCAGGCCGGAGCCCGAGGCGCACAAGCTCGCCGAGTTGGCGATCAGCGTCCACGGCCCCCTCGGGTCGCCGTTCGCGGACAGGAAGATGCCCTGGAGCACTGTCGAGTCCCCGGCGAGCAGCATCGAGGGCGACTGGATGATGGCGTATAGCTTTGAACCGTCGGCCGCGTAGCCGAAGGTCACGCGCCCGATGTCCTTGTTATTGATGGCGCCCGCAGCCCTGATCTCATGGAATGTGCCTGCGGTGCCGTGGTCGGTGGAGAGGTAGAACCCGTTGTACGACGTGTCAGCGGGTGGATCGCCGGCGCCACGCCAGCCATCGGCCGCCAGCACCACAGCGCCGTTGGTTCCGGGACGAACCACAACATCGGTGATGAATGAGGTCAGGTAGGGGTTGTCGGTCGGATTCGGCTGCGGCTTGAGCACCAGCGTCCAGGGTGCAGTCAAATTGGAAGCACTACGCTGCCAGAGTCCACTGTTGGTCGCTGCGTAGACGGTGCCATGACCATCGAAAACAATGCGGTATACGGTGAACCCGCTGAGTTCGTCACCGCCGATCCGAACCAGGGTGCTGGATCCGCGAGTGAACCGATAGACGCCTTGCCCTGCATAGGAGTCAGCGTTGGTGTTCGCCTCGCCGGTTCCTACCCATACAGAGTGATCCGATGCGTTCACCGCAAGCGCCCCGATCGACAGCGTTCCCATCTGATCGTCAACCGGTGCCCACGTTGAGCCGGAGTTCGTTGACCGCCACACACCGCCGTCGGCTGCCCCCATGTACACATCTGGCCCGTCGGCGGCGAGTGCTGTGACTCGACCCGACACGGTGGAGAATCCCGCACCTGCGTTGGACCACACGGGATCGGTGTAACCCTTTGGCTCGGCGTTGTCCGGGGTGGTCGTGAGTTGCGACCAGTTGCCGCCAACTTCGGGAAGTGCGGCCGCTTGCGCTTCAGCAGCGGCGAGTGCCTTGCCAGGCACGGTGAGAGCGGGTGCGGTCCGTTCGAGTGCGAACGAATTCAGCTCGTCAGCTCCTTCGACGTCCTCATCATGCCCATTCGAGGTGGTGACGGTTTGAGCGAAGGAATGTGCGCCACTGCCGGTCGCGGGCCGGGACGCTGCGGCCGGAGCTCCAGGCCCGGCGGCGACGGCAATGGTCGCGACGCCCACAAAACTCAGAATTCCTGTCCGGGTACGAAAACCGGGTCTCCCCATCGAATTTCTCCTCTCTCCCTGGACGTACCCAGAGCGCTGTGAACACGACTGCGTTGCATGATGACTCGCGGGGACCGCGCTTGTGTGGCCGCCCGGTCTGTCGATCTCGTCCCCGCCCAACAATGGTTATGCCTGCGCGACGCGAAGTGGCCCTCTGTTGCTAGCCGACCCGGCGGTAGCTCCAGACTGCGAGCGGCGTGAAGACGAGCAGCACACCGCCCAGCCACGCGATGCTCTCCCACAGCGCCGGGAATAGCGGAAATTGCGGGCCGCCGAGCGCCATCGCGCGCATCGCATTGATCACCAGTGTCACCGGCTGATTGTTCGCAAATGCCTGCAGCCAGTCTGGCATGGTCGCAATGGGAACGAACGCGGAGCTGACAAAAGTGAGCGGGAACAACCAGATCAACCCGAATGCCTGCACCGACTCCTCGTCCTTGATGGCGAGTCCGACAAATGCGGAGACGGAGCACACCGTGACGCCAAAGGCTTCAGCGAGCAACACCATCCCGATGGCGCCGAGCACGCCGTTCTGGAAACGGAATCCGACTGCGTAGCCGACTGCCACGATGACCAGGACGACGATGAGCATGCGGATGGCATCGGCGAGGAGTCGCCCGGCGAGCACCGCCGACCGCGACATCGGCATGGCTCTGAACCGATCAATGACTCCCGTCTTGGCCTCGGTTGCAAGCGCGATCGCTGTGGCAAACGTTGCGAAGGCCGCAGTCTGGGCAATGATCCCCGGCATGAGATACGAGACGTAGCCGCCGGAACCGGGAGCACGGATCGCGCCGCCGAAGACATAGCGGAACAGCAACACGAAAATCACCGGCTGCACGACCGTGAAAACGATGTACGCCGGTACCCGCATCCAGACGAGCAAGTTGCGCCGCGTCATCACGAGCGCGTCGCTGATCGCCCAACGGAATAGCTGAAACGCATTGGGCTGCAACCGGATGTTCGCCTGCTTGACCAGCTGCGTCATGGTGTGCCCCCCGTAGCCGTGTTGCGCGAACCGCGTTTCTTCGGTGCGCTATTGGACGAGGACTCGGCTGCGTGTCCGGTCACCGCAAGAAACACATCGTCCAGCGATGGTCGGTGGAGAGCGAGATCAGTCGTTTCGATGTGCGCGGCGTCCAGCCTGCGCACTGTCTCAACCAGCGCCTGCGATCCGCGACTCCCCACCGCGACACGGACGCGCCGGGTCTCGGGTTCCACATTCGGCGGCGTTTCCGAGAGACCGGCGATAGCGCTGACTGCATCGTCCAGGCGTGTCCGGTCGGGAACGGTGAACTCAACCAGGTCACCGCCAACTTGATCCTTGAGCTGATCGGGCGTACCGGAAGCGATGATCTCGCCGCGATCGACGACGACGACGCTGTCCGCGAGCTCGTCGGCCTCATCGAGATACTGCGTGGTCAAGAGCAGCGTGGTGCCGCGGCCGACCAGCTCGCGAATGATTTCCCACATGCCGAGCCGCCCATGTGGGTCGAGCCCCGTCGTGGGCTCATCGAGGAACAGCACGGATGGCTCGGCGATGAGACTGGCAGCGAGATCGAGGCGGCGCTGCATGCCGCCGGAGTAGGTCTTGGCGGGGCGGTCGGCGGCGTCTGCGATCTCGAAGCGCTCGAGAAGATCGGTGGATCGCTTCCGAACGCTGGCACGGTCCATGTGGTTCAGGCGGCCCATGATCACGAGATTTTCACGGCCCGTCAGTTCAGGCTGAATCGCGGTGGCCTGACCGGCCAGCCCAATGCAACGACGCACTGCGCCGGCCTCGCGGACGACGTCGTACCCCTCGATGACGACGCGGCCGGAGTCAGGATGCAGCAACGTGGTGAGCACGCGAACCGCGGTCGTCTTGCCGGCACCGTTGGGGCCAAGCATCCCAAGCACACTGCCTCGGCGGACGTCGAAACTGACGCCGCGAAGTGCCTGCACCTTCCCGAAGGACTTGTGCAGATCGGCGACCTCGATGGCGAACTCTGACTGGGCGTCTGGCATGAACGGACGAGGATAAGGCAACGTCCGCGCCGCTCGGTCGACCGCAGGGCGTAGGTCCTCCCGTCACGCGGCTGCAACACAGACCCTAGGGCAATTGTGTACTTTGGCGCGATTGCGTCCTTTGCAGAGTGAGGTGGGTGACATGGCAGACCAGAGCATTCCCAATTGCCCCGAATGCCGGTCGAACGAGGTTGTGGTCCACAAGCACGACGTCGTGCCCTTGGGCGAGACCGGCCGCAAGTACATCGCCGACTTCGAGTGCCTGGACTGCGGCCGTCAGTGGCGCCTCACTCCGGTCGAGGCGATCGGCCGCCCGGTGGGTCGTCGGGTGACCGCCTAACCCCGCTGACGCCCTTCACGATCCGCGCGTCAAGCGCAGCGAACGCCGCGAAACGACCCAACTTGTCCTACCGACACCGAGAGTCCTACCATGCTCGTCAGTGAGGGTCCGGTTGGGTAACCGACCCTCGAGAGAAACGCGAGGGAGGACCCAGGATGCTTCGTAGTTATCTGGCCGCGATGACCGCGGCCGGTGGGCTGGTCGCCGGTGGGGTGATGGATGTGGCGGCTCCGGCCGTCGTCCACAGCGCCGCGGTGGTCAGTGCGCACACCGCCACCGGATGGACGTCGGGCAACTGGTCCGGGTATGCGGGGACGACCGGCGCCGCCGGTTCCGCGACCAGCATCCAAGGAAGCTGGACCGTGCCGACCGTCACGTCGACCCCCGGCAATACCTACTCGTCGGTATGGATCGGCATCGACGGCTTCACCAACAGCAACCTGATCCAGACGGGAACCGAGGAAGACTGGGTCGGCGGGCACAGCCTCTACCGGGCGTGGTGGGAGATTCTCCCCGCGTCGGAGACCGTGATTCCGTCGATGACGATTCATCCCGGTGATCACATGTTTGCTCAGATCACGAAGGGATCCGGAACCACCTGGACGATCGAACTTCAGGACGTCACGTCCTCGAACACGTTCCACATCAACAAGAAGTACAAGGGGCAGGCCGACACCGTCGAGTGGATCGTCGAAGCCCCGACCGTCGGCGGTGGTCTCGCTACCTTGGCGCACTACGGCCGGACGACCTTCCTCAACTGCGGTTTCAACGGCGCTGCCGCCGCCTTCACGAGTGCCAACCGCGGCGTGATGGTGCAGGGTGGCAAGCACGTATCGACGCCATCGAAGCCCGGCCACGCGGGCGATGACTTCACGGTCGCCTATGGGTCGAAGACACCGAGCCCTCCGGCACCCTGATTCCTGGCGCGGAGGTGCCGCTCGGGTTCGCCCGGGCGGCGCCTCTGGCTAGCGCTCCGAAGCAGGCAGGCCGAGTTCGCGGGAGAACACGGTCTGGAACCCGCCGCCGAGGACCTGACGGATATCGTCCTCCGGCCATCCCCGGTGCAGCAGTTCCTCGGTGATCAGCGGTAGTCCCGCCGGACCTTCGAGGCCCGGGACATAGGTGACGGCGTCGCCACCGTCATAGGTCATCCGGTCCCCGGGACCGTAGATCTCGTCGCAGACCTCCTTGAAGAAATCAGGGCCGAGTCCGACGTGGTCGACGCCGACCAGCGAGGCGACATGCTCGATGTGGTCGATCACACGCGGGACCGTGTACCGGTCGCGGTCGATGAACGTCCCGAGCACGTTGATGCCCACGACACCGCCGGTGGCGGCGATGCCAGAGAGACGTTCGTCCGTCAGGTTGCGATGATGTGGACGAACTGCATACGCCGAGGAGTGCGACGCTATGACCGGGCGAGTAGCCAGCTCGAGCAGGTGGTCCGTTGAGGCAGCCCCAAGATGCGAAACGTCCAGCGTGATCCCGAGGCTCTCGCACTCCGCGACCGCTTCGACGCCGGCATGAGTCAGCCTCCCGCCGGTCTCGTCCTCTGCCGATCCGTCAGCGAGCATGGTCCGCCCGAAGTGGGTGAAGGACGCGATGCGCACACCGAGGCGGTACAGCGGCTCGAAGAGGGCCACATCAGTGCCCACGGCTTCGCATCCTTCCAGCGCGAGGATCAGAGCGATCTTTCCATCCGCGAGCGTCGACGCGACGTCGGCACCCGTCAAGCAGATCTGCACCGCCTCAGCGTTCCCGGCGGCGACGCGCCAACCAGTCTCGAGCATCCGCAAGGTCTGGCGGAGCGCGCCCTCTGGACGGAAGTCGTTCTCGATGAACACGGGCAGGACCTGAATCCGCACGCCGCCGGCGCGGAGCTGCGGCAACCACGCGGTTCGGAAGTACGCAGCCTGTTCTGATGGCCGCCGCCGGTTGCAGAGCATCAGGAGATCGTCGTGTGTGTCGGCGACGATCGACCGCTGGTGCAAGGCGATGGCGTCAGGGTTGATTGCAGGCATGCTCGCTCCGTTCCGATCCACCGACGTGTAACCACAGGAAAGATACCCGGTGGCGTCGATTCACCCTGGAGCGCCTCACATGACCCAGGTGACGTCGGACTAGACTCCTCCCATCGCCCTGCACACGCAGGAAGGCGTCGGGAGGTTGGCGGTGGCGCAGACGGTGGAGGTGGGCAACCAGGCGTACAAGAAGCGGAACATCCTCGCCGTCTGGATCGGACTGCCGCTGATCACCCTCGGCATCTACTCGCTGGTGTGGCTGTACAAGGTTAACGACGAGGCGCGGCGCTTTCTCGGTGACGAGTCGATTCGACCTGGGCTTTCAGTGCTGGCCTTTTTCCCAGGCTTCTTGCTGATCGTGCCGCCGTACGTCGCGATCTATCGCCTCGGTAAGCGAATCGCGAGGATGGAGGCGGCCTCCGGCAGTCCGAACCGCGCAGAGCCGGCCATCGGCCTGGCCCTTGCCTTCGTGTTCGGGTTGTACCCGCTGTATTACCAGGACCACCTCAACGGACTCTGGGATCGGTATCTCAGGGCCGGGAACCCGCCACCGACGGCGCCTCCGCCGCAACCACCGGCGGCGTAATCGTGAGCAACGAGTATCACTTCATCACCCGCTGGCGGCTGCTGGCCACGCCGGACGAGGTGGCGGAGGTGCTGCGGGATGCGCTCGATCTTCCGCGCTGGTGGCCGTCGGTATATCTCGACGTTCGCGTCATTGATGACGGGGAACCGAGTGGCGCCGGCCGAGTCGTCGACCTCTGGACGAAAGGCTGGCTCCCGTACACCTTGCGCTGGCGATTCACGACCATCCGCAATGACGGTGCGGGCGGGATATCGCTCCGTGCGGATGGGGATTTCGTCGGAGGAGGAGTTTGGACGTTTGTGCGTGATGGCGACCATGTCAACGCCTTTTACGATTGGCGCATCCGGGCAGAGAAGCCGCTGCTCCGTCGACTCACATGGTTGATGCGTCCGGCCTTCAGCGCGAATCACCGTTGGGCCATGCGCAAAGGTGAGGAGAGCATGCGTGTCGAGCTCGCGCGCAGACGCTTCCCACCCGCTGAGGCAAGCAAAGCCGGCGCGCCGCCAGGCCCGACGTTTGCACGCCTCATGCGCTTTCAGAAGCGAGGCGACTGACCGGCACGCGATGGACGCGGACCCGGGCGTGCTGGTGGCCTGCCTGCGTGTGTCAGGCCGGCGTCGAGGTCAGGCGCAGATAGCGGTACGTGGTGACCGTCTGGAACCCGAAGCGCTCATACAGCCGAACGGCGGGCGTGTTGTCCGGATCCACCTCGAGTCCGACTTCCGCGATGCCCTGCGTGCGGAGCCGGTTGAGCAGGACCTCGAGGACGCGGGTACCCAACCGTTGCCCGCGCCGGTCCTTGTCGATGACGAGGCCATAGATCATCGAACGACGTGCACTCTCGGTGACGCGGAGCGTGCCGATCACGATGCCGCCCTCGGTTCCGACCAGGCGCACCTCGCCGGGGTGCTCCTCGAGGGGATCGTCGTCCGGCTCGGTCGGCTGGTCGAGCGATGACCCCTCGCGCAGCAGCGTCATGAGGGCCGCTCGATCGGCTTCGGTTGGCGTTCTCAGCGCGATCGCGGCGTCATCTCCACCCGCGCCGATCCCGGCCGGCGAGAGTTGCGCGACCATCCGTCGCTCAGCAGATTCGAGGGTCGCGCCGGCGCGACGCATCCAGTCGATCGCCCACGGCGCCGCGTCTTCGCAGATGACGAGGATGCTGTTTCGCTGCAGGTCTCTCGCGGCGCCGAGGACCGCCAGCAGCAGCTCGCGCCCTACGCCACTGCGCCGCCACGCCGGGTGGACCATGCCGCACACCTCGGCCTCGCCGCCGGCGGTGATCGCCCCATAGCCGGCCAGCTCGCCAGCCGCGACCGCCAGGAAGTGGATCGGCCGATCCAGGTGGTCGGCCTCATCCAGTTCGAGTTTCAGATCGAGCGGCGCGGAAGCCTCGCAGACGCGACCGAGGCGCTCGATGCTGAGTCGTTGTTCACTGCTCAGCCGCGCGCTGCCCACGATGTTCCACTCAGCCACGGGCCGAAAGCCTGACACGGCGCCCTGTTCCCGGTCGAGTGGGGATGCGTATACCTGTCGATCTGACGCCTACCCGTTCGTCGTCATGATTGGGACGACTCATCCGGCAGCCAAGGAGCTCCATCCGTGAAATACATGTTGCTGTTCATCCGCGACGAGGGGATCGAAGAGGACGACGCGACCCGGGACGCCAATCACGCCGCCATCAACGAGTGGTTCGGCGAGTACGGCCCCGAGGGGAAGATCCTCGGCGGCGAGGAGTTGCAGCGTTCGGGCACGGCCACCACGATCCGCTGGAGCGAGGGTCGCCCGCTGGTCACCGACGGGCCATTCGTAGAGAGCAAGGAGACCGTCGCGGGCTTCGCGATCTTCGAAGCGGCGGACCTCGACGAAGCGATTGCGGCCGCAAAGAAATGGCCACCGAAGAATCAGGCCGTCGAGATCCGGCCCGTGATCATCCACGACGACATGCCGCACCACCCTGCCTGAGCACGCGAGGTTTGTGGCGCCGTGATCAGCAATCCGACCGTGGCGGCGATGACCGCCGTTTTTCGGGACGAGGTCGGCCTCATCTGCGGCTCCCTGGTGCGCATGACCGGCGACTTCGACCTGGCCGAGGATCTCGTCCAGGACGCTGTGGTGGTCGCTTTGCAGCGGTGGCCGATCGACGGGGTGCCGGACCGCCCGGGTGCGTGGCTCCTGCAGACCGCGCGGCGCCGGGCAATCGATCGGCTCCGCCGCGACTCGACGTACCGCGCGAAACTGCAGTTGCTGACCGACGGCTGGGCGCCTGACGTGCGCTCCGAACCCGACGATCGGCTGCGACTCATCTTCACGTGCTGTCACCCGGCACTCGCCCGCGACGCGCAGGTCGCGCTGACCCTTCGCGCGGTCATGGGGATGACCACCGGTCAGATTGCGCATGCGTTCCTCGTCTCCGAGGCGACCATGGCGCAGCGAATCGTTCGAGCCAAGCGCAAGATCGTCGGCGCGCACATCCCCTATCGAGTGCCGGACGCAAGCGAACTTCCCGATCGTCTTGCCGAGGTACTCGCGTCGCTGTACATCGTCTTCAACGAGGGCTACCTCGGCAGCGGACCCGATCAGTCGACCAGTCGCGACCTGTGCTCCGATGCGCTCTGGCTCTGCGGGCTCGTGGCACGGATGCTCCCTGAGGAGCCGGAGATCATCGCGTTGCTCGCGCTCATGCGCCTGCACGAGTCCCGCCGCGCAACGCGCTTCGACGCCACGGGCGCACTGGTCCTGCTGCGCGACCAGGATCGGTCGCGCTGGGACCACACGGCCATTGTTGAGGCTGGAACGCTCCTGGAGCAGGCGCGCCGCCTGGGTCGCCCGGGGGCCTACTGGCTCCAGGCCGCCATTGCCGCGTGCCACGCCGAGGCACCGACCTTCGAGGAGACGGACTGGCCGCAGATCCTCGCGCTCTACGGGGCGCTGGCGCGGCTCAATCCCGGTCCCGTGGTGCGCCTCAACCGCGCCATCGCGCTCGAGCACGTGGCGGGTCCGGTGCCGGCGATGGAGGAGCTCGACGCGTTGCGCGACGACCTCGACGGCTACTACCTCTACTGGGCGACGCGCGCGGAGTTGCTCCGAACCTTCGGCAGGCTCGACGAGGCTGCGGAGGCGGATCGACGAGCCATCGAGCTGACCGACAACCCATCGGAGCGCGCGCTCCTGGAGACGCGTCTCGAACCCACAGGCATCCGCGCCACCGGCGCGAACAACCACTGACGGATCAAGGAGGCACGACATGGCGAAATATCTGCTCGTCTACCACGGCGGAGGCATGGCCGAAGGCGAAGAGGCACAAGCGGCTTCGATGGCGGCCTGGGGCGCGTGGTTCGAGAAGCTCGGCCCGGCGCTCGCCGACGGTGGCAAGCCGTGTGGGCAGGCGAAGACCATCAGCGGCGACACAGTTTCAGACGGTGGTGGCGCAAACCCCGCCACCGGCTACAGCGTGATCGAGGCTGACAGCCTGGACGCAGCGGCCGGACTCGCGAAGGGATGCCCGGTGCTCCAGAGCGGCGGAAGCGTCGAGGTGGCTGAGACTTTCGACGTCATGTAGCCCGGTCGGACCAGGACGCCTGGTTCGACGCCTGACCACGGCATGGCGACCCACCCTCCGCGCCCGCGCGCAACGCACGCGCGGACCGCGGGAGGGGGGTGTCATGCAGTCGACAGTGGGAAGTGGCGACAATAAGGTCACGATGAGCGAGGAGGAGGTCCCCGCCGGTCCGCCGGCGTGGCCTGGGGGCAGAAGCTCGAACGACGGGTGGGGTTACATTGCGTGGCCGCCTCCGCCGCCTGCACCTGGCTGGTGGCCCCAGCAGTTCTACAGCTACGAGCCGCCGCCGCCCCCACGACGGACGTCACGTCTGCGCATGGTCGTGGTCGCCATGATCCTCGTCATCTTCGGGGCGAGCGCGGCTGCGACCGCGGTCATCGCCACTCGCGGCTTGAGTGGCACTGGGAACACGAGCGGGGTCCGGGCGGCCATCGTCGACATCGACACGTCGCTGACCGGCGGGGCTGCCGCTGCGGGGACTGGCATCGTGCTGACCTCGACGGGCGAAGTGCTCACCAACAACCACGTGATCGATGGCGCACGGAGCATCAGCGTCAGGGTGACCTCCACGGGAGCGACCTACAGCGCTCAGGTCATCGGCTACGACGTGCAACACGACATCGCCGTCGTGCAGATGACCAATGTGTCCGGGCTCGCCACCGCGCCGATCGGCGACTCATCGACGGTGCAGATCGGCGACGCTGTCACCGCCTTTGGGAACGCGGGAGGGCGGGGCGGTGCTCCCGCCACGGCCGCCGGGCAGGTTACGGCCCTGGGTCAGTCGATCACCGCATCCGACGAGACCGGGAATCAATCGGAGTCGCTGAGCGGGATGATCCAGACCGACGCCCCGATCCTTCCGGGTGATTCCGGTGGCCCGCTCGTGGACAGCAGCGGTCGGGTCGTCGGCATGGACACGGCGGCGAGCGGCGGGCGACACTCACAGGCGGGGGCCATCCAGGCGTTCGCCATTCCCATCAACGCCGCGCTCAACTATGCCCACGAGATTCTTGCGCACCCGAATCAGTCGAATGTCGCAGGAGCGCTGCTTGGCGTGTGCGTCCAGAACAGCACGTCGCCGCCGGGAGTGCAGGTGATCACCGGTCCGGGCGAATGCGCCACCGGCGTCGCGCCCGGGAGCCCTGCCTCAACCACCGCCCTGGCTTCCGGCGATGTGATCACCTCACTGGGCGGCCAGCCGGTCACCTCGACGGCATCGATGTCGACGATCCTCGGTTCCGACAAGTCCGGTCAGTCCGCGGTCGTTGTCTGGGTCGACCCAGCCGGTACACAGCACCAGGCCAGCGTCGTGCTCGCGGCCGCCCCGCCGGCACCACCGCAATAAACGACCCCGCCCCGACATGATGCCCCGCTGGCCGACAATCCACGGCATGGAGCAATCACTGTCCGATCTGCTCGCCGAGTACGAGCTTGCCGCGCGGATCAACATGACACCAGCTGCGTTCGACTACGTCGCAGCCGGCGCCGGTGACGAGCTCAGCCTCGAGGAGTCCAGCGCAGCCTGGCGACGTCAGCGCCTGCGGCCTCGCATCTTTCAAGCGCCCGTAGCGCCGGACCTCAGCACGACGGTGCTCGGCGCCGAGCTCGCGATGCCGCTCGTCGTGGCGCCGACCGCCTACCAGAGCGTCGTCCACGCCGAGGGTGAGGTGGAGATGGCGCGTGGAGTCAGTCAGGCGGGCGGGCTCTTGGTGGTCACAACGCGGGCAACGCGTCGCCTCGAAGACATCGCGGCCGCACTGACCGGACCATGGTGGTATCAGGTCTATGTCCTCCGCGAACGGCGTCTGACCGAGGAACTGGTGCGCCGCGCTGCGGGCCTGGGGGCGACGGCGCTGATGGTGACCGCCGACACGCCGTACATCGGTTTCAAGCGCCGTGGGCACATCCCACCGGTGAGCCTCGAGCAGCACCTGGTCAACTTCGGCACGCACCTCGAGCCTGACGCCCCCTTCGAAGTGGTGACCGAGAGCATCAACCAGGACCGGTCGATCACCTTCGAGACGATCGCCTGGTTGCGCGACATCGCCGACCTCCCGGTGCTCGTCAAAGGCGTGCTGCGGGGCGACGACGCGGTCCGGTGCCTCGATGCGGGAGCGGCCGGAGTGGTCGTCTCCAACCATGGAGGGCGTCAATTGGACCGAGCCGTGGCGTCGGCGATCGCGCTTCCCGAAGTCGTCGCCGCCGTCGAGGGTCGCGGGCTCGTGCTCGTGGACGGGGGGATACGGAGTGGAACCGATGTCCTGGTGGCGCTCGCGCTCGGCGCGACCGCGACCATGGTCGGTCGCCCCGTGCTCTGGGGGCTCGGCGCCGGCGGGGCGAACGGGGTCCAGCGCGTGCTCGACACCTATCGCGAGGAACTCGACCACGCGATGGGTCTCGCAGGGGTCGCCCGGATCGCCGACATCGCACGCGACCTCCTGGCGTGACCGGCCTGGGTCCCGAGCCACAGCGGCTGACGCCGCACCCACCCCACCCATCGTTGACGGGCCAGGCCTCCGGCCGCGACGCGGGCCGTGCAATCCTCATCGCCGGGGTCGTGGTGCTCTCGATCGTCGTGGCGGCCATCGTCGTGCTCCTTCTGATCCTGGTCATTCGGAAGCCGGCAGCGAATCCCCAGGCGCTCACGCTGACGAGTGGATCGGTCGTGTTCTCGGACGGCTTCACGGCGCCCAAGTCCGGATGGCCGCAGACTACGCTCGCCTCCGGCAGCACGATCGGGTACCGCCGAGGCGGCTATGTCGTCTCCGGCGTGGGTGCTCACTCGCACTTCGTGTCGTCGCCGTACTCAACGTCACTCGTCGCCCTGGCGATCACGGTCACCGCCACCGTCACGAGCGGCGACCCGGTGACCTCCGGTTATGGGGTGCGCTGCAATCCGGCGTCGGACGGGGATCCTGCGTACGCATTCTTTCTCAATCCCGCCGGCACCTTCCTCGTAGACCGGTACAACAACCCCACCGCAACGCCGGTGAGCCTCAGCCGCGGGCTCGCGCCCATAGCGCTTGCCGGCGCCGCAACGTCCGTCACCGGCGCCTGCATCGTGGTCAAGTCAGACCAGGGCAGAGCCAGCGTCCGCCTCGTGCTCGCCGTCCAGGGCACCGTGGTTGCCAACGTGCTCGATTCGGTGTTCGGATCCGGCGGCGGTTGGACACCGTCACTGGTCACGTCGACGACGGCGGCACAACCGTCGGTCGTCGACTTCACGCATTTCGCGGTTCGTAACCTCGACGGCTGACCTGCCGGAGCGGCGCTCTCGTACGATACCGGCCACCGCAGTCCGCCGAGCCGTAGCGAAGGAGCCGCATTGGACACGAGCGACACCGGTACATCGAAGCGTGGACGCCGTGGTGCAGCGGCTTCCGCACCGTCCGGCTCGACAGGCACAGTGACACTTGGACCGCGCGATTCGCTGGTCGGTACCTTGACGGTTGACGGTGACGTCCGCATCGAGGGCACTGTGCAGGGCGACGTGACCGCGACCGGCGAAGTGACCGTGCATGACAGCGCAACCGTTCGAGCGCAGATCGGCGCGCGCGACATCGTGGTCACCGGTAATCTCGAAGGCAACATCGTCGCCGTTGAGCTGGTGTCGATCGGCGACAGCGCAGTCATCAGTGGTGAGATTCGCGCCGGACGCCTGCGCATCGATGAGGGTGCGAACGTCAACGCCATGATCACGATGGGTCCGAGTGGCGACGCGCCGCCTGCCCGCCACATGGACGAGCACGACGACGAGGACACGGTGGACGTCACCGGCTCACCCGTCGGTGAGGAGAGCGACCACGGCGCCTACGCTGAAGTCAGCGCGGGCTCCGATTCGGATGGGTACAGCGACGAACGGTCAGCGGAAACCTCTGCGGTTTCCGCGGGCTCGGACTCAGACGAGGGCTGAGCAGGGGACTGGTCGCGGAGCCGCCCGCAGGCGAGGGTGAATGCGCCGTGAAACGCGTAGTCACCTTCGCCGAGGCGGTGCATGGTGCGGTCGAGTTCTTCCTCGAAGGTCGCGCGCGCGCCGGGACTGAGCAAGCCGATCATCGCGTGGGGCCACGGCCCCGACCACTCCATCATCTCGGTCCATTCGTGCACATCGTCAGCACGCACACCGACAAGCAACTGAGTCACGCGAACGTCGGTGAATCCGGCCATTTCAAGCATGTCGGTGAGCACCCACGGCTCACCGAAGAGTGCGTGATGCGCAGGGGTTCGGCCCCGCCGAATCGCGAGCCGCTCCAGGCGTTCGAAAAACACGCCCTGCGCCGGGGTCGACAGGCTCCGGCACCGGCATGACACCGCGATGCGCCCATGTGGTTTGAGCACGCGACGGATCTCTGACAGCGCCTGCCACGGATCCTCGAAGTACCCGAGTGCCTGGCCGAGCACCGCCACATCGAACATGTCGCCGTTGAACGCGAGGTGATGCGCATCCATCACGTGGTACTGAACACCGGTGTCGCCACCGGCGTGTCCGCGCGCGACGGCAATCATGTCCGGCGAAAGGTCGACCGCCATATGCTCGAGATTCGACTGCGAAATCCCGAGAGAGCGACTCACCAGTCCCGTGCCACACGCGACATCGATCACACGTTCGTCCGACTGCAGTTCGGCGAACGCCGCCAGCCGGTCGGCAGCACGAACGTTTGCGCCACCTGCCCACAGGTCGTAACGCTTCGCGGCATCGCGGTGGAAGTCGAGCTGCAACCCTAGGAAGGTATCCGGATGCCCGCTCAGCGACATCGATCCCTGTTCGTCCTGGACCTCTCGGCCCTCATGCGGATGTGGCGCCGGATCGGTACGATATGCGCCGACGAGCGGACGAGAAGGTGAGGAGACATCCATGGAGAACGTCACGGCAATCGAAGAGGCGTCCATTCCACGCGGCGGTCACCGAAACGGCGCCGCGGGCGCCAAGGGAGTCACGTTGGGTCCGCGCGATGTTCTCAACGGGTCGCTCACGATCGAAGGTGACCTCCACATCGAAGGGACTGCCGACGGCGAGATCAGCGCCTCCGGCGACATCGACGTCGAGTCGTCGGCAACGGTGCGCGCGCGTCTTGACGGGCGCAATGTCAATGTTCGCGGGAATGTGGCCGGCAACGTGGTCGCACACGCGCGTCTGACCGTTTCCGGGAGCGGCGTGATTCTCGGTGACGTGCGCGCGTCGCGGCTGCGCGTCGACGACGGCGGCACCGTGAACGGCAGCATCACCATGGGTGCGAGCGAGTCGGAGTAGTGGTGCATCCGGCCTGATCGCATCGGGGAATTATCCCCTGTTCGAGGGCCCGGACTCTGTCAGGCGGCCGCTGCGCATCAGATAGACCTCATCGAGCGACGCCATATCGGCAGCGCGATGGCTGATAACCAGCAGCGCGCGACGGTGGCTGGCCTCGACGATGTCTCGCATCACCGCCGCAGCCGTCGCTTCGTCGAGCGCTTCCGTGGGTTCGTCGACCACCAGTACCGGGAAGCCGGCGAGAAGCGCTCGGGCGAGCGCGAGCCGCCGGCGCTGTCCGCCGGAGATTTGCGCACCGTGCTCGCCGACCATCGTGTCCCAGCCGTTGGGCAACCCGTCGATCCACTCGAGCAGGTGGGCACCGGCAGCCGCCTCGCGGAGTTCGGCGTCGGTTGCCGTCACACGGGCGAGGCGGAGGTTTTCTTTGATGGAGGTTGCGAACATGTGGGCGTCCTGTGAGACGAGCCCGATCCGCCGGCGCACGTCGTCGGCGGCGAGCTCACGGACGTCCACGCCACCCAGCGTGAAGCCCCCCGAGTCGAACGCGCGAAAGCGCACCAGCACCCAGGCAAGTGACGACTTCCCGCTCCCGCTTGGCCCGTGTATGCCGATGCGACTCCCCGGCTCGAGTCGGAGGCTCACGCCATCGACGGCCGGGGGCAGGTCGGGCGCGTAGCGCATCGAGATCTCATCGAGGACAACGATGCTCCCGTCGGGCAACGGCTCCGGGCTCGCGGGGTCTACCACGGGGATCGGGCGAGTGCCGAGATCAACGAGGCGCTGCGCTGACGGCAGTCCGGTGCGCACGCCGACGACGGCGGCGGGGAGGAGCGCGAACGGCTCGGTCATCGCCATCGCACCCAGCGCGATGATCCCGACGGCGATTGCCGGAAGCGCACCCGCGGAGACAGCCAGGCCGGCGGCGATCACCACGGCGATGACGGTCACACCGCCCGCGAGCGAGACCAGCCCGCTTGCCAGTGCTCGTGAACGCGCGAGCCGGGTCGAGCTGCGCTCGATTTCGGCGGTGAGGGCGTCGATCCGAGTGAGTTGCCGGTCGATCGCACCCGCGCCGATGAGGTCGGCGCACCCCTGGAGCGTGTCGGTGATCTCCGCCGACAGCGTTCCCGCGAGGGCGGCGAGATGGCCGGCGACACCGCGTGCCGGTAGCGTCGCAGCGAGGACGATTCCCGTCGACCCGAGCGCCATCACCATGATGCCGGTGATCCCCGCGGGGGCCGACGTGACCCCGACGACGATCGCGGCCCCAGTGACGGCCAGCAGCGCGACGGCGGGGGGCAGCACTGAGCGCGCGTAGAAGTCCTGGAGCCTGTCCACGTCGCCGCCGATCCGTCGCATGAGATCCCCTGAGCGATCGCGATCGAAGGCGCCGGGCGCGCGGGGCTCGATTGCCTCGTAGACGGCGACCCGGGTGTCAGCCAGGAGGCGGAGCACGGTGTCGTGGGTGGCCAGACGATCGAGATACCGCCCGGATGCGCGGAGAAGGCTGAACAGGCGGACGCCGACCGCGGCAACGTCGAGCGAGAGGATGGGCGGGCGCAGGCTCGCCTCCTGAATCAGGTAGCCGGCGACCGCAAGAAGTGCGACGCCGGACGCGATGCAGAGCAGCGATACCAGCGCCGCGGCGACGAGGCGCGGGAGGCGCGGCACCGCACCGCCGGCGAGAAATGCCCACGGCTGCGAGATCACGTCGTCGCCACCTGGAACGCCGGTGCTGGCGCGCCGATGTCGATCGATCGATCCGCCCAGGGGAAGTGATCGACTGCGTGCGCCGCAATGATCACGGTGCGCCCACGAGTGTGCTCCTCGAGCGCCGCAGTGATCGTCCGGCGACTTCGAGGGTCGAGATGGGCGAGAGGCTCATCCAGCAGGACGATCGGACAGCCTCGCAGCAGCGTTCTCGCGAGTGCCACACGCTGCCGCTCCCCACCGCTGAGGGTGACTCCCTGCTCGCCGACCACGGTGTCGACTCCCTGGGGCAGTTGCGCGACGAAGTCGGCTCCGACCTTGGCCAGCGCC
The DNA here is from genome assembly GCA_041691155.1 of Candidatus Dormiibacterota bacterium. GTDB lineage: Bacteria > Chloroflexota > Dormibacteria > Aeolococcales > Aeolococcaceae > Palsa-851. The sequence continues at coordinate 50,701 of JBEPVD010000002.1, read as the reverse complement.
TCGCACACCTCGACGTTGGTCGCATCCGGACGGCCGAGCAGCACGTTGTCCGCAATGGATCCCGAAAAGAGGTGCGGGTGCTGGGGCAGCCACGCGATGACCTGGCTCCAGTCGGACGTGTGCGTCGCTGCGATGTCAACGCCCCCGACACGCACCGTCCCCGTCTGTGCGCGGGTGAGGCCGAGCAACAACGAAAGGAGTGTCGATTTACCGGCGCCGCTCGGCCCACGGAGCACCACCCGCTCACCGGATTCGATCGCGCCATCGACATCGACGAGCCCCGCAGTGCGTCCCAGGTGCGCAAAGGTCACGAGCTCGAGTCGGATACCAAATCCGCTGATGGGCACGGCGCGGCTGGCGCGGATGGTTGGCGACGTGCTCATCGTCTCGAACATCGCGCCGGCGGCCTCGACGCCCTCCATGCTGCCGTGGAACGCGGCACCCAAGGTGCGCGCCGGCAGGTAGATCTCGGGCGCGAGGATGAGCACCGTCAGGGCGCTGCGCAAATCGAGCGTCCCGTCCACTAGACGGACAGCGATCGTCACCGCAAGCAATGCGACCCCGAGACTCGCGAGCAGTTCGAGTGCGAACGACGACAGGAACGCGATGCGCAACGTGGCCATGGTGGTGGAGCGCAGCCGGTCGGAAACGTCGCGCACTCGCGCCGCCTGGGCGCGGCTCCGGCCGAACAGCCGCAACGTCGGAAGGCCTTGCAGGACATCGAGGAAGTAGCCGCCGAGGGTCTGGAACGTCTGCCATCGCTTGCGTGTGCGCTCCTCCGCAACGTGTCCGATGAGTGCGGCGAAGATCGGGATCATCGGCAGTGTCACCGCGAGGATGACTGCCGACACCCAGTCCACGGTGAGCACGTAGCTGATCGCCACCACCGGTACGGCGACTGCAACGACGATCTGCGGGAGAAAACGCGCGTAGTAGAAATCGAGGCCGTCCAGACCCGACGTCAGTTGCGCCGCAGTCTCACCGCTCGGTGTCGCGCTCAGCGCTACCGGTCCACGCCCCACAAGGTCGCGGATCGCGTGCCGACGCAACCCCGCAATCGCCGATGCCGCGGCCGCGTGCCCGTTCGCTTCGCCCGTATAGATGAGCGCAGCGCGAAGGATTACCGCCGCGGCAAACACCGCGAGCGGAGTCGCGAGTGCACCGATTGCTTCGTGGCGCTGGAAAACGCCGCTGAGCACGGTTGCCAGCGCCGCAGCTCCTGCAACGATGCAGGCGCTCTGCGCTGCACCTGACCACGTCGCGATCAGCACTCCCCGCCGGGCCTCAGGCCGTGCGAGCAGCCGCCGATCGAACCACTTCACGCGCTGTCGGGCTTGGTGGGACTGGGATGCTTCTGAAGGATCCTGGGCAGTTCGAACTCCTCGCGAGTGATGCGCTGCCGGAAGACCCAGTACGTCCACGCCTGGTAGACCACAACGATCGGGACAAAGACCGCCGAGATGATGGTGATGACGCTCAGTGCGTAGTGACTTGCCGAGGCATTGGCCACGGTGAGGCTGTACGCGTTGTTCGTGCTTGATGCGATGACGCGCGGGTAAAGGTTGAGAAAGATCGTGGTCACCATCAGTGCGATCGCGCCGCCCGTGCACAGGAACGCCCACCCATGGAACCGTCCGCGCAGCAGCGGTGCGCTGACGGCGACCAAAGCGATGGCGGCGACCGGCACCGGTCCGGGGACCACGCCGGTATTGCTCGCATTGATCGCATTGCCAAACGTGTAGGCGAGGAAGCCGAGCATCACGATCGCCACAGGCCACGCAAGACGCGACGCCACAAGATGCGCACGCTCACCGACTGGGCCCGTGAGTTTCATCGAGAGGTAGGTTGCGCCGTGCAGCAGGAAGAGCAAGCCGAAGGTCATGCCGCCAAGCAGCCCGTACGGACTGAGCAGGTCGAGCAGCGAGCCGGTGAACTCGTGATGCGCATTGATCGGTATGCCCTGCACCACATCGGCGAAGGCCACGCCCCAGAGGACCGCGGGCAGCAGACTGCCGACGCACGACGCCCACTCCCAGCGGCGCTGCCAGGTCGCATCGTCGCGCTGATGACGAAACTCGAAGGACACGCCGCGAACGATCAATCCAACGAGCACCAGGAACAGCGGAACATAGAAGGCGCTGAACAGCGTTGCGTACCAGAGCGGAAATGCAGCGAAGGTTGCGCCACCGGCGAAGAGGAGCCACACCTCGTTGCCGTCCCAGACGGGTCCGATGCTCCGGATCACCATGCTTCGTTCCACCGGGTCGCGGCCGATGAACGGCAGGAGCATGCCGACGCCGAAGTCGAATCCCTCAAGGAAGAAGTAGATGATCCAAAGGAGCGCGATGACGCCGAACCAGAAGATCTGCATCCCGGACGGTGATGGCATCTGCGTGACCTAGTACGCGAACGGCGCGGGTTGCGCGTCCGGCGAACCGACCACGGCGGGCTCGTCAGCGCGCTGCGCCGAGCGAACATGCCTCGTCATGAGGCGGATGGTGATCACCGCAAGGACGCCGTACAACACGGTGAAGCCGACGAAGGTGAACCACACCGAGATGGCTCCGACAGATGGCGAGGCGGCGTTCGATGTCTTCAGCAATCCGAAGACCACCCAAGGCTGGCGGCCCATCTCCGTGAAGATCCAGCCCGTGAAGTTGCCGATGAACGGCAGCGCGATCGCGCCCAGCGCGACGCGCCCGAACCATCGTTGCCGTCCGAGGACGCCTCGTCGCCACAACAACGCCGCAATGAAGCCGATCAATCCCGAAAGAAACGCGGTGCCGACCATGATCCGGAAGGTCCAATACGTCACCGCGATGTTCGGCTCGTAGTCACCCGGCCCGAACGTCTGCTGGTACTCGGTCTGGATGTCGTCGATGCCGGCGACATAGCCGTTCCAACTGTTGGTGGCGAGCACGCTGAGCATGTGGGGGAGCGCGATGTTGAAAGCGTTCTTACCCGCCGCGACATCGCCGATGGCGAAGATCGAGAACTCAGCGCCGTTCTCACCGTGAAACAGTGCCTCGGCCGACGCCATCTTCATCGGCTGCACGGTGGTCATGATCTGCGCTTGGACGTGGCCGCTGAAACCGACCAGCACCGAGGTCACGAGCGTGAGCACCGCGCCGATACGCGCGGTCGGCATGAAGATCGCGTTGTCAGTCTTGCGGAGCAGGTGCCAGCAGCCCACCCCGAGCAAAATCGCGCCTGCGGTGAGGCCGGCGGCGAGGATGGTGTGGGGGAGGGTCACGAGGAAGACGGGGTTGGAGAAGAGCGCGCCGAAATCGGTGAGCTGTGCTCGTCCGGTGGCCATGTCGAGGCTGTAGCCCACCGGATGCTGCATCCACGCATTCGCCACAAGGATGAAGATCGCCGAGATCCAGCTACCGGCGGCGGTGATCCACATCACGGTGGCGTGCAGTCGGGGTGAGAATCGATCCCAGGTGAAGATCCACACGCCGATGAAGGTCGACTCCAGGAAAAACGCGAGGAGCCCTTCGAGTGCGAGCGGTGCGCCGAACACGTCGCCGACGTACGCGGAATAGGTCGACCAGTTCATGCCGAACTGAAACTCCTGCACGATGCCGGTGACCACGCCCATGGCGACGTTGATCACGAAGATCTGGCCCCAGAAGATCGTCATGCGCCGCCAGGCGGGATTCTTGGTGCGCGCGTACACCGTTTCCATGCCGGCCACGACGAACGAGAGCCCGAGCGTGACCGGTATGAAGATGTAGTGGTAGAGCGTCGTGATCCCGAATTGCCAGCGCGCGACGTCCGTCGCGCTCATCGAGCCTGCAGGCCCTCGAGCAATCGCGTGGTCGCCGCGGCAACCTCCTGTACGGCCTCGTCGAAGGCCGCTTGATTGGCTTTCGAGGGGACCCGGTATCCACTGATCTTGCGAACGAACTGGAGGGCGGCCGCGCGCGTGTCCTCAACGCCAGCAGCGGGCTCCGCGCCTCGAAGCGTCTTGATGCTCCGGCACATGCGTCGAGAATACCCGGCTGGGGATGCCGGACGTAACGCGGGGCCGTATTCACTGCATCTACAACAGCGGAGGTTCCCTGATATGAAACGCATCGTCCTGACCCTGACCGCCGGTGCGGCGCTCGCCGCGTGCGGCGCCGCCGGCACGACCCCCTCGTCATCCAACCCCGGAAGCGGGAATGGCGCTTCGACGAGCGCGACCGTCTCCTCTGGCACCACAACGCTCGGCACGGTGCTCACCGACACGAGCGGTTTGACGCTCTACTACTTCCTGCCCGAGAAGAACGCCACGGTTGGCGCGTGCGCCGCAGGCTGCCTCGCGGCTTGGCCGCCCCTGGTGGTCACGGGCACGCCGACGAGTTCGTCGGCAGTCACCGGCACGCTTGGAACGGTGTCAATCATGCTGAACGGCGCAGCCGCGACGGAGGTCACGTACAACGGCTGGCCACTGCACACGTTTGCCAGTGATTCCGGCCCCGGACAGACGGGTGGCAATGGTGTCGAGGGCACGTGGTTTGCGGCAATGCCTGCCACGACATCAACGGAAACCGGCGCGACGACCGGTTCCGGTGCGACGACACCACCGCCGACATCGGCTCCGGCCGCCACCAGCGCCGGGGGATACGGATACTAGAGACGGCACCCACCCGTCATCGGGGGGCGTTGCAAGGGCAGTTCCGCAGGTGCGGAGCTGCCCTTTTCCTCGTGCTGGACTCGGACAACAGAGCACCATCCGGTCGCTGATATGGATACTGACGCCCCACACACGTGAATCTCCTCCAGTACATGGCCGACAACTGGGGCTCGATCGGGCCCGAGATCGTGACTCACCTCGAGATCGTGGGTGAGTGCATTCTCATGACGAGCGTGATCGGGCTGGCGTTGGGAGTGGTCGCGTCGCGGTCGGAGCCGCTCTCCACGATGATCATGGCGGTCACCAGCACCATCCTCACGATCCCGAGCTACGCACTCTTCGGGCTGCTCTCCATCTGGCTCGGTGTGGCCAACCCGCCGGTCATCGTCGGGCTGATCCTGTACGGGCTCCTTCCCGTCACCCGGAACACGCGGGCAGGCATCAAGACCGTCGACCGCGCGGTAGTCGAGGCGGCGCGCGGGATGGGCATGAGCCCCAGCCAGGTGTTGCTCAAGGTGGAACTGCCGCTCGCAGTCCCGGTCATCCTCGGCGGCATTCGCCAGGCGACGGTGATGATCGTCGCGATCGCGACGGTCGGCGCGGCGCTGGGCGTCGCCGATCTTGGCCAGCAGATCCTCTCGGCGATCGGCCGGAGCACCGGTACCATCGATGCGGTGCTTGCCGGCATCCTCCCGGTCGCCGCGATCGGGATCCTCGCCGACCTCATTCTCGCCGGTCTTCAGCGCGCCCTCTCGCGCGGCCGGGTCACGGTGGCAGGCACGTGATCACCTTCGACAATGTCGTCAAGCGTTACGGCGACCAGGTCGCCGTCGATCATCTCTCGCTCGAGATCAAGTCCGGCGAGATTGTGATCCTGGTCGGCCCTTCGGGGTGCGGCAAGACGACCTCCCTGAAGATGATCAACCGGCTCATCGAGCCCACCGAGGGCACGATCAGCATCGACGATCGCGACACACGCACCTACGATCTCAACGACCTGCGTCGCTCCATCGGATACGTGATCCAGCAGGTGGGGTTGTTTCCGCATCAGACCGTCGCCGAGAACATCGCGACGGTGCCCAAGCTCCTGGGCTGGACGAAGCAGAAGACGCAAGCCCGGGTGGAAGAGTTGCTGGAACTCATCGCCCTCCCGGCATCCAGCTACGCGAAGCGTCTGCCCTCGGAACTCAGCGGCGGTGAGCGTCAGCGCGTCGGGGTGGCCCGGGCGCTGGGGGCGGATCCGAACATCCTGCTCATGGACGAGCCCTTTGGGGCCATCGACCCGATCGCCCGAGAGCGGCTCCAGAACGAGTTGCTCCGGCTCCAGAGTGTGGTGCGCAAGACGATCGTCTTCGTGACCCATGACATCGACGAGGCGGTGAAGCTCGGTGATCGCGTCGCGCTGCTCTCGCGCGGTGGTGTGCTCGAGCAGTTCACGACTCCCGAGGAGTTGCTGGCACATCCGCAGAATGCGTTCGTCACCGGATTTCTCGGCGAGGGGCCCCTCGTGCGGCGTCTCGCGCTCATTCAGCTGACCGATGTGGCACTGACGCCCATGAACGGCGCCGCTCCGGAGGCCACAGTCGCTGCGGGAGCAACGCTTCGCGATGCGCTTGACGCCGTTCTCCGGTCGCCGGACGGACGGGTGCGAGTGGTGGATGGCGATCGCACCCTCGGCGTCGTGGACGCCGATGTCATTCGTGCCGCATCGATGCGGTCGCGCTAGATGCCTCGACCGCCAGCCTGGACCCACCGGCTACGCTTTTTCGCGGTGCCGATCTTGGTCGCGATCGGCATTCTCGTCTCGATCGGCGTATTCCAGACGCTGGTCGGGAGGCCCCTTGACTCGTACATCCTCAATGAGCCAAACCTGATGTCCGAGACGATCCAGCATGTCTACCTCTCGGGCGTTTCGTTTGCGATCGTCGCGATCGTCGGTCTCCCCCTCGGCGTCCTCATGGCGCTCTCGGGTGCCTGGGTTCGGGTACCGGTGTTCCTTATCGCCAACCTGGGACAGGCAATCCCAGGGATCGGCCTCCTCGTGCTGTTCTTCTCGATCCTCGGTCTCGGGTCCACGCCGACCATCATCGCGTTGGTGCTCTACGGGCTTCTGCCGGTGCTGCGCAACACCGTGACCGGCCTGCAGGGTGTCGATCCAGCGGCTGTTGACGCGGCGCGCGGAATGGGCATGACGCGTTGGCAGGCTTTGGCGCGAGTGCAGATTCCACTGGCCTCACCATTGATATTTGCAGGCCTCCGAACGTCCGTTGTCCTTATCATTGGCACAGCGACACTCGGAAACTTCATCGGCGGGGGCGGACTCGGGGATGTGATTGCCGCCGGAATCAACAACAGTGATCGGATGGTCTTTGTAGGAGCTGTAATGGTGGCATCGCTCGCATTGCTCGCTGATTGGGCGCTTTCCATGGTTGAGCGCGTCGCAGTCCCGCGAGGGGTCAACGGTTAGTCATGCGGAGGAACGCATTCATGACGCGCAAGCTACTCGCGGTGTTCGCACTCGCGATTCCCGCGACACTCGCAGCGTGTGGGGGCGGAAACTCTGGCACCCCTGCGCCCGCTACTTCCAGTGGATCGACGACCACCACGGCATGCCCCACGGGCACGCAGACGGGCGGTAACGGCACAACGCTTTCCATCGGCAGCAAGTCGTTTGCCGAGGAGCAGTTGATGGCGCAGATGGCCGCCGACGTGCTCGGCGCGCACGGCTTCACGGTCACCAACACCTTCAGCGCTGCTGATCCCACCATCGGCAAGGCACTCGACAGCGGCACCATCGACATGTACTGGCAGTACACCGGGACCGAGTTGAGCGACCCGGGTTACCTCGGCCTCGCGGCGGGACAGTTCCCGACGGATCTCGCCGGCGCATTCACCAAGGTGCAGTCACTCGACGTCGCGAACCAGCATTGCTGGGTCGCGCCGACGCAGTTCGACGACACCAACGGCATCGCCATCAAGGCGAGCAATGCCGGAACCTTCGGCAGCTCGCTCTCCGCGTTCGGTGCGTATCTGACGGCGCATACCAGTCTCCACGTGTGCGTTCTGTCCGAGTTCCTCACCCGGCCTGACGGACTCCCAGGTCTCGTGACGACCTACGGTTGGCCGGCCGCCTCGAGCTTCCACTACACCCAGATCGGCAGCACGGCCGAGAAGGCGATCGCCTCTGGGCAGTGCGATGCCGGCGAAGTCTTCACCACGGACTCGGGTATCGAGGCCAACAACGAGCAGACGCTCACCGACGACAAGAACCTGTTCCCGCCTGATAACGCAGGTCTCATCGTGCGCGAGAGCGTGCTGCAGAAGAACCCGTCGATCGGCGCGTGGCTGACCCCCGTGGCCGCGAAGCTGACCACCGCCGTGATGCTGCAGTTGAACGCGATGGTGGAGATCCAGAGCATGACGGTTGCCAACGTGGCGCACACCTGGCTCGTGCAGAACGGGTTCCTCACCAGCTGATTCTCGGGTAGCATCGTTTCAGATGCGATTGCGACTGCTACCGCTTGCGATAGCGGGGTTGTCGCTCGCGCTGGTCGGCGCCGGGGGCGCCGCCACGGCGCGTGCGATGAGCCGCGCGTCAGCGTTTCATCACAGCGCGACCGCACTGGAGCGGTCGTGGACTGCGGACGTCGGCGAGGGTGTGTCAGCGTCGAGCCTCGCGCCGTTGCGCGCATCGCTCGAACGTTCGAAGTACCTGCACGCCTCGTCCTGGTCGCCGCTGTGGTGGCTGGACGACGGCAGCGCGTTCCTCACGACCATGCACCACGACACCCAGTCCGTGTGGTCTGCGGCGATGGCGATTGCCCGGGCGCGGGCCGAAGCCGCGATGACTGCGTGGAGTCAGATGGAGATGCAGTTCGGCGCCTATGTGCCGGCCGCCGCGGCGAACGATGCCGCGACGTGGAGCTCGAAGCTTGCGGCGGCCGCGACACCGGCGGCCGTCGATCACCTCGTCGTCACCTGGACGGGCGCGGTCGCCGCCGCGCACAAGGCAGCGCTGCTTGACGAAGTCACGGTGGCAGCTGGATCCTACGGCGGCCTCGCGTCGCTCCTCGCCAAAGCGCACCACACGGTCGCGGTCGCTCAAGGCGACCATCTGCCGCTCGGCGCGGTGCCGTCACTCATCACCACGCTCACGAGCGACCGGACCGACCCGAGCGTTGCGGTGCCTGCGATCAAGGCGCTCGCCGCCGCCATCGACACCGTCAACGCGCTGATCACGCTCGACGGACGCGTGGCTTCGGAGCTGCGCAACCTCGACACGCGCGTGCAACTCGCGTCCGCGCACAACGCGATCGGCGCAGCGGGATTCGCGGGGCAGTACGCGTCGCTGTCGGCGATGCTGCGTCAGGGCGGCACCACCGCTCGGCTCGAGTCCGTGGAGGCGCAGATCGCGACCGTCGAGAGCTCAGTGAATGCCGCGTTGACCGCAGTCGGCTGCGGCCATGACGTCCCCAACGGAAAGGTGATCGACTTCGACCTCACCCGGCAGTCGGCGGTGTTCTACAACGGTGGATGCGTTGCCGGGTCGTCATTGATCACGAGCGGCCGAGCGGGCTTGCGCACGCCAACCGGGACGTATCGCATCTACCGGAAGGTCTCGCCGATCACGTTGATCTCCCCGTGGCCGAAGTCGTCCCCCTGGTACTACTCGCCGGAAGACGCGGACTACGCAATGGAATTCCGCGGCGGCGGGTTCTTCATCCACGATGCGCCCTGGGAGCCGACGTCAGTCTTCGGTCCAGGCAGCGAGAACAGCGTCGATGCGAGCCATGGGTGCGTGCATATTCCAATGCCGACCATGCAATGGCTGTACGCGTGGACTCCGATCGGCGCGACGGTGATCATCCACTACTGAGCGTCGCGCTCAGCTCGCGCACCCCTGGGTTGAGACTGCGGTGGTGCGATGCAGCCCCGCCTGGAGGTCCGAGGACACCTGCGGGATCGTGAGTGCATAGCCGACGTTCGACTGCGTGGTGCTCGCGGCGAAGACGACCCCGATAATCTGACCGGCGGTGTTGACGATCGGTCCCCCCGAGTTGCCCGGAATCACGAGAGCGGAGAGCACTTCGATTTCACGGGTCACCAGGGTGTCGCCATAGATGTTGTAGCCCCGCGCCGACTCGGTGCCGATCACCGCTGCTGACACGACCTGCTCACTGCCGCCTCTGGGATACCCGATCACGGCGCCCGCGGTGCCTCGAGTCGGATTGCTGGGCACCCGCACGAGCGGGTGCAGCGTGATGCCGGGCGAGTAGAGAATCGCGAGATCGGTGTTCGGATCAAAGAGCACGACACGGGCGGTGTGCACCTGCCCGTCGGGCGTGAAGATCTGCACGCTGCTCGACCCGGCGACGACGTGGGCGTTGGTCACCATGTAGCCGGACGCCAGCGGCCACGACGACCCTGCCTCCGCACCGCCGTTGCATCCTTGGGCGACCACTTTCGACGTGACGCTCGTGGCTTGACGGATGCCCGCCGTGTTGACGAGCGGTGGGATCGTCACCGGCGCGGATGGCAGATTGAGGATGGTCGAGAACGGGTTCGGGAAATCACCGGCCACGAAGAGATTCCCGATGGTCGCGAGGAAACCGGGTGGTCTCGGCATGAACCGATCCAGGGATCGCTCGATTGCCGAGCCGCTGATCTGATTGTCGAGACCGACCCAGGGGCTCTGCGAGAACGTCAATCCGAGGTACCACGCCGCCAGGAGAGCCCCGATGACCCCGAGCACCGCTCCCAAACCTGCGTCAGCCTTGCCCAGCACGGTGTGCCTCGTGTGCTGGCGGACGCGGATTCCGATCGCCGAACCGATGCCTTCGACCAGCAGGGTGACGCCGACGAAGATCCCGATGGCAACGAGCGGTTTGGTCGTGGGGTTCTGGGTGACGGCACGCGCGAGCGGCGGTGTGATGACAGCACCGAGGAACAGCCCCAGCAGAAGCCCGGCGAGTGAGAACGCGACACCGCTGAGTCCGCGCCGGAGGCCAGACAAGGCGAGGATCAGCAGCGCGGCGACGATGACGGCGTCGAGAAGGTCCACCACGGCACTGGACAGTGTGCCGTGGGTGCCGTTCGTCGTGGACCGTGAGGCCTATCCTGAGGCGCCCGGCGAATGCCGCCGGCGCATTCCGGCCCGATGACGCCTCTCGCGAGGAGTCATCGACAAGCGCGTTCCGTTGCCCCTCGGGTCGAAGCGCTGGTGTCGCTCGTATGATGAGTGCCTGGAACGCTTGATGCGTTAGCGATGGGCGCCGCGGCGATCGACGTCGACGCGTCCGCATCCAGCGAGGGCCCTGCTCCCAGTCTCGATTGAGCAGTCGGCGCGGGCCTCAGCCGCGACGGCGCATAGAATGGGCGAGAAACCGGCTACCCGATGCAGACGAGGTTGTTACCGACCTTTTCGCAGGCAGGCGAGCTCGCCGAGATCACCAACCGTCGGGGCGTGGCGCAGTGGTAGCGCACCTGCTTTGGGAGCAGGGGGTCGCTGGTTCGAGTCCAGTCGCCCCGACTTCACAATTTACGGCTGGCCACGTTCGAGCGCACGCCCCGAGATGGCTTCGACAACGATACGCACCCAATGCTCGTCTGGTGGCTGCACCCACGGCTGGAGCGGTCCGCGACGCAATGCATCGAGCTCGTTCGGGTCGGTGATCTCGTGAGCTGACCCATGTATCAGCACACTCCAGCCTTCACGGCTCGCAGGCCGAGTATCGTCAACCTGAAAGGCCAAACGGTGGCGGAGGCCGAGCCATGCAAGTTTGCTTCCTTTCGACGTGCAGAAGACAATGTCCGCGTCAACCAGCGCAAAGTTGACGGGGACGATGACGGCCATGCCGTCGACCACGTAGGCGACGCGACCGGTCACGCTCCCGCGCAACCGCTCAAAGCATTCGTCTCTCTCGAGTGTGCGCAGCTCGCTAGGGTGATCCTTGCTCATGAGTCCCGCATTCTCGCACTGAAGAACGGCTTCCGGGGCCGCGTTTGATGCGATATCCCCAAGGCCGACCAACCAGCCTGTTCGTCGCTGGCAGGAGAATAGGGGCGTCCGTCCCGGAACGTTCGTGACTGATGGCTCTGGGTAAGCCTGGTACAGGGCCGGACGATGAAGCCGTAGGGCCGCGTCATCGGCGCCAACACCCGGGCCCTTTTCGGTGGCGGCCGTTATTAGGAGGTTCAATTCATGAGCCAGGTGCGCGCAACCTCGCTAACGCCACAGGCCCGCCATTTCGATCGGCACCTTTGTGCTTTCTGTACCTCGACGGTCCACAGACAGCGTGTGATCGCGCCTGAGGATCTGTTCGGAGACGCTCTCCTCTCGGTTTTTGTCGCTACCGAAGGTTGGCGAGCCGTTGCGCTCGAGCGTGACCGGAATCAGCACCCCAAGCTCAAGAGCGGCGGCACGTTCTGGCTGGTATCGATCGAACGTCTCAAGGATCCAACTCTCAGACTAGAAGATCAACAGTGATTTGGAAAGCGTTATCCCATTGGTCCACCACCATGGCTCGACGATGACTGTGGCGGAGTCGGCAGCCGTCCGCACGGCCCCAGTTCAATCATTCTCTGGGAAGGTGGCGATCGTCACCGGAGGCACCCGAGGCATCGGCGCTGCGATCAGCGCGGACTTGGCACGCCGGGGCGCGCACGTCGCCGCTGGATACAGCCGCGACACGGAGTCGGCGGCACGAATGCAGGACCTTCTCTCCGAGGAGGGTGGGTCCGTTTCCATCCATCAGGGCAACGTCGGTGTTCCAGAAGACTGCGACCGCGTATTCGACGAGGTGTTCAGCGGCCACGGTCGCGTCGACTTCCTGGTGAATAACGCGGGCATCACCGTCGACAAGACCGTGCGGAAGATGAGCGTTGACGACTGGCACGCAGTGATGCGCGTCAATCTCTCCGGCGCGTTCTACATGATCAAGGCCGTCCTCGACCATATGCTCGAACGTGGCAGTGGCCGCATCGTCAACGTGAGCTCGGTCATCGGCCAGACCGGCAACATCGGACAGGCCAACTACGCGGCGTCAAAGGCCGCGCTCTACGGTCTCACGCAGAGCCTCGCGCTCGAAACGGCCCGGAAAGGCATCACCGTCAACTGCGTCGCCCCAGGGTTCATCGGCACCGAAATGGTGGAGGCCATCCCTCAGCCGATTCTCGACGGCATCATCGAGAAGGTGCCGCTGCGGCGGCTCGGCCGGCCGGATGAGGTTGCCAGGGTAGTCCGCTTCCTCCTCGATGACGAGTCTTCGTACATCACTGGCGCGATCTACGCGGTGAACGGTGGTTTGTTGATGTGAGCGGTGTCGTGATCGAAGACGCAACCGAGGACGTCATCTACGGAGCGTTGCTAGCCAAGGTTGATCCGAGCGACTTCAGCGGTGCGTTGCGCGATGTGTTCTTCACCGATGCCCTGCGCCGACCTCTGCACTTCGCGACTGGGGCGGGCGATCTGACGGCGCGGCAGACAGGGGTCGCATTTCGCGCAGCGCGGAGGGCATTCGGCCTCCGGGACGATGGCCCGATTGCGCCCGGTGATCAGCGATTCGCAGACCGAGCGTGGCAACACAACCCGCTCTTTCGGGCGGCGGGCGAGAGCTATCTGCAATCGGTGCGTTGGGCGGAGCACATGATCGACACGTCGAAGGCCACTGCTGAGCATCGCGAGAAGGCACGGTTTGCTCTGGGGATGATGCTCGATGCGATGTCGCCGACGAATCTGCCCTGGGCAAACCCGGTGGTGCTGAAGGAGGCTTTCGACACCGGCGGGAAGAGCCTTGTGGCGGGGGCTGGGAAGTTCGTCGACGACCTGATCCATAACGGGGGTCGCCCTCGTCAGGTCGATACGACGGAATTCGCCGTCGGCAAGAATCTCGCGGCGACGCCCGGCCGCGTGGTGATGCGCAACGAACTGATGGAATTGCTGATGTACGAGCCGCAAACCGATCTCGTACACGCGCAACCCATTCTGTGCAGCCCACCGTGGATCAACAAGTACTACATCATGGATCTGGCGCCTGGCCGATCCTTCATCGAGTACGCGGTGCAGCATGGCTTCACGGTCTTCTGTTTGAGCTACCGCAACCCCGATGCGTCGATGGCTGCGGTCACGTGGGACGACTACTTGCGACTCGGTATCATGGCGGCACTGGACGAAATCACTGCGCTGACCGGCTCACCGGTGGTCAACATTGTCGGTCTCTGTCTGGGCGGCACGATGTCCACGATCGCGCTGGCTCACCTGGCTGCCAGAGGTGAGGTACGGCGCGTCGGATGGATGACGATCACCAACACGCTAGTCGACTTCAGCGTCCCTGGAAAGCTCGGCGTCTTCGCCGACCGCAAGAGCGTCGGCCGCCTCGAGAAGAACATCGAGAAAAACGGCTATCTCGAGGCGTCGACGATGGCGCGGACCTTCGACTGGTTGCGAGGCAATGACCTCGTCTGGTCGTATGTTGTCAACAACTGGTACATGGGCAAGACACCGCCGGCGTTCGACCTCCTGGCATGGAACGGGGACAGCACGAACATGCCCGCAGCCATGCACACGCAGTATCTGCGTGCGTGCTATGTCGACAATCTGCTGGTGCGCCCGGGCGCGTTTCGCATCGGTGGCACACCCATCGATCTCGGAAAGATCACACAGCCGCTCTATGTGTTGGGCGCGGAGGCCGACCACATCGCACCGTGGAAGGGGTCGTACCTGATCAGTCAGCACGTGGGCGGGGACGTCCGCTACACGTTGACCTCAAGCGGCCACGTCGCCGGCATCGTCAACCCTCCGGGCAACCCGAAAGCGGGGTATTGGACCGGTCCGCCTGTTGAACACGGCATCTCAGCCGATGCTTGGCGCGAAGGGGCAGCTCGCGTACCGGGCAGTTGGTGGGACGACTGGGTTGCGTGGGCGTCCGCGCGTTCTGGAAAGCTCGTGCCGCCTCCGCCGCTTCCGGGTGGCGAGCTTGCGCCGGGGCGCTATGTCAAGGGAGTGGACGGTCCGCCTTTCACGTCTGCGAAGAAGGCCGGCTCACGCAGCCGCGCACATACCAAAAAGACCAGCTGACGACACGGACCGCACGGGCGCTGCGTATCCCGCACATTGACGTTCTCGAGGATCCGGGTACTCAGCGCTTACGCGGCTTGCGCACGGGCGTGCGGGCCTTCGCGGTTCGCGCTGGCGTGGCTCGTGGACGCCTCGACGGTTCCGGTTCCGAAGCCGGCCCGTGTGCCCGAACCAGTCCTTGGTACACCTGCATCAGCGCCTGCTTGCCTTCCTGCGTCAGTCGCGGATCAACGCGAATGGCATCTTCGACGCTCAGCGCCGGTCGTTCGATCTCGTCGTCAAGGAGTCCGGCCTCCCTGTAGAGACGCTCCGCCGACATGTCAAGCGCATCCGCGATGCCCTTCAGCACCTGCGCCGAGGGCGTGTAGACGCCGCGCTCGATCTGGCTGAGGTACGGATTTGAGACCTTGGCCATCTCCGCGAGCTGGCGCATGGAGAGGGACATGAGCTCGCGTTGGGAGCGGATGAAGTCGCCCACCGACTTGAAGGGAGGTGTAGGTGTGTCCATGATCAAATCCTACCGCTTGGGGTGCCAAATGGTGAGCGTGGTTGACAAAAGTAGCGCGTGCTTGGTAAACTAAGCAGCGTTCAACAACCGGGACCCAAGGAGGCCAAGACCATGACCGACTATCAGACCTACGTCACCCAGCTTCAGAAGCAGTTCGTGACGGCGATGCAGAACGTTGGCGATGCACAGGCAAAGCTGATCGAGGCAGCCCGCGCGGTGCCGACGACCGACAACGGCCAGCCAACCGCGGCGGAGGTCGTGGACAAGTCGTTCGACTTCGTCAACCAGGTGCTCGATGCCCAGAGGGAAGTGACCCTACGGCTCATCAATGCCGCTGGCGTGACCCGCACCAACAAGACGGCGGCAAAGCAAGCCGCCTGATCGATTCGTCGGTCGGAATGCCGGGGCGCCGCGCCTCGACATTCGGCCGATGTCGGCAGGCTACGAATCCCGACACGCCGCTGCGTGCTCGGCCCAATGATCCGTTTCCAATACCGTCGGGCATCCCTACGCCCAATCCCGCACCGAAGGCCGCCCTTCGCTCGGCGTCCTCGACAGCCTGGGTCACCGTGACAAAGAGCCACTCGCGCGATCCGAAGTGATGCAGGATCATGCCGTGGCTGGTCCCGATCGCGACGGCCAGTTCGCCGCGAATCGAGATCGACGACCCGGGGGTGGAGGGCGTGCTTTACAGGTGTGTCACGGTCGCGCGGCGCTGGCATCCTCGTCGCGAACTCCACAAGGTAGGGTCGCTCCAACGATGGCCCCCTTTCTGATTCGCCGCGCCGTTCAGGGTGTGGTCACCCTGTGGGTGACCTGGTCCCTGGTGTTCATCCTGTACTTCGTCGTTCCTGAGGACCCGGCCCAGATGATGGTCAGCCGGGGCGCGACACCCGAAATGATCCAGAGAATCCGCGTGAGCCTCGGATTGACGCGTCCGATCTGGCAGCAGTATCTCGACTTCTTCGGACGCATCGTTCACGGCAACATCGGCTACTCGTTCACGAGCGGCACACCGGTCTCTTCGATCATCACGAGGGCGCTGCCTGTGGACATCTCACTGGCCATTCCCGCTGCAGCGATATGGTTGGCCGTCGGCCTGGGGATCGGCTTCATGGCAGCTCGGCGGCCGCGGAGCCGGCGAGCCATCGGGGCTACCGTGTTCGTCCTCGGTGGCCTCTCCGTACCGACCTTTCTCGTCGGCATTTCGCTCATCTATGTGTTCGACGGACTCTTCGCCCACTGGTTGAACTTGTTCCCCTTCCCGGGCCAGGACTGGACGCCCATTCAGGTGAATCCTGTCGAGTGGGCACACGGATTGATCTTGCCGTGGATCACGCTGGCCTTCGCGAGCGCCGCGACCTACGTCCGTCTCTCACGCAGCTCGCTTCTCGATGTGCTGGGACTGGAGTACATCACCGCGGCGCGAGCGAGGGGTCTCTCTGAGCGACGGGTGTTCTATGGGCATGCACTGCGCGCGGCGGCACCGCCGCTCATCACCCAGTTCGGTGTCGACCTCGCCGCCATTCTCGGGGGGACGATCATCACCGAGGTGGTCTTCGGGCTTCCCGGACTGGGCAGAGCGTTGATCGGCGCTGTCCAGAGCCAGGACCTACCGGTGGTGCAGGGTGTTGTGCTCGCCACGTCAGCTTTCGTTGTGGTCGTCAACATCGTCGTCGACGGGTTGTACGCGGCGCTCGATCCGCGCGTCCGAGCCACCTGAACGCCGCGCCGGCTGCGGCGCCGAAGTTTCACTCGACCGGCGCCAGCCTGGCAGGGAGCATCAAGGGGGCCGGCGCGACGCCGGCCCCCTTGGATGAGCTCTGGCTACGGGACGGTGGGAACCTGGCCGGCGTTCTCTTGCGCTTCGCGCGCAGCGCTCTCACCGGACTCGTGCGTGGCGTTCTCATTCGAGTGAAACGTTCCCGTCGCGGGTGTCGTGGTCGAAGGTGTCGTCGCCGCAGGCGAGGGCGTGGTTGCCGCATGGCTCACGATGAACCCGCCCGCGAAGGCGCCCGTGAGCAGGCCGATGGTGGTCGCTGCCATTGCGGTGCGGCGCCCCGCGCCCGAGAAGCGTCGCGGCCTGTCCACTGCGGGAGGCAGTGGCGGCGGCAGAGGGAAGGCGTTGTTGATGTCGTCAGTCATGGAGATCTCCTGTCAGTTGGTGTTGTGAGTGGGTAGAGCGGAGTGGATGTCGTCGCGAGTGACGCGGGTGGCCCTAGGTCAGAGCGTTCATGGTCGTGCTCCATCGAGTTGGTGATAGAGCGATACTCGTCAGCCAACCCCCTCAGTTTTCTGAGGTGCAAATGGGAGCCGGCTGTGAATCGCGGCTCCGGCACAAACGTGCGGCCGGCCAGATCGCCATCCTCTGGGCGGCAAACGCCGGCGCGGCGAAACGCATCGGGTCTGAAGTCCACGTATTGTCCGCCGTCATGGACTTTCTCATCCACAGCCGCAGCGCGCCCGTTGCCAGGGAGTCAGCGAACGATCCGGAGCTCGACGACAAGCATTGGTCGTACATGGACGGATTCGCCGCAGGAATGACCGCCCGAGGCCCGACGCTCGGTTCTGACCGCGAGACATGGTCCGGCAGCATGCACGTCGTCGACCTGCCCACCCCGAACGCCGCACGTGAGTTCGTGACCCGCGAGCCATACAACCAAGCAGGGCTGTTCGAGGAGCATTGCATCTGGCGATTCACCAACTCTCTCGGTCGCACGATGTGGCAGTTCGCGGGCGCGGCGGACGAGCCGCGCTTTCTCATCCTCGCGCAGACGACCGCAGCCCGACCACGGGACCCGAGACCGGTAGCGGTCGCCGACCTCGCGCCACACCTGCGCGAGCGTCTGATTCTCTACGGAGCGCTGCGAGACGTCGATAGCGAAGAACTCGCGGGAGTTGCATTAGCCGTGCAAGCTCCGACCCGAGCAGCGCTCAACGGTCTGCTCAGTGAGGGAAGGGCTGGACTCGCCGACTACGGCAATGTCGCGATCTACGACTGGGAATTCGGCGGCCGTCGCTGACCTCGGGCGAAGGGTGGGGCGATGCATGCCTGGCGGTATCTGATGGGTCGGCTCTGCACGCCGGGGCTATCGGCCGCTGCTGGGTGCGCGGGCGCTGGCTGGCGTGGCCGGCCGACTCCGAGGTACTGAGGGCCGACGCTGGTTCAGATGCGGAAACGCTCGCGCACGAGCGACGCCAGCACGTTCGGCGCCACGTTGTGCGCTTGGCCCTCGAGCACCCTCCATTCGCCACCGGAGACGGCAGCGGCGACGGACTTGGCCACCTCGAGCGCCCAGCCGGGGCTGAGGGAACCGGCCGTCACCAGGAGGGGGCACGAGATCCGGGTGAGGCGCTCCACCGGCACCACTCCGACATTGCACATCCGGACGTCGTACGGGAG
Source organism: Candidatus Dormiibacterota bacterium (assembly GCA_041691155.1). Taxonomy (GTDB): domain Bacteria; phylum Chloroflexota; class Dormibacteria; order Aeolococcales; family Aeolococcaceae; genus Palsa-851. Next base: position 32,091 of record JBEPVD010000002.1, on the reverse strand, counting down.
GGTGTGGGCCACCCCGACCATCGCAGGCCAGCCGGGCCCCGCCTTGGCCTGCTCCACGATCTCCACCGGCATACCAGTGTTGCGCAGGAACCGATCTGCAACCTCGTTCCGACGGCCGGCCGCGACCATCGTTGCGAACTCGTCGGCCGTCTCACGACTCGTGCCGGGACCGGGAACATAGGGCGGCTCGTGGATGAGCAACCCGAGCACGCCGGCGCCGGCCGCGGCGGTCTCGAGGGTCAGCGCCGCCCCGGAGGAGTGACCGAACACGACCGCTTGGCCGCCCGCCGCGGCGATCACTGCATTGAGGTCCTCGACCTCTCGCCCCACCGCGTATTCGGCGGCGTCGCCACTGTCGCCGCGCCCGCGGCGGTCATATCGGTAGACCGTGAACTCGCTGACCAGCAGCGCTGCCAGCGACGCACCGCTCGCTCTGGTGCTGAAGGCGCCGTTGACGAACACCACCGGCGGTCCGTCGCCCGACCGCTCGACGGCGATCGCGCAGCCGTCGACCGATTTGACATGTTCCACAGCCTGACATTGTGAATATGACGACGCTGATGTCGTCGTACCGGGTGCTCGGGCTACGGTTATCCGCGCCATTTCTCGCGATGCCTTCGATGTCGTCGGCACCGGCGTATCACCTGTGACTGTCAGGTCGCTCCCGCAAGCTCCCGGAGGTCAACGCGCTCGTCAGAGAGCGCCTCGATGGGCGGCGCCGCGCGCCTGGCGACGAGCTGCTGGCAGGCGTGCAACTCGCTGCCCTCGTCGAGTTCGGGGTCGCCGCCGCGATTCAGGCCTGCCACTGCCCGTAGCGTGCCGTCCTCAATGTAGAAGGCCAGAAATTTCCGCTCCGCGACGTCGCCACGGATGGCAACGTTGTCCCATCGCACCGCATGGCCGACGTATTCCAAGCTGTGCTCGAACTGGTCCGACCAGAAGGTGTGCACGTAGTCGTACGGCCGCTGATCGCCGAGCATGGCACGCGCCGCGAAACGGCCCATTTTCTCGGCGTTGTTGTAGTGCTCGACACGAACCCGGCCGAAGAGCGGATGCAGTTGATTGGCGACATCCCCGGCTGCGTAGATGTCCTCGAAGTTGGTCTGGCAACGAGCATCGACCAGGATCCCGTTGTCGAGTTCGATGGTCGTCTGCGCAATGACATCAAGGTTGAGCTCGATGCCGGCGCCGACCACCACGAGATCGCAGTCGATGCGAGCGCCCGCTCTGGTGATCGCTCGATCCACGGATGTGGATCCTTCAAAGCCGACGACCCGATCATTCGCAATAAGTTCGGCACCGTGCTCGCGATGGATACTCGCCATCGCAGCCCCCAACTCGTCCCCGAGCACGTTCGTCAGGGGTGCGTCGCCGCTCATCACCGCAGTGACGCTGAGGCCGAGCTGCGACAGCGACGCTGCAACCTCGGAACCGATGAAGCCCATCCCGACCACGACCGCCCGCATCCCCGGACGCGCCGCATGCTTGATGGCGTCGCAGTCCGCGATGGTACGAAGCACGTGCACGCCGGGAAGGTCGATCCCAGCGATGTCCGGTCGTCGCGGGCGACCACCGGTGCAGAGCAGCAACCGGTCATAGCGGATGGGCTCATCCGCGCCGAGTGCCACCAGCCGCTCATGCGTGTCGACCGAGCGAGCGGTCGTCGACGCGAGCAGTTCGACGTCGTTGCTCGCGTACCAGTCCGCGTCCTTCACCAGCCAGCCGTCGAGACCACCCTCGTTGCGCAGGTAGGTCTTGGACAGCGGTGGACGTCCATATGGGATTGCGGTTTCGTTGCCGATGAGCACGATCCGTCCGCGAAATCCCTCGCCCCGCAGGGTGACGGCAGCATTGCCGCCGGTCATTCCGGCACCGATGATGACGATGGAATCGACGGTCATCCGTTCGAGAAGAGTGGAATGTTGGCACCACTGTAGGCGGCGAATCCGGCCCCATCCATGAGGTCCGCGATGAGTCCACCGACGTCGGCGGGACTCAAACGCGCAGTCAACGACGGGTTGGCGGCGCGGAGCATATCGGTATCAACGGCGCCCGGGCTGACGCAGACCGCGGCAATGCCCAGATCTCGCCCCTCCACCGCTAGCGCCTCGGTGAGACCGATCACCCCGAACTTCGAGGTGTTGTATGCGCTCAACCCCGGGAACTTCTCGGTCGCGTACACCCCGGAGAGTGACGCGATGGTGAGCAGCCGTCCCCCTTGTCCAGCCAGTGCCATTCTCAAGAACGCCTCGCGACAGCACTCCCACACAGCGTCCAGATTCAACTGCATGGTCGTGCGCCACACGTCCTGGCCGGTCTCGGCCACCGACGCCTTGGTGAGCCGCGCGGCGCAGCAGACCAGCCCGGCGACCTGACCGATTGCGTCGATGTCCGTGAACAAGCGGTGCCCGGCACCCTCATGACCGAGATCCGCGGCAATCGCATTGCCCGTACCGCCGCTTTGACGGATCTGGTCGAGCACCTGTGCCAATCTCGCCTCGTTGCGCGCGGTCACCACCACATGCGCGCCGCGCTGCGCCAGGGCGACAGCGGTCGCGGCTCCGATGCCCTGGCTGGCCCCCGTGACGACCACGATGCGATCGGCGAGCCATCCGCTCATGACGGTCGACCTTCAACGAGCGCGGCAGGTACCGAACAACGCGCATAGAGATCTTCGTGGCGTGTCACCGATGTGGCCAGATCCAGCGCGTGGTCCGCGTGGTGGCGGCACGCGGCTCGAGAGATCTGGCCGATGTTGGCAAGAGCATCCGCAATGGCATCCGTCTCGTCGGGGTCGACGACAAAGCCGGTGACCCCGTCACGCACCACCTCGGGCAACCCACCGCGCGCCGACGCGATCACGGGGGTGCCGGCGGCCTGGGCTTCCGCGGCGACAAGACCGAACGGCTCCTCCCAGCGCGACAGGCAGAGCAGCACGGCAGCTCGGCCCAACGCGATCCAGAGTGCCGTCCGGTCCACCGGCGCGTGGAAGGTGACCAGCCCGTCGTGCTCCCAGGCGCTGCGCACTGCGATCTCGTAGTCCCTGTCGTACGGGGTGCCGTAGACGTCACACGACAGGCCCGCGCGCCGTGCGGCCGTCACCCCTTCAGCCATACCCTTTTCGGGACTGAAGCGGGACGCGATGACCACCCCCCGGCCGGCGTCGGCAACGAACCGTATCGCATCCACGGGAACGCCATTCGGCAGGACGCCGTCGATGGGAACGCGCGATCGCCAGGATGACTCCGCGGCCCGTGATACTGCAGCGCACCACACGGCGGCGCGGTGATCGCGGACGCCGGTGATCGCCTCGACCATCGCGTCGTTGGGAGGGAGGTGCAGCGTGTGGAGCGCCGGGAGTCCGCACTCAGCCGCGACCGTGACTGCGGGTCGGTCGAAGCCGTGGTTATGCATGATGTCGAACCGCTCCGCGCTCACGTGCTGATAGATGGTGCGATAGGCATCACGCATGGCCGGCGGCACTACCGTGATCCCGTTGTGCCGATAGGTGGCGCTCCGGAGGGGGGCGGATTCGATGCCGAGCGTTCGCACCGCAACGCCTGGCACGTCGGATCCCGTGCTGGCAAAGAGCACGACATCATGGCCGCGTTTACCCAGCGCACGTGCCAGATCGGCGACGACTGACTGCGCGCCGCCCTGCTGCGGATCGAGGATGGGGGACACCAAGGGTGCGATCAGCGCGATACGCATCAGCCCAACCGTTTCCAGCACAGGTCGCGTGGTGGGTTGATCTTCAGGACGTCGTAATCGATGGCGCTGGCCTTGCGCTCGGCGATTGCAGCCGTGGCATGCGGATAGAAGATGCGAGCCAGTGCCAGAGCCTCGTCGACCGTGCCGAATTCAACCGACATCGGTCCTTCGAAACTGACATATGCGAATCCGTGCCCGTTCCACCACGCCACGTCGTTGGGCCACACGGAGACGATGAGACCACCCCGCGCACACCGGCTTTCTAGGGCCGCGAGGCATCGATCTGGATCGGCCATGGCCCCTGGCGCAAAGGCGGAGCACAGGATCACGAGATCGCAATCGCCCGCTTCCAGCGGGAGGGCGTCGAAGAAGCCGCGCAGCACCTCGACATCGCTGTGTCCCGCGGCGATCAGCCGCTCGCGGAGTATCTGGCGCAGCGGCGCGGCGGGCTCGACCGCGGTCAGGCGATCGCATCGCGGCGCCAGGTCCAGCGTCAATCGCCCCGTCCCGGCGCCGATCTCGAGTGCACGCGACGCGTGAGCGGGCAACCATTCGAGGATCCCCGGATGGAGCCGCTCACCGGCGATCAGGCGCGCGAACAACCAGGGCTCGTGTCGGTAGAGCAGTTCCCATTGCACCTGTGTGGCGTCCCGGGGCCGGCCGGCGCTGTCGAGAAAACGCTCTCGCTCCTCGCGGTCGAAAATCGCCAGCGCAGACTGGTCATATCGATCGGCCAGCGGGCCGTCAACGTGTGCAATCGGCAAAGTTCTTGTCGGTTTCAAACACGCGAACCCTCTCGAGACGGCCGCCGGGCATGTGGTCGACGAGGCGATCCCAGAATGCCGCGGCCAGGGCTTCAGTGGTCGGCAGCATGTTCGCGAGCCACGGGACGTCGTGGTTCAGGTCGCGATGATCGACGTCATCGATGACTCGCTCCCGAACCACAGCCCCGAGGGCCCGGAGATCGCACACATACCCGCGACTGTCCGGATCGCCGCTGACGAGCACCTCGACGACGTAGTTGTGGCCGTGCACGTTGACGCAGGGTCCGAACCGTTCCTGATTCTCCGCTTCGGAGAGGGCCGGGTCGCGCAGCTGATGTGCGGCGCTGAACCGCTCGCGCCGACCAACGGAAAGCCGGGGGCTCATGACCGGCTCATCCTAGCCAACATGGACTGCACGGCCCTCGCCCCGAACGAGGCGCGAGCCAGCCCTCAGCGCAGATTGAAGCGTTGACGGCCCTCCCGGCTCAGACCGGCCGGGCGGGCGGGTACTACGGCCTGGCGCCCGCCGGATGTTCCGAGACGGTCCGAACGTAGTGGTAGACAGACGCGATCGAACTGGATCCCTCGCCGACCGAGGACGCCACGCGTTTCAACGAACCGGAGCGCACATCGCCGGCAGCGAAGATACCGGGCATCGAGGTCTCGAACAACAGCGGTTCGCGGCTCGCAAAGACAGGATCCAGCGCGGCGTCGCGGGGAAGGGACCGATCCGTCAGGATAAATCCGTTCTCGTCGAGCGCGACGGCGCCCTTGAGCCAGCCTGTCGCCGGCCGCGCACCGATAAAGCAGAAGAGGGCAGCCGACTCCTGGGTGGTCGTTCGACCGGACGGTGTGTGTCGCAGGGCGACGTGGTCGAGGTGTCCCGTGCCCTCAAGTCCGCACACTTCGGTCTCCACCACCACGTTGATCTTCGGGTCCACATCGATGCGGTCAACGAGGTATGCCGACATGGTCTCGTGCAGTCCGGGTCGTCGAATGACGAGCGATACCCGGCTCCCGGAACGGCTCAGATAGAGCGCTGCTTGTCCCGCTGAGTTGCCGCCGCCCACCACGACGACATCGGCTCCTCCGCAGGTCCGGACCTCAAGGTCGGTCGCCGCGTAGTACACGCCGTTACCTTCGAACTCAAGAAGATTTGAAATATCAAGGCGTTGGTAGTGCGCACCCGTTGCGACGATCACGGAGCGGGTTGGAATCTCACTCCCATCCGTGAGCTCCAGCACGTGGATGCCTTGCTCGGTGCGATGACCAGAGACCGTGCAGGGGCTGAAGATCTCGGCCCCGAGGCGTTGCGCTTGCGCGGCGACACCGGCAGTCAGGTCGCCACCCGAGATGCCGGTGGGAAATCCCGGGTAGTTCTCGATGCGCGAGCTTGAGCCGGCTTGCCCTCCGGGTCCGACGGCGTCGATGGCCACCGTCTCCAAGCCTTCCGCCGCGCCGTTGACGGCGGCCGCGAGACCTGCCGGCCCTGCGCCCACGATCACCAGGTCAAACGTACGGCCGGGCACCGAGCGATACGTCAACCCCAGCGACTCCGCAAGTTCGCCCGGCGTGGGGCGCCGGAGTACGGCAGTCGCGGTGAAGACGACCGGTGTGTCCCCGGCGGTGAGGGCCGCCGTGCTCAGCAGCGCATGAACGTCCTCCGCGTCTTCCAGGTCGATCCAGCTGTAGGGAAGGCGATTTCGCGCTGCGAACGTGCGAAGTGCAAGGGCTTCGGGGGAGTATCGGGAACCGACGATGCGGATGGATGCGGTGGCCGCACTGCGCCGGAGTGCCTCGCGGCGCGCGAGGAGCGCACCGAAGACCACATCTGCAATCGCAGGTTTCGTGGCCATGAGCGTGCGGAACGCCGCTTGCGGAATCACCAATATCTGTGACCGCGTCGTGGTGCGCGCGGCGAGGAAGGCATGTTGTCCCGTCAGCAGACTCATTTCACCGACGAATTGACCGTCGCGATAGGCGACCACCACGTCGTTCGAGCCGTCCTCGCGCACGACTTCGATATGCCCCTCCACGAGCACAAAGAACTCGTCAGGCGCCGCGCCGACGTGAAACAGGACCACGCCGGGATCGACGGTTCGGATGTCTCCAAACCCACCGAGCTCGTCCAGGAGTTCCTGGCTGAGCGTCGGAAACGCGGGATCGGTCTCCGCGTCAAAAATCGGTGTGTGCGTGGCCGACGGCTCAGGACTCACGCCGGCGTTGCCTCATTTGCAATCGACCCACAGGGACGGTGCTACCCGACGGTATTAGGCGGTCACAGCATCGGCGCGCTTCGGCAATTTCCAGCCTGGGCGCACGAAATGGCAGGTGTACCCCGCCGGGTACTTCTGCAGGTAGTCCTGATGCTCCGGTTCCGCCTCCCAGAAGGGACCCGCTGGAGCGACCTCGGTGACGACCTTGCCTGGCCACAGCCTCGACGCATCGACATCGGCGATCGTGTCCTCGGCGACCCTCTTCTGTTCATCGCTGGTGTAGAAGATCGCCGAGCGGTAACTCGCCCCGCGGTCGTTTCCCTGGCGATTCATCGTGCTCGGATCGTGGACCTGGAAGAAGAACTCGAGCAGATCCCGGTACGAGGTCCGGGTGGGATCGAAGATGATCTCGACCGCCTCGGCGTGGTTGCCGTGATGACGGTAGGTGGCGTTCGGAACTTCGCCTCCGCTGTAGCCGACCCGCGTCGAGATCACCCCCGGCTGGTGACGGATGAGGTCCTGGACGCCCCAGAAACAGCCCCCGGCCAGAATTGCCTTCTCAATTGTCTCGCTCATCGCATCGCTCCTCGTGGTGTGATCGCTCTAGGGTAATACCCACTGGGTCGAGCCCGAAACCGATCGTCATGGTCCATAAAACCGGCGGGGCTGACCGGGCCTAGCGCTCCCGCGCCACCTGGGCAGCTGCGGTTTGCGCGGTCGGACAGCGACCATCGTTCCGGCCACATGAGGCGAAGTCGCACAGGCGACACAGCGCGCCACCAGAGGGCTGGTCGCCGGCATCGCGCCGGCGTATTTTCTGCTCGGTTACGTTTTCGAGGAGCACTTCGCAGAGTCGGGTGAGGGTCGCGCGGTCAGCGTCGCCGAGGGTCGCCAGCGTTCGAACCAGGGACTCGCGTCGAGCAGCCCGGATTCGACGGGCCGTGTCTGCTCCGCGGCGTGTGAGTTGCAGCCCGACCGAACGTCCGTCGCGTCCGATGCCGCGCTCGACATTGCCCGCCTCGACGAGACGATCGACGAGACGCACCGCGCCGGAGTGGGTGAGGCCAACCATCTGACGCAGATAGTCGATGGATCGACCGCGGCCCGACTCGTGCAGCGCCACTAGCGCTGCGGGCGCCGCGTCACCGAGCCCCGAAACCGTCATCGCGGCGTCAGCGATCTCGTCGGATATGGCGAGCGACAGCGCACCCATCAGGTTTTCCAGACGTTGATCTGCACGGTCGCGCACGGCTCAGGCTGGTCCTCAAGGGTACGAGCAGATAATATGACTGAGTCATATGTTAGCCCAGCTATCGGGAGTCCGCAGATGAGCACAAAGATCAAGGCCGCCTTCGAGATCGCAGGGTGGGACGAGGTTCCGTTCGACGAGGGTCGCGGAGTCGCGAAGTTGACGCGAGCGTCAGTGAAAAAGACTTATACGGGCGACATCACCGGGACGTCGGCGACCGAATGGCTCATGGCCTATGAGCCGGACCAATCCGCGATTTTCGTTGGCATCGAGCGAATCAAAGGCACCGTCGCCGGCAAGAAGTGCAGCCTGGTGCTGCAGCATGTCGGAGCGTTCAAGGATGGGGCTGCTACAGCGGCATTGACTGTGCTCTCCGGAACCGGTGCCCTCAAAGGCAGCGAGGGCACCGGGACGTTGCTTGCCCATCCAAAGGGGTCAGTGTCCCTGTCGCTCGGCTGACGGTCGGCCTCGGGCGCGGCGTCACAGCACGCGGTCACGAGTGCTGAAGCTCGACCGCTAGCATGCTTGCATGCCACGGGTCACCGCGCATATGTCCATCTCGCTCGACGGCTTCGTCGCCGGACCGGGCCAAACCAGGGAGGATCCGATCGGCGTCGGCGGTCTCCGGCTCCACCAGTGGCATTTCCGCGCCGACGAGCCGGGACACGACAGCGACGCCCGGCTGCGCGACGAGCTGCTGCGTCCGCGGGGCGCGTTCGTCATGGGCCGCAACATGTTCGGACCCATCCGCGGTGAATGGGATGCTGATTGGCGCGGATGGTGGGGCGAAGACCCGCCATATCACGCACCGGTTTTCGTGCTCACGCATCATCCGCATGACCCGATGCCGATGGACGGTGGCACCACGTTTCACTTCGTCACCACGGGATTCGGCGATGCGCTCGCGCAGGCGAAAGCGGCCGCCGAAGACCGGGACGTCAGCGTTGCCGGCGGCGCCTCGACGATGCGCCAGGCTTTCGCCGCAGGGGCAATCGACGAGTTGGTGCTCAATATCGCGCCGATCCTGCTCGGCCAAGGCGAACGGCTTTTCGACGGTGTGGCAGACCCTGGCCTGCAGCCGGTCGAAGTTGTTTACTCGCCGCTCGCCACGCACGTCCGCTACCGCGTCGGACACACCTCCGACTGACTACCGCGTACGAACCTCTAGCTGCGAGCGCTGCCCGAAGCTGCTCGTTGCAGCTTGTGATCAAGGTCTTTGGTGTGGCGGTACTCCCGGGCCACGACCGAGCCTGCATACAGCGTTGCGATCAGTTCAACAATGGCCGCGGCGGCGACGAGATGTCCGCCGACGCCGAGGACCCCTCCGGGCTGGTTCGAGGGAACGGCGGCGTCGCGCATGAGTGCAAGTCCGGCGATTGCGACGGCCAAACCAATCAGCCGCAACGCCGCTGCTCCTCGCGGCACCAGCAGGCGCGCCAGCCAGGGGTGCTCGACCTCCGTTTCCCAGAGCCACGAAGACACGCTCGTGGTGACGGAAAACCAGTCCAGCGCGGCACCAAGACCGATCGCGCACAGGACCAGGCCGACAACGCCGGAAGGCTCTGGCGGAGCGACCATGACCAGTGACGTCAGGCCGCACGCCAGCGCGACGACGCCAAGGATCACGATCCGGAGGCCCTTGCCGGCGACAGCCCTCAACTCAGCACTCATCGAGGTTCACTCTAGGCGTTTCCAGCGAGAACGGCCAGCGGTGCGGACCGCATTCGCACATCGAGCGCAATCGACAATACTGGTGCGACTGAGGCGTTTGGCGTCCGGAAGGGATAGGCAACAGGCGGTCCAACCCATCGGTCTGGATCAATCGCAGCTCATGAGCACGATGAGCTCGCCCGGCGACGCAAACTGATGGCCAACCGCGATGACGAGTCCTGAGCCGGTAGCAATCCCGTACAGGTGGCCTGGCTGGGTCATGATCGAGGGAGGTGAGGTCTGATGCACACCATTTCTCGTCACGTAGACGGCCCCGCCGTGCGCGCTTGATCCCAATCCAGCGGACCACACTGTGCCGATCGGGCCTTCGGCCACATCCGCGTCGAAATCCGACTTCGCGAGTGGCCCCACGGCTGCCCAGGTAGTGCCATTCCAATGTTGAACGCTGTCGCCGCCAGTTGACTCGCCGACGCCAAACAGATCGGTATCGGAGCTTCCGGTCAGCGCATCCGGATTGGTCTCGAGCCCACGGCTGAGCGGTACGCTCGCTTGGGACAGCGACCACGCTGTTCCGTTGTACCGGTACAGCCCAAGATCGCCATTCGCAGTGTTCCCAGCAAGCATCAGCACGTCGGTTGGTGAGAGATCGAGGATGCCGTAGCCCTGAGTCGTTCCCTTGGGGATTGGGGACGCTATCCACGCAGTCCCGTTGTACCGATAAAGCAGGAGCCGGGTCTTGTTGGTCGAGGTGTTCCGCGAGTTTCCCTGTGCCCAGATGTCCGACGCTGACGATCCGCTGATCGCGGTCAACGTGTTGATGCCGGATCCATGCACGATCGTGGGAACGAGGGTGTGTCCGTTCCACTGTTCCATGAGTGCGTTCGTTTTGTCCTGTCCGACTGCCCACACGTCACTGGCGCCGAAGTTGGCCACATCGTTGAGTTGGTCGGCGGTGCCACCATCCGTAGCGACCTTCCACTTCGAGCCATTCCACTGCTCCCAGAGCCGACCCGATACGCCGGAACTAGTGAAGTAGTAGCCGACGGCCCAGGCGTCCTTGGAGGACACGATGGTGTCAGCGAATAGGACCCCTTGTCCCATAGCCGGACTGACAGTAGCGGGCGTCTGCACCCATTTCCCAGGCGTACAGACCGCGGTCCGGACCATCGGTCGAGCCATTACACCGTCGGTCGCGCGGGCCCCAGTTCCAGAAACGACCGTCGCCCACACAGCCGCTACGCCGGCAACGCTCGCAAGAGTCCGCCTCATCTCGACCCCCTAGTACCTATCGCGTTTCCCTTATGGGCATCTTATGGTTCCAGGCTCAGCGAGCGTGGAGTCCGCTCTTGCTTACCCGCCCCCTTGCACATCGAGCCGCAATCGACAATACTGGTGCGACTGGGGCGTTCGGCGTCCGGAAGGGATAGGGAACGGGGGGAATGGCAGATGTTGGTATTGGTCAATCGCCTTGACCGCGAACGAGTGCGCGACGCGGCCGCTTACGGCGTGGCAATCGTCATGACCGCACTCGCCGTGATCATGGTGCTGGGACTGGTCGGGCCTGGTGTCCGAGACATGCTTTCGCACATCAACGGCGGCCTCGGCTAGAACCTCGCGGCTACGCCGCGCTCGACACCGCGACTGCGACCGGCTCGAGCGCCACCTCGAGTGCGTCTTCGATCCGGCTCGCAAAGTGGAACGTCACCTTGTCGCGAACGCTTTCCGGCACGTCCTCGACGTCCTTTTCATTGCGCTTCGGGAGGATCACCTCGGTCAGTCCCATACGGTGCGCCGCAAGGACCTTCTGCTTGACGCCACCGATTGGCAGCACCAAGCCCTGCAGGGTCACTTCGCCGGTCATCGCGACGCTGCTCCGCATCGGCCGTCCCGTGAGCAGGCTCACGATCGCCGTGGTCATCGCAACACCGGCGGAAGGCCCGTCCTTGGGCACGGCACCGGCCGGCACATGGATGTGGAAGCTCTGCCGCGCAGCCTCGGGATCGATCCCCAGAGCGACCGCATGCGCTCGCACATAGGACAGCGCGATCTGGGCTGATTCCTTCATCACGTCACCCAACTGGCCGGTGAGCGTCAGCTTGCCGTCGCCCTCGCTGTTGGCCGCTTCGATGAAGAGCACATCCCCGCCAGTGCCGGTGACGGCAAGGCCGGTCGCCACGCCCGCAACCGCGGTGCGCTCAGCGACCTCGTTGTCGAACTTGGGCTTGCCAAGGAATTCACGCACTTGCACCGGTGTGATTTCTAGCGGCGGCACGAGGTCACCGCCGGCGACGCGCGTCGCCACCTTTCGCGTGATCTTCCCGATCTCGCGCTCCAGGTTTCGCACGCCGGCCTCCCGCGTGTGATCGGTCACGACGGCGAGGATCGCCTCGTCGGTGATCGTGACCTCGTCGGCCTTTAACCCCGACTGTTCGATCTGACGCCGGACCAGATGGTCGCGCGCGATCGCCACCTTCTCGTTCTCGGTGTAGCCATCGAGGCGGATGAGCTCCATGCGGTCGAGCAGGGGAGCGGGGATGGTTTCCCACACGTTGGCAGTCGGGATGAACAGCACTTCGGAGAGGTCGAGATCAACCTCGAGGTAGTGGTCGCGGAACGTGTTGTTCTGCGCCGGGTCGAGGACCTCGAGCAGCGCTGAGGACGGGTCGCCGCGCCAGTCGCTACCGACCTTGTCGATCTCGTCCAGCATGATCACCGGGTTCTTGGTCCCGGCTTCCTTGAGCGCGCGAACGATCCGGCCGGGAAGCGCGCCGACGTAGGTGCGCCGGTGGCCACGGATATCAGCCTCATCGTGAATGCCGCCGAGGGAGATGCGCGCGAACTTCCGACCGAGCGCGCGGGCGACGGACTCCCCGAGCGAGGTCTTGCCCACACCAGGCGGGCCGACCAGCGTGACGATCGCGCCCGATCCGCCGCCGAGGACGGTGATCCCGCGCTCGCTGCGCAGCTTGCGAACCGCAAGGAATTCGATGATTCGCTGCTTCACATCCTCGAGGCCGGTGTGGTCCTCGTCGAGAATCCGGCGGGCTTCGGCGAGATCGAGGTTGTCCTCGGACCGCACGTTCCACGGGATCTCGAACATCCAGTCGAGGTAGGTGCGAATCCACCCGTGCTCAGGGCTCTGCTCGCTGGTGCGCTCAAACCGGTCAACCTCGCGCTCCACCTCGGCGCGCACCTTTTCGGGCATGCCGGCGCTTTCGAGGCGCGAACGGTAATCGGCGGCGACGTTGTCGCCACCCTCGCCGAGTTGCTTCTTGATCGCCTCGAGTTGCTGGCGAAGCAGGAAGTCCCGCTGGGTCTTCTCCATGCCCTCGTTGACTTCGGTCCGCACCTTCTCGCGCACCGATGCGTCAGCGAGGACGTCCTTCGTCCAGGCGATGAGCCGGGTCAGGCGCTGCTCGACGTCGAGCGTCTCCAGCACTTCCAGCTTCTGGTCGATGCTGAGGTCCGGCGAGTAGCCTGCGAGGTCGGCGAGATGGCCGGGATGCCGCACCGAGCGCACGGCCTCGATGATCCGTGCGGCGCCACGCAGCTCCAGGAGGTTCTCGATGAGTGCGCGGTACTCGCGGGCGAGTTCGCGTGCGGCGTCGGTCGGTTCGCCGTCGGGAAGGGGCTCGACCTGCACCCAGAGGGCGCCGCCGATGTCGGACTGGCCGCCGCCGAGGCGCGCACGGTGAAGGCCCTTGAGGATCGACACGTCGGCCCCGTTGGGCAACTGGCCGGTCTCGACAACCTGGGCAACCGTGCCGATCGTCGAGAACTTGCCGCCCACGTGGGGCACGAGCAGGATCATGTGGTTGCCGTTCTGCGCGGCAGTCACGGCGGCGCGCTGCGCGTCCCCCTCGATGGCAAGCGTCGCGGTCATGCCGGGGAGGACGACCACGTCGTCGAGCTGGAGGATCGGGAGGAGTTCAGAGGTCAGTTCAGCCATGTTCGTCTCAGTACGCCGGCCGCCGAAGAGGGGCGATCGGCTTGTTGGTCACGGAGTTCATGTACCCCGGAGCCGGGAAATCCGAACCTCCCGCCGGAGTCGCTACCCGACGCGCTCGACCAGGAACTCCTCCCAGGTCCTCTTCCCGACGGCGTGCTCAGGTGTCAGATTCGAACCCGCGCGCACCGCGCGGGCGGCTTTGCCGGGGAGGGGCATGGGCACAAGCGCCCGGTGCTTGTGACTGGCCCGTAGATACGCCTTCAGCAGATCACCCATCGGATAGGCGCGCGGGCCGCCGATGTCATCCACCAACCCGGCGGGCGCGGCCAGCGCGAGCTCCACGAGACGCTTGGCGACTTCGCCGGTGTCCACGGGCTGGAAGCGTGCGCGGGTAGGGATCGGGATCACGGGGAGCTTTGCCATCGATCGCACCACCAGCAGGAAGGTGTCGTAGAACTGCGTCGCGCGGAGCGTCGTCCACGGGATCCCGGACTCGCCCTGACCCGCTCGGCGTCGAGCTTGCACGCGAAGTATCCGAACATCGCGCGGTCGAGGGCGCTGGCGACCGATATGATGTCCGCGCCCACCACCGAGATGTAGACCAGGTGGCGGGCTTCGGCCTTCGAGGCGGCGCGAACCAGGTGCCGTGCTTTGTCGCCGTCTCCTTTGCGGGTCCCGGCGCAGTGGACGACGATGCCGGCACCGACGACCGCGGCTTCGACCCCCTCGCCGGTCGAGAGGTCACCGGTTGCGTACTCGACCCCGTCGTCGCCGGCGAGCGCCGTGCGGCTCAGGACCCGGACCGGGTGCCCCGCCGCCTGCAATCGCGGGACGACCAAGCGCCCGAGCGTGCCCGTCCCGCCGGTGACCAGCACCAAGGGCTTGCGTGAATTGTCCATCCGAATCGGGCATGGTTTGCGTGTCACTAGGGATGACACCCACCACGCAACGGATGTGACCAATGGACGAAAACACCTGGCTCGTCGATCGTTTCGAGGAGCAGCGCACACGTCTGCGCGCAGTGGCGTACCGCATGCTTGGCTCGCTCTCCGAGGCTGACGACGCCGTGCAGGACACATGGCTTCGCGTCAGCGGCGCGGACGCACGCGTGATCGACAACCTCGGCGGATGGATGACCACGATCACGGCCCGCATCTGCCTGAACATCCTCCGTTCGCGCAGCGTGCGTCGGGAGGATGCCTTCGGCCTCCACCTTCCGGACCCGATCGTCAGCGACGGGACACTGCAACCCGAGGAGGAGGCGCTCCTGGCCGATTCGGTCGGCCTCGCGCTGATGGTGGTGCTCGACACACTCACCCCAGCCGAGCGGTTGGCGTTCGTGCTCCACGACGTCTTCGAGTTGCCGTTCGATGAGATCGCCCCCGTAGTCGGCCGAACGCCGACCGCTGCGAGGCAACTCGCCAGCAGGGCACGGCGTCGCGTCAAGGGCGCTGATGTGCCGGCTCCGGACGTCAACCTGTCGCGGCAACGCGCAGTGGTGGACTCGTTCTTCAAGGCGGCCCGCTTGCGAGACTTCGAAGGGTTGCTCGCAGTGCTCGCGCCCGACGTGATACTGCGGTCCGACCTCGGTACGAAGCACCCGGAGGCATCGACTGTCACCCGCGGCGCGGCCGCGGTAGCAGGGCAGGCGCTGCTCTTCAGGAACCCGTTCGCCGTGTTGCACGCGGTCCTGGTGAACGGCGCAGCCAGTGTCGTGGTTGAAATCAACGGGCGGGCGTTTGCGGTGATGGCTTCATCGTCGCGGGAGTCCGGATCGTGGAGATCAATGCGATCGCCGATCCGGAACGCGTTCCGGGAATCGCCGCGGCCGTCATGCAGGCGCGAGCGCGCAGGGACTGAAGACCCGGCGCTGACCCGACTCAGAACAGGGCGATCTGCCGCCAGGTTCGCTTGAAAGCCGGGAGCGCGCGCGGCGCCGCCCAGGACTCCGGCAACCGGGTCCGTGGCCGCTCCCACAACGGCGGCACCGTCCAACTGGGGGCATCGACAACGGCACGTTGCTCGGCCGAGCCTTCCCAGAGCCCACGCATGCTGGGGCTCAGCCTCGGGAGGAAGATCGCGCGACCCCTCAGCAGCACGCTGGGATCGTCGTCACAATCAACCGACGCGATTGCATTTGTCCCCACAAGCACCCCCTTGGGGCGCATGGTAACAATCCCGATAGCCCTTCAATGTGACCGGTCGCGGGTGGCGTGATCCTCGTGCGCCTCAATTCCAGGAGACCAGCGCGATTCGCAATCCCCTCGGCCTTCCGAAGCCAATCAGCGCAACACGAATCCGGTACCCAGGGGATCATCGGGGTCGAGGACGAAGCGATGCTCTCCGGTTCGGTACGCCATGCCTTCGACCTCGGGAACGACCGCCGGGTGTCCGTGCACGACGGTGCGGTCGATGGCACGAGCGCGAAACGTGGTGCCGATGATCGACCGGTGTCGCAACTCGTCGCCGATGTCCAGGACGCGCTCGTCGACCAACTGCGCGACTCGCGCGGCGGTGCCCGAACCACACGGTGAACGGTCGACCTCACCATCGGCGAAGACCGTGACATTGCGTTGGTGGAGCACGCCTTTGGCCTTCCCCAAGTCGTCGTAGAAGATTGTCCCGTAGAGTCCTGACAGCCGCGGGTCGTCAGGGTGTGCAGCCAGCCCGGCGGCGTCGACATGTGCCTTGATTTCACGACCGACTTGGATCAAATCGGTCAGGTCGGCCCCGGTCACCGCGAGCCCGAATGCGCTCGCCGCCACGGTCGCGTAGATCGCACCACCGTAGGCGAGGGTCACGTGCGCGTCGCCTCGGGACGTACCAACCCGGACCTCGGTCGCAAGCACAAACGATGGCACGTTGCGGAACGCGACTGACCGGACGACGCCCCCCACGCTTCGCACCAGCGCCGTGACGCGTCCGGAGGGGACATCAATGCGGATCTCAGTCGTCCCCTCGGGATCGGCCTCGATCCGGCCGGAGTGCACCGCCCACACGGCGAGCGCAATGGTGCCGTGGCCGCAGGCTGTGGAGTAGCCGTCCTTGTGCCAGAAGAGCACGCCGAGATGCGCGCCGGCATCGTCTGACGGAACCGGAAAGCAGCCGTACATGTCGGCGTGGCCCCGCGGTTCGTGGCAGAGGAGGCGGCGGATCGAATCAACCTCCTCGCGAGTGGGCGCGTCCACACGGCGCTCGGCGACGGTCGTCCCTCGGAGGTCTCCAATCGGGGAGGTGACGATGCGAAAGGGCTCGCCCGCGGTGTGGTAGTCAACGCAGGTCACGACTTCCATCGCCTGATCGGCTGCCGGGGATCGTGGCTGCACGACCGCGAGTGTACGGGCCGCTCCAGCCGCCGGCTTTGCGGCCGAACTTGCCAAACGCGTCAAAAGCTGAGAAGCTCACGGCCGGAGGGGCAGGTCACCACAAGCCAGCTCACGAAAAGAAGGGAGACGGGTGCGGTTCGGAACGGTCGGCGGGACTCCAGGTTTGGAGGTCATGACCACGCCGGGGGACGGATGGCGTTCGTGGACAACTCGCGCACGCGGGTTGCTCGTGCTCCGCGTCGCGGCGATCGCCGCCGCCATTGCCGGCGCTATCGACTTCGTTATCGCGCCCCTGCAGGGTCATTTCAGCGGCCAGTTCGAGGATTACGGCGACTACCTTGCCGCCGCGCGGGCTGTCGGTCAGCACACCGACGTCTACGCGTCGTTCGTGAATCACGTGCAACCCATACCGGTGCAGGGGTTCGACTACTCGCCGATCGTCGCCTGGGCCCTGCAGCCACTGACATGGCTCCCGGGACAGACAGCCGCAGCCGTGTGGCTGCTGACGCTGGTCGGCTGCACGCTCGCGGGGACCGCGATCATCGCCTTCGAGCTGCTCCCCGCGTCATGGCCGCGCCTCGAGGTCGCCGCCATCGCCGCGTTCGTCTATGCACCGGTGACGTACAGCCTCTGGCACGGACAGGCGAGCGCGATCGTCTTCCTCTTCCTGGCGCTCGCGTTGCGCTCATGGATGCGTGAGCGTCAGTGGTCGCTTGGGGTGTTCATCGCGATAGCGGCCTGCATCAAGGTCGCGCCGGTGATTCTGGTCGTGCTCCTCATCCGGCGACGGATGTGGAAAGCGTGCGCTGCGCTCGCGGCCACCCTGGCCGCCGGCGTCGTCGGCGGCGTGCTCGCGCTCGGCTTCCAGGCCACTCGCGAGTACCTGACCCATGTGCTACCTGTGCTCACCTGGCAAAACGGCTGGATCTACAACCAGTCGGCAACCGGGGCCGTGAACCGCCTGCTCGGGCATTCCGTGCTCGCTTTCGGACCGTCATCGGTCGTGGTGAGTGCCTTCACCATCGTGGTCACCCTCGGCGCCGTCGCGATCGCCGCGCTGCTGGCTCGGCCCTCCGAACGTTCGCGTGAGGTGCGCGGCGCGCAATTTGCAATGGGAATGCTCGCGATGCTGATCGCCGGGAGCGTGACCTGGTTCTGGCACCTGAGCGCGCTCCTGATCGTGCTGGCGGCCGTTGCAGGGTTGGTCGCGTCCGGCCGGGCGCGCCGGCCACGCCGCCTCATCATCACGGCCGGTGCCGTGGTCTTGACCACGGGCGTGATTGCCCCCATCTTCATCGCATCGACGTCGATGGCGAGCCTGACCGCGCTCAGCCACTCGTGGTTGTGGTGGCCTGCGATCCAACTGGTGTCGGCACCCGCGGTCGCGATCGCAGCGCTGTTTGTGGTGTTGTGGCTCGAGATGCGACACAGCAGCGCGGATGCGGTGTCGCTCTCTGGATACCGCACCGGCTCGCGTACTTTCGCGGCGCTAGCGGGCCGCGCGAGCCGGCGTCGGGCGGCAGCACCTGCCGATGGAATTGGACGCAGCGAGGTGACGCTCAGGGCCAGGTCGGAGTCAGCAGCAGATTCGTGAGGCGTTCGATGCGCGACTCGGTGAGGCCGAGCTCACGCATCAACGCGGTCGCACCGCCGTGTTCGGCATCGACGCACGCGACGAACTCCACCATCGCCTCGTGTCGCACCGTGAAGAGGCGCTCCGCCCGGACCTCGTCCATCCCACCCGCCATCGCCGTCACGCGGTCGCGCGCGAGCATGTCGGCGAGTTGCACCCCGCTGATCGCGTAGTCGTCGGCGATGAGGTCGGTGGCAACCCCGGCGAGCTGGAGGACCAGGGCGACGACGACGCCGGTGCGATCTTTACCCGCGTGGCAATGCACCAGGATCGGCGCCGATGTCGCATCGGCAATCGCGCGCATTGCCCCCGCGACACCCGCGCCACGCTCGCGAAGCCACCAGCAGTACACCTCTGCCGCGGTGGCGAGGTGGTCGGGATAGTCTTCGTCGTCTGTGAAGATCGGCGCATGCACGACGGTCACACCCGCTTCGGCCAGCTCGTTGGGACGCCGTTCGCGCTCTGAGGTGGTGCGCAGGTCCACGACGGTCCCGACGCCCAGGTCGAGCAATGCGCGGAGACCCGCATCGCTCAGTGAATGCGGCGACTCACTGCGGAGCAGTCGTCCGGGCAACGTCGTCGCGCCGGAAGCAGTCGGGAGACCGCCGAGGTCGCGCAGGTTGATGAGCCCGTCGATCGCGAGCGCATCGAATTGCTGGGAAACCACAGTCTTAGCCTACCAACCGGCGCTGCAGACGACGCGGCGACCGGGTACGGATACCGGTGGTCAGGCGCAGCCGCCGCCGGCGTTGTAGAAAGAGGGTCCCGCCAGGCCGGGCCCGGTGATCGCGGGCCGGTTCGAGCCGCCACCAGGCGCGTACGGCGTGTCGAACCATTCACTGAAGAACTGGTCGAGCCGCGCGCTGCACGCATGGCTCTGATTCGGCAGCCACTGATGGAACGCACGCTCGAGCTGCGCTTCAGTGATGCTGCTGCCGCGGTACTGCTGCTGCACCTCTTGCATGGCCCGCGTGAAGGCGGTCTTGCCGAGAATCTGGCGCAGCGCAATATAGGCGGCCGCGGGCCGGCTGTAGGTAGACGCGCCCGAAAAGAGCCCATAGGGCGTGGGATTCGAAGGCGCTACGGCCCAGAAGGTGCCGGCGCGCGCATACGTCTGGTTGAAGAGCGTTATCAGCACCTGATCGAACGCCTTCCCCCCTGCGACGGTCCCGGATCCTCCTGCCGCCTTTTCGGCGTTGCGGGCATGCAACAGGTACTCGCCGAGTGTGGCAAACCCTTCCTTGAAGAACGTGAGGGTGTATCCGCCCTCGGTGACGTTGTCGCCCCACCACTGGTGCATGTTTTCGTGATAGAGCGTGCCGAGGTCGATCGCGCCACCTGAGAAGGCGATCATCGTCTCCATCTCCTCGTCGAAGCTGGCGTTGGGCGTGCCGATCAGGACCCCGTCGGAGACGAACGGGTAGGTCCCGTTGAAAAGACTCTCGAACTCGGTGATGTTCTGCTGCTGCTGCATGATCGCGAGGTTGGTTTTCTGCTGTGCCTTGCTGATGGAATTGTCCTGCGCCTCGTAGTAGGTGATGCCGTCGTCGCTGACCCGAGCGGTCACCGTGTAGCTGCCGACGCTGTTCTCCACGAGGTAGCTCGCCACCGGCGAGGTCTCGCGCCAATGCCACGTCGTCGAACCCTGCGGGAACGCAGCGTCAGGAGGGTTGGCACGCGACGAGACGAGGACGCCGTTGCACAGCACATTTTTCCCGGCGTTGACCGTGTCATAAAAGTCGTAGGTGGGCTTGGCGGTCGGGTAGTCGTTGAGCGGCATCCAGTCCTCGGACGCGACCGGCTCGGTGGTGACGAATCCACCGTCGCTCGAACGGAACCATCCTTCGGTCGTTCCGTCGCCGTCGTTGTGGACCCCAGGGCGCCCCGTGTAGTTGACGACCACTGTGAACGTTGCGCCCTGACGAATCGGCGTCGACGGCGTGATCACCAGCTTGTTTGCAGGGCATTGCGTGCCGTTCGCCGAGTTCTGTTTCGCAGCACTCGTCGACGTCAGCTCCGGCGAGCACGCGGGTGGCAGTAGGTTGTGCAACGGGCCGCCGACGGGATCGAGTTGCGACGCCTCATGTGCCGCGGGATTGGGGTCGTTCACACCGTGCGGGTCGCCGGGATAGGTCGGCTGCACAAAGCGGAACGTTGCCGGCAGGCCGTTGACCGTCACGGCATTGACCGACATGTCGGGACCGTCTGTGGTGTTGACGGAAGCGCGCTCGAAATCGAGGCTGAAATTGCTGAGGCACTGCGTCGTGCGGTCCGTCAAGTCGACGTGGTTGCCACGCAGGAACAGGTTGCTGGTCGCGTCGTAGACCATATGGATATCGGTGTGGATGCTGGTGTAGCCACCGTTTCCGGTGTCCGGGTACAGATGCGCTCCGGGTGCGGACAGCGTGCGCGCGCCCGCGCCGCACCCCTGTGTTGCGGCCGCGGCGGCGACGCCCAGCGCGGACGTACTCACGCCAGTGCCGAGCACGAGCAGCGCGGAACTCGACGCAACGACGATCGATACACGGCGCCCACCCATGGCCCATCTCCTCTCACGGCCTGAAACCTGGGCAGCAGCGTAGCCCGTCCTACACGCGACGCGTCATGTCCATGGTCCAGTTCGTCTCCCAGGTCTTTTCCCCGTCGACGGAGAAAGCCTGCTCCCAGCGGGCGGTCGTCGCGCTGATCCCCGACCACAGATACCGCACCCGGATCGCCTGACCCTCGTAGATGTCATCGCCGAGAAAATCACCAACGCCGTCGACGAAATGGCCGACCTGCGGAACGGTCATCACCGGTGTGCGACTGCTCATCCAGTACAGGCACCACTCCTTGGTCTCGGGGTCGAACAGCCGCACGGTCATACCGTTGTATCCCTTGGTGGGAAACGCTATCTCGTCGATGTTCGCGAGCCCTCCCAACATGGTCGTGGCTTGCGAGGTCGCAGGGAATTCGTCCCACTCGGTGCAGCCGGCGAGCGCCTTGAGGAGGCGACGGTTGATCGTGTCCCAGGTGCCGACGAAGAAGTCGAAGTCGTGCATGGATCACCCCCTGAGAACGGCCTGTCGATTCGGCATGACGCTAGGGGAGAACCCTGTCAGATAATGTCAGTGTTTATGCGCGCCTCCCGCCTGCTTTCGACCCTGATGCTCCTCCAGTCCCGAGGCCGGCTCACGGCGCAGGATATCGCCGATCGCCTGGAGGTGTCGATCCGAACGGTCTATCGGGACGTCGAAACGCTCCAGGACGCGGGGGTGCCGATCTATGCCGACACCGGTCGATCTGGCGGATACCAATTGGGTGCGGGCTACTCGACCCGATTGACCGGCCTGACAACTGATGAGGCAGACGCACTCTTCCTCACCGGCATGCCGGGCCCGGCTGCCCAGCTTGGTCTTGGATCGGCGATGGCCGCCGCGCAATTGAAGCTGCACGCCGCACTTCCCCCGGAATTGCGAAACCGGGCGGGCCGGATGCTGGAACGCTTCCACCTTGACACCGGGGTCTGGTACCGCGGGACCGAACTGCCGGCCCATCTGACGGCCATCGCGAACGCCGTCTGGAACGAGCAACAGATCCAGGTGACCTACCGGCGCTGGAAGGCGCCGAGCAGCGTATCGCGCACGCTCGAGCCCTACGGCCTCGTTCTCAAAGCCGGCACCTGGTATCTGGTCGCACGCAGCGGCGATGATTTCCGAACGTACCGAGTCGATCAGGTTACGAGGCTTGACGTCAGCCACGCGCAGTTCCGCCGGCGTGACGAATTTGACCTTGCCCGCTATTGGGACTCGTTTCTTGCCGAATTTGCGGAGCGGCTCCATGTCGACACCGCAACCATCAGACTCTCGAACGCTGGACGCAAGCGGATCCGGACGCTGCTCGACGACGCGGCCGTGGCGGCAGTCGAGTTGGCTCCGGCTCCGGACGACGGCGGATGGACGAACGTGGTGGTGCCGATCGAGTCGTTCGCTCAGGCCGAAACGGATTTCCTCAAGTTCGGTGCTGATCTCGAAGTCGTCGCGCCCCGCGAACTCCGTGCACGATTTGCGGCGCACGCGCGGTCGTTGGCCGACCTCTACGCCGACGCGACACCATGACAGTGTTGTCGGCGGGGACCAGACGACCTGGATCGGCGCCGCGACGGCGCTTTACGGCCTGATGAGCACCACTGCGGTGGTCATCGTGTCGACGAGGTCGGTGCGCAGTTCAACCCCGATACCGGGGCCGGTCGGAACGCGCAGGCAGCCATCCTCCAGCACGAATGGCTCGGTGATGTCCTCGGCGAAATAACGGTCGGATGCCGACGTGTCACCCGGCAGCTTGAAGTTGGGGAGTGCGGCAAGCGCGACGTTCGGTGCGCGGCCGACGCCGGTTTCGAGCATCCCACCGCACCAGACCGGCACGCCCAGCGCAGCACACACGTCATGGATGCGCACCGCCTCGAGGAAGCCGCCGACACGCCCTGCCTTGATGTTGACGATGCTGCAGGCGCCCCGGTTCACGGCGTCGGCCGCGACCGCCGCCGAGACGATCGACTCGTCGAGGCAGATCGGCGTCGACATCGTCTGCGCGAGCGCCGCATGCCCGGCGATGTCCTCCTCGACAAACGGCTGCTCGATGAGCAGCAGTTCGAATTCGTCGAGACGGCGCAACCGCGGCGCGGTGGCCATGTCGTAGGCGGTGTTGGCGTCGACCTGGAGCAGGAGGTCGTCGCCGAACGCCACGCGCACCGCGTGCACCGGTTCCCAGTCCCAGCCGGGCTCGATCTTGAGCTTGATGCGGCGGTATCCCTGCTGGAGATATCCCGAGACTTCCTGGATCAGCTCGTCGAGGGTCGACGCTATGCCAACCGACACGCCGCACTCCACGCGATCGCGTACGGCACCGAGGTAGCCGGCGAACGACACCCCGAAGCCACGCAGTTCGGCGTCGAGCACCGCAGTCTCGAGCGCGGCCTTGGCCATGCGGTGGCCGATCACCCCCGCGAGCGCGGATTGCACCCCACGACCGGTGAGCTCCCCAGCGGCGAAGAGTCTCGGGGCGAGGTGATCGCTGATGACCGCCTGCGCACCGGCAACGTACTCGCTGCTGTAGACGGGGTCGGCGAGGGCGACGCACTCGGCGTTGCCGTCGGCGCCGTCGGTGACGACCCGCACCAGCAGGATATCCCGGTCCGTCTGGGTGCCGAACGAGGTGCGGAAAGGTCGCACCAGCGGTACCGCCAGACGCCGGAGTTCGACAGCCCGTACTTTCACGACTTCTCGTCCGATGCGGCGGCGAGTGCACCCGATGGGAGCGCGACGATCCGTTCAATCAGCGCTCGCAACATCGCGGCTCTACCGGGCATTGCGGTGACGTCGACATACTCGCCCTCGGCATGCGCGCCTTCACCCACCGCTCCGAGCCCATCGAGGGTTGGGACGCCAAGCGCTCCTGTGAAGTTGCCGTCCGAGGCGCCGCCGACTCGCGCGGTGCCCGTCCATGGAATCCCCACTGCCTCGGCGGACTGCTGAGCAAGCCGGACCAGGGCGAAGGATCGGCGGTCCTCGAGTGGCGGGCGGTTCACACCCCCGGTGACCTCGAGGACGGCGCCCGGCAGGTTTGGGGTCAACGAGTGCATCGCCCGATCGACGCGCACCTGCTCATCAAGAGTCCAGGCACGGACGTCGATATCCAGGTGTGCGCTCGCGGGCACGGTGTTGATGGTGGAACCGGCTTGCGCCAACGTCGGGGTCGAGGAGGTGCCGAGCGCGGCGTCGCCAAGCGAAGCGATGACTGGCACCTGCGCCGCGAGCTCGACGAGCGCGTTGATGCCGCGCTCCGGTTCGAGTCCGGCGTGAGCCGCCCGCCCGGTCACGGCGAGGTGATACATCGACACGCCTTTGCGCGCCACCTTGACCTGGCCGCCCAGTCCGGGCTCGAGGACCAGCACCGCGCGAGCACGGCGCGCCTCTTCTTCGATCAGCGCCCGCGACGTGGGGGAGCCGATCTCCTCATCCGTGGTCACGAGCAGCGTGATCGCCTCAAGCCTGTCGAAGCCGCGCAGCGCGAAAAGCCCCTGCACCAGTCCAGCCTTCATGTCGAAGGCCCCCGGCCCCGTCGCACGCCCGTCGGTCACCGCAAACGGCCATCGCGCGGTCGTGCCCTCCGGCCAGACGGTGTCGAGATGGCATAACACCAGCACGCCGTCATCGTCTCCACGCACCCGAAGGTGGCCGCGTCCATGCACACGCAGCACCTCGGGAGCGACCCCAAGCGACGTGGTGATCATCGCTGCCGCAATCCGCAGGCCGGTGTCGATCAGCGCGAGATCGTTGCTCGGCGTCTCCGCCATGACGAGCCGGTCGAGCGCCGCGACCATCTCGCCCTGCGCGGTGTCAGTCATGAGCCATCCAACGGGCGGAGTTCTTGGCCCGGGAGTGCGCGCGTGAGCTGATAGGCACCGGCATCCCATTCCACGGCAAGGCCCTCACGCTGTGCTTCGAGCAACGCCGCTCGACCAGTTTGCCGTGCTGCCCGTGCCGCGGGCGGGTCGGTTCGCGAAAGCACTGTGTAGTCCGAGGGAATCGCCAGCGAGCGGACCACGTCACCGGGTCGCTGCGGCGCTCCCGCCAGTGCGGCCATCACTCGGCCCGAATCGAGCCGCCACGACACCTCGAAACGATCGCTGTCGTCCCCCGCGTTCACGGTGTCGGTCATGACGCCGTAGAAGTTGGGTTGGAAGGAGACCGCCACCGCGCCGAGTTTGACGAGGTTGAAGTGCGCGTTGCGCGCAACCATCGGGTCGTACGTCCAGCGCATCTCATGGATGGCTTCGCGCAGGCACACCGCCCGCTGCCACAGCTTCAGGGCGTAGCCGATCCCCGTGGAGGCGCTGTTGGGCAGCACGGCCGTCATGTGCGAGTGCAGATGCAGGCCGCCGTTCCAACCGAGGAATCCGAGCGTCATCCCGACAGGGCGCCCGCCCACGGTGGCGCCGAGCAGCGTGCACCCCGCATGTGCGAAGGCACGCAGCATGGACTGCTGGGGAAGCTGATTCGGCCCCCAGACCTCATCGACCACCGCCCCGGCGATCAGGACCTCGTCGCCGCGCAGCTCGCGGATGTCGGCACCGGCGGTGAGTGCGGCGGCGCGCGCTCGGGCCCATGCCTGTTCCACGTCGCTATCCGTCTCGACGCCGGCACCTGCGGGATTCACGACCGTGAGGATAACGTCAGCGTCCGCACCGTCCTTCGTTTGCGCCGAAACCCCGATTCGAGGCGGTGGCAGTCAGTGCGCGCCCGCCCGGAATGCCGCGAGGTTGCGACTGATCACCTCGTCAGTGGCGCGCATCGCCTCGGCGGGGCTGATCTGGAGGATCTCGGACTCGGCGAGCGCCTCTGGCGCGTGTCCGGGTGCCATGTAGAAGGATTGGCCGGCCTCGATCGTCTCCTCGTGGTCGGCGTAGCGGACGACGATCCGCCCTTTGAAAAGGAATCCCCAGTGCGGGCACTGGCATCGATCGTCGGGGAGCCCGCGGAGGAATGGCGCCAGGTTTCCAGGTGGGAATTGCGTATGGGCGACGTCCATATCACCCCATTCAACGCGGCGTTCCTCGAATTGCGGTCCGCCGTTGTTACCGACGAGCGGGATCTCGGTGCGTGCTGCAGCCGGCATGGTGCGTCCTCCGTGGCGATGGCGCTTCACGGAGCCCGTGATGCTTGGGATTGACGCTAGGGCAGCCCGGCGTGACGGTCGAGAGGCATTCTCCCTATGTTTCGGCGGTCTGCCAGTCGCGAACCAGCCCGTGCTGCATTGCGAACATGGCCGCCTCGGCGCGGGTGGAGATGCCCGCTTTCATGTAAATGCGCTCGATATGGTTGCCCACGGTCTTGGGCGTGATGCCCAGCCTCAGCCCCACCGCCTTCGCCGTACCGCCGCGGGCGGTGAGAATCAGCACTTCGACTTCCCGGCTGGTGAGCCCTCCGGGCGTCGAGGGCTTGCGCCGGACCGGATGACCGCCCGCGGCGAGCACAGCGTCGGTTGCCGCGCCGTCGAGCTCACCGCTTCGCGCCATACGACGCAACTCAGCCGCCGCCGCGTCGCGCGTGAGCGGCCGGCGATGAGGCCTGTCCTCGAGCATCGCGTGGTATGCGTCCGCAGCGCCGAGCAACCGTCCCAGGAGCGGGGTGCTGGTCGCCGTCAGACCGTGTGGATAGCCGTTGCCGCCACCGCGCTCGTGGGCAGACGAGCCGACCGCCGCGAGTGCCGTCAGACCGCCGGCGCGTCGCAGCACGCGATCCGTGTAGTACGCATGCAGGCGAACGCGTTCCATCTCGGTGGCGGTCAGAGGGCCGGGACGATCCCAGATGTCGTTGGGCACGCCGTTGCGGCCGATGTCGTGGACGAGGGCCGCCCGTCGCAGGGTCGTCAACTCCGGATCGGGCAATCCCGCGTGCTTTCCCGCCGCGGCGGCGAGCGAGGCGACGCCCCGCGAATGACCCGTGAAGTACGGCGATTTCAGATCCGCGTAGTCGGCGAGCAGTTCGAGCGCTCCGTCGAGCTCTGATTCATCGAGCGGCCCGCGGCCACGAGGTTCGTTGCCGACCACATGGTCCCACGACGCGCCGGCGTCAATACCGTCGCTGAGGTCACCGGCCGCGGCACACCAGGCATCGATCAGTTTCGGGTCAAACGACGTGCCGCTGAAGCGCCGCAGGAGTGCGCGCGACGCGTCGACGCCCTGCTCACGCTCGCGCACTTCCGCGACATTCGCGATATTGGCGATGCGCACCGGCAGGAGAATGTCGCTTCCACGCAAGCCTTTGGGCAGACCTTTGCCATCCCATCGAGCGAACGTCTGCCAGAGCGACGACACGACCGCCTCGCCGAGGTTGAGGCGCCCGGCAAGCCGTGCGTTCACCGCGCAATGTGCGAGGAATGATTGCTGGAGGGTCGTCATCCTGGAAGCCAGCAAGGTGGCGCGCACCTTCATCCGCTCTATCGGGCCGCGATTCCGGCCCGCGTGATCGAGGAGATAGCGAAGCACCTGCACTGTCGATGGGTCAGCGTCGAAGATACCTGCGCGGAACGCGATGTCATCGCCAAAAACCTGCGACAGCTCAAACGATGCGCTCGTACATCCGGCGGTGAGAAACATCGTCACCCAGTAGGTCGCGTCGCGGTCATCCTGCGACGCCCCGATCGTGCCGGCGAAGCGCGTCGCAAGCACGCACGAGCGGAGCACATGGTCGAGGGGTTGCCCCAGCCCGAGGTCCGCCGCGAGTGCGATCGCTGCGACGATCTCCGAGAGCCGGGTTCCCGAACCGGTGGTTGCGTCTGGCAATGCTGCTTCCCTCGCGTCCGCACTACGCGCGGCGGAGTCACGCCGGGCGAAGGCTTATGCCATCACGTGGTCCTCCAACTCCCGGTCGAGCACCTTCGCTCGCGAAGCCGAGCATAGCTCGCCGGATTATCATCCCAGCCGTGGACAGCGAAGGCGGCACGCTACGGGTGGCGATCGTGCAGGAGCCACCCGTGCTGCTCGATCGCGAGGCAACCATCGTAGCGACCATCACGCATCTGCACACCGCCGCCGCGGGCGGGGCCCGACTGGTCGTCTTCCCGGAGAGCTACATCCCCGGCTACCCGGCGTGGATCTGGCGGTTGCGACCTGGTGGTGACTACGACCTCACCGGCGAAATCTACCAACACCTTGTCGACAACAGCATCGATCTCGCTGCGGATGGTCTCGCGCCGATCCGTGAAGTGGCTGCGGCGCTCGGTCTCGTGGTCGTCATCGGTGTCCACGAACGCGACGGGGCGTTTGGACGGTCGACCCTGTACAACACCGCAGTCACGATCGGACCGGACGGCACGATCCTCAATCGGCATCGGAAGCTGGTTCCGACCAATCCCGAGCGGATGGTGTGGGGACAGGGGGACGCGACCGGTCTGCGGGTCATCGACACACCGGTCGGCCGGGTCGGGACGTTGATCTGCTGGGAGAACTACATGCCGCTGGCGCGGTACGCTCTGTACGCGGAAGGTGTCGAGATTTACGTCGCGTCCACCTGGGACGATGGAGACACCTGGATCGCGACCATGAAGCACATCGCAGCCGAAGGCCGGTGCTGGGTGCTCGGCTCCGGATGCGCATTGCGCGGCAAGGACATCCCCACGAGCTTCCCGGCACGTTCGGAGCTGTTCCCGGATGCCGACGAGTGGATCAATCCCGGCGATTCGGTGGTGGTCGCACCCGGAGGCGAAGTCGTCGCGGGTCCTCTGCACGCCGAGATGGGCCTGCTCTACGCGGATATCGAACCGAGTCGCGCGGCGGCCGACCGCCGCACCCTCGACGTGACCGGGCACTACAGCAGACCGGATATCTTCCAGTTGAGCATCGATCGCGCGCCCCGCGACCCGGTCACCTTTCGATCCACCTGACCAGGTCGCAGCCGGTCAGCCCTGTTCAGCGGCCTTGAGCAGGTGCAGATGCAGCGCCTGGACCTGAGGGCTCGGTGTCGCGCCGAGTTCCTCGCGCAGGAGACCGCGCAGTTCCTCATAGACCAGCAATGCTTCGGCGATGTTGCCGCGCGCCGCGCGAATCTCCATGAGCAGCCGGTAGCCGGATTCGCGGTAGGGGGCCAGCGTGATCAGTTCACGGGCGGTTCGCTCCCCGACATGGAGTTCGGTCCCGCCAATGCCGAGGGCGGAAGCCGTATAGCATTCGAGCGCCGAACATCGGATGTCCTCGAGCCGGCGACGCACCGGCTCGATCCAGGGCGCGTCCTCACCGCGCAGGAAACCGCGCCGGGCGGCAAAGAACGCGACCAGTGACGGACCCCACGCGCGCGCCCAGTGCTCTTGTGCGATCGCAGATTCGGCGCGGTGGAGGGCCTCTTCGGCGGCTTCGAAATCGATCCACGTGTCGGGGGGCAGCACGAGGCGCACCTCTCCTCGACCTTCGAGCGCGTCCATCCCGATCGCGCGGCGGAGACGCGACAGCACCGTGCTCAGGGTTCCGTCTGCATCCGTCGGGGGCCCGTCCGGCCAGAGCGCGTCCATGAGCTCGTCGCGGCTCGATGGCCGGTGCCGGTGGATGACGAGATAGGTGAAGAGCACGCGACCCTGACGTCGCGGGATGCGATCGGTGACACGCTCACCGGCGATCTCCACCGCGAGCCGGCCGCAGATCTGGATTCGGGTCGAGGGCTGGTGTGTCAAGGTTTCGACATGCAGAATGTCAGATGGTCCACCTGTCGCGACAGGGCGAGCAACGGTTATGAGGAGAGGTGCCATGGCGAAACAGATCATCTGCCAGTGCGGATTTGTCGGTCGTGGCGAGACAGCATCGGATGCTGCCGACATCATCGCGCGGCACATGCAAACGGATCATCCCGAGCTGGTCGGTGAGGTGACCACCGACGACCTGCTGGCGATGGCCGAGGAGGCCTGACCCTACGCCGCCTCGCGAGACGCGCCGTCACGGCGCGTCAACTTTCGTGCAAGGTTGACGTCAGGTTAGGTCAAGCGTCGCTCCGTAGGGTCCGGTTCAACACCACCGGACACCCATCAGGAGCACGCAGATGTCGCCTTCCGCCGAGCGCACCGAGACACCCTCCGGGCCGCTGGTCACCTCGAGCTGGGTCGAGGCGAATCTCGATCGGTCGGGCGTTCGCATTCTCGACGTTCGTGGACGCCATCCCAGCTCGGCGCTGGCTCACGCGAAGCGCGCCGAGTATCAGGACTCCCATATCCCCGGGGCGATATTCGTCGACTGGGAGCATGATTTCATCGACGTCAGCGACCCGACGCCGTACCAGGTCGCGTCTCCGGATGCGTTTGCCGCGCGCGCCGCCGAGCTGGGTATCAACGATGACGATCTCATCGTGACCTACGATGACTACTACGGCATTTTCGCGTCGCGGGTGGCCTGGAGCTTCCGGCTCCACGGCGCTGAGGCGCGCGTCCTCGACGGCGGATGGCAGACGTGGATTGACGAGGGCCGCGCCGTTGATGCCGATACAACCGCTCGAGACGCGGGTGCATTCGCGGCTCGCGTGCGCCCCCAGTTGCGACGGACTGTGGACGACGTCGCGGTTGCCGCCGCCAACGGCGGCGCGTTGATCGACGCACGACCCCGCCACCTCTACGTCGGCGAGGTGGGCGCACCCGGTACTGGGCACATTCCCGGCGCACTGTCGCTCCCGTACCACGACCTCGTCGACGGCGCGACCGGCGTCTTCGCCACGCCCGCCGCCATCGGCCGGCTCCTGCGGGACGCTGGACTCGACCCGGCGCATCCCCCGCGCGACTTGATCGCGAGCTGTGGTGTCGGCGTGTCCGCCACCGTGGCGCTGATCGCGCTCGAACTCGCAGGTGTTTTCGGGACAGGCGTCTACGACGGCTCGTTCTCCGAGTGGAGCGCGGATCCCAGCCGGCCGATCGCCTATGGCGCAGGCGGCTGACCTCATCAACGTTGTCCGGTCACTCGACCGGTCGCACACCCCACGCCGCACGCAACCGCGGCATCACCTAGGAGGAAACCCATGGCAACCACGGGCACCCGCATGATCCGCAAAAGCCTCGACACGCCCGACGAGACGCGTCCGTTTGCCGCAGGGAGCGGCAAGCTGGAACTGGTGACGACCGACGCTGGTCCGGTCGGTCGGGCGAGGTTTGAGCCCGGCTGGAAGTGGTCGGAGCACGTCAAGCCCATCGCCGGCACGGCCAGTTGCCAGGCAGCGCACGTTGCGTATTTCGTGTCCGGACGGATGAAGGTGGTCATGGACAATGGCGCCGAGGAGGAATTCGGTCCCGGCGATCTCATGATCTGTCCTGCTGGTCACGACGCGTGGATCGTCGGTGATGAACCCTGCGTCGTCGTCGACTGGGCCGGTTTCGGGAATTACGCGAAGCCGTGACCACGAACGCAGTGGGATGGCGGATGCGAGCATGGGACGGCACATTGCAGCCGTGATGACTTGGGGTCGGCTCTCGGTGACGGGAGCCGACCTTTTCGTTGCGCGGCGACGGCCCAGCGCCGGGGCTCATCAACGCGTTGCTGTGCAAGGTTGTCTTCGCAGCCTCCTGACACAGGAGTGCGCGAGACCTCTGGTGGTCATTCACACCTGATTCACATCCCGGCGCAAGAGTGGTTGACATACCGTTCACCCTCCACCAGGAGAATCGACATGTACCGTGCAGGACGCACCGTTTGGGGCCTCGTGGCCGTTGGGGCAGCAACCGCCGTGGGTGTGACCACGAAAAATCCCGGCTTTATCGTCATCACGTTTCTCGGCACGCTCGCGCTGCCGAGAGTCCTCGGGCTGACGCCGCGAGGCTGGGGCCATCGTGGTTTCGGCCCTCATGGCATGGGTCCAGGCATGAAGTGGTCGGGCGGCTGCGCCGGCGCCGGACGCGGCGACACCGACACCCAGACCGCAACCCCGACCGCTCAGTCGGTCTGACCAGTGGTGGGGGGGGGGCGCCGCCCCCCCCCCCCCCGCGCCGGGGCGGGGGCGGCGGGCCTATCGGAACCGCGGTTTCCGCCCGCCCCCCCGGGGGCGCCCCGGGGGGTTTTAAAAAAAA
>JBEPVD010000001.1:0-260184 GCA_041691155.1 Candidatus Dormiibacterota bacterium | reverse complement strand
GGGTGGAGCGCGAGCTCTCCCGGGAGGTAGCCGATCCGGCGATGGATGATCACGGGCTCGACTTGAGGATCGAGCCCCAGCACTGTCGCGCGGCCCGAGGTTGGGTGGCAGAGGCCGGTCAACAGGCGAATCGTGGTGGACTTGCCGGCCCCGTTTGGTCCGAGAAACCCAAAGATCTCTCCCTCGGTCACATCGAACGAAAGACCGTCGATCCCACGCTTCGTGCCAAAGGACTTGGTCAAACCCTCGACCCTCACCGCGGCGGTCATGACGTGCTTCCCCTGGCGTCATCCGAGATTGCAGGGGCGCCGTCCAGCGCGAAGATGCCATGCGTATAGACGTCCAAGACTTGGGTTGTCCATCGCTCGCCGCCGGAGCGCGTCAGGGGATCTATCCCGAGCACCCAACGCACGTGCTCACGCATGAGCACGACGGCGAGGTCGTTCACCAACAGAAACGCAGCTCTGACGGGGGCGTCGGTCGTCGGCCGCACGATTCCTGCAGCCTCGAGCGATGCAAAACCAGAGAGCAACGCGTCGTAGAGGCTTCGGAATAGTTGTTGTGCGTGCTCTCCACCGTCGATCAAGAGACGGCGCACGTACGCGGGAAGGAGCGGATCGCGTTCGAGGTGGTCGGCAAGGGCTGCCGCGAGCGAAGCAGTGGGCGCGCCGCCTCCCGAGGAGTCGGTGAGCTCGGTGACGAGGGCGTCAACGAGGCCGATTACTCGGCGATCGACGGCCGCCCGAAGGGCGTCCTTCGAGCCGTAGTGGTGGATGACCAGCGAGGGAGAGACGCCCGCGGCGGCGGCGATCTCCCGAACGGTCACGTCGGCGGCGCCTCGCTCGGCGAAGAGGCGCATGGCCGTGTCCCGGATCGTGGCTGCCGCAGTGAGGTCGCCGGATGCTGCACGCATGTGCAGATTATAGAACATGTGTACAGCATCCCGCTGTGAATCGAACCCGTGACCCTATCCGGACTTGACACACCTACACAAATCCGTATAGTCTGTCCGCTGTCCGGACTCTGAATCCGGAACGGCCGGAGGGGCGACCGAATACCGAAACGCACGCATCGGAGGTCGCCCATCGTGGTTCAACTCAAGGCGCTCATCGACAACTGGATCCTCATCGCGCAAGGCCTGCTCGCCAGCGTCGGCGCCCTCGCTTTCCTCATCGCCTTCATGTACAAAATTGTCGCCGTCGATCCGTCGAGCGTCGCGCAGGCCAAGAAGTGGATCGGCCGCATCGTTTTCGGCACCATCGGTGTTGAAGTAGCAGGCACGCTGACCCACGCGCTCATCGCCAGCGTCCCCGCGACGATTCACTGAACGAGTCGGTGCAGTCGGTGATCGGGATCGTGCAGGGACTTCGCGACCCACTCGGCACGATCCTGCAACTGCTGACGGGCGTGCTGTCGCACTTCATCGCGACAGCACGCATGGACCTCAACGCGGAACTCAGTCGCTATCTGTTCAGCACTACGGATCCGACCGCCGCTGCTGCTCGACCTCTCACGGCGAACCCCGCGATCTCGCATCTGAATGGAACGCTGGCGTTGACGGCGGATATCCTGGTCGGTGGGGTGCTGGTGTACTCGTCGATGCGCAGCATTTTCGAGAGATCGATCCAGGCGAGGTACGCGCTGCATGTCGTCATCCCGCGGGTGATCGCCGCCTTGGTCATGGTGCACGGCTCGATCTACTTCATCCAGATGGCGGTCGACCTGAACAACGCGATCGGCGGCGTGACGCAATCGCTCGGTGGACCGCTGACGATGGACACGCTTCCCTGGTCACCTGCGATGAGCAACGCCACCGTTTCGGTGATCCAGGGCTCGCAGGATCTGTTTCACGCCATGTTTTCGCTCGGTGTCGTGGTCGCGGTGGTGATCCTCGTCCTGTCGTATGTGATACGTACGGCGATGCTTGCCGTCCTGATCGTGCTGGCACCGTTCGCCGCACTCTGTTCGGTACTTCCTGACACCCGACGCTACGCGCACACCTGGGTGCACCTGTTCACGGTGGCGCTGTTCATGCAGTCGGTGCAGCTGATCATCCTTCGCGTCGCGACGGCCCTCGGCTTCGGGGCCGGCGGAGGCATTGCCGGAACCATCTTTGCGCTGGCGATCCTCTGGATCGTCCTCAAGGTTCCGGGCACGCTCCACGCCGCAACGCATGTTGAAACGCGTGCGCACACCGCGGCTCGACATCTGCAGCGCTCGATGCATCGGGTCATCACGCCGGCACATCGCGTCGTGCGCCACCGGAGCGTACTGTGATGCGCTCGATGGTCGTGTTGACCGCGGTCCTCGGCGTCGGACTCTGTGGTGGCAGCGTGCTTGCTGGCGGCGCGGTGGTGACATCGGCCTCAGGAGCAGCGTTCGTCAAACCATTGGAGCACTCGTGGATATCCCAGGGTTTTGGCTGTACCAGCTTCAGGCTTGAAACCGTTGACCTTGCCTGTCCAGGCGGCCACTGGCATTCGGGCATCGACCTCGCTGCTCCGCGCGGTACCTGGGTGATGGCGACGCTTCCCGGCGTCGCCACCGTCGTCGAGTCGACGACCGGCTACGGTCTGCACGTGATCATCGATCACGGCGGCGGCCTCAGCAGTCTCTACGGGCACCTCGACACGGTGGCGGTCGTGGACGGTGAAGCAGTGACCGGCGATGAGGTCATCGGCACGGTCGGATCAACGGGCAATGCCACTGGGCCGCACCTGCACTTCGAGATCCGGCGCGACCGTGTGCCAGAAGACCCTCAACTCGACGTTTCGCTGCCTTGAATCGTTCGAGGCACGGGGGCCGCGGCGCTCGCGGCTGGTCGGCTGTCGGTCGGTGTGCGGCGCGCTTGCTGCCACACCACCCAGATCCGCTGCACTGCGGTGACGTTGGTCAGGACCGCGAGGATCCACAGAGCCGGGACCAGCAGTGGGGCGATGACCAGGCCGATGACGGTGATCACGACGCGTTCGGGGCGCGCAAGCAAGCCGCCGTTGCAGTTGAACCCGAGCGACTGTGCGCGTGCTCTGACGTACGACACCAGCAGCGACCCGGTTAGTGCGAAGACGACCAGCATCGGTTCCAGCGTGTGGTGGCCGTGAAAGATGAAAAAAAACAACAAGGAAATCGCGGTGATCGCCTCCGCGTAGCGGTCGACGGTGGAGTCAAGGAACGCCCCGTAGCGCTGTTCGCGACCGCTGACGCGTGCGAGCGCGCCGTCGAGGATGTCGAAGCCGCTGGCGATCAGCAGCAACAGGCCGCCGGGGAGCAGATACCCGAACGCGATCAGGACACCCGAGCCGGCACAAATCAACAAGCCGAGCATGGTGAGGATGTTCGGCGTCAGCCGCAGCACGCGGAGCGCAGGCACGACGTGCCGCGCCCCGCGCCTAACCCAGTCCTGGAACCTGGACGTGAACATTCGTTGCCACCGTGCTCCCAGCGGCGCGTTCGCGCGCGACTCTGTACACCTCAAGAACTTCGTCGACCACGTGCTCCCAGTCGTACAGCTGCGCTTTCGCGAGACCGCGAGCGCTCATCGCCTGCCGGCGCGGCGCATCGTCGAGCAACGTACTCAACGCCGCAGCCCATTCGTTGGTGTTGCGCGGCGGAACGAGGACGCCATCGACGTCGTGCGAGACGACGCTGCTGAATCCTGGGATCGATGACGCAATCACCGGGACACCACTGGCCATCGCTTCGAGGAGCACGATGCCGAAACTCTCGCCACCGGTCGCCGGGGCGCAGAACACATCGGCTGACGCGTAATACCGTGGGAGGAGCTCCGACGAAACGCGACCGGCGAATTCGACGTCAGGGATCCCCATCGCCGCGACCTGGCTTTCGTACCCCCAGCGCATCGGCCCGTCGCCGACGACGACAAGGCGCGCGTCACCGCGCTCGCGCCGCAGTTGCCCGTACGCCTCGAGCAATGTCGGCAGACCCTTGCGCGACTCCAGCCTGCCGACGAACAGGATCGTCGATTTCCCGGTGGTGCGCAGCTCGTCGATCGGTGCGTGCTGCGGATTGAACCGGGCGCAGTCGATACCGTTCGGGACGATCCGATACTCACCTTCGAAATAACGGGCGATGAAGTCGCGCGCCGGGATGCTCACCGCGACATGCGCATGCAACCGGTTGAAGTAGCGTTTGAGGAACGGCCGGCCGTAGTAGTACCCGAGGTTGCGTCGAGCCATCGCGTGGAACGTCCCGACGTTCGCGCCACTGTGAAAGCGCAGGACGGTGATCGGCAGCGACGGGACCAGCGGCTCGTGATAATGCACGACGTCAAAGGCGTTCTCGTCGAGCAGCGCGCGGACGCGACGCACCAGATGGAACGACAGCGCGATGCGCGCCACCGAACCGTTGGTGCGCACCGGGACGCTGCGGCCGATGCGCACGTAGCCGGGAATGCCGTGATCATCGCCAACCCGGCTTGAGGGGGCCAGCACGGTCACGTCATGCCCCCGGGCCCGCAGCTTCGCGGAGAGGTGCCGCACATGCTCGGTCACACCGCCCGGGTGCATGAAGTCGTATGGCGAGACCAGGCAGATCTTCATCCCGCAGCGACCGCCGGCCAGATGGGGTCGAGGACGTGCCACTGCTCGGGGTACTCGCGGATGGCGTCCTCGAAGATACGCAGCAACATCTGTGCAGTCTTACGCACCTCGGCATCCCTTGGCGCATCCACGGAATACTGGAGTTCCGGAGAGACCACGGCGTGGACTCGGTACTTGTTGCGGAACAGGACGATCGGCACGATCGCCGCACCGGCCCGGAGCGCGATTTCGACCGCCCCGATGGGGATCGGCGCCGGCTGCCCGAAGAACTCGAGCGGCTCGCCATTGCCGATGAGATCGCGGTCCAATGCCATCGCCACCACCCCGCCGGAGCGGAGCACCTTGAACACTTCGCGCATCGACGCAGCGCCAAGCCTTCGCGCAACCTGTGGATCACCTTCGCGCATTGCCTTGGTGTCGATGGGAATGACCTGCACGCCCTGGGCCCCGCGCGATCCGATCACGCGGTCGAAGAGCCGGCGCGGGCGCAGCACCTCGGCGAGCAGCGCCATCTTGTGCCCCATCTTGTTCCAGCCGGCGATCCCGACTTCCCAGGAGCCGAAGTGCATGGAGGCAACGATCACGCCGTTGCCGCGCACGATCGCATCTTCGAAATGATAGAGGGTCTCGATGTCGATCCGCGACGGCAGGTCGGTGCGCGCGAACGACATCTCCATGACGTCCACCCAGCCGTGTGTGATGTTGCGCACGTTGCGCTTCACGAGTCGCTTCATCGCGCGATCGCTGATGGTCGGCACCACAT
This sequence comes from Candidatus Dormiibacterota bacterium, assembly GCA_041691155.1. GTDB lineage: Bacteria > Chloroflexota > Dormibacteria > Aeolococcales > Aeolococcaceae > Palsa-851. Next base: position 254,862 of record JBEPVD010000001.1, on the reverse strand, counting down.
GACGGAGGTTGTCGCGCAGCCCGTCGAAGCGCCCCGGCGCGGTCGCGAGCATGAGGTCGGCGGCGCGGTCGCCGAGCCAGTACGACGTCTTTTGCGGCAGCCGGCCGATCAGCGCCTCAGCAGCCCGATACGCGTAATACGGCAGGACACTGTCTCGTTCCTCGCGCTGACCGGCGCGCGCTTTCAGCACCACCTCGCCAGCCTGTACCACTCGGGTGCTTCCTCGTCCGGCCTGCGCGCTAGTTCGTCGCGGGTGTGGCGGGTTCCGCCTCCGCAGCGTCGGGCAGCACCTCGGCGGCGCGTCCGTTGCGATGTCCTCCACTGGTCTCAACCCCGGCGATGTACTCCTCGGTCGCCTGATGTGCCCGATCGTCGGACACCTGGACGGGTGGAGACTTCATGAAGTAGGAGGACGGGCCTTCCAGCGTGCCGCTCAGGCCACGGTCGAGGCCGAGCTTGCAGCAGCGCACTGCGTCGATCACGATCCCCGCGCTGTTCGGCGAGTCGTGCACTTCGAGCTTCAACTCGACGTTGAGCGGCACATCGCCGAACGACTTGCCCTCGAGGCGGATGAATGCCCACTTGCGGTCGTTGAGCCACGGCACGTAGTCCGACGGCCCGATGTGGATGTGGTCCTTCTCGAGCGGCGTCTCAAGTTGCGACTGGACACTGTTGGTCTTGCTGATCTTCTTGCTCATCAAACGCTCGCGCTCGAGCATGTTGAGGAAGTCGGTGTTGCCACCGAAGTTGAGTTGGTATGTATTGGTGAGTTCGACGCCGCGGTCGCGGAAGAGGTGGGTCAGCACCCGGTGGACAATGGTCGCGCCGACCTGCGACTTGATGTCATCGCCGATGATCGGCACACCGGCCTTCCGGAAGCGCGCCTGCCAGTAGTCCTCGCGGGCGATGAACACCGGCATGCAGTTGACCATCGCGCACGGCGCCTCGAGGATCTGTTCGGTGTACCAACGGGTTGCGGCCTCACTGCCGACCGGCAGGTAGTTGACGACGACGTCGGTACCGGTGTCCTTGAGGACCTGCGCGATGTCCACCGTGGACCCCGGCGCCTTGGTGATGACTTCGGAGAGGTACTTCCCGAGCCCGTCATGCGTCATCCCGCGCTGCACGGGAATGTTCAACTTCGGCACGTCGCTGAACTTCACGGTGTTGTTCAGCCCGCTGAAGATCGCCTCCGAAACGTCCTTGCCGACCTTCTCCTTGTCGATGTCGAACGCCGCCGAAATCTCGATATCGGAGATGTGATAGCCGCCGAGATTCACGTGCATGAGTCCAGGCACGCGGTCATTCGGATCGGCGTGTTTGTAGTACTCGAGCCCTTGCACGAACGACGAGGCGCAGTTACCCACGCCGATGATCGCGACTCTGACTTTCTTGCTCACGACGCGCCCTCGTGTACCGATGTTGTTGATGGAGTCTCGGCCGGTGTCCCTGCGACAGCGATCAGCCGGGAAAAGCTCTTGAAGTGGGAGGCGATGGCCTCGCGATCGAGACGGCAGAACACCTCGCGTCCCTCCCGACGCGTGCGGATGACCTCGGCCTTGCGGAGGATGCGCAGGTGCCAGCTCATTCGCGGCTGGCTCACCTGGCAGAAGTCCGCCAGCTCCGATACCCGCATCTCGAGGGTGGCGGCGAGGCGCTCGACGATGAGCAGCCGCGTGGGGTTCGCCAGACCTTCGAAGTGGACAGAAAGGTCGCTCGCCCCGACAGCGATGCTGCCGGGGAGCGCTCGACGCGGCGGCCGCACCGGCGCGTCAGAACTCATAAAGGAATCTTTCATAAAGGATCGCTTATGTATCCTAGACCGTCAGGGGCGGGGAGCGCAACCCCTATCGGTCACTCGGTCGACGGGGGATCCGATTCGACGAGCGCGGCCGCCTCCGGGGCGCTCACATCCTGCTCGGCCGTAATGGCGTCACCCGGTTCCGCAGTTCCGGCCACGGCCGTCCGACCCTCGTACGAGGGCAGGACGGCAGCGAGCAGGCGGAGGATCACGACGCAGATCAGGATCACGATGGCGAATCCGACCACGGCGAGTCCGATCCCGCCTACTACGGAGAAGATGTCGAGGGCCACCCGGGAAGGATGGCAGGCACGGCTACGATCGATCCGATGACCGCTGCCCGCGGCCCTGCCGAGCTCCCGTCAGCGCTTGCGCTCCGCCGTGGTCGGATCGTCTTTCGGGCACGCCGTCCGGTCGCGCTGGTCCTGCCGCTCATGGCCGTGACCGAGGCCGCCGGCGTGATCTGCCTGCTGATCGGCGCGACGATCGGCTGGTTCATCATGGCGGCCCCGCTCGTGGGGCTGGGCACGACCGCGGTGATCCTCCGGCCGGCGCTCGAACTCACCCGCGACGGTGTGATTCTGCGTCAATACCCCTACAGCAGCCTGACCCGCTGGGCGACGATCGATTCAGTCGGCATCGCGAAGGTCGGGAACCGGGTAATCCTTGGCTACAAACTCGTGCCCGACGCCCCACCGCCGAAGCACCAGCCTGCCGCGACGATGCTGCGGGCGGTCGACTCCCCATACGACGGCGGCTGGTTCGCCGACTCGCTTGTGGGCGGGCCGGCTGAGGCGCTCGTGGTGGTGCAGCGCTACCTGGAGGATCCCCCCCTGCGGGCGATGCTCCCGCTCACACGCCGCTGAGGCTGCAGCGCGCCCGTATCCTTACCGGCGGCCCAGGGTAGCCAAGTGGTCAAGGCAGCGGTCTGTAAAACCGTGTACCGAAGGTTCGACTCCTTCCCCTGGGACCACGTTGCGTATGCGTCGATCCTGATCTACGGGAGCAGCAGCCGAAGCAGGGTCGTCGTCAGCCACTCGACATAGCGCTGCGAGGACCAGCCGCGCACGTCGCGGAGCAGGCGGTTCACGTCCGGACCGGTGAGTGTCCACACAATGGTCGTTGCCTCATCAGCGTCCATGTCGTCGCGCAGCGGGCCGTTCGCGGCAACCCACTCGACGAATGTCGTCAGCTTGCTGAAGCGGTTCTCCTGCATCCGGGCGCGCAGCTCCGCGATGTCGGGATCGACCTCGGCCGCGCTCCGCATGACGTCGTCGATCGGGCGGACACGTTCGATCCGCGCGGCGATGTCCGCGGAGAACCCGACGATCATCGCGCGCTGATCCGTGACCGATCGCATGGCGCGGGGACCCTCGCCCACAAGGACGTCGGACCCTTCCCCGCTCCCGGTGACGCGAAGGTCGATGACCGCGGAGATGATTCCCTTCTTCGTGCCAAATGTGGCGTAAACGGTGTCCACGGCAACACCTGCGCTGGCGGCAATGGCGTCGATGGTGGTCGCCGCGTACCCGCGCTCCGCGAAGAGCATCCCTGCCGATTCCAGGATTCGCAGCCGCGTCTGCGCTGCCTGCTCGGCGCGGAGTCGCGACCGATACGGCCGGCGGCTCTTGACAGGTGCCACAGGTTTATCCTAGCATCACAATATTCATCCTAGTCTCGCTAGGATCTAACCAACGCCAGGAGAATCCGATGTACGCGTTCACGCAGGATCTGCCGATCAACACCGACATCTACGCAAGGATCAGTGAGGGAGTGGGAACCGAGCCGGCCGCCGGGTGCGTCCTGCACGCCGTGGTCCGAATCGAAGGCGGCTTGCGATACATCGACATCTGGGAGTCGCGCGAGGCGTGCGACCGGTTCATCGAGGAGCGTGTGCACCCCGTGCTCCGAGCCGCCTTCGACGCTGCAGGGGCGACGCTCCCCGCCGAGCCGGCGCGCATGGAGATGGATCTCCTGGAGGTGAACGTGTTTCCAGGAACACCGGTCGAGGCTGCCTGAGCAGCCCGGTCCGCGACCGCAGCGCTCGTGGTTTGCGCCATCGACGCTTCGGGCGGCCGGATTACGGGGTGAGGACGACCTTCAGCGCTTCTCGTCGCTGAAACAGTTCGTAGCCGCGGACTCCGTCGTCGAGCTTCATGCGGTGCGAGATGATCGCGTCCGGGTGCGCAATGCCGCCTGTGATCATCGCCATCGATTCGTCCCACCTCCCGATGATGTTCGCGGTACCGCAGAACTTCAGATCGATGGCTTTCACGAACGTGGTGTTGAGCGGTAGCGCGAGCTCCTGGTCGCTGTGGACACCGATCACGCTGATGCGACCACCGGCTCGCGCGATGTCGATGCAGTCCAGCAACGCCGGAGCCAGTCCCACGCACTCGAGCACCGCGTCAGCGCCGCGGCCACCAGTGTGATCCTGGATGAAGCTGGGGACGTGGACCTCGCCCGCGTCCACCGGAATCGCGCCGAGGGTCTGTGCCATCTCGAGACGTTGGGACACGGTGTCCACTGCGTAGATGGTTTCGGGCTCGAATCCGCGTGCGGCGAGGATGGCCATGAGTCCGACAGGACCGCAGCCCACGACCGTGACGATATCGCCCTTCTCGATTCGGGCTTCGATCGCGCAGTCGTACCCGGTGGTGAAGATGTCGCCGACGAAGAGTGCTTGCTCATCGGTTAGCGCCGCGTCGATGCCGTGGAGCACCAGGTCTGCACTCGGCACTCGTACGTACTCGGCCTGCGCTCCGGGGATGTCACCAAAGAATGAGCCGTAGCCGAACACACGCTGATCGGGGCACCTGCTGAACAGACGTCGCTCGCAGTACCAACACGCACCGCAGGGGATCGTGAACGAGCCCACTACTCGATCCCCTTCGCGGAACCGCCCGGCACCTGCGCCGACCGCTTCCACGACGCCCACGAACTCGTGGCCGAGGATGCCGCCCGGGCTCATCCCAGGGATGCGCCCGTGCACCACATGGAGATCGCTGCCGCAGATGGCGGTCGTCGTGACCCGCACGAGCGCGTCACCAGGCTCCTCGAGACCGGGTTTGGGGATGTCGACGAGTGCAACCTCACCGAAATCCTTGAACGCCAAGGCGCGCATCGTCAGAGGCCGAGCCGTGCCCGAATCAGTGCGCCTCTTCCTCGGCAGCCCGGCGCTGGATCACGCGATCGCGCCACTCGTCCTCGAGATCACCCGCGTGTTCCGCGTCCCGTCGGAGCCAGAAGGGGATGCGCTCGGGCTCGCCGGCAGCAAGCGCTTTGGCCTGGGCGTCCAGGTAGGCGCGAAGAGCCGTGTCGACTGCGGTGGTGAGTTCGGCCCCGTTGGCGGTCAGCGGCGACACGAGGTCGTTCGCCACGACCACGCTGTTCGGCTGCGCGGTCGGTGGCTTCGACCCGAAAAGGCGACCGAGCCACGACATGCGCCGAGTGTACCTGTCGGGCGTGGGTGCCTCAGTCCCGGCGCACGGCGCGGTACCGTACACGCGTGGCCAAAACTGCCGTCAACAGCCCCATCCTCGAGTGGACGGGCGACGCCGCGGCGGATCGCCTCGTCAGCGAAGATCCCACAGCGCTGTTGATCGGATTCTGCCTCGATCAGCAGATCCCGATCGAGTGGGCGTTCCAGGGCCCGTTGCGGATGCGCGAGCGTCTCGGAACGATCGATCCGAGCGAGGTCGCGCGCATGGATCCGACCACCGTCGAGACCGCCTTCCGGACGCCACCGGCGCTGCATCGGTTCCCTGTCAGCATGGCTCAGCGCGTCTACGGGCTCTGTCAAGCCATCTCGACGGAGTACGGCGGAGACACCACGCGCATCTGGACCGAAGCTGCCGACGCCAGGGATCTGCAAAAACGGTTTGCCGCCCTCCCGGGCTTCGGCGCCGCCAAGGCGCGGATCATGGTCGGTGTCGTCGCCAAACATCTGGGAACAAAGCCACCGGGCTGGGAGACTGTGGCGCCGGACTGGCCCACGCTCGCCGACGTGAGGACGGTCGCCGAGCGCGAGCAGTACCAGGCGCAGAAACGAGCCTTCAAGGCGGCGATGCGTGCTGAGGCCGCGGCGAAACCCGCTGCCAGGAAGGCGTCGGCCAAGACCGCGGCAGACAAGAGCCCAGTCAAGCCCTCCGCGAAGCAACCCGCAGCCGCTCAACGGCCGGTCAAGACCACGGCGCGTGCCCGAGGCTGAAATCACCGTCTTCGAGGACGGTGACATTCGCGTCGTGAAGATCGGCCCAATGGGGCCGTACGGCAACAACGCGTACGTGGTGCGCGACGTGGCCGCCGGCCTCGGTCTGCTGGTGGATATGCCGCTCGAGGAAGGCCCCTTGCTTGCCGCGATCGCGGCCGAAGGCGGCGTGACCACCGTGATCGCGACCCACTGGCATCCCGATCACTGGATGACCTACGACGCGGTTCGCGCGGCGACCGGCGCGCCTGTCCTGGTGGGGGCGAGCGAGATCAAGATCCCCGAGGAGCGGATCGACGGAAGGCTCGACGACGGCGCCGAGGTCACTGTCGGGAGCGCGCGGATCACTGTCATCCACACGCCCGGCCACACGCCGGGGAGCATCTCGCTTCGCGTCGGGCGCGTGGTCATCACGGGCGACACGCTGTTCAACGGCGGCCCAGGCAAGACCAGTGCCCGCGGCGACCTCGAGACGCTCATCGCCAGCATCACCGCGAAGTTGCTCCCGCTCCCCGAGGAGACGGTCGTCCTCCCCGGGCACGGAACGGTCACCACGATCGCCGCGAGCCGAGCGGGTGTCGACGCCTACCAACGTCACCCGCAGCCCGCCGGCTACTTCGGTGACGTCGAGTGGGGTGACTGAAGCGGGCTCAGTCGGGCCTTCCGGCATGGGAACGTCTGCCGGTCTACACCTCTCGACTCCCCGGGGGCGCTGGGTCCTCATCGCGACCGTCCTCGGCAGCTCGATGGCGCAGCTCGACGCGACCGTCGTGGGTATCGCACAGCCAACCATCGGGCGCGAGTTTCACTCGACGATCGGCGGTCTGCAGTGGCTCTCGGTCGGGTATCTGCTGTCGCTCGCGGGGTTGCTCCTCCTCTCCGGGGCACTGAGTGATCGCTTCGGTCGCCGCCGGCTATTCGTCATCGGCGTCACCTGGTTTGCAGTCGCCTCGTTGATATGCGCGACGGCGCCGAACATCGAACTGCTGATTGCCGCGCGTGTCCTGCAGGGCGTCGGTGGCGCGCTGCTGACCCCGGGGAGCCTGGCAATTCTCGAGGCATCCTTCGTGCGTTCAGAGCGCGGACGTGTCATCGGCGCGTGGTCCGGGCTCGGCGGCGTTGCCACCGCGCTCGGTCCGTTCGTCGGCGGATTCCTGATATCGGCGGTCTCCTGGCGCCTGATCTTTCTCATCAATGCTCCGATCGCGGTGGCCGTGATCTTCATCGCGCTTCGCCAGATTCCCGAATCAAAAGACCCGTCAGCGACGGGATACATCGACGTGATCGGCAGTGCACTCACGGTGCTGGCCTTGGTCGGCGTCTCCTATGGGCTCATCGAGGGCACCGGCGGCAAGTGGGATTCGCCGTTGGTCATTGGCGCCATCAGCATTGGGGTGGTCGCGCTGGTGATGTTCATATTCGTCGAGCTGCACGTCCGGGCGCCGATTGTGCCGCTCTCGATTTTCCGATCACGCCAGTTCAGCGCGACCAATGTGGTCACACTGCTCATCTACGGAATGCTCGGCGGCATTTTCTTTCTGCTACCGATCGAATTGCAGCAGGTCTCGCATTACAGCCCAACCGAAGCCGGTGCCTCAGTGCTACCGGTCACCTTCCTGATGTTCGCGCTGTCATCACGCTCGGGAAGTCTGTCGGCCCGGATCGGCCCCCGGCTGCAGATGACCGTGGGCCCGCTGATCGTGGCCGTCGGGATGCTCCTGTTCATACGAGTCGGCGCGTCAGGGAACTATCTGCTCGAGGTGCTGCCGGCGGTCCTGCTCTTCGGGTTCGGGCTGTCGATCACGGTTGCGCCGCTGACCGCCACAGCCCTTTCGTCAGCGCCCGAGGACAAGACCGGGCTTGCGTCGGCCGTCAACAACACCGTGGCACGTAGCGGAAGCCTGCTCGCGGTTGCGCTGCTTCCGGCGCTGGCCGGGATCACCGGCGACAGCTATCTTCATCCGTCAGTGTTTGAGTCGGGTTTTCAGCGCGCCGCCCTGATCGCGGCAGTGGTGTGCGCTGCGGCAGGACTCCTCTCCGTCGCGACGATTCGCAATCTCAACCCGCCCGCGGCAGAGGTCTCCTCAGCCTGATGGGGAACGACGCGACGACGCGGCATCCCGAACCCCGCGTAGCGACAGTGGCGCCGGTCTACCCGCACGGGGAGTCGAACCCCGGTTCCCACCTTGAAAGGGTGGTGTCCTAACCGCTAGACGATGCGGGCGCGATCGCCAATCTTAGGTTCGCGCATCGTGCGCGTCGTCGGCCGCGAACGCAGATGAGCGCGCCGGTATACTCGCGTGATGCCAGTCCGAGAGATTGTCGGCAAGACTGTCGGTTTCGGCCTCGTGTCCGTCGCGCTCATCGTCGGCGGCATCCTGGACCTGTTGGGCGGCCATGTCTACAACGACTACCTGAACACCGCGCTCGGGATCATCCTGATCCTGATGGGCCTCGGAACCGGAGCCCTGGGGACGTTCCTGATCGCAGGCATCCTCTACGAGGAGAAGTTGCACCGTCAGAACGAGCAGGTGCACATCACGCCTCGCGGTACGCCGCTGGCGCCGCCGCCCCCCTGGGGCATGGCAGACGTCGGCAAGCCCCCGGGCGTCATCCGGGTCGGCGAAGCAACGACGGCGGCTGGTGGTGGTGGCTCCCCGCGCGTGATGAGCGTGGTGGTCTCGAATCTGGACGCGCCGATGCTGATTCTCGGGCTGCTGGCCTGGACGGTTCTGACCCTCGTCCTCTTCGCCCCGAAATAAGTTGTCGCCGATCGCGGATGCCGGCGCCGGGGCGCGGGTTCGGACCCGTTTCGCGCCCTCACCGACCGGGGCGCTCCACTTCGGTTCGGTGCGCACGGCGCTCTTCGCCTGGCTGGCTGCCCGGCACGCGGGCGGCGACTTCATCCTTCGCATCGAGGACACCGACCAGGAGCGCTATATCCCGGACACCGAGGCACTGATCCTCGAGACCCTGAGCTGGCTCGGTTTGCAGTGGGACGAAGGGCCCGAGATCGGTGGTCCCCACGATCCGTACATCCAGTCACTGCGCATCACCAAATACCGCGCCTACGCCGAGCAGCTCGTCGCCTCCGGCAGCGCGTACTGGTGCACCTGCACTCCCGCCCGGCTGGCGGCGATGCGCGACGCTCAGCGCGCGAACAAAGAGCCGACGCGATACGACCGCCGCTGCCTCGGCCGCGTGGAGGTTCCGGAGGAGATCGCCGGTGGAATGGCGGCCGTGGTCCGGCTGCACATGCCGGAGGGAGTGACGTCATGGGATGACCTGGTGCGAGGCACGGTGACTTTCGAAAACGCGGAGATCGACGACCAGGTCCTCCTCAAGTCGGACGGGTTCCCCACGTATCACCTCGCCGTGGTGGTCGACGACCACCTCATGGAGATCACCGACGTCATCCGATCTGAGGAGTGGATCCCCTCCACGCCGAAGCACTTGGCGCTGTACTCGGCGTTCGGGTGGACGCCGCCGCGATTCGCGCATGTGCCGACCGTGCTCGGCCCCGACCACCAGAAGCTGAGCAAGCGACGAGGCGCTCGCAATGTGCTCGAGTACGGTGAGCTCGGATACCTGCCCGCCGCGATCGTGAACGCCATGGCGCTGCTCGGCTGGTCGTCGGGCGACGAGGAGGAGGTGTTCACTCCCGAGCAGCTGTGCGAGCGGTTCAGTCTGGTCCGCGTCAATGCGGCCCCGGCGATCTTCGATCCGAAGCGACTCGACGACCTCAATGGCGTCCACATACGCCGCATGGAGGTCGAGGCGCTGGTCGAGGCCCTCGAGTTTCCGCTCATGGGCACGAGCAAGGAGACGCGGCGATCGTTGATTCCGATGCTGCGTGAGCGCATGGTCACGCTGGCCGACGCCACCCGCCTGTGCGCGCCGCTCCTGGGCGATCTGGCTCCGGATCCGTCGGTCGAGTTCCCACCCAAGAAGGTCGACGCGGGCACCGCGGCGGCAATTCTCGATGCCTGCATCGAGGTCGTCGAACGAGACGGCATCAAGGACCCCGAGGCCGTCGAATTGCGCATGCGCATCTCCGACATCGCGGAGGCTGCCGGTGTGAAGGCGCGAGACGCATTTCGCGTCGTCTACGTCGCCATCCTCGGTGTCCCAGCCGGGCTGCCGGTCATTGAATCGATGGTGTTCCTGGGCAACGAAACATCACTGGGACGCTTGCGCGCCGCACGGGCGCGACTGGCGTAGGACCAGGCAGGGGCCCGGACGCACAGGCCCTTAGAGACCCGGTCCGTCGATGCCGGCTCCCACGCGAGGTTCGGATGCTCTCGGATGCCGCGCAGGCTCGGCCCGGTGTGGAGCGGGGGACTTCGCGGAAGGCCGCCGGCGCGTGACCGAGGGAGTAGCCGGCGAGTGTGCTTCGCGGTGGGGCGTCGGTACCGGAGAAGCCACCGGCTCCGGAGTGGTCGGTGACGGTGACGGCGCCGACGGGGCCGACGGGGCGTGATCTCGCAGCGCGGCCCTGACGCGCACCGCCGCGCGCTTGGCGAGCGACCACGCGACGCGATCGAGCCCGGTGGCGTGACCGGCGACTGCGAGCGTGATCACGACCGCGCTCAGCGGCCACAGCGCCGAGAACAGCGAAAGACCTGACAGCACGGCAAAGCCCGCAAGGATGGGGTGCCGCCGAACATATGACGGTGGTGGAGGCGCTGGAGCAGGGGTGGTCAGTGGCTCGGCTGTGTTTGTCATGCGTCGAAGCTATGTGACAACGACGGACACGTCGGGGACCACATGGCAAGTTCAGGTCTTACATCGTCGTTCCGGTGTCGTTACCACGCTGTGACTGTCCCGTGGACAGAGGCGGACAGATGTCGCGACACAATCGAGCAGCCAGTTCGGCGGGGGCTGACGGGACCGACAGGAGGTCGTGTACGAGTTGTTCAGGGGAAAGGCACTTCGTGATGTGCGATGAGTGAGATGACGGTGGCGCATGCACCGGTCTTCATGGCACGAGCACGCGCCCGCGTGGGCAGGCTGAACGGCCCCTGGCGACTGGTCATCTTCTCGATTTTCCTCGGCGTGATCGGCGCGGCCCTCTGGCTGTTGCCATTGCAGGGCGTGCAGCGAACGACGACGATGGACGCCATCCCGTGGTGGGTCGAGCTGGCCATGTTTTACGCGACGAGCCTCCTCTGGGTGCAGGTGCGTGTGCACCGCGAGGTATCGACGCTCTCGCTCACCGAGATCCCCCTCGTGGTGGGGTTGTTTCTCGTCGATCCGCATCAGTTGCTCGGCTGCTATGTCGTTGGCGTGTTGCTGGCAAGCTGGACGCGACGACGACGCATTCGCTGGGTCAAGGACTTTGCCAACGCAACGCTCGATGTGCTGTACATCGCAGTGGCGGTGCTCGTCTTCAAGGCTGTCGGGCCGGTGGCGTCTGACCCGCTCGCATCGCGCAGTCTGCTCGGAGTCGCAATAGCGATGATCGTCGCCGGAGGGTTCATCTACCCGATCGCGCTCAACATCGGCATCACGCTCATGCAAGGACGGATCCGTCTCGGGGAGATCCTCCGCGCCTACCTCTTTCAGGTGGTCGCCACCACGACCAACGCGTCACTCGGAATCGTGGCGCTGCTGGTCTTCACCACGCGGCCGGTGCTCGCGATCGCACTCGTGCCGCCGATCATTCTCGTGCTTGCCGGGCAACTTGCTGCCGGTGAGAGTCAGCGCCGTGCGGACCGCAACGAATTCCTCTATCGCACAACGGAAATTCTGCACTCGAGCCAGCAGCTCGGCGAGCGCGCCGGTGAGCTGCTCAACGGCGTCACCAAGATGTTCGGCGTCGCTCGTGCGGAGCTCGTGGTCATTCCGGAAGTGCGTGGCCCCGCAGTGCGTTTCGTCTCCACCGGCGACGACGAGCATGCAGCGCTGCTCACCTCTGAACTCACGTTCGCGGAGCAGGAAGTGCTCAACGAATTGCGCACCACGGCCATCCTCAGCGGTGCGGTCGCGCGTGACCAGTCGCTCGGTCTTGCGCTGGCGGAACGGTCGGCGAGTGCGGGCACCATCGTCGTGCTCCGGGGTCTCGAGGGACCGCAGGGAATGTTGCTGCTCCTCGATCCGATACGCGACAACGTGAAGCTGGGCGTGCACGAGCAGAGTCTGCTCACCACGGTCGCGGGGCTCATCAGCGTCGCGCTTGAGAACGGGCAACTTGCCGAGGCCATCAAGGCGATGTCTGTCGAAAAGGCGGAGCTCGCGCGCCGCGCTTTCTACGACCCGCTCACCCAGATCGCGAACCGCTCGCTCTTCATTGAGACGGTCACCAAGTCGCTCGGCCAGCTCGCGGAGACGCAGCGCCCGATCGCGGTCATGTTCATCGACCTCGACGGGTTCAAGGAAATCAACGACACGTTCGGGCACGCCGTCGGCGACCGTGTGCTCAGCGCGGTTGCCGCGCGTCTTCGGGTGCAGGTGCGCAAGCTCGATCTCGCCGCGAGAATCGGTGGCGACGAGTTCGGCATGCTGCTCGACGGCATGCGCCACAAGAGTGACGCATCAGTGGTCGCGGACCGGATCATCGAGACACTGCACCGGCCCATTCCCATCGGCGACGCGATGGTGACCATCGGCGCCAGTGTCGGCGTGGCCGTGGTGGACGATCCGGCTGACGCGCCGGAACCTGAGGAACTCATGCGCCGCGCCGACATGGCCATGTACCTCGCAAAGCGTCAAGGTAAGAACCGGTTCGTGGTGTTCGACGAGACGGCGCGCACACCGGTGATCGCGCGCACGCCCGACCTGGCACGCCAGGTCGCCAGCTGAGGGTCCACGCGGGCTCCCTCTAGGATGGGCGGGTGACTCCGCCGCGCTGCCTGACCATCGCGACCTCGGATTCAGGCGGCGGCGCCGGCATCCAGGCCGATCTCAAAGCCTTCGCAGCCGCGGGCTGCCATGGGATGACCGCGATCGTCGGTGTCACCGCGCAGAACACTGAGGCGATCCTTGCGACCCACCAGCTGCCGGCCTGGATCATCACTGCGCAGCTGGAGGCCGTCCAGAGCGATATCGGCGTGGATGCGGCCAAGACCGGGGCGCTGCTGTCGGCGGAGATCATCACGCTAGTGGCGGATTTTCTCCAGGCTCATCCCACGCCAGTGGTCGTTGACCCGGTGCTTCAGGCGAGCACCGGAGCCCTCTTGCTCGATCCCGAGGCGATCGAGGTGCTGATTGCGCGCCTGTTGCCGCTCGCGACCGTGGTGACGCCGAATCTTGCCGAGGCCGGAGTGCTGGCGGGAAGCAGCGGGGATCGGCGTGAGCTCGCCGAGCGGATCGTGGCTCGAGGAGCGGCTGCGGTGCTGATCACCGGCGGCGACGGCGGCGGTGCAGATCTGCTCTTCGACGGCGCGGAGTTTCACGAGATCCCGGTGACCTGGGTTGCCGGTACCGCGACTCACGGGACCGGCTGCACCCACTCGGCGACGCTGACTGCGGAACTGGCCTGGGGAACACCTCTGCTCGAGGCGGCCGGTCGCGCGTCAACGGTCACCGCCGCGGCCATCGAACATGGGTTGGAGGGGATCGGGGCCGGACCGGGACCGGTCGCTGTCGGTCAGGCCCCCGGTGCCAACCAGCGAGTGCGAACGAGGTAGATGAGCACGCCGATGCCGATCACATCGATGAGCAGGAGGAGCGGTCCGACGTTGAGGCCGTTCCCGAAATCCAGACCGCTCAGCGGCGTGAGCGCTTCAACCGGTGGGATGCGCGCCGCGTCGAGACCCTGGCCGGTACCGATCGCGTTCACCGCGCCTGAGAGCGAGCCGAACGGAGTTGGATCCGAGGAAGTCTGACCGTGCGTGCTGCCTGAGGAGCCACCGGAGTTGCCGCCGCCGGTCGAACCACCGGGCTTCGGGGTGGGGGCCGGTTTCCTGGTGGGAGCCGGGGTCGGCGTCGGACCGTTGCTCGGGGTAGGGGTCGGGATCGCAGTTGGCGTCGGCGTCGGTTTCGGCGTCGGCGTCGGAGTTGGCGGTGGAGCGTTGTATATGTAGGTGACGGCGTCAGTGGTGGTGCCCTTCGGCGTCACCACGTTGACGCTCACCGACCCGGCAGCGTGGGCCGGAAAGACCGCGGTAATCGACGTGCGACTGTTCACGGTGAGATTCGTGTCGGCGACACCGCCGAGAAGCACAGCCGAGGCGCACTGGAAGTGCAAGCCGGTCAGCGTGACAGTACCGCCCGTCGTCGGCCCGTTGGTGGGGGCGACACTGGTCAACGTCGGGTTATAGCGCGATTGCATGCACGGTGCCGGGGTGGCGGCTGCGACCCCGGAGATGCTCAGGACCAGCACGCTCAGGACGGCCGGAAGCAACGCCGCCGCCACCCAGGCGCGGGGCCGCTGGCGTAGGGTCAAGTTGCCGAAAGCGTTTGCGTTCATTGACGTGTTCCAACTTTCGTCTCAATGCCCCCGTTCGAGATGAAAGTCGGCGTGTCGTGACGCCGTCGCGAGGTCTCGTTCACACAGTTCACCGGAGCGTGGGCGCGCCGCCTACGATTCGGCCGGTGTGCACGATCCTTCTTGCCTGGCAGTGTTTTCCGGGGATCCCGATCATCCTGGCCGCCAACCGTGATGAGTTGATCGCCCGGCCCAGCGCTGGTCCGACGGAACTGCACGCCAATCCCTGGGTGGGCGGGGGCCGCGACCTCGTGGCCGGCGGTACCTGGCTGGCGGTCGCGGAGGACGGGCGCGTATGCGCGGTGACCAACCGACACCCCGCGATCGGACCTCCCGTTACCCCCGATCCGTCCCGGCGGTCTCGTGGCGAGATCCCGCTGACGCTGCTGGTCGACACCGCGCCGGAGGACGTCCCCTCCCGGCTCGCCGGCCTTGGCCCTGGCCGCTACAACCCGGTCAATGTCATCTGGCTGTCCCGTGAGCGCGCGATGGTCGCGCACGTCGACGACCCGGGTCCGGTTCGCGCCGTCGACCTCACCCCCGGACCGCACGTGCTCACCACCGGCGACCTCGATGACGCGGCGCGTCCGAAAGTCGCGATGCTCCGCACCGGGATGGATCGCGCGCTCGGCCTCGGTGGCGGGCCCGACGCGGTGATGACACGGATGCGCGCGCTGCTGGCTGACAACACCTCGGCCACCGCGTCGCCGGCTGACGCCGCGTGCATCCACGGCGACGTGTACGGCACCGTCTCAGCGTCGACGGTGATCGCCGGCGACGGCGTCCTCACCTATGAGCACGCGCCCGGACGGCCATGTGTGACGCCGTTCGCGAGGGTCGCGACGCCGTCCTAGTGACTGCCGGGCGCGGAGATGATGGTCTTCACGAGCAGCGAGACCATGGCCACGATCGCGTAGCCACGCACCGAGCAGAGCGCGATCAACCGCCCCCGTGATGGGACAGGACGCGTCAGCAATGCAAGTGAAGGCATTCGCCACGTGTCGCGGTCCTCGTCCATCCGTGGATCGGGCGGTGCGAGCCTTCGCGCGCGGATGTTGACCGCGATCGCGAACGCGAGCCCGATGAGCATGATCATCGTCAACACTGCCAAGAGTTGTACGACATCGATTTTCGGAAAGATCGTCGACAGCACGAGCACGACCGAAAGGATCAGCAGCACGCCGAGAATCAGCGATGCGAGCAGGTTGAACCACGGCCGGTTCACCCATGGCCCGAGGACGTCCTTGTCATTGCAGAGGAACAGCAGGAAGAGACAGGCACTCGGCAACATGACGCCGGCGAGCGCTTGCACAGCGGTGGTGACCAGCCCCAGCGGGACCCCCGGAGCGAGGACGAAGAGCGCTGAAAGCGTTACCAGGCCTGTGAACATGGCGTAGAAGGACCGGGCCTCGCGCCACGAGCGGTGCAGCGAATTCCTGATCCCGAAGGTGTCGCCGAATGCGTAGGACGTCGACAGTGTGACCGCGCTCGCACCGACGACTGACGCGTCGATCAACAGGATTGCGAAGACCGCACCCGCAGCCGGCCCGACGTGTTGCGAGAGTTCCTTCGCCAGGTCGAGGGCATTCGTAAAGCACGCGTTGTTCGCCATCTTGCACGGCCCGAACGCGAATGCCGTGGCGACCATGATTGCGGTCGCTCCGATCACCACCACCATCGCGCCGATGACCGTGTCGGCGCGCTCGTATGGAATCCAGCGCGGCGTGATGCGCTTGTCAACGACGTTCGACTGCTGGAAGAACAATTGCCAGGGCGTGACCGTCGTGCCGACGATGGCGACGATGAGGAGCACACCGCTGGAGCTGATACCGCCCTGGATGCCGGGAACGACGAAGTGTTGTGCCACCTGGCCGAATTGCGGATGGCACAGCAACATCAGCGGGATGCACAGGAGGTTGCCGAACAGGATCACGAACATCAGCCGCTCCCAGGTCTCGAAGCGGCCGGTCACGGTAATGCCGACCAGCAGCAGACCCGCGAGTGGCACCGCGACCCACGATGGGACGCCGAAGTATTGCGCGCCGAGCGAAATGCCGATGAACTCGGTGGCGATGGTGAGGAAATTCAGCACGAACAGATCGCTCACCGCGAACCGGCCCCAGATCTTCCCGAAACGCTCGAAGATGAGACGGCCGTGCCCAACCCCGGAGACGGCGCCGAGTCGAACGACCATCTCCTGGTTGACGATCAGCACCGGTACGAGCAGGAGCAAGGTCCAGAGCAGACTGGGCCCGTAGTCCTGGCCGGCCTGGGCGTATGTGGAGACACCGCCCGCGTCGTTGTCGCCGACCATGACGATGAGGCCGGGCCCCATGATCACCGCAAGGGCGAGCAGCCTCCGACGGAACGAACGCGATCCAGTGGAGTCGTGCTCACCGATGGTCCCGAAAGCGCCGCGGATGTCGCCATGGTGTGCGTCATCCAGGACTGCCTTCGGGCCGGTCGCCACGTTGGCGGCCGTCTTGCGAGCCTTCTCCTGGGCCAAGTCGGACCTCCCACCGTCGATGACGGCACGACTGAGCGGGCCCGTCCGCTCAGGAGGTCACGAGCGAGTGATCACCTCGGTGCGCGCGAGCCCGGAAGTTGCCGGGACTGGGGACTGTCGCCGCCGTCCATGTGCTACTGAATACACTCCGCGATTGTGGTTGCCTGAATCGGAGTGTACAACCCGCGCGTCAGTCCGAGGTTCAGTCTCCGTCGGCCTCCGCGCGACGTCGCCACGAGTTGGGCAGCATCGCTTCGAGCACATCGTCAACAGTGATCACGCCCTTGACGCGTCCATCGTCCTCGACCACCGCGACGACCGTGAGGTTGAAATCGGCCATACGCCGCGCGACCTCGGGAAAATCGTCATCGACGTGCACCGACGCGTTGCTGTGCTCGACGAGCTCGGCCACACGCCGTGCGCCGTCTGCGCGAATGAGTTCGATGAGCGGGACTGACCCGGCAAGCCGTCCGTCCTCGAGGAGGAACACGTCGGCGGACACCTGCGGGAGCACGTCCGCAGCGCGCGCGGCGGCGAGGGCGTCCGCCACGCTCCCATCGGCGGGAACCGACACGAAGTCGATGCTCATCAAGCCGCCGGCACTGCTCTGCCCATAGCTGAGCAGTGCGCGAACCTTGGCCTGCTGTGACGGCGGCAGCAGCGAAAGAATCGGGGCGCGGCGTGGTTGATCAAGCTCCGTGACGAGATCCGCGGCGTCATCGGGACCCATCTCGGCAAGCACCGCCGCGGCCTCAGCGTCGGATTTGTCGCGTAGGAACTCGACCTGGTGCTCGGTGTTGAGCTCTTCGAATACGTCCGCCTCGAGCTCCGGATCGCCGTGCACCGCCGAGATGATCTCCTCGCCCTCGTCGTGCGACGCCGCCTCCACCAGGTCGGCGATCTGGGCTGGGTGCAAGCGCCGCAGCCGGCGCAACGGCATGAGCAATCGCGATGTCGGGACGTGCCCGACGAAGGGCTCGACCGATGACCAGTCGAGGAACCCCTGTCCCTCGCCGCGCCGGCCCGAGAACTTGCCGAGGATGCCCTTCGGCCGCGTGTCGACACCGGCGACGACCCAACCGGAATCACCCAGGCGGAGTTCGATGTCGTGCGCAGTGACGAGCCTGCCGGCCTCGACGCTGATGAGCCGGCGGCCCAGCACATCGTCCCCGAGGAGCACCTCCCCCTGACGGCGCTCGAAGTGCGCGAGGTTCAGGTCCTCCCCCGCGAGCAGCACGCTGCCGGATTGCATGGCGGCAATGCGCTCGCGGGGAATGAACAGCCTGCGGCCGGCGATACGCCCTACCAGCCCCTTGACCGGCGGATACCCACCCTCGGCGAACCGGGCGATCACGTCGTCCACCCGCCCAAGCTTGCCGCCCGCCGTATCCACGAGCGGGCTATGGATGATCCCGGTGAGTGCCAGCCGGACCGAGTCGGTGGCTGGCTCCCCTGCGTCTGAGGTCGACATACCGCGCTCAGTCTGCCACGTCCCGGGTCTGAGCGTCTGTCCGTGCGCTGTCCGGGGCCTGGCCCGATGGTGAGCGGGTGTCTGTATCCGCCTCGCTTGCCCCCTGTGCCCCCGTCATGCCTACACTGGATGAGGCCGCCCGAGCGCACGGTGATATCCGTTCGCTCGCGGAGATCGGCTGGGAGGGACTGAAGGTGGGGGTCACCGACGCTCCGTGGATGCTCGGCGTGCGCGCTCCGGACCGGAGCCGGAGCATCCTCGTGGTCACCGACGACGGGGAACCGGCGGTCGCCGTGCGCGACGCCGTGCCCCGCGGGATGGCGGTCATTCGTGACGCCCGCCCCGATGATGCGGCGGAGATCGCCGCCGCCTGCCTGCCGTGGCCCTGGATGGTCGTCGGAGCCTGTGGCGGAATCACTGCGGGGCTCGGGGTCATCCTTCGCGAGCGACCCGTATTGACCCTGTGGCTTGGCACACCGCCGCCGGGACTGCCTCGGCACGCGCGCTGTTTCGACCGTCCGAGCGCGCTGCTCGCCTCAGTCGTCGAGGCGTGCGGCGCGACCGTTGGCGGTATGCGCCTCGCACTTGGCAGCGGCGTGGAGCTGGACGGCGGGAGGTTGTTGCGAGGCGCAGTCCTCCAAGCCCTGGTCGGTGCCTATCCGCGCGGGTTCGCGCTTCCCCGCGGCTGTTCCGGAGCGTCTCCACCGCACTCGCCCGAGAGGGCTCGCCGTGGAGTGCGCAGCGTGACTCCGAATCAGGGATGCGGCTCGCACTGTCGGTGCCGCGGGTCGCCATGCGATGAGAGCGAATCCTGAGGTGCTCATCCTCGAGGACGATGCGGAAACCCTCGACGAGCTGCAGAACCATTTCACCCGCAAGCGTTTTCACCCACTCGCGGCGCGGAGTGCGTCGCGCGCGCTCTCGCTCCTCGAGCACAACCGCTACTCGAGCAGGCCGGTGCTGGCGATCATCGACTGGGATCTGGGCAAGGCGCCGGACCGGAGCGCGAGCAGCGGTGACGTGCTCTCCCGTCTCGCGCGCGAGCTCCGCGAGTGTCCCGTGATCGTCTACTCGCAGAACATCGACGCGTTCAACGTCCGCAGCCAGATCCAGCGCTCACATCCTCGAGCGCTGCTCCACGACAAGCGCGACGGCGACGCCTCGCTCCTCGAGCGCATCGACCGCATGCTCGACCGCACAGTCGGTGATCTGCGCATCCACGACGGAACTGTCGTCGTGCATCTGCCGAGCCTCGATCAGCATCACCATCGCGAAGCGATTCGCCTGGTGGTGCATCACCCCGACATCGTGACCTTTCACTCGGACACCGCCACCAAGGCAGTCCGCCGATTCGGCGAGTGGCTCCACGCGCACGGCTCGGCAGTGCGGCTGGTGAGTCACGGCAACCGCAAATACCGGCTCAGCGTCACCACAACCGACAGCGACGCCGAGCGTGGCCTCGAGGCGTGAACCTCAGCCTGGCGGAGATCGCCGAACTGCCGCTGGCAGCCGCCCTCGTCGATTGGGCGGGTGAGGTCACCGCGAGAACTCCTGAGTGGGATGGACCAGGCCCCGGCGCCGTGTCATACCCGGTTCGGAGCATGCGCCTGGTGGTGCGCACACAGCCCGCATCACCACACTGCGACGCGGTCCTGTCTCGACTCCTCGACGCCATCGAGCGAGCGGCGCTCGCACTCGAAGGCACGCAAGCGCAGCGCGTCCGCATGCTGGGCGGGTCCCTGCGCCTGGTCGCGGGTCGCGACGCCGGTGGATGGGGCACCACCGATGATGTCATCGACCTCGCCCGCGCCGGCATCACGGCGCGCACGGCGCTGACCGTCGAGGTCGCTGCAGGACCGGCGGCCGGTCCTGGGACCGGAGGCAGCCGCGCTGGTCCTGGTGCAACTTGGTGCCAATGCTGAGCGCCACGATGGCGCCGGGACGGTGCGGCTGGAGGTCGACCGGACGACCTTTCGCGTGGTGTGGCGGCGCTCCGGAGGGTCCACGGTGGTGACCACCGCCCGGCGCCACGCGGACCGGGAGCGTTGGGGTCTCGGGTTCGCTCGCATCGCCGCGGATGCAATCGGCGGGACGGTCTACCCGCCCCGGTCGGTTGGCGCCGGAGCTGTCGCGGCCACGCTCGAGCTTGGCGTTCGCCGTTTGGCGCTTGCCGTGGCCGCGGTTCGCGACGGCAGGATCTCCCGGGCCACCCGCGCATGGGACGAGGAGACCGGATTGTCGCCGGGGTGTGAAGCCGGACCCGGCTCGAGGCTGAGCGGCCTGCATGAAGCCGCCGAAGCGGACCGGGGAGGCATCGTTCGAGCCGGCAGCTTCAGCGCTCGGTCGGGGTCACGAGGCCTGTGGGTCGCGGTGCCACCTGATGACTCCGCGGTTCGTGCGCGCGATGTGGTGACGGGGTTGATCCACGAGCGAGCGCTCTCCGATCACATCCCCGAGCCTGCGCGGTCCACGATCGCCGGGCTGGCGCTGCTGCTCGCCACCTTGCTCGGGGAACCGATGCCGCGTGTGCCGATCGCGGCGTGGACCCGCCGGATGATCGAGCTCGGGCCCGCGTTCGAGATCGCGGACCCGATCCCGGTGTTCGACGGCGTGGGAGCGATCGACCCTCAGGTCGTGCTCGTGCTCGCACGCTCGGGTGGTGGCTTCGAGATCGACGGAGACCGCCTCTGGCTCCGCATCCGTGCAGAGTGCCGCGACGACCCGGCGGTGCGAGTGCTGCTCAGGCCCAGCGAGGATCGGATCCCGCTGGGGTGACCGGGCGCGTGCTCGGGGAGCGCAGGAGGAGCGAACTGATCGCGGCGAGTAACGGGTGACCGGCGCGCTCCTCGGCTGTCGCACCGGCCTCCTCGAGTGACGCGTCGAGCCGCAACAGGTCGGCGGCGAGCACGCGAACCGCGGCCTGGATGAGGACGGCGGGGTCGCCTTCCTCGGCAGGTTCCCAGCCGCTGTCACCGGAGATCGGAGGGATCTCGGCGTCGTACTCGACACCCTCCTGCGCTCCCGCGAGGTACGCCGTCGCCCACACATCGTGGCCGAGCGACTCCTCGTGACGCAGACGCGCGGCGAGGCGGCTCAGGGAGTCGGTTTCGTCGCCCAGGAGCGCGGCCTGCTCGATGAGACGCAGCACGAGCATCCGCTGATACCTGGCCACCCAGTACCGGGATACCCCTGCGGTGAGCAGCCTCGACAGGCGAACCCGGGCGATGCTCACGCGAACCAGTGACGTCCCGCCGGACTCAGGGATCAGTACTTCGAGGTCGCGCCGTGTGTCCCATACGCCGCCGAGCAGACGCACGATCGACGTCGGACGCCAGACACCTGCCGGCTCGTCCCACCGGTCGATCGGCACATCGCAATACGAGCGATCGCACACGCTCGTGAGGAGTGCCTGATGCAACTCCTCGCGCGGACGCGTGGCGAGGAGCGACCAGCCGGCGGGAAGTGTGTATGTGGCCATCGAGATTTGTGGTGAGACGTGGAGAGAACGAAAGCTGTAAACCGGCGCTGTGCCGTGACCTGGCGTGCAGTATGCCCCGGATTCGGCGGAAACGGGGTACTGCAGCAGACATATCCGCGGACTGTCAGGAGTCGGGAAGCGAGACCGCTCCGCCGGTCGACCACCAGGGGTCAACGTCGCCCGCCCAGGCATCGCCGCGATGACGCGCCCGCACGACCGTCTTGATGTTGCCCCGTACGTTGAAATCGCCGACGACCTCGCAGTAGCGCGGCTCGAGCAGGGCCACGAGGTCCGCGAGCACGACGTTGACGACATCCTCGTGATAGACGTTCTGATTGCGATATCCGTTGATGTACAGCTTCATCGACTTCAGCTCGACACAGCGCGGCCCCGGTACGTAGCGGATGTACAAGGTCGCGAAGTCGGGAAATCCCGAGATCGGGCAGAGACAGGTGAATTCCGGAATCGTGAATTGAATCGTGTAGTCGCGCTCCGGCGTGCGGTTGTCGAACGTCTCGAGCTTCGCCTCTCGGATCGCGCGCGCACCGTACAGTTCCTCGCTCATCGCTCGGCACCTCGCAATCGCGCCCGCAGCGACGCGATGGGGATGGGCGCGAATTTCGTGTCGCGGTCGTATGTGTCAGTGCGCTCAATCCGTTTGAGCGCGGTGACGAGCGCGTATGTCAGTGGCGTCGCGATGACCTCGTAGAGCACCTTCACCACCCACACATCACGAATGATGATGATCAGCAACGACCACGGTTGCGTACCGGCGAACGCCAGCGTGATGAAGACCGCGCTGTCCACGCCCTGCCCGATCACTGTCGAGCCGATGGTTCGAGTCCACAGCATCCGGCCCTTGGTCGCGATCTTCAGCCGCGCCAGCACGAAGGCGTTCAGGAACTCACCAAGCAGATAGGCGGTGAGCGATGCCACCACCAGCCGGGGGCTTTCGCCCAGCACTCGCGCGTAGGCGGCCTGGTCCGGGTAGTGCGGGTTCGACGGTATCGCTATCGCCGCCGCGATGAAGAGCACCACCACGATGTTCGCGAGAAACCCGGTCCAGATAACGGTGCGCGCGACGCGGTATCCCCAGACCTCGGTCAACACATCACCGAAGAGATACGCCAGCGGGAAGATCACGATCGCCGCAGGTACGGAGAACGGGCCGAGCGTGGCGATCTTCACCGCGATGATGTTCGACGCCACCAGCGTCGCGACGAAGAGCGACGAGACGGCGAGCAGCAGCGGGCTCGGGGTGCGTGCGGGAGCGGGCTCGGTCATGTGGAGCCGCACAGCGTAGAAGATCTCCCGGTGAGCAGACGCGGGCTGGCGCTTTTTGTGGCGATGTGTGTGATCTGGGGCATCCCGTACCTGCTCATCAAGGTCTCGCTGCGCGGGCTCGGGCCCGTGGACCTCGTGTTCGCGCGCTTCGTCCTGGGCGCCGCGCTCCTGGTGCCGATCGCGCTCACACGGGTCGAGGTCGGGCCCATCCTCCGCAGGTGGCGTTGGATCGTGGCCTACACGGTCATCGAGATGGCAATCCCATGGGTGCTGCTCTCGGATGCCGAGTTGCGTATCTCGAGCTCACTCTCGGGCCTGCTGGTCTCCACGGTGCCGCTCATCGGCGTCGTGATCGGTCTGCTGGCGCGGACCGGCGAACGCCACGGGTGGCGGCGCCTCCTCGGTCTCGGTGTCGGGCTGGTCGGAGTCGCGGTGCTGGTCGGTTTCGACGTGTCGTCGTCCACGTTCGGCTCCATCGTGGAGGTGCTTGTGGTGGCCGTCTGCTACGCGACTGGACCACTGATCATTCAGCGGAAGTTGCGTGACCTGCCGGCGCTCGGTGTCATCGCGTCGTCACTGTTCCTCGCGGCTGTCGCCTACGCACCCGCGGCGATCGTCCAGTTGCCGGACGTGCGTCTGACCGGCGAGGTCGTCGCGGCGGTGGTCGCGCTCGGCGTGGTGTGCACGGCGCTGGCGTTCCTGCTGTTCTTTGCGCTCATCGCGGAGATCGGCCCGGTGCGTGCGACGGTGATCACGTACCTGAACCCCGCCGTCGCGGTGACTCTTGGCGTCGTCCTCCTGCACGAGCCGCTCACCGGCGGTATCTCGCTCGGTTTTGTGCTGATCCTCTGCGGCTCGGTCCTCGCGGCGAGAGCCGCGCCGGCACCGGCCTGAGCGCTCTCAGACTTCGGCGGTCTCGGCGATCTCGGACGGCGTGCTCGGAGCGGCGCCGCCAATGGTGATCTGGCCATCATTGGCGTCAACCAGGACGGTGTCACCCTCGCGGAACCTGCCTTCCAGGATCGCCATCGCGATCGGATCCTGCAGGCGCCGCTGGATCACCCGCTTCAACGGGCGAGCCCCGTAGGTCGGGTCGTAGCCTTCGGCGGCGATCGCGTCGATGGCCTGCTCCGTGATCCGGAGCGTCAGCTTGCGGGCGGCGAGGCGGTCGCGAACGCCGCGCAGCTGGATCTCGACGATCTCGCGCAGCTGGGTGCGGTCGAGTCGCGAGAACAGGATGATGTCGTCAACGCGATTGAGGAATTCAGGCCGGAAGTTCGCGCGCAACTCTGCAAGCACGCCTTCGCGAACGCGTTCCCACACCGCTGCGCTGTCGTCTGCCGCCACTTCGGCGATGAGTTGCGAGCCGATGTTGCTGGTCATGATGACGACGCAGTTGCGGAAGTCCACGGTGCGACCCTGCCCGTCGGTGAGGCGTCCGTCCTCGAGCAGTTGCAGCAGCACGTTGAACACATCCGGATGCGCTTTCTCGATCTCGTCGAGGAGCAGCACGCTGTACGGCCTGCGCCGCACCGCCTCGGTGAGCTGGCCGCCCTCTTCGTAGCCGATGTAGCCGGGCGGCGCGCCCACGAGGCGCGACACCGTGTGCTTCTCCATGTACTCGCTCATGTCGAGACGGATCATCGATCGCTCGTCGTCAAACAGCAGTTCCGCGAGCGCGCGGGCGAGCTCGGTCTTTCCAACGCCGGTAGGCCCGAGAAAGATGAACGAGCCGATGGGCCGGTTGGGATCCGCGAGCCCGGCTCGCCCGCGTCGCACGGCGTTCGCCACGGCGCTGATGGCGTCCTCCTGCCCGACTACGCGCGCATGGAGGTCCTGCTCGATGCGCAGCAACTTCTGCATCTCGCCTTCGAGCATCTTGTTGAGTGGAACGCCTGACCAGCGCGACACCACTGACGCAACGTCCTCCTCGCCGACTTCTTCCTTGAGCAGCGGGCGATCCCCCTGCATTTCGACAAGGCGGCTCTGCTCCTGCTCGAGGGCGCGTTGCAGCTCATTCAGCTGGCCGTAGCGAAGTTCAGCGGCGCGACCGAAGTCACTCATCTGTTCGGCGCGGTCGGCGTCGTGACGCACCTGTTCCATGCGCCCCTTGATATCGCGGATGGTGGACAGTGACCCCTTCTCCTGTTCCCAGCGTGTGCGCAAACCGCGTCCGCGTTCCTGCAGGTCCGCAAGCTCGCGCTCGAGGCGCTCCAGACGCTCCTGCGAGGCCTTGTCGGACTCCTTGCGCAATGCCTGCCGTTCGATCTCGAGCTGACGGATCTCGCGTTCCACGACGTCGAGCTCGGTCGGCAGTGAGTCGATCTCGATGCGCAGTTTCGATGCGGCCTCATCGATGAGATCGATCGCCTTGTCGGGGAGAAAACGTTCTGTGATATAGCGATTGCTGAGCACTGCCGCGGCCACGATGGCTGCGTCGGTGATGCGCACCCCGTGGTGTACCTCGTAGCGTTCCTTGAGTCCGCGGAGGATGCTGATCGTGTCCTCGACCGACGGCTGCTCGACGACGATCGGCTGAAAACGGCGTTCCAGTGCTGCGTCTTTCTCGATGTGCTTGCGGTACTCGTCAAGCGTCGTCGCACCGATGCAGCGAAGCTCGCCGCGAGCCAGCGCGGGCTTCAGCATGTTGCCCGCATCCATCGCACCTTCTGCGGCGCCGGCGCCGACCAGGGTGTGCATCTCGTCGATGAACAGGATCACGGCGCCATCGGACGAGGTGACCTCACGCAAGACGGCCTTGAGCCGATCCTCGAACTCGCCGCGGTACTTGCTGCCCGCAACCATGGCGCCGAGATCGAGCGCGATCACACGCTTGTCCTTGAGTCCCTCGGGGACGTCACCGGATGCGATCCGTTGCGCGAGCCCCTCGGCGATCGCGGTCTTGCCGACTCCGGGCTCGCCGATGAGCACGGGGTTGTTCTTGGTCCGGCGCGACAGCACCTGAATGACCCGGCGAATTTCATCGTCGCGGCCGATGACCGGATCGAGCTTGCCGCGCCGAGCGGTCTCGGTCAGATCCCGTCCGTACTTCTCGAGCGCCTGGTACTTGGCCTCGGGATTCGCATCGGTGACCCGCTGCGACCCGCGCACCGCCTCGAGCGTCGAGTAGACGCGGTCCGGGGTGACACCGGCCTGCTGCAGGAGACGCCCTGCCTCCCCTTCTGGCTTCGCGCACAGCGCGAGCAGCAGATGCTCGGTCGAGACGTACTCGTCCTTGAGCCGGCTCATCTCTTCGAACGCGGTCATCAAGACGGTTCGCAGCGCACTGCCGACCGCGGGCTCGGCTACGCCGACCTGCTTTGGCCGGTTCTCGAGGCTGGCATGGAGGCGCGCGGCGATCGGCTCGGGCGTCACCTCGAGTCGGCGCAGCAGCGCTGGGACGAGACCGTCCTCCTGTTCGAGGAGTGCGAGCAGGAGGTGGTCCGGCTCAACGGTCGGGTGTTGGAGCTGCTGGGCGGCCTGCTGGGCCGCGGTCAGCGCCTCCTGGGAGCGTTCGGTAAATCTGTCCAGTCGCACGAGGTCGTTAATACCACCGGCCACCGGCGGCTAACCTTGTCGCGTGCGACTCACGGTGCTCGGCAGCGGAAGCGCGTTCAGCAACTGCGGTTGCAACGCGGGTTACCTCGTCGACGGGCGCTTGCTCGTGGATTGCGGGGCGCCCGTCCCCGCGCTCGCGCGACGGGCTGGAACCTCGCTCAATGCGTTGCAGGTGGTGCTGCTCACGCATTTCCACGCCGACCATTCCTTCATGCTGCCGACCCTCCTCGGCGGCCGGGCGTTTGCCGAGCAGCTCGCGCCTCCCGGACTGGTGATCGGCGGGCCGGTCGGCACGCGCGAGTACATTTCCCGCCTGGTCGGCGCCGGCTACGGCGGGTACATCCGGCGTGCCGTGGAGGCCGCTGTCGCACCGGAATACGTCGTCCTCCAGGACGGGAGCGACATCGAGCTGGGCGGCTACCGAGTGCAGAGCCACGCAGTGGTCCACAGCACCGGTCCCTCGCTTGCATACAGGGTGTCGGACCAGAGTGGCGTCTCGGTCGGATTCTCGGGCGACAGCGAACTGTGCGGCGGCTTACGCCGGTCGATCGCGGGCTGCGACGTCTACGTCTGTGAGTGCACCGGATGGGACGGCCCGACGCCTGGCGGCCACCTGTGGCGCGAGGAGGTTGCGGGCCTGGTGGCCGACAACCCGGGCACCAAGTTTGTGCTGAGCCACCTCAGCGAGCGGCGCCTGTTCCCGGGTGCGCTGGTCGCGCACGACATGCTCAGCCTGGAGATTTCCCCGCCCGGAACCTAGCCTCGAAGAGTGCGCGCCGCCAGGTGCGAAGCGCCTTGGCTCGCTCCGGCCGGGATGCGCCCGCCGGGCTGAACTCCGATTGCGCGGTGACCACGGCGAGCTCCGCCAGCGCTGGACCTGCCCGAGGCCGAGCCCGGGCAAGACGCGCCGCGAACGCGCGATGCGTCTCGGCTCTTCGCCGGTCCACCCCCGAGACGACGCCGAGGGTCTCGACGCGTCTCCAGACGCCGGCCAGCGACCGTGGCAACGCCAGCCAGAGCAATGCCGCGACGATCAGCACCAGGATGCCGCCAAGCGCCGCGAGCGCGATCGCGACGGCAACCGGAACCGACGAGCGGGCTTTTGGGGTGTTCTGGACGGTCGGATCGCCGCCGTTGACATTGCCCGGCTTGGTGCTGGGACCGGGCTTGATGGTCGGCACCGGTCCGGGTGTCGGGGCGCTGACCGCACCGGCCCCGCGCGGCAGCACGGTGTAGTCGCCCTGCTGCGAAGGGGGCGTGGGCTCGAAGGGAATCCATCCGTGGGTGGGGAAATATGCCTCGACCCAGCTGTGTGCGTCACTGGTGGTCACGGTCTGCTGATGCGGGCCGGGCCGGTTGGTGGTCCGGGTGGTTCCGGGTCCATAGCCGGTCACCAGGCGGGTGGGGATCCCCAGGCTCCGGAGCATGGAGCCCATGGCGGACGCGAAGTACTGGCAATACCCCTTGTGGCTTGTCTGCAGGAAAAACACGACCGGCCAGACGTTCTGGCTGGGACTCTGTGGCGGGTTCAGCGTGTACTGGTAGAACGCCGGATCCCGAAGGTGATTCTGGATCGTGGTTGCCTCGTCGTACGGATTGGAGTCGGCGGCCGTCCACTGCTGTGCCAGCGTGCGAATGCTTTCAACGCCTTTGGTCGCGTCGTCGAGCAGTGCCGTGAAGGGCAGCGTCCAGGCCGGGTAGTTCGTGCCGGCAGCGCGGAGCTGTGCCTCAGTGGCCGTGGAGACGTACCCGCTGGTCTGGATCACGGTGCCGTTCTTGATGTCCGCGTTGATCTGCACGGAGTCGACGGTCTCGAGCTTCTGCGAGTCGGTTGCCGTGACGGTGCCGTAGGCCAGGCCGGGCTCATTCACCGAGCCGGGGTCGCCCGTGAACGGCACCAGGGGCTGCTGGCCTGTCGCGCCCTTCTGCATGATGATCGTCGCGTTGACGGTTTGCTCATCGGTGCCCACGCCCCCGTCGGTGGCGTCGAGGTCTCGCGGCAGCAGGCCGCCCGGGAACTCGAGCGTCGACTCATTGGGCACGTTTCCGCCGCTCTGCGGGAACCAGTTGCCGGCGTCGAACTGGGTGTCGTCCTCGACCCGCAAATACACCGACGCATCGGTGTTGTCGATGTAGGTCAAGACGAGTCTCGGCCGGCTCACCAGCGGACCGCCCAGCTCCACCGACGGGTTGAAACCGATCGTTGCAGCATTGCCGCCCGACCGCGGGCCCCCGCCATGTCCGCCGGCGCCGTTGCCGATACCGGTGGGAAAGAGCCTCGAGGAAATATCGGTGGTCGTCGCCGGCGGCAGTACCAGCGCGACGACGGTGAGCACGACGACGACTCCGGCGGCGCTGCTGCTGAAACGCCAGCCGAGACCGTCGAGCGCGGTGATGCGCGCCAACGACCAGCGGTCTCCGAGCGAACCGAGATGCGCCGCCGCAATGACCGCGAGCGCGAGGGCGATGGCGAGTGTCTCGGGGACAGCGACCAGGTCGGGATTCTTCGCGTTCACGACATTGGTGGCGAGGACTGAAAAGATCGGCACCACTGCGAGGATGCCGCGGTGCTCGCGCAATGCCGTCCAGCCGAGCCAGTACCCGCAGAGGAAGAGGATGGCGCAAAGCCCGACGGTGAAGTCCCAGTCGTGCGTCGAGGCGAGGCCGGTGACCAGGGCGTGGGCGTAATGCCCGGCGATGGCGCCGGCCGTCTGACCGGAAACCGGCGGCAGCGCCGCGAGCGTGGTCGGCACGATGGCCGCGAGTCCGAGGAACGGCGCCGCGATGGCAGCGGCGATGCGAGGGGCACGGGCTTGGGCGAGCAAGGCGGCCTCGATCACCGAGGTCACCGCAACGACCGCGGCGCCGCCCCCACCGGTGACCCATCCCGCCGCGAGCACGGCCCAGGCGGTCGCCGCGATCAGCGCCACACACAGGCCGGCGGTGATTTCGAACGTGTAATTGCGAATCACGCTGGTGCGTGGTGTGGCCCGAACCTGGACGGTCCGGTCGACCCAGGTGTCCATCGTCAGCCCGCTGCCGTGGTCCGCTCGCCTGTTCCCAGCACGTCGCCGCGACGGACCACCCACCAATCGAGCGCGAGACGCCATGCCGCGGGAATCCGCAGCGCCTGGCCACGGGCGCCGAATGATGTCGGCTCGATGAAGATGCAGAGGTGGCGCTGGCCCCGCGTCGCGCTGTCCACGAGCGCCTCGACCCACTCGCTCGACCGGTTGGCGGTGATGACCACCATGCCGCCGCGTCCACGCCAGCCGTCGCCGTGCCGGCTGACTGTCTCGCTGAGGCTGCGAATGCCGTCGTCGGTCGCCAGGGCGAGGAAGTCGAGGAGTCGGAGCCGCTGCACCTCACCACGGCCGGCGCCGAAACTCGAGGCTCCACGAGAGTTGGTCACCAGTCCCACCGCCTGTCCTCGGCGGATGGCGCCGTGAACGACGGATGCGCAGATGGAAATCGCGTACTCGAGTGAGGACTCGATACCGCTGCCGGCATGGATGCTGTGCTCGAGATCGAGCACGACGAGGAGGTCGGCGCTCTGTCCGGTGTCGAAGGTCCGGCTGATGAGCCTGCCGGTTCGCGCCGTGGATGGCCAGTGGATACGGCTCAGGCCGTCGGTCGGCGCGTAGTCGCGAATCGTCGAGACATCGGGCGGCACATCGACGGGCTGCCCGCGGTGGGCTTCGGCCACCCCGTTGCCGCTCCATTGCGGCACGGAGTGCAGCAGCGCGTGAATCGCCGGGTAGACGACGACCTCGTTCTCCGGCGCAACCCTGATACGCCGCGGGAAGAGCCCGAAGGGGTCACCCAAGCGGGCCTCCAGCGGACCGAAATGGTGCACGCCGCGGAGATTGAGCACTCCCCGTGCGGTCCAGCTCACGCTCCCGCCGGCGGCGAGGGCGAACGCGCGACCGGGCGAGTATCCCGGGAGCTTGGTGCCGTCACGCACCTCGCAATAGGGCAGACGAAGCCCGCTGCCGTTCTTGACCGTGAAGGTCTCCTCGAACGGCTCGCCCATCATGAATGAGCCTTGCGGCGACTCACGGGTGACGGTGAGCTTGCGAGCCAGCAGACGCGACCAGATGTAGGCCACGACGAGAAGCAGCACGAGGACATACGCCAACGTATACGCAAGACGGACGCCGGTGATCCCGGCAAAGAACGCGAGGACCGCCACGCAGGCAATCAGCGGTACACGCGCGGTCACGGCGCGCTCCGGGCGCACGCCGCCGTCAGGGTCACGCCAGGCGCCGGCCCGTCATCGGCACCGACTCCGTCGCCAGCACCTCTTCCAGCACCGCCGCGGCCGTGAGGCCGCGCAACTCGGCGTTCGGGCGGAGCATCACGCGGTGCTCGAGCACATTGGCGGCGATGTCCTTGATGTCATCGGGGAGGACGAAGTCGCGCCCCGCGAGCGCCGCGCGAGCTTGCCCGGCGTGAAGGAGTCCCAGGGTGCCGCGGGGCGAGGAACCGAGGGAGACATCGCGGTGCTCGCGGGTGCGCCGCACGATGCGCACGCAGTACTCCTTGAGCGATGGGTCGCAGAAGATCTCGCGACACACTTCCTGCGCCGCCTTGATCTCGGCGGCGTTGGTCACCGGCTCGAGAGTTCCCAGCGGGCTCCCCGACTGGAAGCGGTCGAGCATCGCCACCTCCTCCTCGGCGGGGAGGTAGCCGAGGCGCAGCTTGAGCAGGAACCGGTCGACCTGCGCCTCTGGAAGCGGGAAGGTTCCACCCAGTTCGATGGGGTTCTGGGTTGCCAGGACCATGAAGGGATCGGGGAGTGGATGGCTGGTGCCGTCAACGGTCACCTGCCACTCCTCCATGCCTTCCAGCAGTGCTGACTGGGTCTTCGGCGTCGCCCGGTTGATTTCATCGGCCAGGAGGACCTGCGCGAAAATCGGCCCGGCGCGGAACTCGAAAGTCTGCTGCTGGGGGTTGTAGACGCTCACACCGGTGACGTCGCCGGGGAGCAGGTCTGGGGTGAATTGGACCCGCTCGAAACTGCACCCGCTGCTGCGGGCAAGTGCTTTGGCGAGCAGCGTTTTGCCGGTGCCCGGAACGTCCTCGATGAGCAGGTGTCCGCGGCAGAGCAGCCCAACGATGCAGAGTTCGATCTCTGCTTCCTTCCCAACGATGACTGTCCCGAGGCTCTCCTGCAGACGCCGTGCCATTGCCTGGACGTCGACGTTCATGATGATCCTCGCGCCCTTCTCAACCGGGCAGGTGAGTGAGTTGACCTCTTCCGGAGTATACGGTCGCCTGATACGCTCTTAGCATCACCCAACAGGATGACCCGCACGAGCGCGTCAAAGCGTTGTATAACTGCACCTTGAGACCCGTGCCCGGGTCTGCAATCGTTTGAGGGTCTGGAGGAGGAGGAATTGGCAGAGCGCGAAAGTGAGGAAATCCTCACGACAGGTGAAGCGGCGGCTCTTTGCGGCGTGTCCCGTTCGACACTGCGCCGCGCCGTCGCTCAGGGACACCTGCGCGCCTGGCATACGCCGGGGAAGCATCTTCGGTTCACGCGCGCGGCGTGCCTCGAGTTTGCCCAGTCGCTGGGCCGGGTTGATCTCATCGGCCAGTCCTACCGCGAGACCCCAGTCGTCGGACAGCCCGCGCAGGCGGGAGCTGTCGGGGTCTAAACCCCAATCGTCCTGAGCCTCTTGGTCTCAGGTTCTTTGGGCGCGTGGCGGTGCGCCGGCACAGGATGCTGGTCGATTGACCCGCTCAGCGTTTGCCGGACAGCAGGCCGCCCACCGACCCACCGAAGAGTGCGAGCAGGTCGCCGCTGAAGACATTGCCCAAGTTCATTGGGCCGAGGTCGATCAGATGATGGCTGTTGGTCGCCAGGGACGACGCGATGATCGACGATTCCTGGACGAAGGTGTAGATCGCACCCACCGCGATGAAGCCGATCGCCACCGCGATCCCCTGGTAGAGGCCAAACCGGCCGGCCATCCGTGCCGCAAGCCAGCCCCCGAGGATCACTGACAGCAGCGTCGCGACACCGATGACACCGCCGTCGAGCTGGCCCGCGGAGCCGAACCACGCGTTGGTGGCGATCAGGCCGACGTTGCTGAGCACCAGCAGGGCGAACTCACCGACGAACAGCCCGAGCAGGCAGTGCCGCCAGGAGATGGCGTGCCCTGTCTGGACCGCCACGGCACCCTGTGCGGGCCGCGAAGCGGAGGTGGTCTGGGTCTTACGGGGCTTGGAGGAGCGGGCCGCATTCGCCATCGCGTGGAGTATACGAATCTGTCGCCAGCCGGCCGCGACCCGTTTCAGCGCGATCGCGGCCCCTACGCTGCGCTCGCATGGCAACCCAGATCCGCCGCGGCTCGCCCATCGCCACGCCTGACGCGCCCCGGCCGGGCAGCCGCGTGGTGGCCTGGCTCTCGGACCCGCGGCGGGCGTTGCTTGGCGCCGTGCTGATCCTCACCGGGGCGGTGGGGCTCGACGCGCTCAGCGACCCCGACGTGTGGTGGCACATCCGTCTCGGCGACTGGATGATCGCCCACCACCAGATCCCGGCCGGAGAGCTTTTTGCTTACACGGCGTTCGGCAACCCGCTGGTCGCGCACGAGTGGCTTTCGGAGACCATATTCGCCGCGCTCGCGGCGGTGGGTGGGCTCGTGCTCGTGACCTTCCTCATGGGCGCGGTCGCCTGGAGCGCGATGCTCGCCACCCTGCTGCGGGGCCGCCTGCGCGGTGCAGGCCCAGTGGTGCTCGCGGTCGGTCTCGTGTTGGGTGCCCGCGTCGCCGAGCCGGTGCTGGGAACACGGCCACAGGTATTCACGTTTGCGCTCGTCTGCTGGACGCTCTGGATCGCCGATTCATACCTGCGCAGCGGCGGACGCCGGCGGTGGCTGCTCCCGCCACTCTTTCTTATCTGGGCAAACCTGCACGCGGGCTTCATTGCCGGTATCGCGTTCCTGGTGATCGTCGTCGCCGCCGAGACCGTCAAGCGGCACTGGTCGCTAGGCGCGGTCGCGCCGCGCGAGCGCATCACAGGGCTGGCGGCGGCGGTCGGTGCCTCTGTTGTCGCGGCCTGCATCAACCCCTATGGGCCCTCTCTTTTCGTGTTCGCCGCGACCACCGGTGCCGCTGAACGGCAGAAGGGCATCATCGAATGGCAGTCGCCGAACTTTCACGACCCGGCGATGTGGGCGCTGCTGGCGTTGCTGGTGACCTTCGTGGCGCTGGTCGGGGTCTGTCTTGCTCGCCGATCGCTGCGGCGCAGTCTCGATCTCCGCGACCTCGCGCTGGCCGGAGCGGGCGCGGTGCTGGCGCTCACGTCGGTGCGGAACACGGCGCTGTGCGTCGCGGTCATGGTGCCGCCCTGGGTGGCGATGGTCGCTGACCTGCTGCGGGCGTATGAGGCGCGACGCGGGGCTGTCGAGAGGGCGAAGCGTCCCGCCACTGCGATCGGGGCTGCGCTGATCGCGGTGGGCGTCCTCGGGGTCAGCGTGGTCGGCGAGCGTGTGCAGCAGACGGCCACGCCACAAGGCGTTGCCGGGGTCTACCCGTCGTGCGCAACCGCAGTGCTCGCCCGGAGCCCTGCGACGCAACGTGTGTTCACCGCATACGGCACGGGCGGCTATGTCATCGACCGGCTCTGGCCGCTCGCCTCCGTGTACGAGTACGGCGAATCGATCTCACTCGGGACGAGCGTCTTCGACGACTACGTCAGGATCGCCGCAGGCGCCACGACGTCGCCAACCGCGCTGCAGCTGCTGATGTCAAGCACTACCACGGCCGTTCTGTATTCGAGGGGCGAGCTCACGGATGAGCTCGCCACCACGCCGGGGTGGACGCTCGTCGCCGACGACCACGGGATGCTCCTCTACATGCGGGGTGCCGCCGCGTGGGCGCGTGCCCCGGCGTGTCCGGCGCCGACCGGCTGAGCGCCATGCGGAGTACGGTCACGCCGATGCGATTGATCGGCGTCACCGGCGGTATCGCGACCGGCAAGAGCACCGTCGACCGGATGCTCGCGGAGCACGGCGCGACCGTGATCGACGCCGACGCGCTTGCGCGCGAGGTGGTGCTCCCCGGAACACCCGCGCTCGCGGAGGTGGTGCAACGGTTCGGAGCGGCGGTGCTGCAGGCCGACGGGGAACTCGATCGAGCTCGCCTGGGTGCCATCGTCTTCGCCGATCCTGATGCACGGCACGACCTCGACCGGATCACGCACCCGCGAATCGCCGATCTGACGCAGGAGCGCGTCGCGGCGGCGCTTGCGTCCGGCACACCGCTCGTGGCCGTCGACATTCCCCTCTTGTACGAGAAGGCGCGTCAAGGGATGTTCGAAGGCGTGCTGCTGGTCTATGCGCCGCGGGGCATTCAGATCGAGCGGCTCCGCGAGCGCAACGGGCTCAACGAAGCCGCAGCTGTACAGCGTCTGGCGGCGCAGTTGCCGATCGACGAAAAACGCGACCGTGCGACGTGGATCATCGACAACAGCGACGGCCTCGACATGACCTCGCGCGCGGTCGACGCGTGGTGGGCGACCGTCGTCGTCAGCTGACCGCTCGTGGGGCGAGACCGTCGAGCAGGACTTCGAGCATCTGACTCTCATCGCGCGCGAATGCGGTCGGGTCGTCGCGACGCAGCGTGTCCATGACGTAGCCGGTAAGCACCATCTCGGCGGCGCCGAACACGATGTAACTGGCCAGCTGCGGGTCGATGCCGGGTGCGACCTCCCCGCGCTCGCGCGCTTTGCGGATGATCTCTTCGATGGCTTCGAACGCGACCATGACGGTGCTGATGTCGTGCGATTCGAGGAACTCATACGAGCGCGTGACCTCATTGATCATCACGGTCATCAGCGCGGGCTCGCGGCGGTACACCTCCACCCAGAAGTGCACGAGCCGCCGCATCTGTTCGCGGAAGCCGAGATCCATGTCGCCGACCTCGTGGAGATACGTGACGTACTGACCCCACCGCTCCGTGAAGATCGCGGCCAGGATGTCTTCCTTGTTGTGAAAGTAGTGATACACAAGCCCGTACGCGATGCCCGCCTGCTCTGCGATGTCGGCCACCTTCGCTCCGTGAAATCCTGAGCGCGCGAACACTTCGATGGCCGCGACGATGATGCGATCGCGCGTCTGCGCGCTCCGGGTGGTTCGCGGCGCGTGTCGTCCGGCAGGTGCGGCGTCATTCACCTGACTCACCGGATCACTCCAGCCGCGCGCAGTGCCGCAATCTCGTCGCCGCCATACCCGGCGTCCGTCAGCACCTCCTCGGTGTGTTCTCCATATCCCGGGGCGGGGCGGCGAAAGCTCGCCGGGGAGCTGTCGAGCCGGATGGGGAATCCCGTCTGCGCCGTCGGTCTTCCGCCGCCGGCATCAAGACGCATGCCGCGGCTGACCACCTGCGGATGTTCGAAGGTCTCGGCAATGTCGAGCACGGGTTCGACACAGACGTCATGTCCGGCGAGCGCTTCCGCCCATTGCGCGCGCGTGCGCCGGAGCAGGACATCGCGCACGGCGCCCACCGCGCGTTGTCCCTCGTCGCCTTCCGCGAGGCCATGTTCCGCGAGTTCCGGGAGACCGATGACCTGGACGAACTCTCGCCAGAACTTCGGCTCGAGCGCACCCACCGACAGGAAGCCGTCTGCGCACGGATAGATGCGGTAGCAGGGATAGCGCCCGGTGAGCAAGCCGTTCCCAGGCCCCGGCGCTTCACCGCCGGCAAAGAACTGCGACGCGTGTATGCCCGCCCAGCTCACCAGGCCGTCAACCATTGACACGTCGCAATGCTGACCGTGCCCGGTGCGACCCGCCTGGTGCAACGCGACCATGATGGCAAGCGCGGCGTGGAGCGCACCGCCACCGAGATCGCCTACCTGCAGGCCCGGCATCGCGGGCATACCGTCGGCGGTGCCGCCGAGCATGAGCACGCCCGCGACGGCGGCGTAGTTCAGGTCGTGGCCCGCCCGGTCGCGAAACGGTCCATCCTGGCCATAACCGCTGATGCTGCAGAGCACGAGTCTCGGGTTGGCGGCGGTGAGTGCTGCGAAACCGATGCCAAGTCGATCCATGACACCCGGACGGAAGCTCTCGATCACGACGTCGGCGCGTACGGCCAGCCGGAGAAACGCATCGCGTCCCTGGGGGTTCTTGAGATCGATCGCCAGCGAGCGCTTGTTGCGGTTGAGTGGGTGGAACATCGCCGAGTACTCGTCCACCAGCGGTTGCATCCAGCGCAGGTAATCGCCGCCGGTGGTGTCCTCAACCTTGATGACATCGGCGCCGAAGTCCGCAAGCAGCAGCGTGCAGAACGGGCCTGGCAGCAACCTGGTGAGATCGAGGACTCGCACGTCGTCGAGTGCCGGCATGGTCGCGCGAGTGTAGCAATCACTCCACGCGTTCGATCTCCGCGATGCCTGTGTTAGATTCGCGACCAGGGTTGACATGATGAGCAACGTGGACGTCCCGTTGAGTGAGGCTCGTTGATGGACGAGCTGGTCATCAAGGTCCCTGCGCCCTTCAGTGGTATCGAAGACCTCGGCTTTTCCACGCGCTATCCGGCGCAGGATCGGAGCGAACCGCTACGCGACATCCCACTGTTCGTCGAAGGTCCCGCCGGACCGATGCACATCCTCGTCGAGCGTCTTGCGCTGTTCAGCGACAAAGACCGCATCGTGGGCACGCTGGCGGATGACGATCTGTACTCCTGGACCGCGCCGGTGCAGCTCACCGACCAGGTCTGCATACTCGCGTTCCAGGACCGCAGCCTGCGCGGTGGCGAGTCCTTGCTCGAGCCGTCCGAGGCCGCACAGGCGGTGCGTGGCTACATCTGGAATCTCGTGCGTCCGATGGCCTTCACCTTCCTCCGCGACTGCGTGCGCATCGGTGGGCTCCGTCTCTCGGAGCGTATTGCGGTCGTGATCGACACCGGGCATATGCCGTCCGTCGACATCGAACTGCAGCGGTCGTCGATCACGCCCGAGAACGGCAGCCGGCTCCTCTTCGCCCTCTAGACGGGTCTGACGTCGGGGGCTACCCGCCTGGGCTGACTGGAGGAGTGGGGGTTGCGGTCGGCAAGGGCGTGGAGTTCGGCGGCGTGGTTGGGATCGGGGTCGCCACGGCAGTTGGCGTCGGCGTGGGGGTTGCACCGACTGCGGTGGGCGTGGGCGTCGGTGTTGGCGTTGCAGTAGGCGGAAGTGGTGCCGTGGGACACCCCTGCAGTTGCGGATTGAATGGCGCGACTGTCGGTGTCGCGGTCGGCACCGGCGTCGCCGTGGGAGTCGGCGTCGGCGCTCCCTTGACCGTCGGCTTGGGTGTCGGGGTCGGCGTGGGGGACGGCGTGACCACGTAGGGGGTATACGTGGGGCACGGCGGCGCCGTCTGCGTTGGAATGCTGTGGGTCGCGGAGATCCCCAGCGAGATGGCCACAGCGATCGCCCCGACCAGGATCGTCACCACGAACGTCACCGCACCCCATTCACGGCGCAGGGCGTTCACGTGGCGCTCCCGTCCGTACCGGCGACCGCCTTGCGGAACTCGGGATGCTCTCGGGCGAGGCGCATGTTGGTGGCCAGCCAGCCGGCCGGTGTGCCGACATCGAGCAACTCGCCGTCGAACTCCACACCCCAGATGTCGCCGCCCTGGAGCATGCGGGTGATCGCGTCGGTGAGCTGGATCTCGCCAAGCGCGCCGGGCTTGGTTTCACGGATCGCCGGGAAGATCGCCGGGCTCAGGACATACCTGCCCATGACGGCAAGGTCACTCCTGGCCTCGGCGGCCGGCGGCTTCTCCACAACGCCTTTCACTCTGTGGAGCTTGCCACGAGACTCGGCGATCTCGGCACATCCGTATCGAGAGATCTCGTCGCCGGCCACCCGCATGAGGGCAAGAATCGCCGTGCCGAGCTCCTCGTGGGCATCCCACAACTGACGCAGGACGGGTGGCTGCGCGACCGAGAGGTCGTCCGGGAGCATGCACAGGAAGGTGCGATCCCCGACTGCTTCGGCGGCGCAGAGGACCGCGTCGCCCAGCCCGCGCGGCGATGCCTGGCGGACGACGGTGACCTTGCAGAGGTTGCCGGCATGGCGAACGGCTTCGAGCTCAGCGAGCTTGCCCCGCTCCTCGAGCAGGCGCTCGAGCGAAGGGTCCGGCCGCAGGTGCGCGGCGAGCGCTTCCTTTCCCTCCGCGAGGACGAGGACGATCTCATCGGCGCCGGAGGCGACGGCTTCCTCGACCGCCCACTGGATCACTGGGCGATCGAGAACCGGGAGCAGCTCTTTCGGCAGCTCCTTGGTTGCGGGAAGAAAACGCGTTCCCAGGCCCGCGGCCGGGATCACGCATGGTCGCGAGTCCACGGCGGCGCATTGTCGCCGGTCTGGACGCAGGCGTGTCGCCCGTTACCCTTGCGCCATATGGCTGACACGAGGACGCTGCTCAGCGAGGCGATCCGGCACGCCCTCGACGCCGCCGGTGTCGACCCCGGCTTTGAGGTGGTGGTCGAGCGCTCGGCACGCCCGGAATTCGGCGACTGGTCGACCCCTGCCGCCCTCGGCCTGGCC
This sequence comes from Candidatus Dormiibacterota bacterium, assembly GCA_041691155.1. Taxonomy (GTDB): domain Bacteria; phylum Chloroflexota; class Dormibacteria; order Aeolococcales; family Aeolococcaceae; genus Palsa-851. Next base: position 215,579 of record JBEPVD010000001.1, on the reverse strand, counting down.
CGGATGCTCCGGCGCGCGCCGGCCGCGATCGCCGCAGAACTCGTGGGGCACCTCGAGGCAGCTCCGGTGCCACGGGTCCGCGGCTGGAGCGTGACCCCGCCCGGGTACATCAACGCGCAACTCGACGACGGCGCCTGGGCGGCGTCTGTCCTCACCGCGGCCGACAACCTCGAGATCCGCGGGACCGTGGACCTGCCGAGAGAGGCGGCGGTCGCCTCGGGCAAGACGCTGGTCGAGCACACCGCCACCAATCCGAACAAGGCCGCACACATTGGGCACCTCCGCAACGCATGCATCGGTGACACGGTCGCGCGCGTGTTGCGTCGAACCGGGCACTCGGTGGAGGTCAACAACTACATCGACGACACCGGCGTGCAGGTCGCGGACGTCGTCGTCGGCATGCGCGAGCTCGGCATGGAACAAGGGTCGGACGAGCCGTTCGATCAGTACTGCTCGAGGGTCTACATCGCGATGTCCGCGCGATACGAGACAGAGCCGGCGTTGCTCGAGCAGCGCCGCGAGGTGCTCCACCTGGTCGAACAGGGCGGCAACGAGACGGCGGTCTTCGTGAAGGGTCTCGCCAAGCGAATCGTCAACGCGCACTTGGCGACGATGCGACGATTCGACATCGAGTACGACCTGCTCACCTGGGAGTCGGACATCATCGCGCTGGGCTTCTGGACGAAAGCGTTCGAGCTGCTGCGTGACTCCGGAGCGATAGAGTTCGTCGAATCCGGCAAGCTCGCCGGCTGCTGGGTGATGCCGCCCGACAGCCCTTCGGATGACGAGGACGAGACCAAGGTTCTAGTCAAGTCTGACGGTATCGCGACGTACACGGCGAAGGATATCGCTTACCAGCTCTGGAAGTTCGGGCTGCTTGGGCGCGACTTTCACTACGCGCCGTGGGATGAGGACTCGATGCTGGTGACCACCGCGAGCATGAAGGTTCCGGACGCGCCGCCTGGCCATTTCGGCCGCGCACGCCGTGTGATCAACGTCATCGACGCGCGTCAGGCGTACCCGCAACGGATCGTGCAGCGGGCGTTGCGCCGCCTGCATCACGACCGCGAAGCCGACAACTCGATCCATCTGAGCTATGAGGTGGTGGCGCTCACCCCGGCGGCCGCGGCTGAGCTTGGCGTCGAAATCGAGGAGGGGCGCGAGAGCGTCGCGTTGAGCGGACGGCGGGGCATCGAAGTGCGTGCGGACGATCTCCTGGATCGAGCCATTGCACGGCTCAGCGCGAATGCTCGCAGCGAGGCGAGCGCGCAGGCGGTTGCGGCGGGAGCGCTGCGGTACTACCTGCTGAAGTTCTCGCTGAACCAGATCATCGCGTTCGATTTCGACGAGGCATTGCGGGTCACCGGCGACACCGGCGTGTACCTGCAGTACGCGCACGCTCGAGCCGCGGGCATCCTCCGCAAGGTATCCGAAGGCGGTGAGGCGATCACCGTGCCAGCCGCATTGCATCCGGCCGAGCGGGAGCTGTTGCACAGCATCGAGGGGTACGCGCGGGCGCTGACCGAGACCGCCCTGGCCCTGTCGCCCTCGGTGCTGACGACCTACGCGTTCGGGCTCGCGTCAGCCTTCAGCGACTTCTACGAGCACACACCGGCCATCGTCCGCGAGGAGGATCACGCCGTCCGACGCTTCCGCCGCGGGCTGGTCGCCGCGACGCGGACCACGCTGGCCGACGCGCTCCACACGTTGGGCATGGCGGCGCCTTCTCAGGTCTGACGAGGGGGAGCCTTCTCCGGGCGCTGGTATGATCCGGAACCTTCGGGCCCCGTTCGTCTAGTGGCCCAGGACACCGCCCTCTCAAGGCGGAGACCATCGGTTCGAATCCGATACGGGGTACCACTCGCCAGCGTTCTGCAGCCGTCTGCTGCAATGCCCACCGGGCACAGTACGCCGCGCTTTTCGTCGCCGGCGCGTCAGCCTCTGGCTGATACCCGTGAGTAAGCTTGCGTCCCGATGAGCGATGTCGATCTTGCGACCGCCGACGGCCAGGATCGATATGTCCCGTCCGCTGCGCGCGACATCACATCGGCCGGGCACGAGGGTGTGTATGAGTGGGTCGCGGAAAACCTGGTCGAGCGGGGGATGAGGGTGCTTGACTTCGGTTGCGGGACTGGCTACGGCGCCGCGCTCCTCTCGAAGGGCGGTGCTGCCGTCGACGGCGTCGATAGCTCTCCGGCTGCCATCACCTACGCGAACGCGAACTTCGGAGGATCGAGCGTTCGTTTCGTGGTCGCGGACCTGATGAAGCCGCTACCGGCGCCGTGCACGCCGAGGTCATACGACCTGGTTGCCAGTTCGGAGGTCCTTGAACACGTTGTCGACCCGTTCGCCTTCGTACAAGGTATGGCGGAATCCGTCAATGACGGCGGGGTCTGCTTTGTCGGGACCCCGAACCGGCTCTGGTCCTTCGACCATGTGCCCGATGGACATCTCCTCGCGCGATCCCACCTCATGGAGTTCACCCCACCTGCCCTGCGTGCGCTGCTGGCAACCGTCTTCGACGAGGTCAGCCTCATGGTGCGTCTCTTTCCGGATGGGGCGATGGGCGTGGAAACCCCTCCACCACTCGACGACTCGCCGGCGGTTGGCGGTGCATCATCGCCGGAGCGACGCCCCCGCCCGCGAGTGGTTCGCGTGACTGCGGCGCTCGTCCGGAAGGTGGCTCCTGGCGCCGCCGCGCGGATCAAGCGCGCGATTGAGCCGACGACGACGGATGCGGCCCCGCAGTCTCCGGCCCCGCAGGAATGGTTCGCGTCGGACATCATCTGGGCGCCATTCGATGATCCCTCGGTCGACATGAACCGCGCGGTCGGGCTCGCTGCCGTCTGTCGCAAACCGCGCCGTGACAGTCACGGAAAGGACGAATCGTCCGGCCCGCTGCCGGTTACTTGATCACCGCGAATGCGGCCGACACGGCCCCGTTCTCCGGTACCGACACAATGAGTCGCAGGTCGGGCAGCCGGGCAATGCAGCTGAGATTCCAAGGAAATTCCGGTGGCACGATGTGCTGCGAGCCGATGAAGACGGCATCGGGATGGGCTTGCTGCAGCGCGGACTCAGCGGCGGCCGGATTGACGCATGCGTTCTCGAGGGCGACATCAAGGGGCGTGTCCAGCGTTTTCCATGCAAAGCCGTCGGGAACCAGTGGCGTGAGGTCGGTCAGCGCGGCAATCCATTCGCCCGCATCGTCGCCGCCGTCGCTCATCACGAGGGCGCTCTGAGGAAGAACCTCGCCCATGCGAGCCAGGACGATCAGGTCTGCCTGCGATACGAGCGATCGAGTCGCGATTTCGTGGTCGTACACGTGCAGATCCGAGGCCGCACCGACGACGACGCAGAGGACGGCGACAACCCCGAGAACCATTCCTGCGACATCGATCCCCTGAGCCGCAGGACTTAACCGATCTCGGACGATGCGGGGCGCACTCACGTGTCGCGTCATTGCGAGCCATGCGATCACCACGGCCAGCCCGGCGATCCCGACGACCAGGAGCCATGGACGTAACGTGGATAAGGGATCGGCAATCGCGAGCGGATACGTGGAGAACCGATACTGGCCGATGAGTACCTGCCAGAGATGCGCCAGGGGATGGCGCAACACCGCCGCGGTGACGAGAACCACCACAGCCGCGACGGTGACCCGAATCTGCAGTGGCCGCGTGCGCGAGAGTGATCGCATCACGCTCACGAGAGCAAGAAACCCGGTGCCCAGCACCAACGGGATCAACCAGTACTGCACACCGACGATTCGATCCGGTTCTGCCCACGGGTACATGAGGCGCCAGAGCTTCTCGAGCTTGTGCAGGTAGAAGGCGTCAGCCATCAGCAGCGCGAGCAGGATCTGCGCGACGAGGACCCAGAGCATCCGACGGCGGATCACCATCGCGACCACGCCGATCACATACAGCGTCACGGTGACTGGGCTGATGAGGTTGGTCTGCGCGATGGCGGCACCGATCTGCTGGAGGTGTATCGGAGAGCTGGTGGTTGGAAGCACGACTGACGAGGGCTCGCCGGGATTTGGCGGAGGCACCACCGGAACGCGCGTCAGCACTGTCACCAACGCGGCTCCCGCAAGGACTGCCAACAGCACCCCCGCAACGCGCAGGAGTGCGAGCCGAGGAGATGCCCGGAAGGTTCGCACAGCAGTCGCCGCGAGCAGCCCGCAGGCAATCACGAGCGCGGTGAATACCTCGAGCCCGTGGATCACCCAGATCGATGCGGTCACGGCCATGAGGAGCAGGAGGTTGTCGCGCGTGAACACGCCTCGCATGGCACGGAGCGCGACCACGACAAAGGGCACCACCAGCGTTGAATCGACCATCTCCGGGAACCGGCCGAGGGTTGCCTGATACGAAGGAAACGCCATGCCGAGGGCGAAGAACGGGACGACTGCGGCAAGCGCAATGGAGCCGGTCGCCTCGAGTGCGAGGAGCGAGAGCGACAGCGGGAGCAGCACTATGGTCGCCGCTACGACCGGTGCCATCGACGATGCCGGTGACGGTCCTCCGAGCCACGACACGACTGCGGCCATGGCCTCAAACCCCGGACGCAAGCGCACGAACTCGGTCGACTCGAGTGGAATCGGAGTCAACGGAAGCACGTCGTGAGTCCGGTTGATCGTCGCGGCGAGGGCGCCGTGAGCCGGAGCGTCCCAATCCGGTGGCAGCACCTGTCCGTGCAATGCCCAGACGAAGACGGAAGCTCCGATCAAACCGACAACCAGCCCGGTGACGGGCACCCACCACGGAATGTCGACACGTTGACCAGGCCCGGCGCGCAGCCGGCGGAACACTGCACCCAGCCCGAGAATGGCGATGAGGGGCAACACGGTGAGCGGCTCGAATGGGATGTGCACGTCGTGCATGGCCATTCCGAAAACGCCGATGAACCCCGCAGACAATCCTGGAGACATCCCAAGTCGTGCCCACCAATGCCACCCCGGACTGACCAGGGTCGCCAGGGCGAACCCTGGTAACAGGGCGGCAATCACCACTCCGGGGATCGATTGCGCGAGGACTTGCAGGGGCACGCCGAAGGGAGCTTAGCGTCCCTCGGCACAGTCGACGCAGAGCCAAAGCAGACCGCCGGCGCGAACCGGTGCTGTCGGAGCCTCGGCGGCGAATCGTGCCGACCGGGCTGCGATCAGCGTGTGGCCGGGGTGCCTCCCACGGCCATACCGCGCGTGAGGATGAGCGCCTCGAGCGCTGCTACCAATCCGACCAGCGGGCCGAGGAAAAGCGCAGGAGCCCACGTCATGCACGTCATCGGGGCGTCACACGTGCCCATGCCGCACAGCGTCGCGTGACATGTTCCGTTGCCGCAAGGCGCGGTGTTGAATGGATATGCGCAGACCTGCAACAGGTGGCCCATGCCGAAGGTGAAAACCAGCGCGATGAGAGCGAAGGTTCCAATGGCGATGGCAATCGGTCTGGTGGGCATGGCGCCCACCGTACGCGCGAGACCACCGAATCGAGACGCGTCACCATCTTGTCGCGGGTTGGATCGATACTCGCCGAGGCTCCCGCAGTGAGGGGTCAGGCGACCCGCGTTTATTGGACCTTCAGGCCGCTCTTCGGCGGACGAGCCAGACGGTCGTCGCGATGACGACGCAGGAAGAGCGCGAGAAGCTGACGGTCCCTCCGGAAGTGGGAGCGGCTGAGGTCACGAGGAGCATCCGACCCGTAACAAGATGGATGCGCCTACCGAGTTCGACGCACGATCGGGGCTAGGCTGGGTCCCAGACACAGAACCCTCGGTACTGAGGAGTTACCTACGTTGGACAAGCTGAAGCCGTGGCAACGGCTCTCCCGCAAATCGACTGACGCTTCCGGCAATGACGACCCCACCGCGCTGGGCAAGTGCATGGACGGCGAGTGCTCCAAGCAGGCCACCAGCCGCTGCACCTACGTCGATCGCCGGCAGGTGAAGTGCGGCACGACCTGGTGCGACGAGCACAGCCGGATCGTGCTCGGCCTCCCGTACTGTCGCCGCCACGCGACCGTGGCCCCGTCGCTTTCGAACGGCTTCTTCACGCACATGCTTCCCGACGTCGAGAACCGCGCTCCATCCCTGGCCACCTGGGTCGGCGGTGAGCTCGACACAGCGGTGCGGATTGCGCTGACTGCCGACGCTCCGCACAAGGACGCATATGTCGTGAGCGGCGCCGTTCGCCCTGTTCGCGTCCCTGGGAGCACGATGCCCGTCTGGCTCCGAGCCTGGACGCTCGTCGACAGCACCGGTGTCCTCCAGCACGTCTCGATCGAGGTCGATGAAGAGGACGACCGCGCCGTGGTGGTTCGCGTCGGCGGCGAACCCATGGGCCGGCACGTGCCACCGTGGATCGGCCGCCCGCGCAACGAGACGATCGCGCCGGAACTGGACGCGGCCGCGCGGCAGGCGTTCCGCATCACCGTCATGCACGACATCGAGCTCGGGCTCCTCGGCGCCCGGATGGAAGTCGCCTCCTAAGACCGCCCTTCCCTGATCAGGGGGCTTCGGCGAGGAACTGAGACTTCGCGGCCTGATTGCAGGTGCTGGACGGGACCGACCCGTACACGTCCACCTGGTACGTGTGGCCGTTCTTGCTGACGTTGAAGCCGCAGACGTGAGCGCCCGTGTGCGTGTCGCCGTTGGTGACCGTTGCGCCCGAGCCCTTGACGCTCTTCTCGATCGCGGCGATGCCTGTGCTGTCGCTCGTGACCACGATCGACACGCTCAGGCCGGACGCAGCCTCGGTGGCGGTCACGGTCTCATCGCCACAGCTGGCGAGCAGGACTGTGGCGGCAACGCCTGCAAAAAGGAAAACGGAGCGGTGCACTGGTTCTCCCTCCAAAGTGCCCGGTGGTCAGAGGCCCGAAGCATAGACGCTCTGCGTGAGGATTCCGGCGGGTATGCTTGACGGAGCATGTTCGCAACGACCGCACCAGGGCTTTCCGTGGTCATCGGCCTGCCGCTCGCCTTCGTGGTGGTCTGCGCTGCCGGCTTCACGGCCCTCTTCATTCTCTGGAACCGCGCCCGCTCCTGAGGCGGCGATCCGGAGCCCGGGTCAACTGATCGAGACCAGCTCCACGTCCACGACCAGCGTGGCGTTGGCCGGGACGTTCGCTGACGAGTTTCCGGCCGCACCGAACCCCAAGGCGGGCGGAACAACAAGCCGTCGCGTGCCTCCGACGCGCATCCCCGGGACGCCGACTCTCCAGAACGCAAGCGTCGACGTGCTGCCGAGCTGGAGCGCGCTCGCGGGCTGACCGGATCCCCGGGTGGTGACCACCTGGGTTCCGTTCGTCAACCAGACCGTGAACAGCACGTTCGCGTTCGAGGTCGCCGAGGCCACCTTGCCGCAGCCAACGCGGAGATCGCCGTACTGCAAACCCTGCGCGCCCGTCTGGAGGGCGACCTGGGTGACGAACGAGTCCACCGACGACGCCGGCCGGACGGTGAAGCAACTGGGCGGCGGTGGCGTGATGGCGCTGCTCACCGTCACCAGGCTGCCGCAGGCGACCAGGGCCATCAACGCCACGGCGATCGAGGCAATCGCTGCCGCCGAACGCAGGCGGAGGGCGCCGAGATATTGGGACATCGGCGGCAAATCGTACCCCGACGCCGCGTACAATCGATGCAGAGACAGTTCTAAGGAGCCCAAGCCGCCATGGCAAACACGATCAAGGAATCCAAGGGTGTCGCGTCCCAACGCGACATCATGACCCACGTCCGCTGCCCGATCTGCAACAACCTCATGCGTCAGAACGAGATCGGCGTCGAGATCGCCTTCCGGCACAGCCGCCGCCCGGGAGAACCTCGCCGCGAGCGGATCATCAAGCACACCAAGAACTGCAAAGCAGCGTAGTGATGCGCCTGACGCGGGCGCGGATCGGCGTGTGATGGCCATCGAGGTCCCGCTGTTTCCGCTGGGAGCCGTGCTCTTCCCGCACATGCCGATGTCGCTCCACATCTTCGAGGCGCGGTACCGGGCCATGATTCGCGACTGCCGGGCTTCGTCGACCACCTTCGGGATCGTGGCGATCCGCACCGGTTTCGAGGTCGGCCGGGGTGCCGTCCCCTATGAGGTCGGCACCCTCGCGCAGCTCGACGAGATCGAAGAGCTCCCCGACGGCGGCTACAACCTCACGGTCGTCGGGGCATCACGCTTCCATATCGACGCCTTTTCACACCAGCGGCCGTATCTGGTGGGCACGGTCCATTACCTCCAGGACATCCCGGCGCCCGTCGACGACACGGAGCGCCTCGCCGCGGCGGTCACGAGCGCCTTTCGCGGCTACGCGACCCAGCTCCGCGGTATCGGCCAGGAGGATCCGCTCGAGGTCACCCTTCCGTCGGATCCCGAATTGCTGTCCTACCTGGTGGCGGCCGCGATGCAGGTGGAGACGGCGCAGCGGCAGCGGCTGCTGGAGATCGACGGCACTGTCGAGCGGCTGAACGCCTCCCTCCGTCTGCTGCGTCGAGAGGCGGCCTTACTGGATCGGATGCTGGTACGGTCCAAGGACCACGCAGGCACGTCAGGGCTCAACTGACGATGGGCGTCGCCGAGCGGTTCTCCCTCGACGGTAGCGTCGCGCTGGTCACCGGCGGCAGCCGCGGGATCGGCCTGGCCATCGCCACCGCGCTTGCCGAGGCCGGTGCAACGGTTGCCATCAACGCCCGCCACGCGGACGCCTGCCAAGAGGCCGTTGCCGCGATCGAGGCGGCGGGAGGGAGGGCGATCGCAGTCGCTGGTCACGCCGGCGCGGCGGCCGATTGCGAGGCGGTCGTTGCCGAAGTGATGCGCCAGACGGGCCGCCTCGACATCCTCGTCAACAACGCCGCAACCAACCCACAATTCGGTCCCATTCTCGACGCCGACGAAGGCGCGATCAACAAGATCTGGGAAGTCAATGTGATGGGACCGATCCGGCTGACGCGGCATGCCGTGGACGCGTGGATGCGCGACCACGGCGGGAGCGTCATCAACATGTCGTCGGTGGCCGGCATCCGGCCGGAGGCGCTGACCGGTGCGTACAACGCAAGCAAGGCCGCGCTGATCTCACTCACACGGACGCTGGCGCGCGAGCTCGGGCCGCTCGGTATTCGAGTCAACGCGATCGCGCCCGGTCTTGTGGAGACCAAGCTCGCGCGCTATCTCGTCGAAACGCCGGCTGTGCACGAGCACATCCTTGCCCAGACCGCGCTCGGGCGCCACGCGGTGCCCGATGAGATCGCAGGCGCCGCACTGTTCCTCGCGTCTGACGCCGCATCGTTCGTCACAGGCTCAGTCCTGGTCGTGGACGGCGGTTGGTCCGCGTAACCAACAGTCCCGTGCCGCGAATGGGAGAATCGCGGCGAGGCGATATGCATCGGAGGGTTCCTTGAATGGCGAATGATCGGGGTCTCGGCTTTACGCTCAGCCGGCGGGCGCAACTCGACCCGAACAAGACGGCGCTCATCTTCCGTGAAGAGCGTTGGACGTACGCGGAGCTCAATCGCCTCACCAACCAGGTCGCGCATGGACTGCATGCGCTCGGAGTGAATCCCGGGGACCGAGTCGGCTTCCTGGGACTCAACCATCCGCGATTCTTTTTCACGATGTTCGCCGCGTCGAAGCTCGGCGCGATCTTCGTGCCGCTCAACTTCCGGCTGACCGGACCCGAGCTCACCTTCATCATCCGTGACGCGGGGCTGCACACGCTGGTCTACGAAGAGGCATTCGCCTCCATCGTGGAGTCGATTCGCGGCGATCTCAGCATTCGTGAGTACGTCTGCGCAACCGAGCAAGGCGGCTCGCGCGGCTTCGACTCGTTGCTGCATGACCAGCGCGACACCGACCTCGACTACCCGGTGGCAATGAGCGACGTCGCGCTGATCATGTACACGTCGGGGACCACGGGCCGGCCGAAGGGCGCGATGCTCACCCACGGCAACATCATCTGGAACAACATCAACGCGTCGCTCGCGGACGACTGCACATCGCAGGAGGTCTCGCTGGTGGTGGCACCACTGTTCCACATCGGCGGTCTCAACGTCACACCGTTGCTGTCGTTCATCAAGGGTGGGACAGTGGTGATGGAGCAGATGTTTGAGCCCGGCCTCGTGCTCGAAACCATAGAGAAATTCCATATCACCGCGATGTTCGGCGTGCCCGCGATGTACCTGTTCATGGCACAACATCCCGACTTCGCAACCCGTGACCTGAGCAGCATCCGCGTACTGTCGTGCGGCGGTGCGCCGGTTCCCGAGGCGTTGATCAAGGTGTATGGCGCGCGAGGCCTCCCGTTCAACCAGGGATACGGTCTCACCGAGACAGCGCCGTTCGCATCCTTCCTTCCCTCGTCAATGGCGACGGAGAAACTGGGCTCCGCGGGCATCGCGCCATTCTTCACCGACGTCAAAGTCGTTGACGACGACGGTCGTGAGGTTCCTGACGGCGAGCGCGGCGAAATCATCGTGCGCGGCCCGAACGTCATGAAGGGATACTGGAATCGTCCGGACGCCACCGCAGAGGTGCTCATCGACGGCTGGTTCCACACCGGTGACGTCGGGGTTCGCGACTCCGATGGGTACTTCTTCATCGTCGATCGCAAGAAGGACATGATCATCACCGGGGGCGAGAACGTGTACCCGGCCGAAGTCGAGGATGCGCTCTACAAGCACCCCGGCATCAAAGAGGTGGCGGTCATCGGCGTGGAACATCCGCGCTGGGGCGAGACGGTGCGCGCGCTCGTGGTGCCGAAGGACGGTGTCACGCTGACTGAGCAGGAAATCATCGAGTTCGCGCAGGACAAGCTCGCCCGCTACAAGCAGCCGAAGTCCGTCGTCTTCCTCCGCGTGCTGCCGCGCAATCCCGCGGGCAAGGTCCTCAAGGTCGAGTTGCGCGAGCAGCATGGGCAGCCGATCGTCGAGGCCGGTGAGGCCACGCCCGCTGAGGGAGCGACCACAGCCGCGAGTTAGTGCGCCGGAGCGCTGCCCTTAGGTGATGTCGATGATCAGGCGTCCGCCGGAGAGGTAGTAGGCGTCGAACGGCGCCTTCTTGCTCAGCGTGATCTTGAAGATCAAGCGGCCGGTGTTGCGCACCATCGGTAGTGGGACCACCGAAACGACGATCTGTCCGGGCGGCATCGACTTGATGGGAGACGTCCCGTCCACGCCCGTGAACTCGACGTACAGCGTCGTCGGGCCGTCGAACCCGATCACCGTCCCCGGCTCGCCAGTCACGCCGTTCGGGAACGCGAGGTCGAAGACCAAGCGGAAGTCATTGGGATGCTCGCCGTAGCGGACGTCGCCAACCGTGAATCCCACGGCGCCGGTGCCCAGAGTCTTGCTCCCTGTGAGCTGGCCCGGTGAGGGGGCGGAGGGGATGACCGGGGTCGGTGCTGCCGTGGCGACCGGCAGCGTCGCGCTCGCCGTCGGCGGTGCGGTGGCGTGCGCCCCTGGCGTCGAACGCGGAGTCGTCGAGGCGACCAGCGGGGAGGTCTGGATCACCTGTCTGCCGATCAGGAGCCCGACGATCATCACCGCCAGGGTGATGGCGCCGAACACCCAGAGGCGCCGGTCACGGTCCGCCGCGCCGACTGCGGGACCGCCGATCGGAAGGACGTGGCGCCCGGTGACCGGTTGCGTGGGGTTCCAGTCGCGGCGCTCCGGCTTCTGGGTGCGCAGCCGGCGGACGTGGCGTCCGGGCATCGGCGGTCCTTCGGGCTCGTCGAAAGCCTGGACGGGCGCGCCGTTGTCCATGTAGGTGCGATCCGGCACCGGCGCGCGCGACGCCTTGAACGAGGGTTCGTCGATCGGCTTCAGAACGGGGGCGCGCTCGAGCGGGGCCGCGAGCGCCGCGACTTCGCTGAGGACGTCCGCGAGCGCGGGTGTGCTGGATGGGGCGGCGTTGTCGCGCCGCTCGGGAATGTGTTGGGGCTCGATGACGGGAACCGTCGCCTCGACGGGAACGTCATCCGACTCGGTGCGCGACCAGAACCGGCTCAGTCGGCGAACACCCGACATCGGCGCCGACTCGGGGTGCTCGATCACCGGCGCGACGTTTGGGTCAGCGGCGGCAGGCAGCGCCTCTGCGGGTGCTTCTGCCGTCATCCGCGGCGCGGTGATCGGCGGCACAACTACCGGCGGCGCCACGACTTGCGGCGCCACGACTTGCGGCGCCACGACTTGCGGCGCGACGACCTGGGGCGCGACGACGGGCGGCACAAGAACGGCGGGCGCTTCCGCGACGACCGGGGCGGCGTCGCTCCACGGCTGTGTGTGTGCGCGTTCGTTCCACTTCGGAGCACCCGTGCCGCTCGTGATCTCGACACCGGAGTCGATGTGCGAGCCGGCGCCACGCCACAGCGCAAGACGCACCGCCAACGCATCCCGAGCCCGCTGCAGGGCGTTGGGACCGACGGCCCGACGCGGTTCCACCGGCACATGGGCCGATGTCGAAAGGTCAGGCGGCTGCGGTGCGACGGCCACGATTTCCGGCGGTTGCGGCACCATGACCACGGGGTCGGGCGGCGCGATCACGGCAGGCGCGATGTCAACAGTCTCTACAGGCTCGGGGTCGACGACGGCGAGCACCGCCGGGGGAGTTGGCGATGGGGCGGTGGCAATCTGATCGATCGAGTCGTCGTCCCAGAGGAACAGTTCCGGGGGCTCGGCGACGGCACTGCCTGACGAACGTTCCCCGACCAGCTCACGTGGCGCAGGGCCATGCCCGGCGTCATGCGACTTGAGAGGTGCCCATGGAAGCGCCTTGCCACGCTCCGCACCGAACCACGGGGGAGCTTCGACAGGGGCCGGTCGGTCGCGATGCACGGGTCCTCTGGGCAAGTCGTCCTCCTCCGCAATCAATCCGATCTGACTGAACAGTTCGTGCACAGCATCGTCAGGAACATGGACGCGGGCCAGGCCGCCGATCCGCTCCGTCTCCTCGCGGAGATAGACGATCGCGGTGCTGCAGCGCTCGCAGCCGATCAGATGGGCCTCGAGCTCGCCGCTCGGCTCGACATCGAGCTCGGTGTCGATATAGCTGCTCAGCGCGAGCAGGCTGCACCTCATAAGGCGATCTCTCGATAGATCGAACCGAACTCGCGGCGCGCAGCGGCGACGAGACGGCCGGCTGCTTCCGGCGAGCACTCCAGTGCGCGGCCCATCTCGCCGTAGTCGAGGCCACAGAGGTCGCGGAGCAGCAACGCGGCGCGGCGGTCGAACCCGAGCATGGAGAGCGCGCGCTTGACCGTGTTGATGCGCCCGGCGTCGATACCGTCCATTTCGACGCGAACGGAGCTGTTCCCTCGACGGAACATCCTGCCGATGCCCTGCGGTCTCGGTGGGAACCGCTGGCCGTGCCGGCACGCCCGCGTCACCGCCCGATACAGCGCGGCGCGACCGTCGATGCGAAGACGGGCGGGGGGATATCGACTCGCGTGATTGATGCCCCCAGCCACAAAGGCCACCGCATCAGCCTGGTGATTCACCAGGTGCGTGGCATACGTGACTAGATCATCGAGCTGTTCGCGTGCGGTTGCGGCAAGCTCGCGCGCCTCGGGAGCGATCTGTGCTGGGACGTTGATCATGACGTTTGCGCTGTTGGGGCGCGGTGGTACGGATCGAAGAATAGCCGGGAGTCCGCTCTGCGGTCAAGCGGGAGATCAAGACGAAGTGGGCACCAACTCCCCACCGGTCACGCCGGGAGGCTGTATGAGGCCGGCGCGCGCCCACGCCGCCACCGGCATGCCAATGTCCGCGACCCAGACGCGTCCCGCGTATTTCGGGGCGTCGCCACCACGAAGGCCACGCTTCATGGCGGTCAGGGTGCATGTCAGCGTGGCGCGTACGGTGGGATCGGAGGCCACCCCTGTGGTCGCGTCGAGACCGCTCGGCACGTCGACGCTGAGCACCTCGTTGCCGGCATCGTTGAGCGCGCGGATCGCGCCTGCCTGCGGTTCACGCGGCGCGCTGCGCAACCCTGTTCCGAGCATGGCGTCAACGACCAGCGCGGCGGTCGCAACCCACGCTCGTACCGCCGCAGCCTTGCTGTCGACGACGACCTCGACTCCGCACGCACGCGCCGACACGACATGGTCGCGCACGATCCCGACGACACGGGACTCCTCGCCAAGGACAAGCACACGTACCGCACAACCCCAGGTTGAGAGGTGCCGCGCCGCGACCAGCCCGTCGCCGCCGTTATTGCCATATCCAGCCACAACGGTGACCTCGGCCGCACTGCCGCCGAGGTGATGCCACGCGCAACGCGCGACCTGCCAACCGGCAATCTCCATGAGCTGGAGCGTGGTGACGCCACATGCGACCGCGGCATTGTCGAGCCGCGCGACCTCATCCGAAGTGAGATCTCCGAGATTGCTGAGGTCGGGCGTGCGGCCGGGAATCACGCCAGTTCCACCACCACCGCGTCGCCCACCTGGGGTCCGCCGACGGTCACAGCAGCGACGCGGTTGCCGGCCACCTCGAGATGGCCGGCGCTCCCGATCAGCGCCCCGGCCCCGGTGGTGACCTCCGCATATGTGGTGACCAAACCCTCGCAGGATCCGGCCGGCCAGGAGACCGTGCGGACTCGCGCGGCGACGAGATTCTCCGCGCGGATCGTGGTGATGGCATTGCCGAAGTGATCGACCACCGCGACCACACCGTGCACCGCGTTGCCCCGCCGCTCAGCGAAGGCTGCCGGGAGCAGCACGGGGTCATCGATGAGATCCCCGGCAACGTCGAAGCCGTCCTTCGAGGCCAGTTCCGCCGCCACCGGTGCAAAGAGGTCGCGCCCGTGGAACGTCGGCGAGGCGGCCGGAGGAATGTCGAGGCTGATCGCCCAGCGATCCTCCGGGTCCGTCTCATTCCAGAGATAGGAGACGAGCCCGTTGTCGGGTGCCACGCAACGGAGCCGGCCGGCCTTGATGGCGATCGCACGGCGAGCGGTGCCCACGCCCGGATCGATCACAGCGCAGAGCACCGCGCCGCCGGTGAATGCCCTGGCGAGCGCCTTGAGGTGGTACGCACCGGCAAGGACATCGCCGGCGCCGACGCCGTGCGTTCCCTCCACGCAGATCGACTGTGGATCGATGCGCATCGCCGCACCGGTGAGGGACGCCGCGTACGCGTCGATGTGGCCGAAGTCGGTGACGAACACGATCGGCTGGCGCATGGTGGACTTCGGTACCGTAGCAGCGCCATGGACACTCCGCCGACCGCTCCCATGCAGGCCGTCGAGCAAGGGGTCGAGGTACCCGCGTCCAAGCGGAAGCGTCCGGTGTGGAGCATCCCGGTGCTGGTCGTGGGGGTGGTCGTTGTCGGCGTGCTTTCAGTGGTCGGCTTCACGGGGCTGTTCGCCAACCCGGTGAAGTCGGTCAACTCCGATGGGACAACCACCCTGTCCGGCACCTTCGAGCCGTACGTCTGCGGGAGCGCCGACTGCGACGGCTACATCTCAGCGGGCGCGCGCAGCGTGTTCGTGGTGTTCCCACACGGCTGCGTCCCACCCGCGCGGGGCACGAATATCACCGTGAACGGAAGGTTGGCGTCCGACCTCGGCAGCGCCTCGTATCGCACCGCCTGCGGTTGAGGCGCTCCTCCCAGCGACACCGCCGGTGCAAGGCTCCAAGGACGGACGCCTAGGCGGCTTCGGCGATCCCCTTGAGACGCCATCCGCGATGCGCGACCATCCAGCCGCCGTCAGCAACCTCGTGGTCCTCGTCGTCCAACGCGGTGTCGACGGAGGGATCTCGTTCGAAGGTCCAGTCCTGGGTGATCGCCGAGGACCCGTTGATGCCGAAGCGGACCACGGCGCGTTCGAGCCCGCCGACCACTGTCGCGGTGGTGACCTCGGCCGAGGCGATATCGGCGTCGAGTGCGGGAGCACCGTCGGTGTGCGCGTCCTGCAGCACCCGGAATGCGTCGCGGGCGATGAGGAGAAACTCATCAGGTGTGAACGCCGGATCGACCTGGGTGACGGCGCCGAGGTCAAGACCTGGGGTCGACTCCTCGCCGCGCTCGTGGAACTCGCGCGCAAGATCGGTCTCCATCTTGTCGTCGAGCGCGTCGAGCTGTTCCTCGTCGGCCTCGCGCTTGACAAGACGGCTCCCGATACCGGTCACGTGCAGGATGTCTTCGCCCAGTGTCTCGGCGAAGGAATGGTCGGGCCGCGGGTCGCTCATCGAGGTACCTCTTTGGGGGCGGGATTCGAGCCCGAATCTACCCGCGCGCTCCGCAACACGAGAGCGTCGTCGCTGAGTTGTATCCGATCGTTGATGCCCTCTCCGCAAATCCCGCGGGCAAGAAAAAAGCGGCCCGGGAACGCCCGGACCGCTTTTCGAGAATCGATCAGTTGCTGATCAGTACTCCGGCATGGGCGGCGCGCCCCCGCTGCCCTTCTTCTCGGGGATGTCCGTGATCAGCGCTTCGGTGGTGAGCAGCAGCGCGGCGATCGACGCTGCGTTCTGAACAGCCGACCGGGTGACCTTGGTCGGATCGATGATCCCGGCCTTGACCATGTCGACGTACTCGCCCTTCGCGGCGTCAAAGCCCTGACCCTTGGGGAGGGACTTGACCTTGTCGACCACGACGGAGCCTTCCATGCCCGCGTTCTGCGCGATCTGGCGGAGCGGCTCCTCGAGCGCACGGCGGAGGATGTTCACGCCGGTGAGCACATCGCCCTCGGCCTTCACGCTGTCGAGCGCGGGAATCGCGTTGACGAGCACGACGCCGCCACCAGGCACGATGCCCTCTTCGACCGCGGCGCGCGTGGCGGACACGGCGTCCTCCATGCGGTGCTTCTTCTCCTTGAGCTCGGTCTCAGTCGGCGCGCCGACCTTGATCACGGCGACGCCGCCGCTGAGCTTCGCGAGACGCTCCTGGAGCTTCTCCTTGTCCCAGTCGCTGGTGGACTTGTCGATCTCGGCCTTGATCTGCTCGATGCGGCCCTTGATCGCGTCCTTGCTGCCGTTGCCCTCGACGACGGTGGTGTCGTCCTTCGTGATGGTCACGCTGCGGGCGCGGCCGAGCGAGCTGAGTTGCGCGGAGTCGAGCTTGAGGCCGACTTCCTCGCTGATCACCTGGCCGCCGGTCAGGATCGCGATGTCCTGGAGCATGGCCTTGCGACGGTCACCAAAGCCTGGAGCCTTCACCGCGACGGCGTTGAAGGTTCCGCGGAGCTTGTTGACGATGAGAGTCGCGAGCGCCTCGCCTTCGACGTCCTCGGCGATGACCACGAGCGGCTTGCCGCTCTGGACGACCTTCTCGAGAATCGGGAGCAGGTCGGCGATCGCGGAGATCTTCTTGTCGGTGATGAGGATGTACGGGTCCTCGAGCACGGCCTCCATGCGCTGGGCATTGGTGACCATGTACGCGGAGATGTAGCCCTTGTCGAACTGCATGCCCTCGACGAGCTCCAGTTCGGTCTCGAGGCCCTTCGACTCCTCGACGGTGATGACGCCGTCCTTGCCGACCTTCTCCATCGCGTCGGCGACGGTCTCACCGATGGTGGGGTCAGCGGCGGAGATCGACGCGACCTGGGCGATCTTCTCGCGCTCCGAGATCGGAATCGACTGCTCCTTGATGGCCTTCACGATCGCCTCAACACCGAGCTCGATGCCCTTCTTGAGCTGGATCGGGTTGGCGCCCGCGGCCACGTTCTGCAGGCCGGCTGCGATCAGCGCCTGAGCGAGGACCGTGGCGGTGGTGGTCCCGTCACCGGCGATGTCGTTGGTCTTGCTCGCCACTTCCTTGACCAGCTGGGCGCCCATGTTCTCGAAGGGCTCCTCGAGCTCGATCTCCTTGGCGATCGTGACTCCGTCGTTGGTGATGGTCGGCGAGCCGAACTTCTTGTCCAGCACGACGTTCCGGCCTTTCGGGCCGATCGTGATCTTCACGGCGTCTGCAACCCGATCGACCCCTCGTTTGAGATGGGCGCGGGCCTCGACGTCGAATAGCAATTGCTTGGCCATGGTTCCTCCTGGTTTGATCCTCTAGCCTAGGGTTCCGAAGGCTAGTTTAGCACTCGGCGGTGTGGACTGCTAGCGGGCCGCCGCCGCGAGTGCTAAGAAAGCGAGACCCGACCGCAACGTGGCCGGCAACGTGGCACCTGCAAGCTCATTGGCTGGCGTACCAGCCACTTAACGCCTCGGTGGCATGGCTATAGTCACCGATCAATTCAGGATGCGATGCGACGGTGATGACGCAGTGAGAACCGCAGCGTTTGTGTTTCCGGCCGACATGTCGGTGGTGCGGCGTGGGTTGGCCAGTCCGCGCAGATCTGCGTTTGGGAGCGTTTCACGTTCGCAGGTTCGGGTCGGGACCGGCTCGAGAGCCACGAGGAGTCCTGTCATTTGCGCTGAGTGAGTGGACGTATCGACGCGACAGACACCTGTCGTTCCGCCGGGATATGACTCGTCCAAGGGATAGGACACGAGGGACCAGAGTTGACCATTTCCGATGCGGTCATTGCCGACCGCTCGGCCGGCGTTGTGCTCGCCGCTGCAGCGGGTGATGCGCTCGGCGCTGCGCACGAATTCCTGCGCCCCATGGACGAGACCATGCCACTCCGGATGACCGGCGGCGGCACCTACGGATGGAAGCCGGGCGAGTGGACTGACGACACGCAGATGACACTTGCGTTGCTCACACCGCTCGCGGCCGGCGACCGGAGCGTTGACGCCGTCGAAGATGGCCTCCTCGCGTGGTACGCGAGCCGTCCCCGTGACATCGGGACTCACACGGGATCGGTGCTCGGCGCAGGTGCTCCGTTGCACAGTGCCGCCGCCGCCTACCAGCGACTCCACCCTGACAACTCGCCCAACGGCGGCCTGATGCGCGTCGGTGCCGCTGCGCTCGCTTTTCCGCGCCGGCCAGAGCAGATCGAGCATTACGCACGAGCCACAACGTCGCTCACGCACGCACACATCGACTGCCTTGATGCCAGCGTCATCTGGGCAGTCGCGATCGACAACACGATCCATTCCGCACCGGGCCCCGACGACCCGTGGGACTTCGCCGAAGCCTTGCGGAAAGCTCTGTCGCAGGTCCCGAAAGCGCGCCGCCAATGGTGGACGCAACTGATCGATGAAGCCTGCGAGCGACCGCCGGTCGACTTCCGTCGCAACAACAGCTGGGTGACGCACGCGTTTCAGGGCGCGCTCTCCGCGATCACGCACGCGCCGGTGCTTCCGGGTCGCGCGGCGTGCACCCACCTCGCCGCGGCGATCGAGGTGGCTGTTCGCTCGGGTGGCGACACCGACACGGTCGCGTCTATCGCCGGTGCGTTCCTCGGTGCGCGGTGGGGAGCAACAGCGGTTCCGCTCGCATGGACCTCGATGCTGCGAGGCAAGCGTCTGATCAACCGGCCGGACCTGCACGCGTCCGAGCTCGACATGCTCGCCCGGCGAGCAAGACTGGGGGGAAGACCCGACAAGCTGGGGTGGCCCGGCGTGGCGGCACTGGTTCCCTACTACATCGAAAAGTTTGGGAAGGGTTCAGCGACCGTTGAACTGGGCGGCGTGCATTTCGGCGCCGCCGGCGGCATCCCACATGCCATGGATGCCGGCGCCGACGTCGTGGTGTCCCTGTGTCGCATGGGCACGAAGGACCTGCCGGCACGCGTTGAGCATCGCGTGATCGGCCTTCTCGACACCAATGCCGATGACAATCCGAATCTTGCGTTTCTGCTCGCCGACACCGCGGATTTCATCGCCGCTCGGGTAGCGGCCCACCACTCCATATACGTGCACTGCGTCGTTGCCGAGAACAGAACGCCCATCGTGGCGGCCACGTTCCTGGCTCGCCATCGGGGGATGTCGTTTGACGCGGCACTGAAGACGGCGGAGGACGCGCTGCATGCATCGGTGAAGCCGTTCCTCGTGGAGGGCGGACGTCAGGCTGCCACCCTCTGAGCACCGACACTGACCGCATCAGCATGAGGGTCGGACGGCCCTCAGGGACCGATGACCACCCAGAGCGGTCCTTCCTCGGCCTTCCGGATCCAGTCGCGAACCCACTCGGGTAGCGCCTCCCACGAGCCCGCCTCCTCGACCGCGCGGCGCACCGCGGTCAGTTCCTCGACACTCGATGCGATCTCGGCGAAGTTGCTGCGCATCGCACGCTCGACGCGGAACCGCAGCCCGGGTGACGCGACGATCGCTGCCGTGCGGACCTCTTCATAACCATGCCCAGCCGAGACGGCCGGCGTTGGTACTCGTGTACTTGCCAGCTCGCCGGACGCGACCATGACGGCTGGGACGTTGCTCACGACGCGCACGTGCTGAGGCGCCGATCCGTAGGCGGCGCGGTGACTCTTCAAGAACAGGTCGAAGAGATACGGAGCGCTCTGTGCAAGGTTGTCGCAGATGTAGTTGCGTTCCACACCGCCATGAGTGAACCCGCACGCCGCCAATGCCGTGCGCGAATCAGCATCGAGCGGCCGCCGCCGGTCAGCGACGCCCCACTCGCGCGAACCGACCTCGCCGTACAGGATGCGGTGGTTACGCTTGAACTGCACGAACTCATCCTCGGCTTCAGCATTCCCGATGATCACGAACTGCCTCTCGAGCGCATGGTCCAGAAAGGCCTGGAAGGTGTTGACGAGCCGACGCTGCGCTCTCCCGGTCATGCGACCTCCTGGCGAGTGTGGGCGACCTCCGCGACGTTGCCCTCGATTGACGTCACCCGGTCGAGGACTCCCTGTCGCAGCGCCTCAAGCGCGTTACGCACGTCGCCCGTCGCGGTCGAGATCGAGGTGAGCTTCGCCTTCATGCCGGCGATCGCGTTGAGCTGCGCCCGGATCCCGTCGAGGTCGCGACGCACCGCGACCGCGTCGAGCACGTCCGCATGGTCGCGAACTGCGGCGAGCGCGAGCACGCGAGCGAGGCGAACGGCGGCAGTGAAGGCAGCGTCGTCTGGTTCGTCAGGGTCCAGTTCGCAGATGACGTGCTCACCGTGCAACGTGAACGGCGCACATCCAGCGGGCGCGTTGCCGGCCCGGTAGACGCCGACCGCGATCACAGCGCCGCGGTTGCGACGTGTCTCGTCGAGGTCCGCGCAGAGCTTGCCGATACCGACGCGTCCGCTCTTGGCTTCGACGGCGACACGCACGGGGAGGCCGCGAGTCCATGACGGGTCGAGCGTGATGAGGAAATCACCTTTGCGACCGCGGACGCTGTTGCCGATCGCCAATCCGGTCGACTCGACAACATCACCGCTCCCGTTCAGGAGGGCGCCGAGGCGAGCCTCGACCTCATCCTCGAAGTCACGTCCTTTCGCCGTGCCGCGCAAACGCTCGTCCGCGCGCGCGTCCCGCGCACCTTCCAGGCGTACGAGTCGATCGCTGACGTCCTTGAGCAGGTCACGCATCTCAGTCCGGAATCCGTGCAACGGGCTGTCTTCGCGCCGGGGATCGAGCATGCGACTGACGATCGCTCCGTCGCCATCGAAGTAGCCGGAGAGCAGGGTGCGCATGCGACCGATCGCGCTGTCGCGGCGCTTCTCGTCAAACAGGTCATCGACCAGCCGGCGCAACGTTCCGTTGTCGCCGAGGAACTGTTCGAGCGTTCGCGGCAGCGCTCCGTCCTTCCCCGCGAACGTCTGGCGCAGCGCGAGATCGAGTGCCGCTGCGGCCTTCTCGTGCGACTCGTCGGTGCGGTGCATCAAACGCTCGAACTCGCGGGCAACGAAGTCGACGTTGATGGTGACACCCGCATTGCGCAACGCAATCAGTCCGACCTTCAAGCCGCGCTCGACAAGCTCCGGGCGATCGGAAACCGGGTGCTCACCGACGTACGACGCCAGTTCGGCGTCGTGCAAAGCGAGACCCGTGACGGCGATGTTGTCACCCTCGATGCAGACGACGCATTCGCTGGTGATGGGCAGTTCCTTCCTGAGCATCGCTGATACCTCACTCGCTACCCCGCCACGGATCTCTTGCCGTGAGCATCGCGGGGTAAGGCGACACATGCCTGTCGCTGGTTCAAGCGGTGTTCCACCGTCATCGCACTGAAGACAAACACTTGTTCGTACAGGGTTTTCCGCGCGAACGTGCCACGCGGAAACCGGTGCCGGATCAGGCCTTGATCTTTGCTCGCAGGCGCTCCACAGCTTCTGCCAGCTCCCACACTGTCTCCAGTGACGCGTTCAGCTCAGACGCCGTCGGAGGAAGCTCGTACACGCGGTGATGACAGGCGCTCGACAATACATTCCACGTGAGCGTCACGCGGCCACCGAGCGCACGGTCGTTCAGCATGTCGCCGAGACAGAGCAGTTGACACTTGCCCGGAGTCCGTTCCAGTCCGGGCGCCGTCACGTCCCACAGGTTCGCCATGGCAAGCTCGAGACCTTGGCGCGCCAGCAACGCGGCGGCCCGGGGCCAGAGCCCGACGGTCCCTTCGTCATCGGTGCGCAGCAGATCGCGCGCCGTCGAAATCAGGGCGTACGCATCCACCGTTGCAGGCATCGGTTACTGCTGCATGAGCATGGTCTTGGTCAGACGCTCGACGTCCTTGATGAATCCCATGACGTCCCACGGCAGCACGCCGCTGTGCGCGCCACGGTTACACGCCCTCACCGAGTCGACCGCCCACGGATGTTCGCGTTGCAGGAACGTGATGACCTCACCGCTGCGCTCCATGTCGTTCATCAGCGCCAGGGCCAGCCAGCGCATCAGCGTGGTGGGTTTCTCCATCGCAGCCTGCACTTCCGAATACGGTTTCCCCTGTCGTAGCATCCGGCGTCGCGCCACGAGGAGCGAGGCGGACTCGAGGGCAAGCCGGCAGAAGCCGGGGATGACGCGCTGAGCTTCCTTCGGCACGTCGTCCTTGTTCAACGCGACCGCGCGCGCATCCTCGATGTAGCGCTGCACCGGGTCGTGAATGCGCCGCAGCTCGACGACTGACTGCTCACGACGAGCCACCTCGATCACAGTGGCCTCGATATCAAGCCATTGCATGGCGTCAGCCAGGCGCGTGTCATGCGTGAGCACAATCACCTGCCGGTCCTTGGCCGCTCGCGCAAGGACGATCGCGAGTCCGGCGACCTTGGCTGGATCCATCGCCTGCACTGGGTCGTCGATGACAACGAATCGGAACGGCGACTCGGGCATCGACGCGCGCGGCAGGAACAGTGAGAGCGCAAGGCAGTTCAATTCGCCCTGGCTCATCACTCCCAGCGCGGAGCCGTCCTCGCCGTCGACCTTCACGTCGAGCGAAAGCCGGCGTTGTGCCGCCGCACCGCGCAAGCGCAGATCGCCGAGCGAGACGTTGCTGTCCTGCCGCAGTTCGGTCCAGTTCTCCTGCACGGCGCCGGCGATGGGACGGAAACGCTCGTCGCGAAGTTCGTCGTGCGCGTCCTTGAGCCAGGTCTCCGCCGCCTTGAGGCGTTTGGTCTCGACCTCGGCGTCACGGGCCTCGATCCCGCGGGGCAACCATCCGAGCATCGCCTCCGCGGCAGGGCGCCAGGCCTTCTCGAGACGCTCCAGCTCCACGGTTGCCGCACGCCGCAGATCGCTCACCGCCGCAATCAGCGGCGGTCCGTGCGTCTCGAGATGGGCGGCCAGCGCGATTGCGTCATCATCGGCAGTAACAGCCGCCCATCGCTGCCAGAGGTCGAGTGCCGGTGCCACTTCGACGCCCCCACCGACTCCGTCGCGCAGCGCCACCGGCGGTGCGGTCACGAGCTGCCGTCCCTGACGCATGGCGTTGCCGAGCATGTCGCGCGCTTTGCGCACGGCCTCCGCTCCGGCGACCAACGCGTCGGCCTGCTCACGCGCCTTCATTCGCCACTGGTAGGTGAGCACACCGTCGGTACCGCACACCGGGCAGGTTTCACTCTCCGCATGGCCGTGTACCTCGAGCGCCTGACGGAGCAGCGACGCGATCTCGTGCGCCCGTCCGGCGTCAGTGCCGCGCAGCTTCTCCGCGCTGGTGTGCGCGTCTCGCAGTTCGGCGGCGGCGGCGTTGAGCCGCTCCCGATCCAGGACCGGCAAACCCGCGAGGTCGCGCAACTTGCGCAGCACGCTGCGTTCATCGCCGGCCGCCGTGCCGTCGACAGCCGCCGCGACGACATCGAGATCCCACGGTTTGGCGACCAGGGCCTTGCGCACCGCAACGGCGCGCTCGTCGTCTGTCGCCGACAGCACTTCGAGCAGCGCCGGCAACGCGTCACGTGCCGCCTTGGCGATGTGCTCACGAGAGAGTCGCGCGACCCGCAAGACCTCCTGTGCGGCCGCAACCTCGCCAAGTCCGAGGATGCTCGCGAGGGCGTCGTACAGCTTTGACTGCTCGCGGTCGAGCGCGTGTTCCAGCTCATTGTGCGAGAGCAAGGGCGGAAAGCCCGCAAGCGGCTGCGCCCACCCGAGCGCGTCGAGCGGCGCGGGTTTGCCGTCGATCAACAGCGTGGATCCATCCACGCCGGCCTCGTCCTTCCACACACGCGCCACCTCAAGCGGCTGCTTGCGCGAGTCGACGGTGAACGTCGCGGCGACGCGGGTATGGCGGTGGTGGAGGTTCTGCCACCCGTCGCGCCACACCTTGACTCGCTGTTCCCAACGCTGATTGGTGCCGAGCAGCACCATCTCGAGCGCCTCGGAGAACGACGACTTGCCCGAGCCGTTGCGACCGACGACCAGGGTCAGCCCCGGACCTGGATCGATGCGCAGTGTCGACGGGGGCCCGACACCGCGGAAGCCCTCGACCTCGATGCTGGTGAGAAACACGGCGGCCGGCGCCTTGGGCGTGGCGACGGCGGCGGCAGGTGCGACGACGGATCCGACCTCGCCGGCCACTGCGTCGTCGACGGCGCTGCCGCCCGCAAACGCCGCGAGGACGAGATCCGCGGCACCGTCAGCCGGTGGAGACGAGGCGATCCTGTCGATCACGAGACCGAGCAGCGTGGTGTCAGGCATCGGGAACCATCGGTGTGGTGGTCACACGCTTCAGCACGATCTCGTCAGGGGTCCGGCCATGGTCGACAAAGTACGTCGCGCGAGTGCCGTCCTTCTCGAGATGGACCAGCGAGCCGATTTTGAAGGTGTCAGCGGGCATCGTCAGCGCAGGGGTGCGGAGAGGCCGCGGCACCCCCTGCGGCGTGATGGCGACCGGCGGGGTTACCGACGCCGGACCCGGGGCCGCGGCCTGATGCGCGTGCCGGCGATGCACGGTCACACCGACCGCGATCGCCGTCAGGACGAGCACGGGAACGCTGATGTACCAGTAGGCGATCCCGAGCGCGAGCACCGCCAGCAGCACGAGGTACCCGACGCACCCGATGCCACCGGTCGCGTGCGCGGCTTGCTGGACCGCTCGGTGAGGACGTCTCGCGTAGGTCGAGACGCCGGCCCAGAACCCTCCCGGAAGCCGATGGCCGAGGTAGAAGCGCACGTGCCATTCTGGCGCCCACGTGCATGGCTCCTTGGCGAGGCTCGCGCCGACGACAATGACGCAGTGCTGGACCGAGCCGACAACGCTCCGCCCCTGTCGCAGCGCTTTGCCACGGCGCTGATGCTCGCCTGGGGCGTTCATGGCGACCAGTTCCGCAAGAAGACCGGCATTCCGTATATGGCGCACGTGATGGCGGTGTCCGCGCTCGCACTCGAGAACGGCGCTGACGAGGATGTCGCCATCGCCGCCCTGCTGCACGACACCGTTGAAGACTCGGAGGACGGCGCCGTCATGCACATGGCCATCCAGGAGGCATTCGGGCCGCGAGTCGCGGCCATCGTGCTTGCCTGCAGCGACGCCGTCGCGGTGCCGGGCCGGCCCAAGCCTGACTGGCGCGAGCGCAAGGACGCCTATCTGCAGCATCTCGAAGACGCCGACGAGGACGTGCTCCTGGTCTCCGCGTGCGACAAGGTCCACAACGCGGGCTCCATCCTCGCCGACCTGCGCACCGATGGCGAGGACTTGTGGTCGCGCTTCACCGTCACCGATCCGCACCAGCAACTCTGGTATTACACCAGGGTCACCGAGATCCTC
This sequence comes from Candidatus Dormiibacterota bacterium, assembly GCA_041691155.1. Classification (GTDB taxonomy): domain Bacteria; phylum Chloroflexota; class Dormibacteria; order Aeolococcales; family Aeolococcaceae; genus Palsa-851. Next base: position 189,609 of record JBEPVD010000001.1, on the reverse strand, counting down.
CGGCGGCGCCTCCCCGGATCGCTCACCGACCAGCTCGGCGAGCTGGTCAAGGAAATCAGCGCACTGGTCGGCTAGCGGTCAGATCGAGTCGAGAATCCGCTTGCGCTGCGCGGCGTACTCGGCGTCGCTGACCACGCCCTGCTTGTGGAGCGCATCGAGTTCCCCCAGCCGGCCGGACGCGTCACCGGGCGGCGGTTGCATGCCGGGGAGCCCAGTTTGCGCGTCTCGAGCCAGGATCGCCTCAGCCGACATCGGCGCAACGCCGGATGGCTGACCTGCCGGCGCGACGAACATCGAACCCGGTTGCACCGTGGCCGGCACGGGATATCCGTGATTGCGTAACAGATCGAGCGTCGCCTGTTGCGCCGCGGCGGGGTCGGCGCTGTTCTCCTGCCGCACTTTCATCAGCTGCGCCAGCAGGTCGGCATTGGGACCCATACCTGCCATCGCACCCGCCCCGGCAGCGGTCGCGCCACTCGCCATCGATGCGAAGGTCAACCCGGGCATGCCCGTGAAACCGTAGGCGTTGGCTCGGTTCATGTTCGCGAAGGCGGCGGTGCCGCCGGCGAACTGGGACCGCCATTGCTGCACCCGGCCACGAGCCCGCGCGGCGCCCATCAGGACGAATCCGCCGATCGACACCCAGATCCCGGCGAAGAGACCGAGAAACCCGAAGCCATCCGCGGGTGGGCATGGCGGCCCTGAGCAGAACCCGTCGCTCGAGCAGCCGCAGCTGCCGTTGGAGATGAGCACGGTGAGCCCGTACACGAACGCGATGATCCCGCCGATGCCGAGGAGCAGACCAAGCCAGGTCAGGAGACTCTTGACCACGCCGGACGTCCCTCCACAACAAATCGCTGCCTTGTCGGCCTGCCTTGGTTGTTGCGGCAGTCACCGCGGCGCCTATGATGCGCGCCGATGAGCGCCGTACGTCCACTCGAAGGGCGGGTCGCCCTGGTGACCGGATCGAGCCGCGGCATCGGTCGGGCCATGACCTTGCGGCTCGCCGCCGAAGGGGCGTCCGTGGTCGTCACCGGCAAGTCGGAGGCCGGGACCGAGAAACTCCCCGGCAGTATCCACACTGTTGTCGCGGAGGTCGAGGCTGGGGGTGGGCAGGCACTCGCAGTGCGCGTGGATGTGCGCCACGAGGACGAGGTCAGAGCCATGGTCGACGCCACGGTGGAACGCTTCGGTCGCCTCGACATCCTCGTCAACAACGCGGGTGCGCTCTGGTGGCAGCCCATCCTGCAGACACCGCCCAAACGCTACGACCTCATGTGGGAGATCAACGTCCGTGCGGCGTACCTCTGCGCCTACTACGCGCTGCCGCACATGGTCGAGCGCAACTGGGGGCACATCATCAACTGCTCCCCTCCCATCAGCACCGTGCCGAGCCCGGGGCACGTCGCGTACATGACCACCAAGATGGGAATGACGCGGCTGGCGATCGGCATCGCCGCCGAACACGCCGCAGACGGCATCGCCGCCAACTCGTTGTGGCCGGTAACCATCATCGAGAGCCTGGCCAGCATCAACTGGGGCCTCGGCGATCGCAGTCAGTGGCGCTCCCCCGAGATCCTCTGCGACGCGATGATGGAGATCGTGGGCACGGAGCCGCCGACACTCACCGGGCAGCAGATCCTCGACGAGCCATTCCTGCGCGAGCGCGGCTGGACGGACGAGCGGATCGACGCGTATTGGTTGGAGGGCAAGCCTCCGGAGCACCCGGTCTACATCGACGGGCGCTCCGGGTCCTCGATGTAATCAAGGCCGGGCGGGGATCCCCCCGTATGATCGAACCATGACCCGCGCAACTCGAGGCACCGTCCTCCGTCGCTCGCTTGCCGTCGGAGCGGTCGGCGCAGGGGCAGTGATTTCGGCCCGGGTGCTGCTCCGCCCGCAGGTGAAGGCACCCCGGCGCCTGGTCGACTGGGACGATGTCCGCCGGATCGCGGTCTCCCGAACCGGCGACGCCTCGCGCGGATCCATCAACGCTCCGGCCCTCGAGGGCGCGTATACCGAGATGGCGACCCGTGTTGCGCCCTATCTCGTGGAAGTGTGCCAGGTCCCGTTGACCGCGTATCCGCGTTTCGTCGCGCTCGATCGAGCCGGGTTCATCGACGCCAACCTCGCGATGATTCAGCGACTGCTCGCACCGGTGGAGCGGATGCGCGCAACCGTGCCCGAGTCGCTCGCCACTGGCATGAGCAGGAGAATGCTCGACCGCTACGTCGGCGAGCTCTTCGGGCTGATGTCGCGCCGCGTGCTCGGGCAGTACGACCCGGTCTTGACGCTGGAGGAGGACGCAGGCGGCGCGGACGCGCCGAGCGCGCTCTACCTCGTCGAACCCAACATCGCCGCGATCGAGCGCGACCTCGCGCTCGCGCAGACCGACCTTCGCCCCTGGCTCATCCTCCACGAGTTGACGCATGCGTGGCAGTTCGAGCTCCATCCGTGGCTCGGGGAGTATCTCGAAAGCATGATGCGCGGGCTGATGCTCGACGCCTTGTCGGCTGACGGCGAAACGCTCCTGCCCTCGAGCCAGATGGTGAAACGGCTGCCCGACACCGTTCGCGCCCAGGTGCAGGCCATCCGTCACGTCCAGGCGGTGATGAGCGTCCTCGAGGGCTACAGCAACCTCGTCATGCATCGCGCGGGCCGCAAGGCCATTCGCGGCGCGGACCAGCTCGAATCGGCGATGCAGCGACGCCGCCGTCAGCGCGGCCCGATGGAGCGCCTGATCCTCACCGTCACCGGTCTCGAGATCAAGATGCGGCAGTACGAGGTGGGCGAACGGTGGGCTGCAGGGGTCGTCGATCGGGCCGGGCTCACGACGCTGAACCGCGTGTGGGAGTCGGCCGAGATGATGCCGACGCTCGACGAGCTCCGCCGCCCCGAGCTCTGGCTTCGGCGGGTGAGTTGACCGTGCCGGCGATCGCAACCCCGAGCACCGTCAAAGACCGTCTTGCCGCCCAGGGTCATCGCCTTACCCTGCAGCGAATGATCGTCGCCGGTGCACTCGCCGGCGCCCGGCGGACCGTGAGTGCCCAGGAGCTCTACGACTCGCTCCGAGCCGACCACCCACTGCTGGGCAGGGCAACGGTCTTCCGGACGCTCGACTTCCTGGTGGAGGCCGGTCTGGCCCAGCGCTTCGTGGCGGAGGGTCACGTGCACGTCTACACGTCCTGCGCCGGCAACCACCACCATCATCTCGTCTGCCGGATCTGCGGCTCGACCACCGAGATCGACGACACCGCCGTCAACCAGCTGATCGACGCCGTCCGGGGCGGGTACAGCTTCGCCCTCGACCACGATGCGCTCGACTTCTACGGCACGTGTTCGGCCTGCGCTGCCTCACGCACCCCCGTGGTTCAGTAGACGGGCGTCAGCCAGGCGGCGTATTTCGCGTCCCGGCCGGTCACGACCTTGTGGTACGTGTCCTGGACTCGCATTGTCAGCGGGCCCGGCTCGCCGTCGCCCACGCGCCGGCGATCGATCTCGACGACCGGCGCGACCTGTGCCCCGGTGCCGACCAGGAACACCTCGTCCGCGACGTAGAGCTCGGAGCGATCGATCGAGCGCTCTCGCACCTCCAGACCCATCTCCTCCTGGATCAGATGCATCACCGAACTCCGCGTGATGCCCTCGAGGATGTTGTCGGAGGGCGGCGGTGTGATGATCTCGCCGCGGCGCACGATGAAGATGTTCTCGGCACTGCCCTCACAGACGTGACCATCGGCGGAGAGCATGATCGCCTCGTCGAATCCGCATTGCAGGGCTTCACTTTTCGCCAGTGCCGCGTTGATGTAGAGGCCCGTGCACTTGGTCCGCACCGGCGCCATCGAATCGTCGATGCGACGCCACGACGACACCATGCAGCGGATGCCACCGTTGCCGACGTACAGGCCCATCGGAGCGGTCACGATCGCGAAGCTGTCCGCGACGTCGTGGAGCTTCACGCCGATGATTTCGGCGGACTTGAAGGAGAGCGGCCGGACATACGCGTCCTCTCGGTACTCGTTGCGTCGAAGCAGATCGACGGTCAGCGCCACCAATTCTTCGACGCCCCAGGGAATGGTCATCTGCAGGGCTCGCGCGTTCTGATGCATCCGCTCGAAGTGCTGCTGCACGGACAGCGCGAAGAGTTGCTCGCGCTCCTCATTCCAGTAGGCGCGAATGCCCTCGAAGATGCCGGTGCCGTAGTTGAGCCCGTGCGTCAGCAGGCCGACCTTGGCATCCGCATAGCGAACGATGTCGCCGTTGAAGAAGACCCAGGCCTGCTCGCGCAGTGTGGTCGCCTCAGCAATGGGTACGGGCGCAGTCTTACGCATCAGTCACAGCCTACAACCATGGAAGGAGGGAACCGACGGATTCGGCCCATCTCGCGGGGCCTTTGCTATGCTCGCGAGGTCCGGAAAGCCTGGCTGGAGCAACGGTCTCGATCGTTGCGGGGGGAACGAGGGCCAGGGATATTGGAGGCACCATGACCGACGTCATCAAGACCCATGCGAACGCACTGCCGGCGGCTCGCAATATCCACTGGAACCCATCACCCGCGGAGCTGCGCGAGTTGACCTCTCGTATGCCCAACGCGCGGCACACCGAGTACGACAACTACAACGTCCAGACCAAGGTTGTCTCCAGGAGCAAGGGCAGCACATACGTCGTCACCGACCGTCCGGAGGAACACTCCGACCAGACGATGACGGTCGCCGACGGCGCGTTGATCGCCGAGCGTCAGGACGCGTACATCCGCGACCAGGACATGCTCGTCATCGACGGATACATCGGGAATGACGCGCAGCGTCGCGTGGCCGCGCGCCTGTATATCGAGGCCGCCAACGCGAACATCGCGGGCATGCAGCGCTGGTTGTACTTCGACGCAGAGAATCCTGGACCCGACTTCCATCCGGTGCTCACTGTCATCTACACGCCAAATCTGGACGCGCCCGGGTATCCGAGCGACCGTGTCATTGCAGTCGATCTCGACAACGGCGTGACTCGCGTGCTCAACAGCGACTACTTCGGCGAGTCGAAGAAGGGCGGCCTTCGCATGTGGAACAAGCTCACCTACGACGAGGGTGGGCTGGCGTTGCACGCCGGATGCAAGGTCGTCCCGACCGAGCGCGGCGAACAGGCGCTGCTCATCATCGGCTTGTCGGGGACTGGCAAGACCACGACGACGTTCACGCGTCAGAACGACAGCAAGCCCGTGCAGGACGACTTCGTTGCGCTGTACCCCGGTGGGCGCATCATCGCGACCGAGAACGGCTGCTTCGCCAAGACCTTCGCACTCGACCCGAAGGACGAGCCCACCATCCACGGCGCGGTCTGCAAGCCGGAGGCGTTCCTCGAGAACGTCTCACAGAACGACGCCGGAGTCGTCGACTTCTTTGACACTGCGTACACCCCCAACGGCCGTGCGGTGTTCCGCATGGATGCGCTCGGCTGGCACAAGGACGCGCGCGAGGTCAAGTCGGTCGATCACTTCCTCATCCTCAATCGCAACGAGAATCTCATCCCCGGCGTGGCGCGGTTGGGCCGTGAACAGGCCGCCCTGTACTTCATGCTCGGCGAGACGCGCGGAACGTCTGCCGGTGGCGCGGAGGAGGCGGGCAAGTTCCTCCGGGTGCCGGGCACCAATCCATTCTTCCCTCTTCGTCACGAGCAGCAGGGCAACCGTTTCCTGGAGCTGATGGACAAGAGCCACTTCCAGGTCTACCTGCTGAACACCGGTCGCGTCGGCGGCAAAGACGACGACGAGCGCGGGAAGAAGGTCACCATCTCCTACTCGAGCGCCATCGTCAAAGCGATTGCCGAGGGCACCATCGAGTGGGAGACGGACCCGGACTTCGGGTATGAGGTGGCGTCGCTGCTCCCGGGAATCGACGATGTGGAAATTCTGCAGCCGCGCAAGCTCTATGAGCGTCAGGGTCGCCTGGATGAGTACCGCGCGCTGGTCGATCAACTCAAGACCGAGCGTCGCGCCTACCTCGCCACCTTCCCCGGTTTGCGGCGGGAGATCATCCGCGCCGTCGCGTGATTCCTGACGACCTGCAACCGCTCGGCGCCGACGACGTCACAGCAACGCGCGATCACATCCTCGCGTTTCTGCGCCCATTGAGCGATCGCGACTGGCACGCGCCGGTTCCCGATCTCGAGTGGGATTGCGAATTCACCTTGCGTCACGCGGTCAACGCACAGATCATCTACGGCGCACACCTCGCGAGTCGCTCGACACGGAGGCTCGTTCGAGCGGTGACGTTCGACGCGTCGCTTGATGCGCGCGGGCTGCTGGACTCGCTGGAGGCGTACAGCGCAGCGCTGACGGCGGTTATTCGTGATGCACCGCCGGACGCGCGTGGGTGGCACAACTCGGGCATGACCGACTCGACCGGTTTCGCCGCCATCGCATGCGACGAGTTGCTCATCCACACCTGGGACATCGGTCGCGGGCTCGGGGAGTCGTTCGCGTTGCCGGGCTCACTGGCCGGCCGCGTGGTGGCGCGTATCTTTCCAATGTGGGTGCCCATCGACGCGGCGCCCGACGATGCGCTGCTGTGGTGCAACGGACGGATCGCGCTGCCCGGGCGGCCGAGGCTCGGCCCGGACTGGGGATGGTGGTCGCGCCCGCTCGACGAGTGGGACGGGACCGACCCGGACGCCTAGATATGCCACCGCCCGGGCAGCGATATCCTCGTCCTCGGAAGAAGTACGACCCGCCAGCTCACTTACGACAGGGGCGGTCGAAGGTCAATGCGATCCAGCTCGTGCGGATGCCGGCGGGCGGCGGCTCTCCTCAGTTCGTCTCGGATGATTGTCTGCTGGAGCTCGGAAAACGTTCTGGTCCCGTGAACGGATTCTTCGGTCGGATCGCCCGCGATCGCTGGCGCATTGGAGACGTGGATCGCGACGACCCGGTGGGTCCGGCCGACTACGAGCGCGGCCGGTGCCACCGCCCGCGACCGGACCACGTGCTGCCACGGGAGATAGATGGGCTCGATGGCGGGCGACGTTTGCGCATACGCGTGTTGACCCGGGCTCTCGAGGACGGTTCTGGTTCGCATGGGGCTCCTTTGCATGACACGGCGCGAACTCTGAGTGGCGCGGTGCTTGCCGACGCGTGGCGATCCGGTATGCCAACCATGCGCGCGTTGCAGGAAGCGGGCCAGTGACATAAGGCACCACTTTGAGTGCCGAGCGGCTCACGCGTCGTGGCAGAAATGGATCTTCGCGGGCGCCATATCCTTCAGGCTGGCCAGGGTCTGATGCCAGGCGACGTCATCGGCTGACTGTCCGTCAGGCAGTGTCGGGGCCCCTGGAAACGTGTTCCAGATCGTGCGCGTGTAGGCGGCGTCGCCGATGAACAACTCGGTTCCCATCTCGGTCGTCGCGATCACCGACTGATGCCCCGATGTGTGGCCGGGTGTGGTCGCGATGCGGAGGTCGCCCGCGAGCGCGATGTTGCCATCGACGAGCTCGAACTGCATCCCTGACGCCTCGATCCAGTCGGTGACCTCATTGCGTTCGCGGTAGATTCGCTCATGCTCGGCGCGCTGGACCATCAGCGGCGCATGCGCAAACGCGGGGTTCTGGCCGCAGTGATCGAAGTGCAGGTGCGTGTTGATGACCATCGTGACGTCAGCGGGCGAGAGATCGTGATCCGCAAGCGCATCCGCGACCGCGCGGTTGACCACGCCGAAGTACCGAAGGACTGCTTCGGGACCTCCGCAGCCAGTGTCGACCAGGATAACCCCGAGGTGCTCGTGCAGGATGACGTAGCCATGCACCGGCCACTGGTGCCTGGCGACGACGATGTGACCAAGATTGAGACGCTTGATTTCCATTTGGTTTTGTGCGCCTACTCCGGGAGACGGCCCCACAGCAGCATCCGCTTGAAGGGATAGCAATACGGTCGCTGATCGCCGAGCGCGGCGTTCAGTCGCTCGCGATACCGATCGACGAACTCCGTGTACAGCGCGGCCGGCATCCGCGACTCGTAGTCGGTGAGCAGGGTGCCGCGCACCCACTCGACCACCGCGTCGACCGACTCGAGCACATGCGTGTAGACCTGCAGGCGAACGGTCTGCGCGACGAACCCGAGTCGATAGAGCAGCGTGGCGTACTCCTCCGGCAACAGGACCGAGAACGTCCGCGCGTATCCGTGCATCGCCGCGGCGAACGGCTCCTCGGCTGCAATCGCCGCGGCGAGCGTGTGGGAGACGTGATCGAAATTGGCAGGCACCTGCACTGCGAGTTCCCCGCCAGGCACGAGCATCGCCCGCAGCCTCGCGAACAGCGCGGCGTGATCCGGTACCCACTGCAAGGCGGCGTTGGAGAACAGCACGTCCACGGGCGCCGCAGGCTCCCAGTCGTTGATGTCGCCATGCACGAAAGCCAACCCGTCGACATGGACGGAGCCGGCGCGCTCGAGCATCGCCGCAGACGAGTCCACGCCCAGCGTCGAAGTCGCGCTCAGTGCTCGATGCAATTCGGCGGTGAGCAGCCCCGTCCCGCACCCGAGGTCGACAACACTCCCGGCGGGACGACGACCGATCAGCGCGACCAGGTCGTGGAACGGCTGCTCACGCTCCGAGCGAAAGCGTTCATATTGCGTGGGGTTCCACGTATCGCGCTCACCCATTGCGCGTCAATCAGTTCGGCTGAGGCGCTGGGATCGTGCCTGCAGCGTGATCATCGGCCGACAGGATAGCGTTGCCCCCCATGCCCGACGAACTGAGGCCGGAGCAGGAGCGGCGGACGATCGCGCTGCGGGCATTCCGGACGCTTGCCATCGATACGCGATCGCTGCGCGAGTCACGCCCGTTCCGCCGCCTCTTCATCGGTCAACTCACCTCCTTGATCGGACGTCAGATCACGCTGGTCGCGGTCCCGTACCAGGTCTACGCACTCACCCGTTCGGCGCTTGCGGTCGGCCTGCTCGGTCTGGTGCAGGCGGTCCCACTGATCTCCGGCTCCCTCGCCGGCGGTGCGATCGCCGACCGGTTCGACCGGCGTCGCGTCCTGCTCGTGACCCAACTCGGCCTCGCCTCCACCTCGGTGCTCCTTGCCGTCGGAGCCTTCATCGGCAATCCGCCACTGCTGGCGATCTACGCAGTCGTCGCTGTCGCGGCGCTGGTCGGATCGGTGGATTCACCGACGCGCACCGCCATCATCCCCAACCTCGTCGGGCTGGAACGCCTGTCCGGAGCCCTCTCGCTCAACATCGTGCTGTTCGAGACGGCGTTGATCGCCGGGCCCGCGCTCGGCGGGTTGGTGATCGCCAACCTGGGACTGCCTGAGGCGTACTCGATCGATGTGCTGACATTCAGTGCGGCGCTGATCGCGGTCCTGCTGCTTCCACCGCAGGGGCGCTCGTCCACGGAGCGTGAACGCCCGGTCGCCGCGATCGCTCGGGGACTGAGCTTCGCGCGCCACCAGCCGGTGATCCTCGGTGGCTTCGCGATGGACCTTGCCGCAATGATTTTCGGCCTCCCACGCGCGGTGTTCCCGGTGCTCGCGGCCACGACGTTCCACGCGGGGGCACAGGGCCTCGGCCTGCTCTACGCGGCACCGGGTGTCGGTGCGGTGGTTGCGGCGCTGGCCAGCGGGTCAGTGAGCCGCTCGACGCGCCTCGGTCGGATCATCGTGGTTGCGATCACCGGCTGGGGCCTGGCCATCATCGCGTTCGGATTCACGAAATCGCTGTGGGTGGCACTCATCCTGCTCGCGGTGGCGGGCGGCGCCGACAGCTTCAGCGCTGTGTGCCGGCACACGATCCTGCAACGCATCGCGCCCGACGAGCTGCGGGGACGGCTCACGTCGCTGCACTTCATGGTGGTGGCAGGCGGTCCGAACCTGGGTGATGTGGAGACGGGAATCGTCGCCAATGCCTTCGGCCCCGAGGTGGCGATCGTCAGCGGTGGCGTGCTCTGCCTGGTCGGCCTCGGCGCAGCGGCCGTCGCGTTCCCATCCGTGTGGCGCTATCGCACCGGCGAATAAGATGCCGGCCTGGTGAACCGAATGCCGGCGACCACCCTCGCCTGTGTCCTCTGCGTCGCCGCATGTTCGACGCCTGCCGTGTCCACACGCACCGCAACTGCTGCAGCCCCGTCGACCGGGAAGGTTCCTCTGGACGTGGCGATTCGAGACGCTCGCGACCTCGGAATGGTACCCGCCTCGATGCCGGTCCGCTTCAATCTCACGCTCGCCTATCGCGATCCCGCCGGCGTCGCGGCGTTGCTGGGCCGCGGATCGCGGGTGACGGCACTCGAATTCGCGAATCGATTCGGGCCGGAACCAACGCGCGTCAATGCCGCGGTGCGCCTGCTCGCCTCCTCGGGGCTCGCGACGAGCTGGAGTCCCGGTGACGTTGCATTGACCGCCAGTGGTCCGGCGGGAGCGGCCGAGCATTTCCTGGGCGTTGCGCTCCATCGCTATCTCGCTGCCGGTGGCGCGACCTTCCACGCGCCGGTGATGGAACCGCTCATCCCCGCGCCCCTGCGGGGCACCGTCATCGCGATCACGGGCCTCGATGACTACCAGCGAGACCTGACCGCGGCGGTGCCCAGCGCTGATGTCTACGGCGTGACACCGCAGGACATGAGCACCTTCTACGACATCACCCCGCTGCACCAGTCGGGACTGGATGGCATGGGACAGACGGTTGCGTTCCTCGAGTGGGGTGTCCCACCCAACAGCGTGCTGCAGGCATACGCGCGGAAGTTCACGCCCACCAGCCCCTTCAAAGTACAGGTGCATCAGGATGCGGCGGACTGGGGCGCGCCGCTGGTCGACGGTGACGCTCAGTACTCCGCGGTCGCGGGCGAGGCGGCGCTTGACATCGAGATCGTGCACGGCATCGCTCCGGGGGCCACCGAGGTCGTCTACGAGTTCGGCAACAGCTCGGCAATCCCGGCCGTCGTCAAGGCAATCACGAGTCAGTTTCCGCACGCGATCGTGTCGAGCAGCATCAGTGGGCACGAATGCGAGCAAGAGCAGGGGGCTGCCTCGGACGGCGCCGCCGAGAACCAGGTGGACGTCGCAGCCGCCGCACTGGGCACGAGCATCTTCTGGGCCTCCGGCGACCGTGGTGCCTATGCGTGCCTCGACAATTTCCCTGACCAGGATCCCAATGCCAACACTGAGATCTCGGTGATGCCCGACGCGTCGAGCGCCGGGGTCACCGCGGTCGGTGGCACCACGGCATTCCTGACACCGGGCGCCGGCTACGCTCAGGAATCGGCCTGGGGCGAGCCGGCAGAACAGTGGGGAAGCGGCGGCGGCGTGAGCACGGAGGTCCCGCGTCCATCGTGGCAGCAGGCTCCCGGGATGCCGGCAACCATGAGCGGCCGTGGCCTCCCAGATGTTGCGGCCAATGCCGACATCATCTCGGGGTGGGACATCATCTCGCCCGGATCAGCTCATCCAGCGCAGGCCGGGGAAGGACCGGTCGGAGGCACCTCCGCGGCGGCACCGTTCTGGGCCGCCATCACCGCCCTCATCGACCAGGACCTCGCGCACAAATCGCTGCCGTCGGTCGGGTTCGCGGACCCTGCGCTCTACCTCTTCGCACAGTCGCCGGTCGGAATCCCTGCGCAGGCCTTCCATGACGTGACACTCGGTGGGAACCTCCACGACGCCGCAGGCCCCGGGTGGGATATGGCCACCGGCCTCGGGACGCCAGATGTGGCGGGACTCGAGCAGGATTTCGAATGGTACGAGCACACGCACGGGACCGGCACGTGAGTGACCTCCCCACCGGTGGACCTGCGCGTGCGCGAACGACGGTGACGTGCGAACACTGCGGTGCCGAAGTTCCTTTCGGTGCGTTCTGCGGCAATTGCGGCGCATCGCTCACCCACAGCGGAGCGCCCGGTCGTTCGTCCTCCTACGCAGCGGCACCGCACGAGCCAGTGGCCCTCTCGTCGGTGATCACCACGCTCTTTCCGCATCTGCCCCACCGCCAGGTGCATGTTTTTCGCGAGGTACTCCTCGCCGGTATCGGGGTCGTGCTCCTGCTTGCGGCGTTTCGTCTGGTGGCGCCCGCGACGCTGGTGTCGGTGCTGCTGCTGCCGGTGCTGTATCTGCTCTACCTGTATGAGTCGGAGGTCTACGAGGACGAGCCTGTCCGCGTCCTTCTCCTCACGGTCATCAGCGGTGGGGCACTCGGTTTCCTCTTCTTCATCGTCGCGAACCGTCTCAGCACGCCGCTGATCAGCGGCACGGTACAGGGCCCACTGGTGAGCGCTGTGGTGCTGCCGGTGATCGCCCAGGCGCTCATGCTCGCAGGTCCCGTGGTGCTGCTCACGCGCGTCAAATTCGATGAAACCCTCGACGGGCTCGCCTTCGGCGCCGCAGCCGCCCTGGGTTTCACACTGGTGAACGTCATAGCCGGTTCGTGGTCGTTCTTCACGGCACCATTGGTGCACGGCATCGCCACCGATGACGTGCTTCGCATCCTGCGCAGCGGGGTGGTGGCGTCAGTCGTGAACGCAGGGACCACAGGGGTCATCGCGGCTGCAATCTGGCGGCGCGCGCCGGGGCACCTCGGACGACCGGCGTGGGTGACGCCCCTGGGCATCATCACCGGTTTCGGTGTACAGGTTGGGCTCGGTGTCGCAGGGTATGACGCGCCCAACCCGCTCTTCATCCTGGTGATCTGGACGGCTGTCGGTGCCGCATTGCTGGTGGCCGTTCGCCTAGTCCTGCACACGGCGTTGCTCGAGGAAGCCGGCGAGCATCTCGCCGGGCCCCTGGCGCCGTGCTCTGAGTGTCATCACCTGGTGCCGACCATGGCGTTCTGCCCGAACTGCGGCGCCGCACGCCTGGCGGCGCCGAAACACACGCGACCAGCAGGGGCACCGTCCTGAACTCGCCGTTTGCGAACTCGCCCTTTCCCGCCTATGGCGGCGGCTACAGCCCGAGGTTGTCGCACAGGTCGATCATCGGCAGTGCGGCAGGAATCATCTCGCTCGTGGTCACCGTGGTCACGTTCTTGGCGGTGCATTTCGCCTCGAGTTCGCAGGGGTGCGGATTCTTCTGTGGGCCCGCGAGCGGTCAGCCGGTCAGCCACTCGCAGCAGTTCGTGGACACCAAATGGGGATTCGTCATCGATTACGGCGGGTCGCAGCTCACCATCAATCAAGCCGATCCCACGTCGGATTCGGCGGACTTCCTTGCGGAGGACGTGAACGGGAACACCGTGGGCGAAATCACCATCACTGCAATGCGTGCCACCAACACGCAGCAGGCCGTCAAGGCCGCGCTGCGTGACTTCTCCGGCAACCAGTTTCAGGACATCACCCCGGTCGAGGCGGTGCCGGGTGCCGAGATCGGGCTGATACCCGGTGAGGGTGAGGGATATTCCGCGAACGTTGTCTCCACCGACGGCAGCACGGATATCCCCGTGGGCATCGTGATCCTGGCCTCGACCCACGGCAACGTCACGCTGCTCGCGGAGATGTGGAGCGAGACCGACACGTCCGGCGACGCGCCGTTCTATCTGTCGACTGATCAGTCGTTCGACTACGTGCTCACGGACCTGCATTTCCGCACGGGGTGAGCCGGCGCGTCAGGGAAGCGGGCTTGCGTCCGTGAAGACCGTCTGGGTGAACAACGCGGCCGGCAGGCTGTTCGCGAATGCCTGGTACTGACCGATCGGTGCGAGGATTTCAAAGAACACCGCTTTGTATTTGCCGTCCGATCCCTTGGCGACGGCGTCGACGTAGCCGTCCTCAGCGGCAAACGCGGCTCCGCCGGTGGGTGTGACGTTCTCGCATACGGAGATGGCGTGTGCGGCGATGTCGCCGCCCGAACCGACGACTTGCGTGGATGTCGCCGGCTTCGCCTTGCAGAACGCAGCGCTCGGATCGCCGTTCTGCCGGTCACCCGCGAGCAGAGCCTGATCGAGTTCGGCATCGGTGGTGGTGCTGGTGAGAGGCTCCGCCTGCACGCCGACCGCTTCGTCACCTGCGCCATCCGGCGTGAGCACGATGTAGTCGGAACCCTGGTCGGTGACGGAGAAGCCGTTCGGGACGAAGACCGTCGCAAACGGCGTCACGACGGTGTCAGTGCTCGCCGGAGCAGGCGGGGCAGTTGGTATCGAGCTGCCGGTCACGGGCACATTGGCGGGCACTGAACCCGTGATGGCGGTACCGCCACCCGTGTGGAGCGCCGCATATACGGCTCCTGCGCTGCCCACCACGATGAGGATGGCCGAGACGATCGCGATGACCCCGTTGTGTCCGGTGCGGTGCAGCCGCGCGGTTCCACTCGGCGGCGGCGGGAGATACGGGCTCGAACCAGGAACCATGTACCCGGGAGGCAGATATGACGACGGACTCGCGGAAGCGGCAAACTGCGCGTCTCCCGCGCCGGTCGCATCGAGCGACGATGGCAACGCAATCCCGGCGTAGTCGGCCGGCGCGGGAGGCGTCAGGCCGGAACCCATGCTCGCGTCAGGCGGAACGTCGGTCACGTACGCGCCCCCGCCGTGGCGTCCGCGGCAACTACCGCGACCGGCGCCGCACCCGTTTCCCGTCGCGGCGAGGCGGCAAGCGCGGCGCCGCAGCTCGGACAGAATCCCGCCGCCATCACATGGTGATGGCAGTGCGCGCACACGATCGCGCGATACCCGAGATCGCGGCCTTCTTCGAGCAGCGCGTGATGCACCAGGTGACGGATGTAGACAATCACGGAAAGCACGATCGCGCCCTGGAAGAAGAGCACCAGGAGCGGCGCGGTGTCATGGCTGACCAGGATGTGACCGCCCGCGTAGAAGGCCACCACCGCGATGAGTGCCATCGGGATTCCGAGGTACGAGACCCAGCGACCGCTGCCGCCGCGCGACGGCCGCCACAACGTCGCGGCAATCGCCCCCGCGGTGCTGCCGTGCATGAGCGGCACGAGCACGGCGAGCGACACCATCGGGTAGATCCATGATGCGGAGTTCGTCTGCACACCCTCATCCGCGATCACACGCGAGTAATGCACAAAGCTCTCTGCGATGCTGAAGCCGAGGCCGGCGGCGACGCCGAAGACGAGCCCATCGATGGTTTCGCCGAACTGCGGCCGCGAGCGCAAGACCAGCGCCGGCAGCGGCATCACGATGAGCTGGATGACCGGCAGGAGGACCGTGTAGCCGAGGATCGGGCCGGTGCTCGTGCGCAGGCTGATGCCGATGATGTGGTCGGCAAGCACGGTGACCACCAGGCCGAGGATGATGCCGCCGACCAGCGTTGCGCCGAGAACCAGCGCGGGCTCGTTGCGATAGACCTGCGCCTCGTAGAGAGACACGAGGTAGAGCGTCGGCACCAGGAAGATCGAGACCAGCAACGCCGCAACGATCAGACCCGTCGCGACCAGCACCACGATTGTGGCAACTCCGAGGAGGAACGCAGTTCGAAACTCGTGGAGCTTCTGATGTCCGAGGTGAGGGAAGAGCGTGCTCAAGACGGACGGCTGGGAGACGTGCTCGCCCGGGTGCGCGGCGAAATGCTGCGGACGCTCCTGCGCGGCGATTGCGTCACCGGCCAGACCCTGATGCGCGCCGCAATTGGTGCAGAAGACCGCATCCGGAACCTGCTTGCCGCAGTGGTCACACGTCACCGACCGGTCCTCCCCTGTGCTGGCACCTGAAGCGCGAGCCGAGTGTAGCTTGATCCGGTGGAGGTGGAAATCGCGGTACGCCGCGGGTCACCTGCCACGGTCACGCCGTGTATCGTCGGACACCGAATGCCCCTTTCAGGTCCGACCGATGTCGGCACGATGCCGCGCCTGGGCGCCATACCGGAGCAGATGCACGCCCACCTCATCCGGCCGGAGCGGTATGGCGACCCGAAGACGGCGTTTGCAGTGGAGACGGTGGCGACACCGCGACCCGGGCCCGGTGAGGCGCTCGTCTATGTGATGGCGGCCGGTGTCAACTACAACAACGTGTGGGCCGCACTCGGACGTCCTGTCGACGTGATCGCGGCGCGCCGCAAAGCTGGTGACACCGATGAGTTCCACATCGGCGGCAGCGATGCCTCCGGCATTGTCTGGGCTGTCGGCGACGGCGTCGACACCGTTCAGGTCGGTGATGCCGTTGTCGCGCACTGCGGCATGTGGGACGCGGCCGACCCATGGATCGCGGCGGGCGGTGACCCGATCGTCGCCCCGAGCGCGCGCATCTGGGGCTATGAGACGAACTGGGGGAGCTTCGCGCAGTACACGCTCGTGCAAGCGCATCAACTCCTTCCGAAACCGCCGCAACTCAGCTGGGCCGCCGCGGCTGCATGCACGCTCGTCGGCGCGACGGCGTACCGGATGCTGTGCTCGTGGCATCCGCACTCGGTTCGCGAGGACGACGTCGTGCTCATCTGGGGCGGCTCGGGCGGCCTTGGTTCGCAGGCGATCCAGATTGTCAAAGCGAAGGGGGCGATCCCGATTGCCGTGACGTCGGGACCTGAACGCGGTCGTTACTGCATGGATCTCGGCGCTCGCGGGTACATCGATCGGCGCGACTTCTCGCATTGGGGCGTCATCCCCGACTGGCGGGACGATGCGGCATTCGCCGAGTGGACATCCGGTGCGCGCGCATTCGGCAAGCGCCTCTGGGAGGTGCTCGGCGAGCGACGCAACCCGCGCATCGTTTTCGAGCACCCCGGCGAGGACACGATCCCGACGTCCATCTTCGTCTGCGACAACGGCGGGATGGTCGTCATTTGCGCGGGGACCACCGGCTACCACGCGGCAGTCGATCTCCGCTATCTGTGGATGCGGCAGAAACGCCTGCAGGGCTCGCATTTCGCCAACGACGATGAGTGCGCTGCGTTCAACGCCATGGTCACGCGCGGCGAGGTCGACCCCTGCCTGGCGCGCACCTTCCCGTTCAGCGAGGTGGGCCTTGCCCATCAACTCATGCGCGAGAACAAGCACCCGATGGGGAACATGTCGATTCTGGTCGGCGCTCACGACGCCGAGCAGCGAGACTGACCCTCGCCGGCGGGCGAGGTCAGACGGCAACGAGTCCTGGCACCGTTTCGACAGTCCCCGTGATGGTCGTTCCGCTTCCTCGAGACGACCTGATGCTCAAGCCGCCGCCGAGCGCGTCGAGCCGGTCTTCCATGTTGCTCAGGCCCGCTCCCCGATGGGCAGTGAGCGGGTCGAAGCCCTCGCCGTCGTCCTCAACGTCGAAACGGATGCCGCCGTTCTCCGCCCGAATGCGAACGACTGCGCGCGAGGCGTTCGCGTATTTCTGGATGTTCTGCAACGCCTCGAGCACGCAGAAATACACGGCGGCCTCGATGTCCTGCGGGTAGCGGCCCAGACCGGCGGCCTCGACGATCACTGGGATCGTCGACTTGCGCGCTTGCGATTCCAGCGCCACCTGCAACCCCCGGTCGGCGAGGAGCGGTGGATAGATCCCGCGCGCGAGATCCCGCAGTGTCTCGAGCGCCTGGTCGGCGTCCACCTTCAGTTGCGCCACGGTCTGCTGGGCCTTGGCGGGGTCGCGACCGACCAGCATCTCGGCAAGTCCGAGTTTCACCTTGATCGCCACGAGGTATTGCTGCGCACCGTCGTGAAGATTGCGCTCGAGGCGGCGACGCTCTTCATCCTGCGCAGTCACCAGACGCTGCCGCGACGCTCGCAACTCCTCGAGACGTGTTTGCAGGTCGGTGGTCAGGCCCACATTGCGGAGTACGAGTCCCGCCTGTCCGGCAAGGTGGGTAAGGAGATTCTCCTCGACGGGCGTCAGTGATTCCCCGCTTCGCTTCGTGACGGCGAGTGCTCCGAGGAGGTCGCCCTGATGTCGCACCTCGACCACCCGGCTGGCGCCGTCAATGGGCGGCACGTTGTCATCCCCGGCGACCACTGTTTCGGCCCTCGGCAGGTCACCGGGCCACACTGCAGCTTCGCGCCAGACCTCTCCCGTGCACAGCCACACGTGAGCGCGTTGCGCACCGGTGCCTTCCGCCAGCACGCGAGCCATGCGCGGCATCACATCCTCGGTGGCATAGGATTCCGCAACCCGCCCCGAGAATTGCGACAGCACCTCGTACGGAGTGGCGCGCCGGCCGTACACCAGGCGATTGGCAAAACGTTGTACCGACTCACGAACCGGTTGGAACCCGATCGCGACGATTGCGGTTGCCACAATCGAAAGCGGGAGATTCGGCTTGCCACCACCGCCGAGCAGCGCGCCCACACCCACCGCGATTCCCACGTACACCGCCGTGATGAACACCGCCAGCGCGCCGTAGACGAGCGTGCGGCTGATGATGATGTCGATGTCGTACAGGCGATATTTGAAGATGGCGATGGCAGCGGCCCCAGGGACCGCGACACCGAAGCCCAGCGCAATGGCGAGATCGGAGACGCCCGAGGCGAAGTGGGGGATCAATGTCCCGGCAAGGGTCAACGCGACCACTACCGTCGCGCTCACGATCACCGCATACGCCATCCACTTCAACTGCTGGCGCTCATCGGCCTGCGACCGTCGCATGCGAACCAGCGGCGCGGCTGCCGCGACGACGAGAATCACCAGGCTCGCCAGCCACAGGAAGGCGATCACGCCCAACGCCGTTCCGACAACGCCATGATTGCCGATGCCGACCGGATTCTGGGGCGTGGCGAACTTGGTTTCAGTGCCAAGCGGACCGGGGGCGAGCGCCCCTCCAGGGATCGCGATGAGCAAGCTCAGGAACACCGACGCTGCGCGTACGGGCCGCCAGCGTCGAGACGGGAGTCGCCCGTTCGGAAAGTGCAGCAGCAGCAGCGCGAGCGCGCCCACAGGAAAGACGAGCGTGATGACCCAACTGTCCAGCCAGAGTGCCCAGATACCGCCGGGAGCCCCCGGATGATTCAGGTACGCAAAACGCGCGTACTGGTCCGTGACGCCCTGTATTCCGGACACAATGCCGGTGAACAGAAACAGCCAGCCGGTAACGTTGCGCGGTTGCCTGGACGCCACGAGGGCGCCGACGATGCCGAAGGTGATCGGGACGATGATGTCTTCGGAGTCGATGCTGGCGAGGCCATGGTTGACGGAGCGGTTGGCCACGGCCAGCGCGATGATGGTCGCCGCCTCGATGAAGCCGACGCCGGCAGCGACCATCGCCAGCACGGTGGTGCTCGTCCGAGAGGCGCCCTTGGCGTCCGTCGACACGGGGACCTCGAGAGGTGTGTTCACAGGGTGCGGCACACACTCACGGTAGTGGTGTCCGGCCGCGCTGCACATGGAGCTAGCACCACCATCGCAACGATGCGGACACCACCGCTTCCCTCCCTGACGCGCTTACCGCTGCTCGGCCAGATATACGAGCGCAGCTTTGACCCGGCGGTGCACGTCGGGTTCCTCGGACAGGTCGAGCTTGGAAAAGATGGCGTTGATGTGCTTCTCCACCGCTCGCTCGGTGAGGAACAGTGCGGCCGCGATGCCGGCGTTGTTCCTGCCCATGGCCACCTGTTGGAGAACGTCGCGCTCCCGGGGCGTCAGTTGCGCGATGGGCGAGTTGCGAACCGCACTTCGCGCTGCGACCAGCACCTCGACAATCCGGGGGTCGATGACCGATCCGCCGCGTGACACCTCGCGAACGGCGCCGACCAGCTGGTCGATGTCGGAGACGCGCTCCTTCAGCAGGTAGGCCCGGCCGCTCGCCCCCTTTTCAAGCAGTGCCAGCGCATATTCGGGCTCGGCGTACTGACTGAGCACGACGACGCCGACCTCCGGGCGTTCGGCCCGAAGCCGTTCGGCGGCGCGGAGTCCTTCGTCGGTCCCGGTGGGTGGCATGCGGATATCGGTGATCACGACGGCTGGGTTGTGCTCTTCGATGGCGCGCTCCAACGAGGGCAGGTCTGCACAACAGTCGAGCAGCTCAATCTCCGCGGAGGTTTCGAGCAGTTGGCGGATGCCCTCGCGAAGCAGGTAGTTGTCCTCGGCGAGGACGACGCGGATGGGCACGCGATGAGGATAGGCGTGAAGACCTGCCGGGTGCCTGCATCACCGTCGGCGTGGGGCAAATACGCTTGCGCGTCCCGCACCGGCGGGATACCGTGCTGCTTGTGGCAATGAGTGTTCGAGTGTTGATCGTCGACGATCAGGCGCCGTTTCGCGACGTCGCGCGGACCGTGGTCGAGTTGACCGACGGATTCGAAGTGGTCGGCGAGGTCGAGACTGGCGAGGATTCCGTTACCACGGCTCGTTCGCTGCGCCCCGACCTGATCCTGATGGACGTCAACCTCCCCGGAATCAGCGGTCTCGATGCCACGCGGGAGATCCTTGCCGAGGTGGGAGAAACGCGCCCGATCGTCGTCCTCGTCCTCTCAACGTACGAGGCCGATGAATATGGCCCACGCGCGACCGAGGCAGGAGCGGCCGGCTTCATCTCGAAATCCGACTTCAGCCCCGATCGGCTGACCGAAGCCTGGGCCGCCGCCACCTCGCCGGCGTAGATCGGCCGGGCCGCCGCGGCAAACGTTGCGCCTGCGGATCGCGGAGTGTTACGCGACGATCGTCGCCCGCGAGCCGCACCACGGCATGTGAGGCGGGTGCCGATCGATGCGCTCGCTCACGACGTCGCCGTCCCCATCCGGTAGGCGCCGACGGGGGCGTTCCGGCCTTTCACCAGCGCGGGTTCGATGCGCTCCGCGTCGGGCTTGTCGACCAGCGCGTCGTAGGTTGGCTCGCTCAGGACGGTCTGTCCGCCCTCACCCCACTGCTGCAAGCGCTGCGCAAGATTCACGGCATCGCCCACCACCGAGTACTCGAGGCGCTCGTCCGACCCGAGGAGCGCGGCGGCAACGTCGCCGGTCGACAGTCCGATGCCCAGGAAAAAGGGTGGCAAGCCCTGGGCCGACCACCGTTCGTTGACCGCGTTCTGCGCTTCGTGCATCGCGAGGGCCGCAGCGAGCGAACGCTGCGCGTGATCCGACTGCGGCAGTGGCGCGCCGAACACGGCCATCACCGCGTCGCCGACAAACTGCATCACCGTGCCGTGTTGCGCGATCACCGCGTGATTCATCGCGGCACGATGCTCGTTCAGCTGGCCCGCGAGCACCGACGGATCCGAGGCTTCGGCGATCGTTGAGTAGGCGCGGATGTCGGACATGAGCACCGTCACCGTCAGCCGTTCGGTTCTGCCCGGCTCGACACCGCGCTCTCGCATCTGCTGGGCGATGCCGCCGGGCAGCATGCGGCTGAGACTCTCTCCCTGCTCCTCGCGATCGATGATCACCTTGTGCAGCAGCCGCAACCGCTCAAGCGCACCCTGCGTACCGGCGCTCGCCTGCTGCGCGAGTTTCAGGAAGAGTTGCTCGACGTCGTCAGCCACGGACGTGGGCGTCGAGTGCAGCGACGCCGCGATCGCCTTGATGGGTTTTCCTTCGGCCACCATGCGCAGCAACCGTTCCTCCACCTGGCTCAGACCGCCGGCATCGCTGACTGGTTTGGTGAGTGCATCGACGATTCGAGGATCGATCATCGAGCCACCAGTGCTCACCTCCCGAACCGCGCGCGCGAGTTGATCGCCTTCAGCGACTCGGTCCTTGAGCAGGTAGGCGAGCCCTGCGGCCCCCTCACTGAGGAGTGAGATGGCGTACTCAGGTTCGTCGTACTGCGAGAGGATCACCACACCCGTGCCCGGCTGCCGTTTGCGCACGATGCGCGCCGCCCGGATTCCCTCGTCGGTGAAGTTGGGTGGCATGCGGATGTCGGTCACCACGACCTGAGGCACGTGCTCGGCGGCGCCCGCGAGCAGTTCGTCGTAGTCGCCCGCCACCCCGACGACTTCGACATCCCCGGCGAAGTTGAGGAGCGCGCGCACACCTTCACGGACGATGAGGTTGTCGTCCGCCAGCACCACGCGTATCGATCCTTCAAGGGGCATCGGTCAACTGTAGTCACAAACGTGCAGACCGAAATGGGGCTGCCACCACGTTACTCGGGGGTTTTCCACACCGTCTTTGTGGCGTCCGCACCCTCGACCCGGATTTGCCCGGTGCGACGATGGGCCGATGAAAACGCACGAGCACATCGAGTCTTCGGTGACATCGGTTTCGTGGATTCCCTCAGAGGCAGTCGCCGGGCTCACCCGTCTTCCCTTCGACATGGGTCTCGCGCACTACGACGACCCACCGCCAGACCACATCGATTCACTCACAGCGTTGCGAGATGCCGATCGCTTCCGCTTCGCCAATGAGCTCACCGCATGGATCGATGTCGATGGAGGCAGGATCGTCGCCCATGGTCAGGGCGGGGGCGGACATATCGGCTCGACGACCATGCGGCTTGGAGGCCGCGACATGACCTTCGCCGCCGTTCCCTTCCCGGACCGGCGGCAGGCACCGCTCGTCGGCGACGGGTGGGTGCGGTTCACCCAGACCGCGGGGGGTCGCACCGGCGTGCCGGCGCCGCGCAGGGTCAAGGCGCCCCCCTTCATCCAGGTCGCGGCACCGCTCGCCTGGACGACGCTCACCCTCACGCTCCACGCGGACGGTTCGACATCGAGGGAGGTTGTCGGGGCCAGTCCCTTCCCGCGCCACTGGATCTACGACGGCGACCAGAACCTCTGCCTCAAATCGGGGCTCGTCGATTTCAAGCGCTGGTATCAGCACGCCTTCGGGTCGCACACGCCGTGGGGCGACGAGGACTCCCCGGCGCTGATGACCGAGGTGGAGACGGCGCTGGAGCGTGATCTCTCGATGCGCATCATGCGGGACGGCTCGAAGCCCCGCATCCAGAGGACCAAGCAAGGCGCCACCCTCGTGCGCCAGGGAGCGGAGGGAACCGACCTCTTTCTCCTGCTTGACGGGGTGATGTGCGTGGAGGTCGACGGCAAGGCGGTGGCGCAGGTGGGCCCGGGCGCGGTGCTCGGCGAGCGGGCCGTCCTCGAGGGCGGCCGCCGCACCGCAACGCTTCGCGCGGTCACGGCCTGCAAGGTGGCGGCGGCCTCAGGCAGTGAACTTGCTCCGGAGCTCCTCAGCGCGCTGTCAGCCGGGCATCGTCGCGAGGATGCGCCGGCTGGCTGATCGCCGCGCGCACTCGGTCCATGGCGATCTCCGGCGCCAGCGTCGCAAGCTCGACGCGGCGTCCGCTCAAAAGCCAGTCGACCTCTGCCGGCTGCAGCAGTGAGCTGAGGTCTCTCGGGAGCCTTGCCGGCGCACCTTCGATGACCTGATTGGTCTGCCCATCCACATCTCTCGGGCGGAGGCCCGCGTCCTCGGCCTCGATCCCCGAGTCGAGCAGGTCGAGGACGAGTGCGCAGCCGCGAGGCGACGCGTCGTGGAGCACGATGACTCGGGAGTCTGCAGCTGGTGAGTCCGGCGATCCCGCGGCGAGCACACGCGCTCCGACGATCTCCGCCCGTCCGAGGTTTGCCGCCACCAGCGCCGCCGTGTCCTGTGTGTCGCACACGATGGTCACAGCCGCATCTGGGCTACCGGCCGGCGGCGGAGCGGAGTCCCGTGCGATCAGCCCGGCCGGTTCGAGCGTGCCGAAACGACTGCGGAACTCATCGAACGAGAGCGCAAGCAGGCGGCCTGTCAAAACCGGCTTGCGAAGTCTCCCGAGGATCCCGGCTAGCACGAGGGCCGTTCCGAGCGTGACGAACAACACGAAGGCGACCTTCACGCCGATGAGGATCAGGCCGATCAGGATCAGGATCACCCCAAGCCCGACCTCTCCGGTGGAGACTGCGTTGGACGCGGGTGTCTCGGCGCGTGCGCAGGTGGCGTAGTACAGCTGGCGCTGCGTGTATCGCCACCCATCCCTGCCCAGGGCCGCCGCACAGTCCTCCACGAGCAGCGTAGTGACCGGAAGCGCCATCGTCGCGGAGTCTCGCACAGGTTTCGGACAGCCGTGGACGAATTCGCACGCTCGTGACGCCGAGATATGCTGGCCGCGATGGGCACCGAGCCAGACGCGTCAGCGTCCGCCGCGGTGGACGGAGCACCCGACTTCGCGAAGGCGCTCCTCGAGTGGGAGGATCAGCGTCTCGCGCCTGCGCGCCGGCGCGGCGAGCGAAGGGACAGCTTCACCACCGGCAGCGGCGTCCCCCTGGAACCGCTCTACACGCAAGCGGATCTCGCCGACCACGACCCGCTCCGCGACGAGGGCTTTCCCGGCGACGCGCCGTTCACGCGCGGTATCCAGCCGACGATGTATCGGGGGCGGCTGTGGAGCATCCGGCAGTACGCCGGATTCGGCACTGCCGCGGATGCCAACGCGCGCTTCCGATATCTGCTCGCGCAGGGGCAAAGTGGGCTCTCGGTCGCTTTCGACCTGCCGACGCAGATGGGGCTGGACAGTGACGATCCCCGCAGTGCGGGTGAGGTCGGCCAGGTGGGGGTCGCCATCGACTCGGTGCGTGACATGGAGGACCTTTTCGACGGGATTCCGCTGAGCGCGGTCAGCACATCGATGACCATCAACGCACCGGCGCCCGTGCTCGTCGCCATGTACGTGGTGGCGGCGGAGCGGCAGGGCGTCGACGTCGCGTCGATCATGGGGACGGTGCAGAACGATGTGCTCAAGGAGTACGTCGCGCGAGGCACGTTCATCTACCCGCCGCGTCCCTCCTTGCGTCTCGCCGCAGACCTGATTGCGTGGTGCACGGTCAACGCGCCGAGATTCAATCCGATATCGCTGTCCGGCTATCACATCCGCGAGGCAGGAAGCACCGCTGTTCAGGAGATGGCGTTCGCCATCGCGAATGCCTGCGCGTATGTCCAGGCGTCCATCGACCGCGGTGTCGCAGTGGACGACTTCGCCCCCAAACTCTCGTGGATCTTCAATACGCACATTGACTTTTTCGAGGAGATCGCCAAGTACC
Source organism: Candidatus Dormiibacterota bacterium (assembly GCA_041691155.1). Lineage (GTDB taxonomy): Bacteria > Chloroflexota > Dormibacteria > Aeolococcales > Aeolococcaceae > Palsa-851. The sequence continues at coordinate 164,797 of JBEPVD010000001.1, read as the reverse complement.
GCGCCCTGCGCCGGATGTGGGCGCGGGTCATGGCAGAGCGGTTTGGTGCGCGCAATCCCAGCTCGTTGATGCTGCGGACACACACCCAGACGGGTGGATCGACACTGACCGCGCAGCAGCCCGAGAACAACATCGTGCGCGCTGCCATCGAAGCGCTCGCCGCGGTGCTCGGCGGCGTGCAGTCCTTGGCGCTGTCCTGCTACGACGAAGCACTGAGCATCCCAACAGAGAAGGCACAACGCATCGCGGTGCGTACGCAACAGATCATCGCGGAAGAGATCGGCGTGACCAGCACCGTCGATCCGCTCGGCGGTTCGTACTACGTCGAGTGGCTCACCGACGAGCTGGAACGTCAGGCCGAGGCCCTGCTCAAGGAAGTCGACGACCTCGGCGGCGCGGTGGCCTGCATCGAGGCGGGGTGGATGCAGCAGCTCATTCAGGACGAGGCGTATCGCACCGAGCGGGCAATCGCCACCGGCGACAAGGTGATCGTCGGTGTCAACCGCCACACGGAGACCGAGGAGGATGGCGCGCCACTGCTCTTCCGCCCGGACGAGCGTGTCATGGCCGAGCAGGCACAACGGCTTGCAGGCCACCGCGAGCGCCGCGACACGGCTTCGGTCGAGGTGGCGCTCAACGCTGTCAGGCAGGCGGCTTCGTCCAGTGACTCGATGATGCCGCGCATCCTCGAAGCGGTCCGAGCTGAGGCAACACTCGGGGAGATCTGCAACGCGCTGCGGGCGGTGTTCGGCGAATATCAGCCGCCCGCGACGATCTGAGCGGCGGCGTGTTCTCGGCAATCTCACGCTGGTCCAAGGCCAACCCCCGCATCGTCTTCCTGGTCGTGGCCGGAGTGACGCTCCTCGGCATCTTCCTGGCGGTGATCACTCCCCTTTTCGCCACCGCGGGACCGCCGATGGCGGTGCTCGGCGGCTCGCTTCCGACGAGCGCGGTCTCGGGCAAGCAGCTGGAGATCGACGTCGCGATCGACAACATCGGGGATCCCGTGATCAATCAGGTCTGCGTCGGCGCGCTCGTCCAGGGAAACCTCACCCCGAAGAACGTCATCTTCCAGAACATCGACAACGAGCCCTTCGTCGACGGCAGCGCGTGTGGAGGCATGCTGAGCAGCCAGGAGTCCATCAGCGTCCAGGTGTTCTTCAGCACGGGCTCTCCCGGCACCGTGCAGCTCGTGCTCTCGCCGATGGCCGGCAAGCAGGTGATCGGCGCGGCGCTCTCCGGCTCGCTGTCACTCGTGAGCCCCTGACGTCTGAGGAACCGGATACAACCCTGTCACGCGCATTTCGGGGGGGGCGCCTCCATCTACGCTCTCTATCGAGAGGGTTATGCACAACGAGAGCGCCGCGCGGCGCTGGCTGCCGCTATTCGCCACTGGGGTTCTGCTCGGTATCACCGGGTGGCAGGTGGTTGATTCGTCGGCGCCGCCGAGGATGATCCTCGTCGAGATCGAAGTCGTGGTCGTCGCGGCGGTGATGCTCGAGATCACGATTCGGTTGCGACACGCGTCGCGAGTCAGTCCATCGGCCGCGGCGCTGATTCAGGGACTGACCAGCGTCGGCCTCTGCACGCTCATCCTCGGTCTCTCGACGCCGCGCTTGACCCACCCGGTGCCGCTCATGGTGCTTGGGTTCGTCGCGGTGCTGCTGACGGTTGATCCTTCAGCGAAACCCGCAGCCCTCTGGAGCGTGCTGATCGCGTCGTGCGCGGGTATGGCCGCTGTCTGGTGGTGGGGCGGTCTCTTCCACATCTACGGTGTGAAAGAGCTCGTCCAGGTCGACGCGCTGGTGGTGGGAGTGGTCGTCCTTGCCTACTCCAACTGGTCTCTGACCGACCGCCACTATCAAGCGCAGTCGCGACGCCTGCTCGCCGTTGCTGATGTGGCGCGACGGCTTGGATTCACGACCGATTCCAAGGAGGTGGCCGCGGCAGTGCTCGGCGGCTGCCATGAGACCTACCCCGACGCGTCGTGGGGACGTGTCCTGTTGTTCGACGCCGGTTCCGGTGGACTCACGACGCTGCCGTTGATCCTCGGTCCCGAAGGTGTGACCGCGGCTGCGGGACCCATGGTCAGCATGGCGCCGGGTGACGGCGTCATCGGCCGCGTGTACTCAACCGGCGAGGGCTGCATGCTGTGCACCCCGCGTGACATCAAACAGGCCTACGCGGCCATGCCGGGCTCGCGACTCGACGAGCTCGACAGCCTCGGTGGCGGGCGTCGGGCGCGGAGCTTTGTCGCGGCGCCACTGCGAGCGTCAGGCGGACGCGTGATCGGCGTCCTGGTTCTCGTCTCGCACGCGCGTCGTGGGAGCTGGGACTACGATGACCTCACCGTTGTCCAGGCGATCGCCGACGAGGCTGCGGTCGCCGTGGCACGAGCGGGCCTCTTCGAGGAGAAGGCACTGCACGCGACCACCGACCCGCTCACCAAGGTCGGCAACCGCCGCGCCTTCGAGGAGCGCCTCGGCGAGATGACCGGAGCGACCGCAGTGGTTGCCATCGACGTCGACCACCTCAAACCGCTGAACGACGAGTTCGGTCATGAAGCCGGCGATCAACTGCTCATCGAGGTCGCGCGCACGCTGCGCGCGCTGCTGCGCGGCAATGATCAGTTGCTGCGCATCGGCGGCGATGAGTTTGTGTCAATCATGGACTCGACTACCGAGGCGGAGGCGGTCGCGATCGCCGAGCGGATGCGGGTGTCGCTGCACGGCGTTGCGCTGCCGCACGGGAAGGCGCGCATCAGCGCCGGCGTGGCCGCGGGCTCGGGTGGCGTGCATGCGCTGTGGCTCGCCGCCGACGAGGCGCTGTCACAGGCGAAGCGTGATGGCAGGGACCGCGTCGTCGTGGCCGGACAGCGCTCCCTGCCGAGCCTCGTCCACGGGGGCGGCGACGCCGGCGCGATGCTGGACGCGATCCTCAGCAAACGACGCGTCATCCAGACGATGTTCCAGCCGATCCTGCTGCTTGATGATCACCGGGTCATCGGTTGGGAGGCGCTGGCGCGCGTTCCCGGATTGCGAGACCCCAACGACGGTGTCGAGGACGTGTTCGCGCTAGCACACCGCCGCGGTGTGACCAAGGAGATCGATTGGATCTGCAGGCGCATCGCGATGTCGGCCGCGGCAGGGCTCCCCGAGACGGACCCGTTGTTCCTCAACGTCTCGGCGGCAATGCTGCTCGATCCCCTGCATCCGGTCGACCACATGATGCTGCTCGCGCAATGGGCGGAACGCGACCCCGAGACCATGGTCCTGGAGATCACCGAGCGCGAGTCGATCGCCGATCAGCATCGCCTTCGTCTGGTGCTCGCCAGCTATCGCGAGCACGGCTTCAAGTTCGCGCTCGACGACATCGGCGAAGGACACTCGACGCTGGAATTGCTGGCCGCGGCAGTGCCCGAATTCGTGAAGGTCGCGAAGAGCATCACGCAAGGGTGCATCGAGCGCGGGCCTCGCGCCGTCATCGAAGCGACGGTGGCGTACGCGCGGAGCTCGGGCTCGACGGTCATCGCGGAAGGCATCGAGGACGAGGCGACCGCCGACCGGCTCGCGGCACTCGGCGTGACCGCGGGTCAGGGATACTGGCTCGGCCGTCCCCAGGAGATGCACCTCAACTCCGAGGCGCAGGGAGAGGCGACCGCCTGATTCACGCGGGCGTCGGGAGGCCGGCAATTTCCCAGGTGGAGCCGGCCGGCGTGTCATGCACGGCGATGCCCCCGTCGATGAGCACGTCGCGCAACTTGTCGGCGAGCGCGTACTCGCCCGACGCTCGCATCTCGACACGCAGCGCGAGCATTCGGTCCACCACCGGGGCGATCAGGTCCCGAGGGTCGCCGGCGCCGGTGCGCGCCAGGTCACCGAGGCGCACCACGTACCGCCGCAGCGTTTCGCGCGCACGATCCTGTTCGTCGGAGTCGAGTGTGTCCGCCTCCCAGTCATGCATCTGCGAGTCGATGGCGAGCACGGCACCGACCGCGCCGTCGACATCGCGGGCGGCAAGCGCGGTGTCGGCGGCGTCGGACTGACGCGTGACCTCCTCGAGAAAGGGCGACACGCCTGCGACGGGGAGGTCCTCGCCGTCGATCGTGGTGGCACGAACCGCGGGTGACGCATCACTCGCGGCCGCAGACGCGAGTCCCCCACTGAGCTCTTCGACGGAAAGGGTCAGGCCGTTCTCGAACCGCTGCGAGATCCCCTTGCGACGCCACGTGACCCCTCCCCGCCCGCGAATCGAAATCGTCCCTGCGTCGATGTCGAAGATGGCGGCGGTGTGCTCGTCGACGCCGAGGATGTCGACGCCGTCCGGGAGTTGATCCTCGAGCATGCGCAGGCGGCGCTCGCCCATGTAGCAGTAGCGGGTGTCGTGGGTGCCACCCTCGGCGTTGTTGTAGTGCGGAACGACTGCGGCGCGCAGGCCGGTCACGCGTAACAGATCGAGGCCGTCGAGCCAGCGTGGATCATCGCCGACCTTGTACACCTCGTAGACCGGGAGCGAGCAGACCCCCAGACCCACCGCCGCCGCGCTTGCCAGGGTCACGCATCCGCCGTCGCGCAACTTGGCCGCGAGCAGGTCGGGGACCGCGGTGCCGAGCCATTGCCGGAGCGCATAGCTCGGGCTGCCTGGTCCGGCGAACACATAGCGCGCGTCCGCGACCCGGGTCAGCATTGTCTCGTACTCCAGTGCAGTTGCCTGCTCGCGGTTCCGGAATGACGCCACGGTGATGGGGAAGCCGACCCGATCACGGAAGTACGCGACCGTCTTCTCGCTGATGTCGGAGGCGTTCTCCTGGAAGCCGAAGGGTGTGTCGAGCAGGACCGCCGGCACCGGCCGTCCCCCGAGCCGGGAAAGCAGGTCCGCATGAACCGACACCATCGTCGGCGTGGTCTCACCGGACCCCATGATGCAGAGCAGGCGCGGGAGTCGCGGATCGCCGTCGGGGGAGTTCACGTCTCGATCCTACGGTGTACCGCCGCGTGACACCATGGCCTGCGGAGGTGGCGCGAGCGATGGACATGGCGGCACTGAAGGCCGAACTGGGAGTCGAGGCGCGCCGTCTCGGGTTCGCGGCGGTGGGAATCGCCTCGGTGGAGCCGTTCCAGGAGGCTCGGGATCGAGCGCTTGCGGCCGTCGACGAAGGCCGGATGGACGGCATGCCCTGGTACACGCGGGAGCGGGTCATCGCCTCCGCGGATATCGGCGGTCGGTATGCGTGGGCCCGCTCGCTGATCGCGCTTGCCTTTCCGTACCAGCCGGCGCGGCCGCGTGCGGCTGACGGCGATAGGACGATTCGGGGTCGCTTCGCCGCATACGTCTGCACGGTCGACGGCGACCAGCCCGCCGACTATCACGACCTGCTTGCACGCCGCTGCGACGCGCTCGTCGATTGGCTCCGCGCGCGCGAGCCAGGCATCCGGGGAAAGCGATTCGTCGATCACGGCTGGGCACTCGACCGCGCCATCGCCGAACGGGCCGGACTCGGATTCGCCGGGAAGCACGCTTCGGTCATCACCACAGTCGCCGGCTCCTATGTGCTGCTCGCGAGCATCGCGGTCTCGATCCCGCTGCCAGTCGATCAACCGTCGCGCCGGGGGTGCGGCAGCTGCGCGGCCTGTCTCCCCTCGTGCCCGACCGGCGCGATCGTGAGCCCCGGCGTGATCGATGCACGCCGCTGCATCTCGTACCTGACCATCGAACACCGAGGTGCGATTCCCCTGGAGCTACGGCCCTTGATGGGGACCTGGGCATTCGGGTGCGATCTCTGCCAGGAGGCGTGCCCGATCAATCACCGTCTCGCCCCGGCGCCGCTCGACGACGGGTCACCCAGCACGGAGCGTGGGCCGGTGCCACACCCGGATCTGGTCGAATGCCTCGAACTCACCGAGGAAGCGTTCACCGCGCGATTCCGAGGCACCGCCGTGTCGCGCACGGGTCGAGCCGGGCTGGCGCGCAACTGCGCGATTGCGCTCGGCAACGCGGGCGACCGCGCCGCGTTGCCGGCCCTGGAGCGCACCGCGACAACCGACAGTGACCCGGTCGTTCGTGAGGCAGCACGCTGGGGGATCGCTCAACTCACCGATTGAGCCCGAGACGACCGAAGCCCGGCGCACGAAGCTCGGCGCAAGAGCTCAGCGCAACAGCTCAGCGAAACAGCAGGACGGCCGCACCCGCACCGATGATCAACGGCGCACCAAAGTACGCAGCGAGCAACGAGACGGATTCCGCTTCGCGCGGCAGCCACGACGGTGGGAGCGCCCGATTGATCGGGACGCGCGCCCCGCGCAGACGTGTGTTGCCGTCGAAGATCGTGAATCCCGCGACAAACGCCAGCGCCGCGAGCAGGGCGGCTTCTGCAAGCAGTGCCCCCGCGCCGGTGGCGCCGATGCTGTGCAACCACGCGCTCAGGACGAAGGTGAGCAGTCCGAGCCCCGCGCCACAGCAGGCGGCCACAAAGGAGGTCGGGAGCGAGGTGCGGGGCAGGCTTGGGAGTCGCATCGCTTCGTTCGCAGCGTAGCACTCGGGCTCGCTTGGCGACAGTTCACACGGAGGGGACTCGCTTGTGACGAAACCGTTACGGCGAGCGGCGACGCTTGACGCGCGCGATCTACTGTGTCTACGCTGCCGTGGTCGCCCCTGGGCGGCCGGTTCCCAACTCTCTCCAACGTCCCACTACACGAGGAACCCATGCCGACAAGGTCTCGTCTTGCCGCTGCCGCGCTCGGCGCCACCGCCGTGGCCACCATCCCCTCCGCGGTCTTCGCGACCTCGTACGTGGTCCGACCTGGGGACACCGCATCAGACATCGCGGTACGTCACGGGACCTCCGTCGCCGCGCTGCTCGACGTCAACCGCCTGTCCACGCCGGAGCTCATCCGGGTAGGCCAGATGCTCCAGATCCCCGACGTCTCCCTGGCGCTGCCCGCGTATGCGCGTGGGGCGATCGACTCCGAGACCTACCGGGTTGCTCGCGGTGAAGGCGTCTTCGAGGTCGCCCGTCGATTCGGAGTCGATCCGACCGCCCTCGCGCGGAACAACGGGATCGGCGTCAATGCGCCCATCGCCGAGGGTGACGAGCTGGTGGTCCCGGGACGGCTGGGCCGCATGAACGCACTGGTCAGCTTCGTGGCGACTGACGTCGGAGTCGACGCGAGACTCCTGCGCGGCGTGGCATGGGCGGAGTCGCACTGGTACCAGGACCGCGTCTCAGCGACCGGGGCCGTCGGCGTGATGCAGATCGAGCCGTTCACCGGCGAGTGGGTCTCGCGCCACATCGCGGGCATGCATCTCGACATCTGGCGCGCCCAGGATAATGTCGTCGCGGGCGCGATGCTGCTTCGGCATCTGATGTCGAAGCACGACGCCGACATCGCGAAGACCCTCGCCGGGTACTACCAGGGCGATGCAAGCGTCGCGAGCCACGGTGTGTACGACGACACGCGGCGCTACCAGCGGGAAGTCCGGGCGCTGATCGATCAGGACGTGTGAGCAACCGGGGCAGGCCACCCGCCCACTCGGGTCGCAACGCCATCGCCGTCGATCAGGCGTGCCGGGAGTCCGATCGCTTCCAGCCATGAGGCGGCACTCGCACCGCGAACGATCGCAGCCGTCGCAGCGATGTTGGCGTCGACGCAGGTTCCTGCAACCACGCTGACCGTGCGCCACGGTCCCCCGGCAGGAAGTCCCGTGGCGGGGTCGATGATGTGGTGCAGTTCGACTCCACCACGACGCCAGCGCCGGACGGTCGTGCTCGAGGTGGCCACGCCGCCGGCGCGGATTGCGATGGTTTCACCTTCGGGCGTGATGGAGGCGCGACTGTCCTCAGCAATCTGGATGTGCCATCCCTCCAGCGGAGCTTCTCCGGCAACGGCAACGTCGCCGCCGAGGCTGACCAGCACGCCTCCACCCGTCGCGGCCTGCGCCGCCGCTGCGCCGTCATCGGCTGCGAGCGCCTTGGCGGTGGCGCCGAGGTCGATCTCAACCCCCGCGGGGATCTCCAGGCGTCGTGTTGCCGGCGACAGGTTGATGCTTCGCCAGCCTGGAATCGGCCGCACGGTGAGCGTGAGTGCGTCACCGTCCGGTTGCAGCGCATCGAAGTCCACGTCATACCCGCTGGTGCGGACCGCTCCCCCGACCGTCGGATCGACAGCGCCGTCGGTGAGCTCGGCGGCGCGCAGTGCGGTGCTCAGCGCACGCGCAAGCAGCGGTGAGACGACACCTGCGTGCGGTCCAGCACCACCCTGCAGGCGTGTCAGCTCGCTGTCGTCGCGAAAACGGCTGCAGGTGGCATCGATCGCTGCAACGACACGTTCGACCGCTTGCACCGCCGCAGCAAGGTGCTGGGGATCCGCGACCACCACGTGCATCGACGTCCCGAAGGCCGTTCCTCGATGCGTGGCGTGCGTCATGATGCGCCGCTGACGGTACTCGCCGTCGACGAGGTTCCGGTGCTGGCCGAACCGGTGGACAGCGCCGAGGAGCTGCTCGAGGTTGCGGAGGGCGTGCTCGTCGTCGCGACCGACGTCGATGCCGTGCTGACTGACGATGCGCTGCTGACCGACGAGGTTCCGGGGTGTGTGAGCGCCGCCAGTCCAGCCAGGGCTGCCACCGCGACGGTGCTCGTCGCTCCGAGCAGTCGCACGAGCCTGCCGCGCAACCGCAGAGCGCGGTCACGCTCCGCAACCGTGATCCGACGCTTCGGAGCTGCCATCACAGCGACTCCCGGGGCTGGACTGCCGGGTGTCGTGTCCAGGGTTCCAGCGGTGAGGGTCCCCGGAGCAGTCGGACAACGCCGCGCACATCGGTCAGCACGGTTGACGGGATGTTGACACGGGAATCCGGATCCTCAACCCATTCGACGGGTACCTCGTGGATGCGGAGGCCCGCTCGCTCCCCGAGCACGAGCAGCTCCGTGTCGAAAAACCAACCGTCATCCCGCACCAGCGGCACGAGTTCGCGTGCAACCTGGGTTCGTATCGCCTTGAACCCACATTGAGCATCGCGAAACCGCACGTGCAGCGCGGAACGCAGGAGAAGGTTGTAACCACGCGAGAGCACCTCACGTCGCCGGCTACGGCGGACGCGCGCGCCGCTCGTGAGCCTGCTGCCGATCGCGATGTCGGCGCGCCCCGAGATGATCGGCATGGTCAAGGGCACGAGCGCATCGAGGCGGGTGGAGAGATCCACGTCCATATAGGCGACCACCTGCGCGTCACTCGCCATCCACGCGGCGCGCAGCGCGCGGCCGCGCCCCTTCGCGTCCAGGTGCATGAAGCGCACGTGATCGATGGTCTGCGCGAGCCGCAAGCCGATGAGTCCGGTGGCGTCGGTGCTCGCGTTGTCGACGATGGTGATGCGCGTCGAGAATGGAACCCGCGAGCCCGTGTACGCATGCAGCCTGCGAACGCTGCGCTCCAGGTCGTGCTCCTCGTTGTAGACGGGGATGGCGATGTCAACAATCGGCCTCGTCAACGTTGCCATGCGGTCATTCATGAGACTCAGCGTGGTTGCCACGCCTTGACGGCGGCCACAGGAATACTGGGAGGTTGCTGTGAGTGGACGATCACGATGTCTGCGCCAACTCTCAGGAACCTCGGACCTGTCGCTCAGCTGGGGCATCTACAGTCGCGGCACAAGGAGCCTTGATGCGCAGCACCCCACGCCCAACCCCCGCAACGAAGCGCGGGTTTCCGCGTCCCCACGGCGTTCTCGGCTGGCTGTTGACCGGCGTTGCAGGCGTCATCGCGGTCGGTGCCGCCGGTGTGCTGTTTATTTATTTCGCCCTCTTCAGCCACTCGGCGCCCGCTCCGCTTGCACTGGCCTCGCCGTCGGCGACCGGCGCTTCGCCTGCGCTGACCGCCACGGAGGTTCCGGGAAGCTGGACCGTGACCACGCACTCCGTCGCCGGATATCGCGTGCGCGAGCAGCTCGCGTTCCTGCAGTCGCCGAGCGACGCGGTCGGGCGAACGTCGCAGATCACGGGAAGCGCCACGATCACCGGATCTGCGTCCGCTTTGACCGTGAATGCCGCGTCGTTCAGCGTGAATGTGCAGTCGCTCACCAGCGATCAGCAGATGCGTGACAGCCACATTCAGACCTTGGGTCTCGAAAGTGCGCAGTTTCCCAAAGCAACGTTCGTGCTGTCGTCTCCCGTCGCACTGCCTGCGAACGCGACCTCAGGCGCGGAGATTCACCTGTCGTTGACCGGCGCGCTCTCGATCCACGGCACCACGAAGACGGTCACCATCCCGGTCACCGCTCGTCTGTCCGGTTCGGAGATCGAGATCGTCGGCTCCATCGCATTTCCATGGGGCGAATTCGGCATGCAGGCGCCGAACGTCGGAGGCTTTGTCAGTGTCGACGGCACGGCGAAGATGGAGTTCGACCTCTTCCTCAAGCACGGCTGACGGGCGCTCAGCGTCGTGCTGCGAGCACCTGCAGCCGCAGCGCAAGCGTTGGACATCCGGAGACGGCTCGGCGCGCGTGCTGCAGGACCGCGGGCGGTACGGCGCCCCGGTTGATGATCGGGTAACCCCAGTCATCGAGCTCGATCATCTCCGGCACCAGGTCGGCGCACACACCATGTCCGTCGCACTTGATGCGGTCGATGCCGAATTCCAAACGATCAGTCATGAGGCGATCGCCTGGGCGGTCGCCACGCTGCAGCGGCGATCGCGTCCATGGCTCGAGAACTCTTCGGCGAACACCCGCAGCGCCGAGGCGAGGAGGCCCGCGGCGCCGTCGGGGTGACGGCACGCCCCCCGCCCGGGAAGCAATCCGGCCCAACGCTGTATGTGTTCGAGGTCGCCGTCAGTGGGAATGAGGCCGGCGACGCGGCCGGCTGCGGCGGCGATGGCGCGGAGGCCGAACGTGCACGGGCCGCACTGGCGCGCACTTTCGTGCGCGAGATACGCGAGGATCCTTGTGGTCTCGACGACGCCGCAACGTGTTGACGGCAGCACGGCGATCACCCCGCAGCCAAGCGAATATCCCTGCGCGCGCAGCTGCTCGGAGTCCATGCGCAGTCCCCACGCGTTCGACGACTCCACCCAGCCGCCGAAATACCCGCCGAGCAGGACTGCGGAGCTGGATGCTGTCACGCCACCGGCCGCGTTGACCGCTTCGACGATGGGTGCTCCCTGGGGAATCTCGATCAGCACGGTCGCCGGCACCGCGCCACCCACGGTGACCAGCGTGGTTCCGGAAGCGCCGCCGGTTCCCAGCGAGCGGAACCAGACGTCCCCGAAACGAGCGATCAGCGCGACGTGCGCAAGGGTCTCGACATTCTGCACCAGCGTTGGACGGCCGTCGATGCCACGCTCGAACGGGCGCGGCGGCAGTGACGTCGGAAGCGCAACGCCCGCGTTGACAAAGTGCACCGCGGCCGTCTCCTCACCGGACACGTAGCGGACCGGTGCGCTGATGAGCCGCAGCCGTTCGCGCTCGTGCGCGGAACGCTCGGAAACCGCTCGGTGCATCGCGCGGATGGCGTCAGTGTGTTCCGCGCCCACGTAGAGGACGACGTCGCGGGCGCCGACGGCGCCGGCGGCCAGCAACGCACCGTCGATGACCAGGTGCGGGCGGCGCTCCATGAGCACGCGGTCCTTGCGACTGAGGGGTTCACCCTCGCCACCGTTGGCGAGCACGACAGGCGGTCCACTCTGCTGTGACGCCACGGTGCGCCATTTCACGGCCACGGGAAACCCGGCGCCACCCTTGCCGCGGAGGTTGCTGCGCTCGATCACCGAGATGAGATCAGGCGATTCCGGCGGAATCGGCCCAAGCCGCGCAGCGTGCGCGGCGCGACTCTCCGTACCCTCGGAGGCAGCGGGTCCGGCCAGCAGCGCGATGCTCATCGACCGGTCCCGAACGAGGCACGCTCCGCGGCGCCGCGTCGCTCCTCTGCAAGCGGGTCCGGGGGTGCAACCGCGACACGCCAGATGAGCGCGGCAGCGACAGCCACGACGCAGGCGATGTCGAGCGCGATCATCCAGGGCGACGGACTGTCGGTCCCGGTGCCGATACCGTGCAGCACCGCGACCGGCCAGCTCGCGTAGGCGAGCCAGTGAATGCCGCGCCAGGTGCCTGCGCCGATGTGGCGGCGCAACAGACTGGTCGCAAGGAGCGCGAGCAGCAACTCAAAAGCGACGGTGCCGAGCCCCAGCCAGAAGGTGCGATAGGAAGAACCGAACGGTACCACCGCGGCGACAAATCCGAGGTGGGTGAACGGGTCGACGACTGCGGTGACGATATGCAGCAGCAGGAATACCAGGGTCATCAGCGCGAGATCGCCGTGCACGGCGGCGCTGAGGAAGCGCGGCCATCCGCGCGCCTCGAACCGCAGTCGCGCAAGCAGCCCAAGGACGACCACGGTGCTCAGGAGCACGAGGCTCACCGCACCGGCGCCACGCGTCGTGTACCAGAGAAGTTGACTGTTCATCAGTTCACGCAGGCAACTCGATGCGGAAGGTCGCGCCGCCGCCGGGTGTCTCGGCCACGCTGATCCTCCCGCCGTGGGCGTTGACGACCGCCGACGCGATGCTCAGGCCCAAGCCGCTCCCACCCTGGTCGCGGCTGCGCTGCGGATCGGCGCGGTGAAACCGTTCGAAAATGCGCTCGCGATGCGCGGCGGGCACCCCGGGTCCGTGATCGATGACACCGATCTCCGCATGCCCGTTCTCGGGTTGCAGCGTGACTTCGACCGGGCTTCCCGCGGGCGTGTGCACGAGCGCGTTGCGCACCAGGTTGGCGACAGCCTGGCGCAGGCGAAGGTCGTCGCCGGTGATCACCACCGGGGCGGCGATGCGTGCACTCACCGAGCGCCCAGGGTCGGCCGCACGCGCGTCGCTCACCGCGTCATTGATCATCGTGGTCAGGTCGACTGGTGCTCGATCAAGTGGTCGACCCTGATCGAGTCGCGCGAGCAGCAGCAGGTCGTCGACGAGGATGCCCATCCTGCGGGTCTCGTCCTCGATGCGGCGCACCGCGAGGACGACGTCATCGCGCGACATGTCGGGATTCCGCTGCAGCAGTTCCGCATAGCCGCGCATTGATGTCAGGGGTGTGCGCAACTCGTGCGACGCGTCCGAGACGAAATGACGCAATCGCTGCTCAGTGACGTCGCGCTCCGCGAAGGCGCGCTCGATCTGCCCGAGCATTGCGTTGAGAGCGAGGCCGAGACGGCCGACCTCGGTGCGCTCGGTCGACGGGGTGACGCGACTGCCGAGACCGCTCGCCGCAATCGACCGCGCTGTGGCACCCATGCGCTCGAGCGGACGCATGCCGCGGCGCACCAAGAGCCACGTGGCCACCAGCACGATGATGACGATGCCGCTGCTGATCGCGACTTCGAAGATCAGGAGCGTGCTCAGCGTGCTGTTGACGCCGTCAAGCGGGATCGCCACCACCAGGGTCTGCGGAGTCGGGCTGCTGCCAAACGGGCCCTGCCGGGTCACGCCGTAGACGGAGACCCTGTACGACTCCCAGGTACCCACCCCGGGAGCGGTGAACGTGGTCCCGATGTACTTGTCAAGGTTGGCAGGAAGCACGGGATGGAGGGTCGGTGAGGTCCCGACCACGTAACCGTTGAACGGGTATCCGGCGACCATGGCGGTTCCGGTGGCGTCGATGATCTCGCCGTACGTCCCCGACGGGAAGGCGTACTCCTGTCCGAACCCTCCATCGGGATGCTGGCCGCCCCCGTTACCCTGTTCGAGGACGCTGAGGACGCCCTGATCGATGATCGAAAGCTGCTTGTCGGTGGTCTGCAGCAGTGATGACTGAAGAGCAGCGTATGTCCCGAAGTCAGCGGCGGCGAGCCCGATGATGAACAGCGGTGCCAGCGTGAGCAGCAGTCGAAGCCGCAGCGACATCTAGGGTCCTGCGGACGTCGTCGAGGCGCTGATCACGCCGGTGCCGGCGCGGTGCGCGGGACGCGTATGACGTACCCGACGCCACGCACCGTGTGGATCAATGGCGGGTCGACCTGGTCGACCTTGCGGCGCAGATAACTGATGTACGTCTCGAGCACGCTCGCGTCTCCGCCGAAGTCGTAATCCCAGACGTGGTCGAGAATCTGCGTTCGCGAGAGCACGCGGCCGGTATTCAGCATCAGGTAGCGCAGCAGCCGGAATTCGGTGCGCGTCAACTCGACCGCGTTGCCGCTTCGGAAGACCTCATGCGTCTCGTCGTCGAGCTCGAGGTCGTGCAGCACCAGCTTCCCGCTGGCGGCGCCGGCGTCCGGATGGTGGCGGCGGAGCACGACGCGGATTCTCGCCACCAGCTCCTCGATGCTGAATGGCTTGGTGACGTAGTCGTCCCCGCCGATGGTCAGCCCGTGCACCTTCTCCTCGGTGGCGTCGCGGGCGGTGAGAAAGATCACCGGGACCTTGACGCCGTCGGTGATGAGGCGCTGGACGAGCGTGAATCCGTCTTCGTCGGGAAGCCCGACATCGAGGATCATCAGGGCAGGGCGAAAGTCCATGACGGCGTGGCGAGCCTCTTTCGCGGTGGCGGCGGTCTGCACCGAGAAGCCCTCGTACTTCAGGGCCATCGCCACGAGATCCGTGATGGCGCGCTCGTCGTCGACGACGAGGATCCGGCTGTGTTCCCCGTTGCTCACAGTGTTCACACGGCCATCTTCGCGCTGAAGTCTGGGAAAACGCTCAGAGGTTGCTGAATCAAGCCTCAGCGTTGCGGGGCGCCCGGCTGCCCTGGAGGACTTCGCCGAGCGGCAGCGACAGGCAGCGCACGCCGCCGCCCGCCTTGAGGAACTCGCCCATCGGCAGCGGCATCGTCGTGAAACCGGCCGCTCGGAGGGGAGCGTCGAGATGCGAGATCGTCAGCGATGAGACCACGTGGTCGCCGATCGGCATGGCGTTGCAGGCAAAGCCGGCCGCGACCTCGACCGGGACTTCGATCAGGTTTGGCACGAGCTCGCGTATCGATGCTGCCGACGCCGGCGAAAAGGCTTCCAGCGCCGCGATCACGGTCGTGCCGTCGAGGGGACAGAAGCACGTGTCCAGGTGATAGAAGCGCGGATCGACCAGTTCCAGGGACACGACCTCGACTTCGAGGATCCTCGCCACGGGGTGATGCGACTCCCGATCGGTCCGGAACCCGTACCCGCAGAACAGACGATCGCCGACGAACAAGGCATCCCCGGCGCCCTCGAACGACAGTGAGCGGGGCAGTTCGTGGACATCGATGCCGAGGCGTTCAAGCTCGCGCCGCCAATGGGCCTCCTCGCCGCGCCGCTCCTGATGTTGGAAGTTGCTGAGCACCGCCCGGTCATCCCAGAGGACGGCGGCGTTGGCGGTGAACACCATGTCGGGGAGGCCCGCCACCGGCACGGCCAGCTCGATCCGAACGCCGAGATCGACGTAGGCGCGATGCAACGCCTCCCATTGCGCCTCGGCGCGGGCGTGATCGACCGCCACCGCCACGTGCATCCAGGGGTTGATCTCGTACTCGATGCCGAAATGGTCGGGGCGGCACATGAGCACCGATACCGTCATCCCAGTCCTCGTGGCAGCACCGCGGAGTCGCCGAGTGGGAGGGGGATGAGCAGGGTCGGCGCGAACCGGGAACCGGCTTCGATGTCCAGCGGGGCGGGGACCGGCGGCCGCCGCACGCACCACCGCGGGTCGACGTCATCGCGAACCGCGAGCAGCGACGGATGCAGGAGCGCGCCTCCAGGACTGCGCCCGCGATGGCGAACCGTGGCCGTCAGCATGGGTCGGAGCCAGGTGGCGGTGACCGGCTGCACGCCCTCGAGCGTGGCGACGCCGGATACGAGACCTGCTGCCTGTTGCGAGAGCCATCGGGCAACGAGCGGATCCGACGGACCATCCACCTGGCCGGCGAACGTCAGCCGGCCTGCGACGTGCTCCCCGAGGATGAGTCTGGTGCCGCGCAGCCGCCGCTCGACGATGCCCGCCACCACGCAGGTCGTCTGATTCGAAAGCGGGATGCGAAGACGATCCGGCGATGCAACTCCCGGGCGGTAGGGGGCATTGCCACGGCGCGCGAGCAATGCGACGAGGCCGCGTTCGGACGCCGCGGCGGCCAGCGCGGATCCCCGCCCTCGGACGTGATCCGGCACCTGGAGCACCTCGCTGTGGCCGGCGAGCCCACTCAGTGCATCGAGCCGGCGGTCGAGCGACCAGCGGAAGGTCGGACGGCCATCCAGATGGAGCACGTCGAATGCGAGGTACACGGCTGGGAGTTCGGCGGCCGCCACGGGTCCGGCCGCGAGCCGGCGGCCGAGCCCGGCCAGATCTGGGCGCCCTTGAGCGTCGAGCACGGCGATGACCCCGTCGAGCACGGCGCCCCGGCCATGCGGGAGCGCGACCGACGCCGCGACGTCCGGAAATCTCCGGACCAGATCCGTGAGCATCTCGCCCTGGATGCGCACCGCGCCCGACCGATCGATGAACAGCAGCGCCCGAACGCCATCCCAGTCAACGCTGAACAACCAGTTGTGGTCGTCGAACGGCGCCGAACAGGGCACGGACGCCTCGATCGGGATGAACCCCGGCAACGATGGCGGTGTTGGGGTGCGGAAGAGCAGCGGTTCGTCGAGCGCAGTGGCTGCTGCCGCTGCGGGAGCGCGGGGACTCAGGAGGCCCGGCGCCGGCGGGCCGGTTCCTGCGATTCCGCCTGGTCGGCCGAGGCGTCGTCATCCGACGCTTCACGGCGCGATTTGGCCGCTTCCACCGAGGCCTTCAGCGCCGCCATGAGATCGGTGACCTTCCCGGGCTCGGGAGCCTCGTGACGTTCGAGTGGCTGGTTGTTCAGCTTGGACTCCACGACCTGGAGCACTGCCTCACGGTATGCGTCGTGATGGCGGGCCGGGTCGAAGTGCGCGCTCAGGTTGTCAATGAGCAGCACGGCCATGTCGAGTTCGCGCTTCTGGACCCCCATCGATTCGTCCGGAATGGCGAGTTCTCCCGTGGATCGGATCTCATCCGGCCAGTGCAGCGTGTTGAGGATCAGGCCATTTTCATGGAGCGCCAGCCGGCACAGATGCTCACGATCGCGGAGAGCGATCTTCCCGATTGCGACCTTGCCCGTCTGTTCGAGGGCCTGACGAAGGAGGGCGTACGGCTTCGCGCCGACGGCTTCCGGCTCCAGGTAGTACGCGCTCTTCAAGTAGACGCCGGCCTCGATCTCCGAGTCCGGACAGAACTCGACGATGTCGATCGTGTGCGTGGTGGCGAGCGGGAGATCGTCCAGGTCCGAGTCGGTGACGAGCACGTACTCGTCCTTGCCGACCTCGTAACCGCGGAGCGCGTCGCTCCACCCGATCTCGCGGTCTTCCAGGGGACACCAGCGCTTGTTGCGGACCGGCGTGTTGTCGTTCGGACACAGCAGCCGGAACGAGACGCTCTTCGATTCGGTAGCCAGGTACAGCCGCACGGGAATGGCCACCATGCCGAAGCTGATGGCCCCCCGCCACATTGATCGAGGCATGGCCGTTCGAGTATAGGTGCCCGGGATCGTCGTGGATGCAGTCAATTGCGACCGCGCGTTGCTGCTTCGGCCTCAGGCTGCTGCGAGCAACCGGTCGTAGGCTTCCTTGAGCTCCGGGTAGCGCAGGAAGATGATGTGGGCGTACTCCTGCGTCAGCGGAACGGGCTTGCGACGGAGGTACAGGCCCACCTCCTCGGGCCGGTGGTTCGCTTTGCGCCAATTGCACTTCCGGCACGCGATCACCACGTTGTCCCAACGATCCGAGGCGCCTCCCCGCGAGACCGGAATCACATGGTCGACGGTGAGCTCGGCAGCGGTGCCGAGACGTCCGCAGTACTGGCAGGTGTGGTCGTCACGCAGGAGCAGATTGCGCCGGTTGGGACGGAGCAACCTACGCGGGACGTGGATGGTTCGGAGCAGGCGCACGATGACCACACCTTCGGGAAGGCGGCGCCCCGCGAGCGCTAGCGCGGCGGCATGCTCGGCCTGCTCGTCAACGAATGCGACCCGCTCCTTGGTCAGAAGGACAACCAGTCGCCGGTGACTGATCACGTTGAGCGGCTGCAGCGAGGCATTGAGCAGCAGCACTGCCATGCCCGAATTCTATTGTGAAGCGGGCATATTTCGCGTCGACGGGCGACGCGGCGAGCGGCTCAGTTGTAGGGCGCGGACTTGATCGGGCCGACCTTGATGGCGCCGCCGCACACCATGCTGGTGTCGACATCGGTGACATCAGTCCCGAACCCCGAGGTGGGGAGCGTGATCGCCCAGTACTTCGGTGTTTCGGCCTGCGCCACAGAACAGGTCGCGTCCGTCCAGGCAACGAGGAAATAGCCGTGACCGGTCGCGGCAGCGGCGCCGAGCGGCTCGGTGCCCGGCGGCAGGTTGACCGGTCCCGGCTGGGCCACTGAGTTGTCGTTGGACCAGCTCGTCATGAGCAGGCCACCGGTCGTCGACAGCATCTGCACTTTGGGGTAGCCGTTCTCCGTGCAGGCAGTGGTCGAGGTGTTCCGGATCTCGAAGGTCGCGTGAACGGTGCCCGCGGCGCCTTGCGTGTTGTTGATCACAATCTCGAACTGACCCGGCATGCATGGAATCGATGCCGTCGGGGTTGGGGGCGGCGTTGGCGACGGTGTGGCGGTTGGAGTCGCCGCAGTCGTGACGGCGGCGGCAGTCGGCTGGGTGGTCGCCGACGTCGTCGAGCCGCACCCGGCGAGCGCGAACACCGTCCCAAGGACCGCAAAGGAGACGTACAGCCGCCGCATCGCGACGCAGGGTAACCGCAATTCGCGCTTCACGCGCGGCTCACGCGTCCCGCGGAAGATCCTGGTCCGCGTCGAGCACCGGCGCGAAGAGGTCGCCGACCTCGGCCACGCGCTCGGCGATCGTCTGGATGTTCCAGCGGTCGGGGCGAAGCGCTGGATCCGACAGCTCGTCCCACGTGATCGGCGTCGAGACGGGGGCGCCGGGCGCCGGCCGCAACGAATAGGGAGCCGCGAGGGTCTTGTTGATGATGTTCTGCGTGTAGTCGATCCGGATGCGACCCGTCCGCCTCGCCACCGCCCACTCCCAGCTGACCCTTCCCGGAGCTGCCTGATCGATGGCGCGACCAACCTCCTCGACCCAGTGGCGCACCGCACCGTAGTCGGGACCACGACGGATAGGGACGTAGATCTGCAGTCCGGTCTGCCCACTCGTCTTGGCGATTCCATGCATGCCGTAGTGATCGAGTGCCGCCTTCACCAGTCGAGCGATGTCGATGACGTCTTGAAACGTCGCCGGCTCGAACGGGTCGAGGTCGAACACCGCCCAGTCCGGTTGATTCGGGGCGTCGATGCTTGAATGCCAGGGGTGCAGGTCGATGACACCGGCGTTGGCGACCCACGCGAGCGTTGCCACCTCGTTGACCACGATGTACGTCTTCGTCTTCTCGCCGTGGTACGTCCACGAGTCGATCCATGCGGGCGCGTGAGCCGGTTTGTCCTTACGCCAGAAGGACTTACCCTCGATACCGTCGGGAAACACCTGCATCGAGAGCGGTCTCCCGCGCAGGTACGGCAGCATGTACGGAGCCATGCGCACGTAGTACGCGATCATGTCGCGCTTGGTGATGCCGTCGGCGGGCCAGAGTACTTTGTCGAGATTCGTGAGCGGGAGTCTCCTGCCGCCGATCTCCCAGTGGGCATTGCCACGGAGCGTCTGCAAGACCTCAAGGTCGTTCTGCAAGGCGGCCGGCGATGTCGAAGGCGGCTCGGACCCCGTCGTGTCGAGCACTGCGGGCCGATCGCGAGCCGGAGCATGTGGCGCAGCCCGGGTGGCGTCGCGTGGGGGCGCCGCTCCGGCGGGTTCACCGAAGCCGGAGCCCACCGACCCCCGCGGTGACAGGAGCTGGGCCGGTGCCTCAGCACCGACCGACTCACGAACGCAGTCCTCGACACCCTGGTCCGGTCGCAGAGTCCGGAACGCCGGATGCCGGAGGATCCCCTCCCGCGTCCATTCGGTGAATTGGACTTCGCAGACGAGCCGGGGTTGGACCCATGTGGCGGGCTCGGAGGTCTTGGGGGTGGTCTCGAGCGGGCAGTGGTCGATTTCGAGCGGTCCGAGCCGGGTTCTCAGATCCCGCAGGGTCTTGTCAGTGAAGCCGGTGCCGACCTGGCCGCAGTGGACGAGGCGCCCGTTGTCGAGCACGGCGAGGATGAGCGCACCCAGCTGGCTTGTCCGGCGTCCGCGTCCCGCGGTGTAGCCGGCGATCATGCAGGACTGGCTGCGCCAGGACTTGATCTTCACCCATTCCGGCGTTCGGATTCCGGGGCGGTAGAGGGAGTCCGCTCGTTTGCCGACGATGCCCTCGACGCCGGACTGGCGCGCCACGTCGAACAGCGAGACACCGTCACGCTCGACGTGTGACGCGAACAGGATGTACGGCGAGTCGACAACCGTTTCGCGCAGCGTCTTTTTGCGAATGCGCAGCTCGGTGGTCATCAGGTCACGCCCGTCGAGTTCGAGCAGGTCAAAGGCGATGAAGGTCACCGGGTGCTCGGCTGCGACGCGCCGGACATCTGTATCGCGGACCACGTTGATGCGTTGCTGGAGTCGCTCGAAGGAGGGACGACCGTCGGCGTCGAGCACCACCAGTTCACCGTCGACGATCGCCTGCCGGGCCTGAATGCCGTCTCGTATTGCATGCGCCTCCGGGTAGTGCGCGGTTTCGTCGCCACCGCGACGACCGGTGATCCGAACGGCATCTCCTGCCACGCTGACCATCGCCCGAATGCCGTCGTATTTCAACTCGAACAGCCAGCCTTCGCGCGAGAAGGGTTTGTCAGCGGGTGTCGCGAGCATCGGCGCCGGGGCTCGAGCGGGCTCGCCCGCTGTCGATGCGACCGCGGTGCTGGGCGCTTTGGCACGCAGTCGTGCCTCGCGCCGCATTTCACGTGGATCGCCGCCACCCTCGCCGGCAATTTCGGCAAGGCTTCTGCCGGTCTTGACGGAAACATCGAGGTCAATCGCCTCGAAGCCCTCGACCACCGAGGCGTCGCGCTTCTTGAGCATCAGCCAGTTCTTGTCGCCGTCATTGCTGCCGCCGTACTGACGACCCCGTTCACCGATATGGATGAGGGCGAACTCGCCCGAGATTTTGGTGCCCTGTATCCGGAACTTGATGTCGCCCTTGAGCCGTGAGCGGTCGAAATCGGCCGCCGACTCCTTCACCCACTCGAACGTACCGATGTCCCAGAGCATCACCGTCCCAGCGCCGTAGCCGGACGGGATGACGCCTTCGAATTCGCCATAGTCGATCGGGTGATCCTCGGTCATGACTGCCAGGCGCTTCTTGCTCGGATCGAGGGTCGGACCGCGGGGAATCGCCCACGACAGCAACACCCCCTCGTGCTCGAGCCGGAAGTCGAAATGCATGCGCGTGGCTCGATGCTTCTGGACGCAGAAGCGCTTTCCGTGGGGCAGCTGCTCCCAGGACGAGGGGTCCGATTCCGCTCGCTGGATTGGGTCCCCGCTGGGCTCCGGGGTCTGTTTGAAGTCCCGCTTGCGGCGGTACTCTTCGAGAGCCGTCTCAGCCACGCTACAAGCCCGCTCGACAGGGCGCTACGGGCCTGACGCGGACAGTGTCCTTCACGCTCCAGATGCTAGTGCAGCGCACCGCTCAGAAAGAGCGAAGTGGGCACTCGGGCTGGTAGAATGAAGGTACGTGGGACGGCCGATTTGAGCGGTCTGCGCTGAACAATCGAGCGGTTCACCATTGGCCCCCTCTCCAACACTCGCGTCACAACCGGAGCACCACCAATAACCGACATCGCACGCCCCGAACGCCCCGACGACGAGGTGATCGTGCCTGAGCCAAGCCCCGAAATTCCGGCAGGCCCTCCGGCAAACAGTCCCGCCAACACTCCTGGTGGAAACGGCAGTCCGGATGTACATCCGGTCAACCCCGGCCGAGTCGCCAGAGACACGTACTCCGCCGACCAGATCCAGATCCTCGAGGGACTTGAGCCTGTTCGCCGCCGGCCAGGGATGTACATCGGGTCGACGGACCTTCGTGGCCTCCATCACCTTGTGGTCGAACTCGTCGACAACAGCATCGATGAGGCGCTGGCCGGTTGGTGCGACACCATCAAGATCGTCCTCCACGCGGACAAGTCTGTGTCAGTGCTGGACAACGGCCGTGGCATCCCGGTGGGCATGCACCCCACCGCGAAGAAATCCGCGCTTGAAGTTGTGCTCACCACACTGCATGCCGGCGGCAAGTTCGGTGGCGGCGGCTACAAGGTTTCAGGTGGACTCCACGGTGTCGGGCTCTCGGTCGTCAACGCGCTGAGCGAGCGCCTCCTTGTGGAGGTGTACCGCGACGGCTCGATGTACCGGCAGGGGTACACGCGCGGCGTACCGGACGGTCCCGTCGAAACCGTCGGCAAGTCTGACCTTCACGGCACCTATGTGCGCTTCTGGGCGGACGCCGAGATCTTCCAGGAGATCGAGTTCTCGTGGGACACCATTTCGGCCTCGTTGCGCAGCTATGCGTTTCTCAACAAGGGCATCACCATACAGCTCGCGGACGAGCGCGACGGTCACGCGTACACCTTCCATTTCGAAGGTGGCATCCAGTCCTTCGTCAGGTACCTGAACGCCAACCGCAACGTCATCAACGCGAAGCCGATGTATGTGGAGCGGGAGATTGAAGGCAACGTCGTCGAGATCGCCCTGCAGTACCAGAACACGGTGTTCACCGAGCACGTGCTCGCCTTCGCCAACAACGTGCATACCGAAGAGGGTGGCGCGCACGTCACCGGGTTCCGCAGCGCACTGACCACGACGCTCAACAAGTACGCCCGCAAAGCGAGCATCCTCAAGGAACAGGATCCCAACCTGAGCGGTGACGACGTGCGCGACGGTCTCACCGCGGTCATCAGCGTGAAGCTGCGCGAGCCGCAGTTCGAAGGGCAGACCAAGACAAAGCTCGGCAACAGCGAGGTTGCCGGTCAGGTGTCGACGGTGCTGAGCGAAGCGCTCATACAGTACCTCGAGGAGAACCCCGCCGACGGCCGCCGCATCATCGACCAGTCACTCACCGCGGCCCGAGCGCGTCAGGCCGCCGCGAAAGCGCGTGACCTCGTCCAGCGCAAGTCGCTCCTGGAGTCGGCGACGCTCCCCGGCAAGCTGGTCGACTGCAGCGAACGTGACCCTGCGCACTGCGAGATCTTCATCGTCGAGGGACTGTCCGCAGGCGGTACCGCAAAGGAGGCGCGTGAACGCCGCAATCAGGCAATCCTGCCGTTGCGCGGAAAAATCCTCAATGTCGAGAAAGCACGCGCCGACAAGATCCTCGGCAACGAGCAGATCAAGGATCTGATCATGGCGCTCGGTGGTGGGTTTGGTGAGACGTTCAGTGTCGACAAGCTTCGCTACCATCGCATCGTGCTGATGGCGGACGCGGACGTCGACGGATCGCACATTCGCACCCTCCTGCTCACGTTCTTCTGGCGCCACCTGCGCCCGCTCGTCGACGGAGGTTTCCTGTATCTCGCGCAACCGCCGTTGTTCAAGCTCGAGAAGGGCAAGGGCCGCAACAAGCAGACCGAGTACGCCTTCAGCGATGACCAGCGCGATGCCAAAGTCAAGACCATGGGCCGGGACGTCGAAGTGTCCCGGTACAAGGGACTTGGCGAGATGATGTCCGAGGAGCTGTGGGCAACCACCATGGATCCGGAACGCCGGGTGCTGTTGCAGGTTGCCGTCGCCGACGCGATGAAGGCTGACGACATCTTCGACCGCCTCATGGGCTCCGACGTCGAGCCCCGCAAGCGTTTCATCCAGACCCACGCGACGAGCGTGCGTAACCTCGACGTCTGATGGCGCTCCCGATCGCGGTGGACGCGATGGGCGGCGACAACGCCCCCGCCGAGATCGTCCGCGGTGCGTTGCGCGCCGTGAGAGAGCATCGTCTCGCGGTGACGCTGGTCGGAAGGCGCGAGGCGATCGAGGCCGAGCTCACGAGCGCAGGTGACGTCCCGGCGGGGATCAACATCGTCGATGCCCGCGAGGTCATCGAGATGAACGAGCATCCCGCCAATGCGGTGCGCGCCAAGCGCGACTCGTCGCTGGTGAGCGCCTGTGCGCTGGTGGCCAAGGGCAGCGCGCGCGCAGTGGTCAGCGCCGGCAACAGCGGCGCGATGCTCGCAGCGGCGCTCTTCACCATCAAGCGCATCCCCGGTATCGCACGGCCTGCCATCGGCGCTTCGTTTCCGAGTGACGCGGGGCAGACCTTCATGCTCGACGTCGGTGCCAATACCGACTGCAAACCGGAGTGGCTCGCACAGTTCGCGCTCATGGGCGATGTCTACGCGCGAACGATACTCGCGATCGCGGAACCCAGGGTCGCGCTCCTCAGCAATGGCGAGGAAGCCGAGAAAGGCTCGGAGCTGGTCCAGGCATCGCATGCGCTCATTGCGGCGCTGCCAATCCACTTTGTCGGCAACGTCGAAGGCAAGGATGTCTTCCGCGGCGGCTGCGATGTGGTGGTGACCGACGGTTTCACCGGCAACGTCGTGCTCAAGGTTGCCGAAGGCATCGGCGACTTCCTCTTCGCCAGCATCGCTCGCGAGGCACGCAAAAGTTTCGGCGGCAAAGTGGGTGGCGCGCTGCTCAAACCCAAGCTGCGCCCGTTGCGCGATCGCGTCGACTACCGGAAGACCGGAGGAGCGCTGTTGCTCGGCGTCGCCGGCGAGGTCGTGATCGCCCACGGGCGGTCAGATGCCGAGGCGACCATGAACGCGATCCGGGTCGCCGCTCGAGCCGCTGATCAAGGCGTGAGCGCGGTGATCGCGGAGGCGGCGAAAACCCCTGTGGAGGTGGGCGTCTAGTCATGGCAATCTTCGAACCCGGCCAGATCCATCCGATCGAGCTCGAAGCCGAGATGCGCGCGTCCTACATGGACTACGCGATGAGCGTGATCATCAGCCGCGCGCTCCCGGATATCCGTGACGGGCTCAAGCCCGCGCAGCGCCGCATTCTCTGGGCGATGCTCGACACGGGCATGACTGCCGGAGCGCGCTATCAGAAGTGCGCGGCCGTGGTCGGTGAAGTCCTCGGCAAGTACCACCCTCACGGCGACTCGGCGGTCTACGACACGCTGGTCCGGCTCGCCCAGCCATGGGTCATGCGTTACCCCCTCATCGACGGACAGGGCAACTTCGGATCGGTCGACGGAGATCCGCCCGCCGCCTACCGGTACACCGAGGCGCGCATGACCGCTGTCGCGATGAGCCTCGTCGACGACATCGAGAAAGATACGGTCGACTTCGGCCCGAACTTCGCAAACGTCCCCGGGGTACGCGAGCCGTTGGTGATGCCGTCGCTGCTCCCCAACCTGCTTGTCAACGGGGCGAGCGGCATCGCGGTCGGCATGGCAACCAACATCCCGCCGCACAACCTCGGTGAGATCTGCGATGCGGTGATCCGCCTCCTCGACGACCCGGAAACGACCACCGAGGACCTGATCCGCATCGTCAAGGGCCCTGACTTCCCCACCGGCGGCATCATCTACACCCGAGACATCGCCAACGTCTACGGTACGGGCCGCGGGCGAATCGTCATGCGGGCGCAGGTGGATTTCGAGGAGTCGAAGTCTGGACGCGAGCAGATCATCGTTCGCGAACTCCCATACCAGGTCAACAAATCGCGGTTGATGCAGACCATCGCCGAGCTGGTGAACGATCGCAAGATCGACGGCATCGCGGACCTGCACGACGAGTCGGGCCGCGAGGACAAGGTGCGCATCGTCATCGAGCTGAAGTCAAACGCGCGCCCGCACACGGTCCTCAACAACCTCTACAAGCACACGCAGCTGCAGATGACCTTTGGAGCGCTGATGCTCGCGATCGTCGACGGACGGCCGCAGGTGCTGAGCCTCAAGGCCATGCTCCAGCATTACATCACGCACCGGCAGACCGTGGTCACGCGCCGGACGCGGCACGAGCTCGAGACCGCACGCGACCGAGCCCATATCCTCGAAGGGCTGATCATCGTTCTCGACCACCTCGACGAGACGATCGCGATCATCCGGGGCGCGCAGGACGAGAAGGCCGCGCAGGACGCCCTGGAGTTGCGCTTCACGCTGTCCGAGCGTCAGTCGAAGGCGATCGTCGACCTCCGTCTCGGACGCCTGACCCGACTCGAGAGCGGGAAGCTCCGTGAGGAGTACGAGGAGCTGCTCAAGAAGATCAACCAGCTCGAGGATCTCCTCGCCAATCCGCGCCTCATCGACGGCGTCATCAAGGACGAGGTCACCAACCTCCGGCGGCGCTTCGCCGACCCGCGCCGCAGCGAGATCCGTCACGACGAGCTGGAGATGAACGAGGAAGACCTCATACCGCAGGAGCAGGTCTTCGTCACCCTCACGCACCGCGGCTACGTCAAGCGCATGTCGCTCGACATCTACCGTGCGCAACATCGCGGCGGCAAGGGTGTCGTCGGTGCCCGCCGGTCGACGGACGAGGACTACATCGAGCACTCGACGACCGCGAACACGCACAGCGACATGCTCTTCTTCACCAATCGCGGACGCGTGTTCCGCTTGCGCACGCACGAGATTCCGGACGTGAAGCGCCAGGCGAAGGGCATCCCGATCATCAACCTCATCGAGGTCGATCAGGGCGAGAAGGTCACAGCGCTCATCGACATGGAAGTGTTCAGCGACGAGCAGTACCTGGTGATGGTCACAAAGCTCGGACAGATCAAGAAGACACCGGCTGCGGCGTACGCGGCGGTGCGCCGCAATGGGTTGATCGCCATCAACCTGCAGGATGACGACGAGCTCAACTGGGTTCGGCGCTCGTCGGGTGGCAACGAGGTACTCGTCGTGACGCGCCAGGGCAAGGGCTCGCGCTTCACCGAGAAGGAAGTGCGGCCGATGGGTCGCGACACCATGGGTGTCGGCGCGATCCGTTTGCGAAAGGGCGACGAGGTTGCCGGCTTCGACATCGTCAATCCCGAAGGCCACGTGTTGGTCATCACCGAGAACGGCTTCGGCAAGCTGACGCCCATGAGCGACTACCCGGTGAAGAGCCGCAACATCCAGGGCGTCTACACCGTCGACCAGACGGCCATCCCAAAGATCGGCCAGATCGTCGGCATGCGCGTCGTCGAGGACCTGTCCGAGGAGCTGATGGTCATCTCGACATCGGGTCAGGTCATTCGTATCCCACTCGAACAGGTGCGCATCTCCGGCCGGCAGACACGAGGCGTGATCATCATGCGGCTCGACGACGGCGACCGCGTCGCGTCCATCGCCGGCGTCGGCGCGGTGGTGGCGCTCGAGGCGTGACCGAGGTCTTCGGGCTCTCGGACTCGTATGTCGCCGAGCTCTGCGCGCTCGACCCCTTCGCGGCCACCGCGATCGGCGTCCCGGGACACGACGACGAGGTCACCGACTACTCGCCCGTTGGTGTCGAGGCCGAGGTCGGGCTGGCGCGAAGGACGCTCCAGGCGCTGGGCGCCGCCGCGATCGAGACGGATGCCGACCGCATCGCGGTGGCCGTCATGCGCGATCGCATGGAGGTCCAGATCGAGGGGTTCGAGGCCGGCCATCCCTGGCGGCAGCTCGCTGCCTTTGACTGTCCGCTCACCTTCATCCGCTCCGCCTTCGACTTGTGCCCGCGCGACACGCCCGAAGACTGGGAGCACATCGCCACCCGCATGGGCCGGGTCCCGGACGCGCTCGCCGGGTTCACCGCCACACTCCGGCACGGGCTTGCCACCGGCCAGGTCGCATCCCGACGGCAGGCGCGCGTGTGTGCCGACCAGGCAGCCACGCTCGGCGGTCAGGGCGGCGGTGGCGACCCCTACTTCGTTGCGCTCGCCGCCTCAGGGCCGCAGGACCCAAGGCTCACGTCGCGGCTAGCTGAGGGTGCGCGCCTCGCGACCGGCGCCTACGCGGAGATGGCCCGGTTCCTGCGCGACGAGTACGAACCGAAAGCCTCGGAGTCGGACGCGGTTGGGCCAGAACTGTATGCAATCGGAGTTCGCCGGTTCCTGGGCATGAACGCCGACCTCGAGGAGGTGTACGCCTGGGGCTGGGATGAGCTCCATCGCCTTGACGAGGAGATGGCCGGCATCGCCGCCCAGATCGCGCCGGGCGCGAGCCTCGACGAAGCACTGGCGGTGCTCAAGGACGACCCAGCTCGGAGCATCGACAGCATCGATCAGCTCATCGGGTTCCTCCAGGAGCGCACCGACACGACCATCGCCGAGTTGAACGGCACCCAATTCGACATCCCGGAGTCGATCCGTCGGGTCGAATGCCGCGAGGCGCCGCCCGGGACCGCCGCCGCCCAGTACTACACGCCGCCGTCGGCCGACTTCAGCCGGCCCGGGCGCACCTGGTATCCGGCCCGCGGCCGCACCCACTTTCCGCTCTGGACCGAGGTCAGCACCTCGTATCACGAGGGGGTCCCCGGCCACCATCTCCAGGTCGGCCTCTGCATGACCTTCCAGGAGCGCCTCACCTCGTTTCAGCGCCAGCTCGGCTTCTTCTCCGGTCACGGAGAAGGGTGGGCCCTCTACGCGGAGCGGCTCATGCAGGAGCTCGGCTACCTCGAGAAGCCTGACTACGTAATGGGGATGCTCGCCACCCAGGCGTTCCGAGCCATGCGGGTCATTGTTGACATCGGCCTCCATCTCCAGCTGGCGATCCCCGATCAGGAGGAGTACGCGCCTGGCCGCGTCTGGGACTACGACCTGGCGCTCCCCTTCGTGGAGCGGTACTGCGGGTTCGCCGGGGCAAGCTTCGCCCGCAGCGAGCTCGATCGCTATTGCGGGATGCCCGCACAGGCGATCAGCTACAAGGTCGGCGAGCGCGCGTGGCTCGATATTCGTGCGCAGCTGCGGGCCCGTCAGGGGTCGTCATTTGACCTGAAGCAATTCCACATGGAAGCGCTGAACCTCGGCTCGCTCCCGCTCGATCAACTCAAACGGGAACTGCTCGGACCCGGCTGACCGGGGTCGCCTCGACCGCGACCGGCCGCTCCAGTCGCTGACGAGGGAATTGGTGGGGGGCGCGCCTGCACCCCGTCACCAGCTGCCAGTGCGGACTCGAAAGCCCTACCTGGCGGACGATCTAGGCAGCCTTCCCGATCTTGAAGATCTTGGTGCCGCAGACGGGGCAGGTGCCGGTGGTCGCCGGTTTGCCGTTCTTCATCGTGATGGCCTCAGCGCCCTTGATCTCGCGCTGATCCTTGCATTTGAGGCAATAGCCAGTGGCCATGTGCTCCTCCGGGGTGTGGGGGTGGGTTCTGCGACTGCTCGGAGGCAGGTTGCGGGCATTCTAGACACAATCTGACCCGAGTTGGAGCCGAACTCAGCCGGGCGTCCCGATGAGATGGTGGAGTCGGGGCGTCAGACCGGGGCGACGGTGGTGGCCAGGTGCGTCCGGAAGAAGACCCGAGTCCGGTCCCAGGCGATCCGCGAGGCGTCAGCGTCGTAGACCTCCGGCCGCGTGTCGTTGAAGAACGCGTGGTCCGCGCCGGGGTACCAGAAGAACTCAACATCCACCCCCGCCCCGCGCAGTTCGGACTCCAGTTCGGACACCTGCTCGGGCGTGTACGCGTGGTCCAGCTCGGCGAAGTGGCCGAGCACCGCGCCCTTGACCTGTGTGAGATCCGGCTTCGCCGCCGCGGTCAAACCCATGTACGGGTAGAACGGCACGACGGCGCCAAAAACGTCGCTCAGCGTTGCCGCGTAGAGGGCGAGCGCTCCGCCCATGCAGAACCCGACGATGCCGACTCGATCGCCTGCCGTGTGCTCGCTGGCGGCGAGCCACGTGCCCGCACCGAGCATGTCGCGAGCCGCTACGGCAAGATCCAGTTCCATCAGCAATTTGCTGGCCTCGTCCGGCTCTTTGGTCTCCTTGCCGTGGAAGAGGTCGGGCGCGAGCGCAACAAAGCCCTCGGCGGCGAAGCGATCGCAGAGATCGCGAATGTGCCCGTTCACTCCCCACCACTCCTGGATGACCACGACCCCCGGGCCTCGTCCACTGGGTGGTGACGCGACGTATCCCCCGCACGTGTGTCCGTTGCTCGGAAACTCAACTGTCTCGCCCATTGATCACTCCTTCACTGGATGTCATGTACCTGGAGATCCGCGCACCCCGCGCCCCGGCTCATGCTGCCGGATGCTCGTGGCTGTGCGCTTCGATGAGCTTCTGTGCGACGTGCTGCGGCACCTCCTCGTAGCTCGAGAACGTCATCGAATACCGGCCGCGACCCTGGGTCATGGCGCGCAACTCGACGGGGAACGTGTACATCTCTGATTGCGGCACGTGCGCGTTGACCTCGGCGCGACCGTCGCCAAGCGGGTTGACCCCACCGACGTGCCCGCGCTTGGAGTTGAGCAACCCCATGATGTCGCCGGTGAAGCGCTCGGGGACCATGACGTTCACGTTCATGATCGGTTCGAGGATGACCGGCGATGCTTTCTGCACCGCCTCGCGCATCGCCATCGCGCCCGCGATCTGGAACGCGATGTCCTTCCCGTCGACACTGTGGGTCGAACCGTCGACAAGGCGCACCTTGATGTCGACGATCGGGTTGCCGGTCACCGCGCCCTGTTCCATGGTCTGACGTACGCCTTTCTCGACGGACGGGCGGAACTGATGCGGAATCGACCCGCCGAAGATCTTGTCCTCCCACTCGAAACCGCCGCCGCGCGGGAGCGGTTCGATCTCGATGGTCGCGTCGCCGTAGAGGCCGGATCCGCCTGACTGCTTCTTGTACTTGTGGCCCACTCGCGCAGTGCCTGTGATGGTCTCGCGGTACGGAATCTTGGGTGGATGCAGCTCCGCGTCGACGCCGAACTTGCGCTTCATGCGCTCCAGTGCAACGTCGAGATGCACATCGCCGAGCCCGTGCACCAGGACTTCCTGGGTCACCGGGTCGCGATCGGTGGAGAACGTGATGTCCTCCTCGCAGAGTCGCGCGAGCGCGCTCATGATCTTGTCCTCGTCGCCCTTGGTACGCGCGACGATGGCACCCGACGCGCTCGGCGCCGGCCACGGCAACGGCGGCAGATGCACCGGCGCTTCTTTGGTGCAGAGCGTGTCACCGGTGAGCGTGTGGGCGAGCTTCGTGACCACGCCGATGTCGCCGGCCACCACCTCGGTCACGGTGACGATCGCCTTGCCGTTGGGCTGGCCGAGTTGCGCGAATCGCTCCTCCTGGCCGAGCCTGGCGGTGATGGGGTGACTGTCGCCGCGCATGGTGCCGCGCAGGACCTTGAAGAAGGAGATCTTGCCGAAGGTGTCCACCGTGGTCTTGAAGACGTGCGCGCACAAACTGCCGTCGGGGTCGCATGCGATCGCGACCTCATGGTCTTTCGCATCCAATGCGGTGCGCGTGCGCTCAGTCGGTGCGGGGAGATACCGCACGATGCTGTCGAGGACCATCGCCGCGCCTTTCTCCGTCGCCGCGGACGCGCACACGATCGGCACCAGGGAGCCGCGCGCCGTTGCGGCGTGGAGTGCGGTGCGAACCTCGTCATCGGTGAGCTCGGTTCCTTCGAGGTATTTCTCGAGCAGTGCGTCGTCGCTTTCGGCGGCCGCATCCACGAGCGCCCCATGTGCACGCTCGATCTCGGTGCTCATCTCATCCGGCACCGCGGTGTCGGTGGCCCGTCCGCGATCGTCGAACGCGTGCGCGCGATCGTCGACGAGGTCGATGTAGCCGCGGAACCCGTCGGCGGCGCCGATCGGCACCGCGACCGCGATCGGCGTGCGCGAGAACGCTTCGCGCAGCGCGTCCACGGTCGCCTCGTAGGCGGCGTTCTCCTTGTCCATGCGATTGACGACGATCAGCGAAGGAACGCCCGCAGCGTTGATCATCTCCCAGGCCATTTCAGCGCCCACCGGGACGGTCCCGTTGGCCGCGACCACGAGCACCGCCGCATCGGCGACGGCGAGCGCCTCGACAACCTCGCCGGCGAAGTCCTGGAACCCCGGCGCGTCGATGAGATTCACCCGGTAGCCGTCCCAGTCGCAATGCGCGATTGAGAGCCCGATGCTCATGGAGCGGCGATGCTCCTCCGGTTCGTGATCGAAGAGCGAGGTCGCCTGCTCGGTCGACCCCATGCGCTGTGTCGCTCCGGCGGTGTGGAGGAGCGCCTCGCACAAGGTGGTCTTGCCGTCGTGGCTGTGACCGACGACTGCGACGGTGCGGATGCGATCAGGTGTGGGCGTCGGCATGGCGAATCAACTCCAGACAGGACTCCCGGATCGAAGAATCCGAATGGTAGCCGCTCGCACCGCCCCTGATGGGGCTTCAGGCTCGTGTGCGCCGGGCCACCACGAGAAGGCTGCCGGAGAGGCCGTGGGCCGGGGCGCCGCTCCACCCGTCGTACAGCGTCACGTCGCTGAGGCCCGCCTTCGCGAAGAGCCGAGGAATCATGGGAAACGGGCACAGCCATCCGCTGGTCTGCCGCGTGGAGACGCTCCCGTCGTCGAACACGGCAACTTCGCGCAGCACGTAGGTGTGCCGCCGTTCGTCGTACACGGCGTCCCCGAGCAGGACGTGGCGCCGATCGGAGAGCAGGGAATTGGGAACGACGTCCCACCAGTCGATCCGTCCGGGTGGCTGATCGGGGCGAAGACGCATCTCAGCGATGAGGACGCCGTCCGGCGCGAGCGACGCCGCGAGGCGCGCAAGCACATGGGGCTGCTCGAGGCGCGGGAACGCCTCGAGGACGAAGTAGACGAGCAGTGCGGCGTCGAAGCCGCCCGGCGGGAGGACGATGTCGCGAAGGTCGCCGCGGATGAAGCGCGCACTCCCTTTGATGATCGCGTTCCGCACCAGCCCTCTCGCATTGGCGAGCGCCGGACCGCTGACGTCGACACCGACCACCTGGTGACCGAGGCCGGCCAGCGGGAGCGCGTACAAGCCGGGACCGCACCCCGCGTCGAGAATCCGCGCCGGTGCGGCCGGGAGCAGCCGCGCGAGCCTGCGTACATGAGTCGCGATGACCGTCTTGCGCCGGCTCGCGCCGTCGTGGGACTGATCGAGATGCTCGCGCAGCAGACGTTTCGCGAATTCCGGTCGCCCCCAGTCGAGCTCAGCGGCCGGGTCGAACGGGAGTGGCCAGGGCAGAACCGAAGTCGGGCGGAGCTTTCGACGCATATTCGCGGCAGCGTAGGCCACAATCGGCGGCGATGGGCGGCGTGATCGGTCAATGGGTGACGAGCGGTGGGCTGCTCATCGTGTTCGTGCTGATGCTCATCAACAGCTGCGGGGTGCCGGTTCCGAGCGAGGTCATCATGCCGATCGCCGGCGTGCTTGCCGCCACCGGGCATTTCAGCATCGTGGTGGTGATCATCGTCGGGGTAGCCGGCAACTGGCTTGGCGCGCTCCTGGCCTATGCGCTCGCCCGTCGTTTCGGCCGCCCACTCCTGCTCGGGCCAGGGCGGCGGATCGGCATCGCACCGCGCCATCTCGATCTCGCGGATCGATGGATCCAGCGGTACGGCATGGCTGCAGTCTTCTTCGGGAGGATGCTGCCGGTGATCCACACGTACATCTCGTTTCCGGCTGGACTGGCAAAGATGTCGCCCGTCTGGTTCGCCGGGCTGTCGCTGATCGGATCGACCGTCTGGGTCACGTTCCTCGCCGTCCTCGGGTACGAGGTGGGAGCGAACTACACCAAGGTGTCCGGTCCGATCGGCACCGCCGCGATCGTGATCGGCGTCCTCGTGCTCATCGGACTGATCGCCTGGTACCTCCGGGGCCGGGGACGCGACGTCCCGAGGTCAAACTCGCGGGTCTGAGCGCCGGATCAGGACATGTCGGGCCAGGGGCTCGCGGAGTCAGCTTCTCCGTCGTCACCCTCGGCGCGTTGGCGATATCGGTCGGCCACCATCTTGTAGGCCACGGTCTTGGGCAGGCCCAGCTTGACGAGGCTCTTGACCTCATCCGCCATGACCTTGTCGCGAGCGGTCTCGATCGCGGCGACGAGATCTTCGATGGAGACGGTGGAAGCGCGCTTGGACATCAGTAGCAGTCTACCAACGGTCCAGCTGAGCAAACCTCATCCGCGCAATTGGTCACCTCGAGCTCGTCCGCTTCCGGGCGCCTCCCATTGCCCGGCATACTTTGAGCATGGCGTATCTCCCCAATTCCGATGCTGAGCGTCGCGAGATGCTCGATGCGGTCGGGGCGGCGTCGGAGGCGGACCTGTTCACGACCATTCCTGCCTCCCTGCGCAACCCGAAAATCGACCTGCCGCCGCCGCTCGCCGAGCAGGACCTGGTGGCCGAGCTCGAGCTGCTCGCGTCCCGCAATCGGTCGCTGAGCGCGTACGACAGCTTCCTGGGCGCCGGTGTGTATCGCCGCTTCAGCCCGGCAATCGTTCGCGGCACGATCTCCCGACCGGAGTTCTACACCGCCTACACGCCCTACCAGGCCGAGGCGTCGCAAGGCACGCTGCAGACGATCTTCGAGTTCCAGTCGATGATCTGCGCGCTGGTCGGCCTCGACGTTGCCAACGCGTCGATGTACGACGGGGCGACCGCTGCCGCGGAGGCCATGGTCATCGCCGTGCAGGCGACTCACCGCACCCGGATCGCGGTTGCCGACACGGTTCACCCGGAGACGATCGCGGTGCTCCGCACTTTTGGCGAAGGACGCCGCATCGCGATCGACGTCATCGCCACCGAGGCGGGAGTCCTCGCACCTGAGGCGGCTCGCTCGGCGCTGACCGATGAGCACGCCGCGTTGCTGGTCCAGTATCCAAGTTTTGCCGGCACGGTCCAGGATCTGGCGCCGCTCGCGCAGGCGGCACACGAAGCAGGTGCGCTGGCCATCTGCGCGACGGACCTGCACGCCTGCGCGCTGCTGGCGCCTCCCGGCGAGAGCGGGTTTGACGTCGCGATCGGCGACGGTCAACCACTCGGCATCCCTGCGTCGTTCGGCGGGCCGCACGTCGGCTTCATGGCCGTGTCCCAGGCGCAGATGCGTCGCATCCCCGGCCGGCTGGTCGGCATGACGCTCGACCACGACGAGCGTCGGGCGTACACGCTGACGCTCCAGGCGCGCGAGCAGCACATTCGTCGCGAGCACGCCACCTCCAACATCTGCACCAACCACGCCCTGATCGCGCTCGCGGCCACCGTGTATATGGCGCACATGGGAGCGGGCGGGATGCGCGCCGTTGCCGAGGTCAGCGCGCAGCGTGCCCACCACCTGGCGAACAAGCTCACATCGATTCACGGGCTCTCGCTCGCATATCCGTCGACGCCGTTCCTGTGGGAGTTCGTGTTGCGCACACCCGGCAGCGCCGCCGCATTCGCGAAGTCCTTGCACCAGAGCGGCATCGTTGCGGGGCTGCCGCTGTCGCGCATCGATGCGGCGCGAGACAACGAGTTGCTGGTCTGCTGCACGGAGTTGACGACACCGAACGCGATCGACCACTACGCGTCGGCCGCCGCCGAGGTCGTTGCCGCCGAACGCAGTGCACCAGTAATGGCACGCGCATGATCGCCGACCTCCCCGGCGTCGACCGCGACGCCAAGTGGGCCGTTGACGAGCCGCTGGTCTTCGAGCTCAGCACCAACTACGCATCAGGTCCGGCCGTCACCGCCGCGGGCGTGCCGGTGACCATGCGCGACACGTCGATTCCACCGTCGCTGCTGCGTCGTACGCCTGCAACCGTCCCCGCGGTGCCCGAGGCGGTGCTCGCACGGCATTTTGGACGGCTGGCGCGACGCAACCACAACCTGCACGAAGGGATGTACCCCCTGGGCTCGTGCACCATGAAATACAACCCCGTCGTCGACGAGCAGCTCGCCTGGCTCGATGGCTTCGCGCAACTGCATCCGTACCAGGACGAAGAGGACACGCAAGGCGCCCTCCAGTTGATGTGGGAGCTGGATCGTCTGCTCGCATCCATCACGGGCATGGCGCGCATGTCGCTGCAGCCTGCCGCAGGCGCCCACGGCGAGTGGACGGGGCTGCGCATGATCCAGGCGTTCCACGCCGATCGTGGCGACACCGCCCGCACGCGCGTCCTGATCCCCGACTCCGCACACGGCACCAACCCCGCTTCGGCCGCGGCCTGCGGACTGGATGTGGTCTCCGTCAAGAGCAATCACGACGGCACCGTCGACGTCGAGGATTTCACGAGCCACCTGGATGACACGGTGGCCGCGGTGATGCTCACCAATCCCAACACGCTCGGCGTGTTCGAGAAGGACATCGTCGAGATCGCTCGCCTCGCGCATGCCGCAGGCGCGCTTCTGTACTACGACGGCGCCAACCTCAACGCGCTCGTGGGCATGGCGCGACCCGGTGACATGGGCTTCGACGTCGTGCACTTGAATCTGCACAAGACCTTTTCGACGCCGCACGGTGGCGGTGGCCCGGGTGCGGGCCCGGTCGGCGTCGCCGAGCGGCTTGTCGACTTTCTCCCGACACCCACCGTCGAGCGCGACGGTGATCGATTCTTCCTCGACCATGACCGGCCGAAGAGCGTGGGCAAAGTGCGCTCGTACTATGGCAACTTCGGGATGCTGGTGCGCGCGTATGCATACATTCGCGCCTACGGCGACCATCTGCCGTGGGTGGCGCGCGACGCGGTGCTCAACGCCCGCTACCTGCAGGCGAAGCTGGCCGGCGTGTTCGCGATGGCGGTCGATACACCGTGCATGCACGAGTTCGTGGCGACAACTCACGGCGGGCCAGTCGATGGGTTGCGAGCGATGGACGTTGCCAAGCGCCTGCTCGATTACGGGGTGTATGCGCCGACCGTGTACTTCCCGCTCACCGTTCCGGAAGCGTTGATGTTCGAACCGACCGAGACCGAGTCGAAACAGAGCCTCGATGCGCTCGCGGGCATTTGCGCGTCGATCATCGAAGAAGCCCAAGCCGACCTCTCGTTCGTGCAGAACGCGCCCCACGAGACGCCGGTGTCACGCGTCGATGAAGTGCGGGCGGCGCGACATCCGGTGCTGCGGTGGACCCCATGACCACGGCGACGATGACCGACCTGCGCGAT
The DNA here is from genome assembly GCA_041691155.1 of Candidatus Dormiibacterota bacterium. Lineage (GTDB taxonomy): Bacteria > Chloroflexota > Dormibacteria > Aeolococcales > Aeolococcaceae > Palsa-851. Next base: position 127,771 of record JBEPVD010000001.1, on the reverse strand, counting down.
GAGCTTCGCGAGCTCGTCGGGACGCGTGCGTTCGCCTACGGCACGTTCACGCTGACCAGCGGTCGTACCAGCGACTACTACGTCGACGGCAAGCAGGTGACGCTCGACGGACGAGGGCTGTACCTCGTCGCTCGATTCACGCTCGAGTACTGCCGTGAGCACGGCATCGACGCGGTCGGCGGTCTCACGCTCGGCGCCGATCCCATCGCCGCAGCCGCGGCCGCACTGAGCGGTGACGGTGACCATCCGATCACCGCCTTCATCGTGCGCAAGGAGATCAAGGCGCACGGCACTGCTCGCGCGATCGAAGGACCGCCGCTGCGGCCGGGTCAGCGCGTACTCCTGGTCGACGACACGCTGACGACCGGTGGCACGTTTCTGCAGGCGAACGAAGCCGTCGCCACGACGGGCGCGACAGTGGTCGGCGCACTCTGCGTCGTCGATCGCGAAGAGGGCGGGCGTGAAGCACTCGAGGGCGCAGGGATCAGGCTGCACGCGCTGTTTCAGCGCAGCGAGTTCAGCCCCCGAGAATCCCCCGCATAAGCCCGCCGCCGACAGCACCGGCGGCACCCGATTCGATGGCCTGTTGCGGCGAGAACTCGGCGAGGGACTGAGCGAGCTTCTGGAGCGGCAACGATTGCAGCCAGACGCGGCCGGGCCCGGTCATCTGTGCGAGGAAGATGCCATCGCCGCCGAAGATCTTGTTCTTGATGCCTTTGACGGTGGTGATGGCGAAGTCCACGGTGTCCTGGAACAGACCGACGTGGGCCGGATGGACGCGCAGCACCTCTCCCGCTTTCAGGTCGTAGGTGATGACCTCGCCGCTCAGCTCGCACCACGCCCGGCCCTGACCGCCGATCTTCTGCAGTCGGAAGCCGTCGCCGCCAAAGAAGCCTGCGCCCAGGTGCTGCTGGAAACCGACGGAGAGATTCACGCCACCCACGCCGGCGACGAACGCATGCCGGTGTGCGAGGTAACCGTATCCCGGCTGCGGCGCCACGTCGAGCGGGAAGATCTGCCCTGGAAGACGCGCGGCGAACGCCACCATACCGGGCTGCCCTTGCGCGGTGTACTGGCTCATGAAGATGGAGCTGCCGCCCAAGGCGCGCTTGAAGACACCGCCGACGCCGCCACCCCCACCCATCTGCGTCGAGGTCTGCATGACGATCGACTGGGTCATCCAGGAAAGCTCTCCCGACTCGGAGAAGATGGCTTCCCCGGGATCGAGCATGATCTCCAGCACTGGCATCGTGGTGCCGATGATTCGGTCCTGCATTTGTGGAGTCCTCTGAGGGGTCGGTGACGCTATCGAGTCTATCGGGGGATGGGCGGGCGGGAAGCGGTTGGAGGCAACGTGCAACGGGGTTGCGGCTGCCATACACCTGTATTGACCACGACGTCGTCTTATCACCCCCTCGTATAGACGCGGACAGATTGGGCGTCAGCGGTGGCGCGACCTTCGACGCCATGATCGGAGCAACGGCAGAGCAGTTCGGCATGACACTGCTCAGTCTCGACCGGCCGTGCCGCACGCACCTACGAGGCTTGCGGCGCGCACGTGAAACTGCTGTCCGCTCAGTAGGTGTCGTCGGGCTCGCCGCAACCGACGGACGCAGACTGTTCCGGAGCGACAAGAAAGTGGATCGGCGATCGCGCCGTGATCGAGCGCCTAAATGACGTCCACGCCCGCCGCAGCCGCGCGGCCTCGAGCGCGCCCGACATACGAGAACATCCAGACCATGACGCTGATCAGCACGGCATAGAAGATCACCTGCGACAGCCACACCATCGTGCCCACCGGCAGCAGCAATACCAACACGACGCGGATGGCTGCCTCGGCCAGCAACGCGGCAGCCCACACGACGGTGATCGTGTACTGCACGTGGCGAAACTGCGGATAGATCCAATACGCGTTCCATTCGGCGACGCGGGCTGGGTCTCCCCCGGTGGCGAACTGCCTTCCGAAGAAGAACGCGAGTGGACGCGGGAAGAGCAGCGAGGCCGCGAACACGCACCCGAAGGCGCCGGTGAGAACCGATTCTTTCACGAGCCCAAACCGCGGGTTCCCGGACAGCAGCGTGCCGGCAATCCCGACCGCGATGAGGGCGAGACTGACCACGCCGAGGCCGTCGAGCGTGCGCGACCGCGCCAGCGAGAACAGCGTGGCGGCAATCGGGAACACCGAGGTGGCGATCAGCGCTGAGGTCGGCGACCATCCCCGCCCGGTCAACTGGCCGAACCCGATGACCGGGAGCACTGCGTTGACGACAATGCTGGGGATCAGACCGAGGAGCACGGAATGCGGGCGCAACTCCCGTCGTGCCGCCGGCGCTGTAGTCACAGGACCAGCATGCGCTCATGGCACGGCCAGCACGAGGAACGCGCGGTGTTGCCTTAAAGCCCCAGAGCCGTCTTGGCGATGATCTCCTTCATCACCTCGTCGGTGCCGCCGCCGATGCGGATGAGACGCGAGTCGCGGAAGTACCGGGAGATGCCGGTCTCGGCCATGTAGCCCATTCCGCCGTGGAGTTGCAGACAGGTGTCCGCCACCAGGGACGTCACCCTTCCGACCACGAGCTTGGCCATCGAGATCTCCGTCACCGGGTACTCGTCGCGGTCCCATCGCTCGGCGATGCTGTAAATGAAGTTCTTGGTCACCGTGATCTCGGTGAACAGGTCGACGAGCTTGTGGCGGTTCACCTGGAACTTCCCGATCGGCCGCCCGAACGCCTCGCGCTCCTTGCACCAGGCAAGCGTCTCCTCGAATGCCACCTCGGCCCCGGCGATGGATCCGGCAGAGCCGATCAGCCGCTCCCCCTGCAACTCCCACATCAAGTTGTAGAACCCTTGACCAACCTCACCGAGGACGGCGTCGTCGCCGACTTCAACGTCGTGGAAGGACAGTTCGGCGGTGTCGCTCGAGTGCATCCCCAGCTTCTTCAGCTTCCGCGAGACGCTGAAGCCGGGGAGGTTCTTGTCGACCAGGAACAGGGTGATCCCGTGCGCGCCATCTTCCTGTGAGCCGGTGCGTGCCACCAGAAGAATGAAGTCGCAGCGCACGCCGTTGGTGATGTACAGCTTGCTGCCGTTGATGCGCCAGTGGCCGTCGACGCGTTCGGCGCGGGTCCGGATGTTGGCGACGTCGCTGCCGGCGTCGGGCTCGGTGATCCCGAGGGCAGCGATCTTCTCGCCCTTGATCGCCGGCACCAGGTAGCGTTGCTTCTGCGCCTCGGTGCCCCACCGAAGAATCGGCGGCGTGGCCATCTCGGTATGGACGCTGATCGCCATGCCGACACCCCCCGACCCGCATCGGGCCATCTCCTCCGCCAGGACGATGGCGCTGAAGTAGTCGCCGCCCTGCCCTCCGTACTCCTCCGGGTAGCGAAGTCCGAGGAGGCCCAGCTCGCCCATGCGCGGGAAGACGCTGTCGGGGAAGTATTCGGCGGCCTCCCACTCGTCGGCGTGGGGGCGCAACTCCTTCGAGACAAAGTCGCGGACGGTCTCGCGTAGGGCGTCGTGCTCAGCAGTGAAATGCAAGTGCCGCGTGCCTCCGTCGGGCTGCGTCAGGCGCGATTGACTGGGGTGTCAATTCTGTCACGCACCGATCGAAGCCGAATCGACCCCTAGGATTGCTGGCGATGCCCCACCGCCGATCGTGGCTCCTCCTGCCCGCAGGAGCCGTCTGCCTGCTCGTCGCAGCGTGTTCGTCCACCGCACCATCGATCCCCACTCCCACCCCCACCCACCTGGCCACGCCCACGCCTTCGACGACTCCCCTGCCGCCTGACACGATGACGGTCTCGGTGCTGGCCTCAGGCGTCGGCACGTTCGACCTTGCCGCCATCCCCGTCGCAGAGCTGAAGAACGACGCGAAGTTCCACGGAGCGGCGTCCGTGATCGTCCACTTCGTCACCCATCGCTCGGGCGGCAATCTCGGATCCCTTGAGTCGGTGGCGGTCAACCTCGCGCCCGGCGAGACGCTCGCCGTCACCGCCGACTGCACCGACGCTTGCAACGGCGCGACCAGCGTGAGCGCGACCGTTGAGGTGGGCTCATGGCCCACGGCGATCGGCGCCATCTTCACCACCGCGAGCGCCACGTACTCCTGCAAACCGTGCCACTCGGCGCACGGCTACGGGGAGGTGAAGGGGACCCTCACGCCGTCCTCGACGATCGCCGCCGGGCAGGCCGTGGTGGCCTTCGCCTTCTGCCGCAACAAGGCCGGAGCCCTCCTCGGAGGAGGTTCCGAGGAGTTCGTCTGGCAGTCCGGGGCGACCCTTTCCGCGGACATTCCAGTGGTCGTCAATGCGGCCCCGGCTTCCTGTTCCCTGGGCGCTTCCACCGGCTGGTAGCAGGCGTTCGCTCCGATTGAGCGGGTTGCAGGCCCCCGTAACCAGTGTGGTACGGTCGCCGACGGCTCAGGTCGCCGGCTGTTGTCGAGACGGAAGTCTCCAGAGGGACAGTCGGGGGTCGAGCCCGATCAACGCCCCGGCCAGGGGAGCAATGCCGGGAGCCCGACAAGACAGGAGTCATCCACGTTGCATTTGCCCAAACGGGCACGTGGCCTGGTACTCGGTTGCCTGATGTTGGTAGCCGGACCGGCGACCGCAGTGCTCATCACGACGCCAACCCAGGGGGTCGCCGCGTCCGCCTCACTGGTCCGCTCGTCGGTCGGGGAGATCGAACGCGCCACCAACGTGATCGTCCACCCGACGATGCTGCGGGTTCGTTCGACGATGCTCATCAGCATCGCCAAGCCCAAGCCGAAGGCCGCCGTTCGCCACGTCTTCCGCCCGCTGTTCGTGGTGCCGGCTGGACTCTCCGTGAGCCAGGCGCAGGTGGTCGCCGACATCACCGCGTCAGCCACGAAATGGGGCGTGAGCGTCACCTGGATGCTCAAGACCGCCAACTGCGAATCCCACTTCCACTGGAACTCGGTCAACCCCAGCGGTCCGTACATCGGCGTCTTTCAGTTCTTGATGTCCACGTTCATCGCGAACGGCGGGACGGCGGCGACGATCTGGAATCCGGCGGTGCAGGCGAACATCGCAGCCAAGATGTTCTCCGAGGGCCGCTCCAGCGAGTGGTCCTGCGCCTGAAGCGCTCCGAGGGCCTCACACTCATACGGTGACCACTGACGTGGAATCGGGAGAACTCGGTACCGCGGAACACCTTCGAGAGACCCCGACCAACCGGCGACTCATTCATGACGGGCGTCTGCTGAAGATGTACGAGGACGATGTTCGCCTCGTTGACGGCACGCGTGCGCAGCGTGAGGTCGTGGTCCATCCAGGCGCCGTGGCCATCGTCGCCATCGACGAGCACGACCGCGTGGTCCTGGTACGTCAATGGCGGCACGCCGCCGGCCGGGCGCTCTGGGAATTGCCTGCCGGGACGATGGATCCCGGGGAGGCTCCCCTGGTCACGGCCGAGCGCGAACTTGCTGAGGAGACCGGGCTGAGAACCGCGGCCGTCGTGCCGCTGGTGGCCGCGCCGCTGACGCCCGGGTATTCCACCGAAGTCATGCACTTCTTCCTCGCGATGGAGCTCACGGAAGGACCGACCGACCGAGACGTCGACGAGCGGATGGATGTCGCCCGCTTTGATCACGAGGGAATCGCCTTACTCCTCGCTGAAGGTGCACTTGACGTCAAGACCATCGCCGGGCTGGGCCTCGCCGGCTGGAACCTTTCACGCAATGGCTGACCGACCACTGCAGGACGGCGCCGAAGCCGACAGGATGATCGCCCGCGCGATCGAGTCGGTTTTGGACGCCATCCCCGAATTGCCCGGTAGCGACATCCTGGCTGCGGAGGCGAGCCCCAAGGCCCAGCCATGGGCCGAGACCGCGGCCCCGCCCGCCAGCGACAAGCGACCGCTCGAAACGGTGCTTGCCGAATACGAGGCACGCGTTGCTGCGGCCCCCGGAGCAAGGGCGGGGCACCCTGGCGAGCCCCATCCAGGCGAGGCGTATCTCGAAAAGCTCTCCCCCGGCACCAAGACTGCGACTGGCAAGCGGCCGAAGCGACGCTGGCAGGGCGGCCGGAAGCGGCGTGGCGGCAGAGGTGGCGGCCGCGGCGGTGGTGGCGGCGCCCAGGGCGGTGCACCCTCGGCGTGAGCGCCGAACAGGAACGGAAGGGACAGCTCCTGCAGGGCGTGCTCTTCGACTACGGCGGGACGCTCGCCGAATTCGAGCGGCCCGACGCCGCCCTCGCGGCGGCGGACGACCGCATCGTCGCTGTCCTGGTCGATGCCGGGTTCCCGCCACTGACGGCGGCGACCTTGCGAGCAAGCGTGCTCGACCGGGTTGACCGCGACGTCATGGAGCATCTGCGTGGCGGCGCACTCGAGGAGATGGACGTGCCTGCCGCCTCGAAACACGCGTACCACGAAGCCGGTATTGACCTGGATGACGACCTGGTCCTCGATGAGGTGCTCCGCATCGAACAGGAGGCGTGGTGGCACGGCGTGCGCGTCGCGCCTGGTGCGGTTGCCATCCTCGACGCACTGCGAGCGCAGGGAATCCGCGTCGGTCTCTGCTCGAACGCTCCGTACCGCATGCGCTCCCTGCACCAGCAGCTTGCCTTCGTCGGACTCGCGACCCACCTCGACGCCGTGACCTTCTCTGTCGAGGTCGGATGGCGCAAGCCCTCGCCGCGCATGTTCGCGGCCGCGCTCGACGCGCTTGGGACCCATGCCGGCGGCACTGTGATGGTGGGCGACAGCGAGACACACGACATCGCCGGCGCACAGATGGCGGGCATGCGCGCCGTGCTGGTGAGCAGACGCGACGCACCGGTACCGACCGCGGCCGACGCGGTGATCCGGGAACTTGGAGAATTGCCCGGTGCGTTACGGAACATGGGCCTATACTGCGTATAAGCGTGGAGTTCAAAGAGTACGTCAAAGAACGGTGCGCGGAGAGGGGGATTTCCTTACACCGGCTTGCCCTTTTGTGCGATCTGAACCAGATTTATTTCTATCAGAGCGTCAACAAGAACAAGGACAATCCTCCGCCGTGGGTGTTGCGTCGCGCCGCACCGCATCTGGCAGTTCCATACATGGAACTCATGATTCGCGCCGGCTATGTGCGTGAGGCGGACATCGATGAGTGGAGGCAGCACACCGCTCGCTGAGGCGCCGGTTGGAGTGCCGCGGTGACGTACCGCGCGATCATCCATCTCGACCTTGACGCGTTTTATGCGTCGGTCGAGCAGTTGCGCCGTCCGGAGTTGCGCGGGAAGCCGGTGATCGTCGGCGGCGGGGCGGGTCCGGATGGCACGCCGCAGCTCAACCGGGGAGTGGTCAGCGCAGCGTCGTATGAAGCGCGAACATTTGGAGTCCATTCGGCGATGCCGCTGCGCACCGCCCTCCATCTGTGTCCGCAGGCCGTGGTCGTCCCGGTCGACTTTCGCGCCTACCGCGAGGCGTCGAAGCAGGTGTTCGACATCGCGCACGACTACACGCCGATCATTGAGCCGCTGTCACTCGACGAGGCATTCCTCGAAGTCACCGGGTCGACCCGAGTGTTCGGGACCCCGAGCCACATCGCCGCGGAGATTCGTGACCGCGTGCTCGCGACCACCGGACTGCACGTTTCCTTCGGCGTCGCGACCTGCAAGACGGTCGCGAAGATCGCGTCGGATCTGCGAAAGCCGCGTGGCTTTGTCGTCGTCGAACCGGGTGAGGAAGCAGCCTTTCTTGCGCCGCTGCCGTTGCGCCGCCTGCCGGGACTCGGACCGGCCGCGGAACGCGCGTTGAGCGGCCTCGGTATTTCCACGCTCGGGCAGCTGGCGGCGCTCCCGCTCGACACGGTGCAACGGCGCGTCGGACGTGCAGCCGGCACGTCGTTGTGGGAACGCGCTCAGGGCATTGACACCGCACCGGTCAGCGTTCCGGGCGCACCCCGCAGCGTGTCTCGCGAGGAAACGTTTGCGCGCGACGTCGCGCAACGCGCCCGGCTGCACGCGCGTATCGCGGAGCTCGCCGGCGATGTCGGCGCGAGACTGCGCACCGGCGGCTGGACCGCGCGCACGGTGACGCTGAAACTCCGCTACGCAGACTTCACGACCATCACGCGTCAGGAGACGCTCAAGTCCGCCACCGCCACCGACACCACGGTGCGCGACGCTGCGCTCGCGTTGCTGGAGGCGTCGTGGACGGGCGACGCGGTGCGACTGCTCGGCGTCGGCGTCACCGGCCTCGAAGCAGCGCCGCAACTCGACCTGTTCGACCAACCCGCAATCGACCGTATCGACCACACACTCGACCGCCTGCGCGAACGCTTCGGTCAGAGCGCGATCCGTCGTGGCACCGGCGAGGGACTGCGCGACCTCGACTGGCGTGGCGACGACCTGCGCCGCTGAGGCCTACTCCTCGTCGTCGGCGTCGTCGAGATACTCGACGAGTTCGCTGTCGTAGCGGGCGCGGGCGTCGGTCAGAATTCCGGCGACGGTGGCCACCCGCTCCTCGTCCCAGCCCAGTTCGACAGAGAGTTCGAGCGTGGTGGGGGCCCGGCCAAGCTCGTGGCGCATGCGGATCTCCGCGGTCTCGTAGATCTCCGTGTCCCGAACAAATGCCTCCGCGCTCGCGCGCTCGAGCCCAGCGAGCTCGATGGTGTCGTCCATGTGCGACGCGACGAGGCGTGCGACAAACCGGTCGAGCCCTGACGCCGGGCCGCCCTGAGCCGCGAACTCCATGACCGCGACCACGCCGGCGATGGTCCCCTCCTGGGTCAGGTCGCCGACTTCGACGCCTTTCCCGCGACGGGCCTCGGCCAGCTTGAGGGTGGGCCCGAGCTGATGCTCGACGAGCCGGTCGAGCGCAGGCCCGCGACCGTCACGCTTCACGTCGGCGAGCAGCTGCGCGGTGACCTCCTCACTGAGCGGGGGAAGGGCGCGCACTTGCGCGGCGATGATGTCGCGGTCGGTCAGTTCGCCTTTGGTCATAACCCTTATCGCTTCGCGCGCTGGACGTCATTCTTGCGTCCGAAGCGGGCCGCCAGCTGCTCGCACGCGCGAGCCGTCTCACGCCGCGCCGGTCCTTGCGAGGCCATCTCGACCGCCCCGGCGAAGGGGCGACCGGTCACGGAGTATCGAGCCGACATCGCGACCGAGCAGCCGCCAGCCACCTTTTTCACCGTGACCTCGAGGGTCAGATCCAGGCCCTCCTCAAGGGTCAGCACCAGGTGTTTCGGCGGAGTCATCTCCGTGCAGACAAGCACGCCGCGGAGGTGCCGCCCGACCAGCCCGGCTTCCACTTCGTAGCGCGCGCCGACACCGCCGGTCGGGCCGCTGATGTGCTTCAACCGCCGGATCGCGGGCAGCCAGTCGGCATGCTCGATGTCGGCGACCACCGCGAAGGCCTCTTCGGGCGGGACGGGCAGCGTGACGTCGGCGCGTGTCTCGATCATGATTGGTGTCCCGCTAGTACATCACTGTCGCGAACACATCCGCCGTCCGGAACCCCAGACGTTCGTAGACGCGCTGCGCGATCACGTTGTACTGATTGACATAGAGGCTGCAACGCGGCACCTCATGGAACACCTGCGTGCACACGGCGGCGAGGCCCGCGCCGGCGATGCCCTTGTTCCGGTACTTCGGTGCGGTGTACACACCCTGGATCTGCACCACCTCGGGGGTCCACGCGGAGAGTTCGGCCTTGAAGACCACCTCGCGGTCGTGCGTCCAGATCCAACTCCAGCGCCGCTCGATGAGGCTGAGCATGCGCATGCGCCACGCCGGCGCGTCGATGGCCAGTGGATCGATTCCCATTTCTTCGCGATGCATGTGCGCCGCCGCGATGATCAACGATTCGAGGTCGTCGCGGGTTGAGAGGCGGACCTTGTCGGAAGGAGCACATCGCAGGTCGCCGCGGTCGAGCGTGAGCAAGGGCTGCGGATCGCGCAATTCGCGTGCGGGCCGCGCAGGTCGGAAGGCGTTGTGCAGCGCCATCACCGAGGCGCGATGCCCCACCACCATTCGCGGTTGCGCCCCGGCTGCGAGCGCTTGCGCGAGTGGCGCCGCGGCGTCGAGGTCCGGGATGTAGGGCACCACCAGCGACCACCCGAGCACGACCGAATGCAACTCCTCGTGCTCGAACGCCCCCCACCAGTCGCCCGCGTCGAAACCGAGCCGGAGCTCACTGCGGAGATAGACGTTGGTCACGGGCTCACGGTCGATGAGCGCGCTGAGCTCACCGGCATGGGCCGGCCCCAGCCGTGACACCAGGAGCGCGGAGCGTGTCGCCATGACTGCGATTGTCCCCCGATCGACGGCTGCTCATGTGTGATGGCTCGGCTATTCTCGATGCCGTGACCTTGTCTTCCGTCCGCACGCGCGCGCTCGGTGCCGGTGCCTGCCTGGCGACGCTGCTCCTCAGCGCGTGCGGATCGCCCGCGACCACCGTGACGCCGAGCACGAGCGCCTCCTCGGCACCGACGGGCACCCCAGCGCCGCGTCCCTTCATGGGGGCGCAGTTCCTGACCAACATCCCCGCGGGGTGGACCGACGAGACCACGAATCAGAGCGCCCTCGCGGCGCTCGGTGTGACCGGCAACGTCGTCATGCTCCTGGTCTCGCCGGACGGCGGGGTCATCGACGCGCGAACCACGCCGCAGCCGGTGCCCGACGATCAGCTCGCGCTGCACCTCGCAAGCATCAGCGCAGCCGGCGGGACCAACCTGACCGGCGCTGCGACCGTGGACGTCGACGGGATGTCGGGCGTGTTCATCACCTATGACGTCACGTCGCCTGCCGGCGTCGCCGACGAGCGCGAGGACATCGTGGTCAATCAGCACGGCGATACCTTCGAGATCGTCCTGGCCACGCCCAAGGCGGATTTCTCGCTGGATATCGCCGCGCTCCAGGAAGTGCTCGACAGCTGGAGTTGGGCGTGAGACCCGCATCTCGTAGGATCAGGCAATGCTGGTGCTGATGAATGTGCAGGCGACACCCGACCAGATCGCCAACGTCATCAAGCACGTCCGCGAGCGTGGGTTCGAGCCGATCGAGCTTCCCGGCATCGATCGCCTGGCGATCGGGGTGCTGGGCAGCAACCCCGGATCGATTCGTGACGCGATCTGCGATCTGCCGGGCGTCGCCGATGCGATCCCGGTGAGCAAGCCGTACAAGCAGGTGACCCGCGAGTGGCATCCTGAGTCCACGGTGGTCGATGTATCCGGCGTTCGATTCGGCGACGGGTCATTTGTCGTCATCGCCGGTCCATGTGCCGTGGAGAGCCGCGAGCAGGTCCTGGCAACCGCGCGAGAGGTGGCCGAAGCAGGTGCCGCGATGTTCCGCGGGGGTGCATTCAAGCCGCGCTCGTCACCGTATTCCTTCAGGGGCCTGGGTCTCGACGGGCTGCAGCACCTCGCCGACGCGCGCGTTGCGACCGGTCTGCCCATCGTCACCGAGGTATTGACTCCTTCCGACGTCGAGGTGGTCTCGGAGTACGCGGACGTGCTCCAGGTCGGGACGCGCAACGCCCAGAATTTCGCGCTCCTCGAAGCGGTCGGCGGCGCACGCCGGCCGGTGCTCCTCAAGCGGGGACTGAGCAACACCATCGAGGAATGGCTGCTCGCCGCCGAGTACGTGGTCGCACACGGCAACCCCAACGTGATCCTCTGCGAGCGCGGCATCCGCACGTTCGAATCCGCCACCCGCAACACGCTCGACCTCAGCGCGGTGCCGGTGGTGAAGGAGCTCTCGCATCTTCCGGTGATCGTCGACCCCTCGCACGCCACCGGTCACCGGGCGCTGGTCCCGCCGATGGCAAGGGCCGCGATTGCGGCGGGTGCCGACGGGCTGATGGTCGAGGTCCATCCAGATCCCGAGAGCGCGCTCAGCGACGGGGCGCAGTCGTTGACACCGGCGATGTTCGCCGAGTTGATGGCATCAATCCGCCGCCTGGCCGTCGCACTGGATCGACAGGTCGCAACAGCTCCGTCACCGGTGGGCACCGCAAACCCGGGTTAGGATCGTCCCGTGGAGTGCTGCCGATGACCACGATGTACCAGCCCAGCCCGCAGGAATCCGGCAATGGTGCCCTCCTGTCCGTGGCTCCGATGCCCTGCACCCTTCGGGGGTGCGCCAACCAGAACGCACAGCTCTGCGCGTACCTCGACCGTCGTGGGCGAGCCTGCACGGCGGCGTTCTGCCCGGCGCACAGCGTCTCGTTCTCCGGGATCACATACTGCCGCCGTCACGCCGGGACGGTCCAGGCGATCGGCGAGCTGGCCAAGGACCCGAACGGTTTCCCGGACATCAACGACCGTGCGCCGTCGCTGGTCAACTGGATCGCACGCGATCTTGATGAAGCAATCCGGCGCCTTCTCGGCCGCGCTGCGCGCGGAGGAGAGAGCGTCATCGTCGACGAGTCCGTCCGTCTGGCTCATGACCCGGCTCGCAAAGCTCGCTGGGAACGGAGCTGGCGGATCGTCGAGCACACCGGCCTCGTGCTCAAGGTCACCGTCCATGTCAGCGAGGACAACGATTCACTCGTGCACGTTCGCGTCGGCACTGAGATGGTGGCTGACGGCGTTCCGCCGTGGATCGCTCGCCGGCGCGAAGGTCAGGAGGTTGAGGCGGCGATCGACATCTCGCAGCGCAATCTCTTCTACCGGTTTCTCGAAGAGAACATCTCCTCGGCGGTCATCCGGTTCCGGGCTCGCGGCGACCGCGCGCCCTGGGGACGCTGACCGCTCAAGCCGGGACCGCCTGGGGCGCCGCCCCAAGCACGCTGAGGAGCCTGCCGAGCAGCGGCTGACCCTCACTGCCGCCGCCGTGTGGCGTGGTCTCGAGTTCCGCGGCGATCGCGTCGAGTTCTCGGAGCGCCCCCGGCGTATCGAGGTCGTTGTCGAGACGCTCGAAGAAGCGACGCTCGTGCTCACGCGCGCGATCCGCATCCATGGTGCCGTCTCCGTGCATGGCGGCGACGTAGCGAGCGAGACGGGCCCCCGCAGCGTCCACCTCGGCGTCGTCAAAGCTCCAGGACGTGCGGTAGTGGTGTGCGGCCAGCAGCAACCGGACGGCCCCGCCGGGCACACGGCCGACGAGGTCGCGCACGAACACCAGGTTGCCGAGCGACTTGCTCATCTTCACGCCGTCGAGATTGACCATCGCCACGTGCATCCAGTGCCTGACGTACGGCGCGACGCCCGCGGCCTCGGCCTGCGCGATCTCCGACTCGTGGTGCGGATAGATGAGGTCGTCGCCACCGCCGTGAATGTCGATCGGGTGCCCCAGTGCGCCGGTCGACATGACCGTGCATTCGATGTGCCACCCGGGGCGGCCGTCACTCCACGGGCTCGGCCAGCTCGGCTCGCCGGCCGTTGAAGCCTGCCAGAGCACGAAGTCGAGCGGATGTCGCTTGCGAGGATCGTCCGGGTCGGCGCCACGCTCCCTGCTGAGCTCGATCATCGCCGTGCGGTCGAGGCGGCTCAGCCGGCCGTAGTCAGGGTAGACGCCCGAGTCGAAGAACACCCACCCGTCGACGTCGTATGCATAGCCGCTGTCGACGAGCCGCTTGACCCAGTCGACCATCTCGCCGACGTGATCGGTGGCGCGCGGCGCGACGTCCACCGGAAGCAGACCGATCTGCGCCATGTCACGGTCGAAGATCCGCACCTGCTCAGTGGCGAATTCGCGATAGTCGACACTCCGCTCGCGCGCGACGCGGAGGATGTCGTCGTCGACGTCGGTGACGTTGCGCACGCTCCGCACCGCCAATCCCGCATCGCGAAACCGCCTGCTGAGGACGTCGAACACGTGGTAGACGAACGCATGCCCGAGGTGCGCCGAGTCGTAGGGGGTGATGCCGCAGACATACATCCCGACCCGACCGTCACGGGGTTCGAAAGGCACCACTTCCTGGCGCGCGGTGTCGAACAGTTGCATACGCGCTCGATTCTACGGCGCGTCCGAGCCCTCCCCTGACGGCTCGGTGGCGGCGAGCAGATCACGCGCCGCGTCGATGATCGGGTACGTGTTCTTGAAGCTCAGCCGGCGGCGCGCCTCGCCGAGCCCCAGCCACGCCGCCTCGGCGATCTCCGCCGGATCCGGGTGCAATTCGGCTCCCGCCGGGGCCTCGACGAGAAAGTGATGCACGCGCTTGAAGATCAACGAACCGCTGTCGCGACGCCGGTACACATATTCGGTCAGCGGCAGGGCTGCCTTGAGCAGCAGGACCTCGCGCACGAGCCCCGTCTCCTCGGAGATCTCGCGCAGCGCTGCCACCTCGGGGGTCTCCCCGGGCTCGATCAGGCCTTTCGGGAATCCCCAGTAGCGGCCGTCGTTGACGAGGCAGACCTCGACGCCTTCGGCGCTGCGGCGGAAGACGATGCCGCCAGAGGAAATCTCGTTGGGACGCATCGGCCGGCGGGGCATCGGCGCACGGTACTCCGGCGGGGCCCGAGCCCGGCTGTATCATCCAGAGCTTCGCGGCCCCGTGGTGTAGCCTGGTCTAACACGCCACCCTGTCAAGGTGGAGATCGTCGGTTCAAATCCGATCGGGGTCGCCACGCAGCACCTTGGTCAGGCCGGCGGCATCAGGTGATCGTGATCCCTGCCAGGTCGGGTGGCTGCGGATAGCGCGGATCCAGGTCCGTGAGCGTCTCGATGAGCAGCCGGCTGATCGCCCAGTTCCGGAACCACTTGTGATCTGACGGGATCAGGTACCAGGGTGCCTCCTTGGTGGACGTGCGCTCGATCGCCTCCGAATAGGCGGACTGGTACTCCTTCCACAAGGCGCGGTCCTCGAGGTCGCCACGCTGGAACTTCCAGCGTTTCTGCGGGTCCTTGAGTCGATCCTCCAAGCGCCGGCGCTGCTCGTCCTTGGAAATCAGCAGGCAACACTTGATGATCGTGGTGCCGCCCTGCGCGAGCGTCGACTCGAACGCGGTGATGTCGTCGAACCGCCGCTTCCACACCGGCTTGGGGACGAGCTTGCGAACCCGCGACACCAGGACGTCCTCGTAGTGCGACCGGTTGAAGATGCCGATCTCCCCCGCGCGGGGCACAGCCTGGTGGACGCGCCACAGGAAGTCGTGGGCGAGGTCCTCGGCGGTCGGAGACTTGAACGATGTGACGCGCGTTCCCTGAGGATTCACACCGCGGAAGACATGAGCGACGGTGCCGTCCTTGCCCGATGCGTCAGTGCCCTGAAGGACCAGCAGCAGCGAGCGCTTGCTCTCCGCCCACAGTCGGGTCTGCCATTCGACCAGCGCCGCCCGGTCGTTGTCGAGCGCGGCGTCGGCTGCCTTGCGGCCGCCCTTGAGGGCTCGCGTGTCACCCGGGTCGATCGATGCAATGTCGACCTTCGAACCGGGCTTGGCGTACCACACCTCACGCATCGTTTTTCACTCTAGTGCACGGATCGCGGCCGCCGGTCAGCCGAGATGCGATCGCAACCAACCTGTGAGGTCATCGAGGACGTGGTCGCGCTCCGGCTCGTTGAAGATCTCGTGCCAGAGACCGTCGTACATCTTCAGCGTCTTGTCGGGCGAGCCCGCGCGCTCGTAGACGTGCGGACCGCAGCCGGGATCGACGAGGCCGTCCGAAGTTCCCTGCATCACCAACAGGGGAATACGCATCGCCGGCAGGGCCGCGTCGACACGCTCCATGGTGGCGATCATCTCCGCACCCAGCCGGGCGCGGATGGGTGTGCGAAAAACCAGCGGGTCGTTGTTGTAGGCGTCGACGACGGCCGGGTCGCGGCTGATTCTGTTGAGCGGCAGGCGCGACACACCGACGTTGGGCGCCACTCGCGACAGCGCCTTGCCGACCGCCATCTGGACCTTCGAGATCACCGGTGGGCACGCAGCCGGCGCCGACAGCACGAGACCGCCAATGGCCTGGTTCGGACGCACCGCAAGGCCCAGCGCCACCAGGCCGCCCATGCTGTGGCCGAGGAGGATCAGCCGGAGCGACGCCCAGCGCTCACGCGCGCCTGCGATGACCGTGGTCAGGTCATCGACGTAGTCGTCGAAGCGCACCACGCTGGTCCGCTTGCCCTCGCTACGCCCATGACCTCGATGGTCGGCCGCGAGCACCACCAGTCCTTCGGCGACAAGGCGACCCGCGACCTCTGCGTAGCGGCCACCGTGCTCGGCGAAGCCGTGCGCGATGACGATGACGCCCCGGGGATCTTCTGGCGGTAGCCACGCGCTGCGATGGATACGAATCCCGCGGACCCCGACGAAGGTGTCCTCCTCGCCAGCCGCGCCCGGGTTGCCTTGCATCACCGTCACGGGGCGGAGCCTAGCCACTGGGATGGCCGGTCAGGGACTCGGGGCGATGTCGATTGCCGGGCCTCGGTCACGACCAGCGCCAGTTCTCCGGATAGATCTGCAGCAGCGGGTCGAGCGGCGTCGTGCCCTTGAGGTTCTTGTTGATCTCATTCAGCTGAGGGTCGGCCACCGGCATCCAGATCACCGGCAGCTGCTTGGCGAGATAGTCCTCGTACGTGTACATGGCGTGTATGTCGCTGTTCGTCTCGGTGGCGACGATGTCCGCCACGGCTTGGGGGTCGCAGTATCCGCCCGAGTTCGACCCCGCGTACTGGATGTTGGAGGCGGTTCCGGTGCAGGACCACAGCTCATCGCCGGTCGGCATGTAGTCCGGTGCGTATATCCACCCGCTGCCCCAAAACGCTATGTCCCAGGTGCACGCCGCACCGGGAGTGCAGGGAATGGCGTTGCCGAGCACCGTGTCAAGCGGCGCCTTGCTCAAGGTGATCGCGATGCCCGCGAGCGCGAAGTCCGCCTTGAGTGCCGTCATCTCCTGGTCCAAAGGCGGCGACCCGCTGATGTACTGGAGGCTGAATGAAGCTTTTGCTCCCATCGGTATCCCAGCGCCGCACTGGCCCGTGCCGGTTCCTGGGCTCGAGCAAGCGCTCGTGCCGCCGGCGTTGACGGTCCAGCCATTCGCCTGCAGGAGGGAGGTCGCAGTGCTCGGACTGTACGGATAGCGGTTGCTCTTCTCCGCCGCGTCAACAAAGTTCGACGACGGCTCGATCGGCACCGGCCCGTACGTCGGGACTGCATATCCGGAGAACGCCGTGGAGATGAAGGTCTTCTGGTCCACCAGGTCCTGCATCGCCTGTCTGAAGTACAGCTGGCCGAAGATCGGCCCGCTCGTGGGATTCGTGAAGTTCTCCGCGGCGTAGTTGATCTCCCAGTAGGGCCACGCACTGAAGTTGTAGACACTGCCGAGCACGTTCTTCTGGGGGACGTCCTGCTCGGGGATGTACCCGAAGTCGATCTTGGTGTTGCTGACCGAGGTGGCCGACTTGAGGTCGTTGGCCTCGGTGGTTGCCTGCGCGTACGGCACTTCGTTGAACTGCGTGAGGGTCGGCTTGATGGGTCCGCCGTAGCCCGGGTTCGGGACCATCGAGACATTGCCAGCGGTGTCCATCGACTTGAGCTTCCACGGCCCTGACACGACCTGCCAGAGCGGGTTGGTGTGGTACGTCGAGATGATCTTCGACTGCGCGTCCAGGTAGTCGAACACCTTCACGGCGCCGGCGGGGGTCAGGTCGTAGGCTCCGACCGCACCCGTCGACGACTCCTTGTCCCAGAGATGCTGGGGCAGCGGGGTGATCTGGCTCAGCTCGTTGTACGTGAAGAAGTACGAGCCGTACGCGTGACTGAGGTTGAAGGTGATCTGGAGCGGGTGGGCCGGGTTGATCGTCGTGCTCAGCACGTTGTCGGGGTACTCGCCCGGTACGTAGCCGGCCCAGTTGTCCTTGTTCGCAGTCACGAGGTTCTGCCAGAACTGGATGTCACGGGCGGTGATCTGGGTCCCGTCCGACCACTTCCACCCCTTCAGGGTGATGGACACCGATGTGCCGTCGTGGGAGTAGACGGGAGTGTCAGCGAGGCTGAGGCCGGGGTTCAGCAGCATCTGGCCAGCGGTGCCGAACCAGTACAGCGGGCGGTACATGAGGAACTGGAACTGGCCGAGGTTCGCAACGCTGTAGTACTGCAATCCCGCGAGCGGGAAGATGTAGTCCGGCTGCGCACCGGGCGCTTCCGCGAAGGTCGCCGTGGTCTTGGTCACGGTTGCGACGCCGCGTGTGGTGTCGCTGCTGCAGGCCGCGAGCACCATGGTGCAGAGAACAACGCCCGCAGGCAGGGTCCGCACTCGCGACCTCCACAACGTCATGTGTGCGACACCTTACGATGACCTGGCCCCGGCGACTATCCGGCCGTTCTTCGTCAGGCCGCGCGGCGGTCCGGCCAATGGCCCTCGGAGCGGGCCAGCGCGAGGTCATAAACCGGCGAGACACGAAGGCGCCGCGGCAGTGCGGACGTCGCGAGTCGCAGCGAGCCCGTGAGGGTCTCGAACGCCGCCCGATGCGCGGCTGTCCAGGTCAGGCCGTAGCCCCGCCGCAGCTCATCGGGCAGCAGCCCGGCGGCGATGAATGCGAGCGTATCGGTGCCCGGCCGGAGCAGCGGCGATCTGACCGGTGGATGCAGGACGGTCTCCGCCACTTCGAGCGAGCCGGCGCCTGGAAGGGCGGGGCCGCTCCGGACCTGGCGCTCGACGTACCGCCGCAACGCCGCTGCATCGGGCCAGCACCGGCCTTTCGGGAGGCCCATCACCCGCGCGACGGCGTCCCATTCACGGACAAACGCATCGCGCTCGGCTGTGGTGAGACCCCCGACCAGTGCGTCATGGGCGGCGAGCATCGTGTCGACGAACGAGGCATGGACCCAGCGGAGCAGTTCGGGGTCGCTCGCCGAATACGGGGTTCCGGCAGGCAGCCGCGTCGTCGCGTTCGCCTCCGGGAGATACCCGACGACACGCTCATGCAGTCCGTTCACCCGTCCGGAGACACGCTGCGCCTCCTGGGTCGTCCCGAAGCAGACGATGGTGACCCAGCGGACGGTTCGTTCCAGCCGTCCGTACGGATCGGTCTTGTAGGTGCTGTGTTCGATGGCGCCCTGAGCGACCAGCGGATTCGCCGCCTGGAGCAGGAGCGCTCGTCCGGCCGCGAGGAGCAACCGGGGCTCGCGCATCGCGACCCAGGTCACCGAGCCCGGTCCGAACAAGCCGGGATCGGCCGTCTGATCGCGCAACGGCAAGGGCCGGGACGACCTGGGTAGTTGACGGACCAGCAGACGGCGAGCCGACGCCGGCGTGGGGAAACCGAACAACTTCAGGGCCCCGGATCCGCGACGTGGCCGAGATCAGGATGCAGTGGCAGTGCCGTAGGCATCCATTGAGTGTCGCACGGGTCGACGGGGCGCCGGACTCCGCTTTCACCACCATTGGCTACCATCGGTGACGTGTCAGAGATCGACGGAATCGAACGCGTCCTTGTTGTCGTCGCCCACCCCGACGACTGTGACTTCGGCAATGCGGGAACCACCGCACGCTGGACCGACGCCGGTGTGACGGTGTCCTACTGCCTCGTCACCGACGGCGACGCCGGTGGATCCGACCGCTCCATCACGCGCGAGCAGATGGCGGGCATACGCCGGATCGAGCAGACCGCCGCAGCGGCTGAAGTGGGGGTCACCGACCTCACCTTTCTCGGGTATCCCGACGGACGCCTCACATCCAGCATCGAGCTACGGCGCGACATCTCACGGGTGATCCGGCAGAAACAACCGCAGCGGGTGATCACGCAGTCGCCGGAGCGGAACTTCGGGCGGATCTTCGCCAGCCACCCGGATCACCTGGCCGCCGGTGAGGCCACGCTGTGCGCGGTCTATCCGGACGCCCGCAACCCCTTTGCGCATCGTGAGCTGCTCGAAGTCGAAGGGCTCGAGCCGTGGTCGGTCGGCGATGTCTGGATGAGCGCGGGAATGATCCCCGGCCAGGACGTGCAGGCTGTCGACGTCACCGACACTGCCGATCGCAAGCTCGCGGCCCTACGGTGTCATCGCAGCCAGTACAGCGATTGGGATGCGCTCGAGGAGCGTGTGCGCGGCTGGCTCGCGCTCACCGCGAAGACGCACGGCCTCGGTGAAGGACGGCTCGCCGAGCAGTTCGTCGTCGTTCCCACCTCGTGAGCCCGGAGTCGAACCACACACAATCACCCCCGGCCGTCTGGCCCTCTCCCATCACCGCAAGCATCGCGGCGGTTGGAGGCGTGCGGCTCGCCGACATGCAGTTGAGCGACGGTGACGCCTACTGGATCGAAGGCCGGCCGGCCGAGCAGGGGCGCTGCGTCATCGTGCGCGAGCACAACGGGGTCATCGAAGACCTCATCGATCCGCCGTTCTCTGCACGCTCGTGGGTCCATGAGTACAGCGGCGCTGCGATGCTCGCGCACCGGGGGACGGTCTACTTCTCCAACGCGGCCGATCAGCGCGTGTACACCGTCAGCACCGGGTCAGCGCCGCAGCCGTTGACGCCCGCCATCGGCGATGTGCGTTACGCCGACTTCGATGTCGATGAGACGCGCCGGCGGCTCATCTGCATCGTCGAGGATCACCGTGGCGCGGACGTCGTCAACGACATCCGGGCAATCCCACTCGGCGGCGGGGAGCCCGCGACCCTGGTGTCGGGGAACGATTTCTACTCGACGCCGCGAATCAGTCCAGACGGCCGCAGCCTGTTGTGGGTCACCTGGAACTTCCCGAACATGCCCTGGGACGGTTCGGAGTTGTGGGTCGCGAGCATCGACGAGTCCGGGATGCCGCGCGACGCTCGACAGCTCGCAGGTGGACCCTCCGAGTCGATCTTTCAGCCGGCATGGTCGCCTGATTCCGTCGTGCATTTCACATCGGATCGCACGAACTGGTGGAACCTCTATCGGTGGGATGGCGCGGCGGTCACTGCGCTGGCGCCCATGGAAGCCGAATGCGGCACGCCGCAATGGGCATTCGGCTTCTGCACCTACGCGTTCTGCGGCGATGGGCGGATCGTCCTGTGGGCATGCAAGGACGGCGCCTGGGAGTGCTGGCTGCTGGGGACGTCCGGTGCGTTGACGCGCGTGGACATTCCCTACACGGAGTTCGGCCTGTATGTCGGCGCAGCGGGCGATGAGGTGCTGTTCCTCGCCGGAGGGACTGACACACCGGAGGGCGTGGTGCGCTTGAACCTCGGCACCGGCGCGCATCACATGGTTCGCGCCGACAGCGACGAGACGATCGTTGACGAATCGATCCTGTCGCGGCCACGCCACCTCACCTTCCCGGGGTACGACGGAGACACGGCGCACGCGTGGTACTACGCACCACGCAATGACGCGGTGCCGGTGCAGCCGGGACGGAAAGCCCCACTGCTGGTCCGGGCGCACGGGGGCCCAACCTCAAACGCGAACTTCTCGCTGAGTGCGTCGGTGCAGTACTGGACGAGCCGCGGGTTCGCATACCTCGATGTCGACTACGGCGGGAGCTCCGGCTACGGGCGCGCCTATCGCGATCGCCTCAACCAGCAGTGGGGCGTCGTCGATGTCGGCGATTGCATTGCGGGAGCGCGGTATCTGGTGGAGAGCGGGGACGCGGATCCGGATCGTCTTTTCATTCATGGCGGCAGCGCAGGCGGGTATGTGGTGCTGTGCGCGATGACGTTCCATGATGTGTTCCAGGCCGGCGCCAGCCTGTACGGGATCTCCGACCTCGAGGAGCTGTTCGCTCAGCCGGGCCACAAGTTCGAGTCGCACTACGACGCGCCGTTGCCCAAGGGACCGGGGATGTACGACCGGTCCCCGCTGCACTTCATCGAGAACGTGCGTGGTGCGGTGTTGCTGCTGCAGGGACTGGACGATCCCGTCGTTCCTGCGAAGCAAGCCGCGTTGATGTTCGCGGCGCTGCAGAGGGCCGGGGTGCCCTGCGCGTACATCGGGTACCCCGGCGAGCAGCACGGGTTTCGCAAAGCAGAGAACATCGCGCGGACCCTCGAAGCTCAGCTGTTTTTCTTCGCCAGTGTCACGGCGATGCCGCTCGCGGAGGCGATCGATCCAGTGCCGATACTCAACCAGAGGGTGTGACCCGGAGTTCGGTCGCCGGCATCACCCGGGGCTCCATCGTTTCGCGCGACGCCACGCGGTCGCGGCGACAGGGGCGACCACCAGCAGGCTTCCGACGATCAAGAGTGCTGGGAAGAGCAGGTCGGTGGGATCGGGTGCGTACGGGAGCACTGCCGCCGCGCTGTTGGCACCGGCTACCCGCGTGCCGTATGAGGTGAGACGGATGACGCCGTCGGTGCCGACGCCGAGGTCGAAGGTGACAGCGGCTCCAGGGGCATTGAGGGTCAGGTAGGTGACCCACCCGCGGGCCGGGACCCAGGACATGTTTCGGTCGGAGGAGAGGTCCTGGTGGAGGCTCTGGTTCATGGGTTCGGCGCCGGCGATCTTGAAGCCGGGGGCTCCGCCGACGCTGCTGCCGTCGGCACTCGACGAGATCGCAGGCAGGCCGGTTCCGGTGCGCAGCGGCAGCGGGGTGAGGAGGAACAGATCGGCGTTGACCGGAACGCCATCGGTCGCGAGGATCTCGAGCGGCACCCAGATGTGCGGCGTCGGCATCGTGATGAGCAGCGGAACGCCGTCACCCGCCTGCTGATGGCGGGCGAGCGCGAGCGACGTGTTGTATTTCGCGGCCATGAAGATCGGCGTCGAGGAGGCGTACTGCAGCAGGTGTGCCTTGATCTCCGCGGAGACGAGGAATCCGTTGTGGATGCACCAGTCGATGACCGCCTGCCCACTTCCCTTGAGGACGGTGATGTCAAGCGCCTCGACCTGGACCTGTTGCAGGACCTCAGCCGGCGCTCCGGGAGCGGGCACGGCCGCCGAGGCCACCGTGTCGAATTCAACGGGCGGCGCGAACTCCCGCTCGAGGCGTTGGAGCGTCCACGCTCCCGCTTCCTTGATGGACGTTGGCACGGCGGGGAGCGGCACGATCCAGCCCACGTCGACGACCGCTCCGGTGAACGCGAAACTCGTGACGTAGTGCTCGATCCCGCCAGACCACGCGACGAACGTGGTGGCCTTGGCGAGGTGGACGTCACCGTCGGGAGCGACCAGCCCGCCGCACGCGACGACCTGACCCGCCTGCAGGACGACAGCTGCGGCAACCCCCATACCGGCAAACAGGAATTTGCGCATCGCTCGGGTCCTCCACGCGGGTTCGGTCATGCGGAGATGGAGACGCGCGATACGGGTCCTGGGTTCCCGCGGTCAAGACATGGTTGCGGCGCTTGCCAAAAGATTAGTTAGGCTATATAATCAATCCAGATTATGCCGCAGCTCAGCAACAAGCCCGTCGACATCGCCAACCGGCTCCGGCCGGTGCTCCTCCATTTGAACCGGCACCTGCGCCGCGAGGTGCACAGGTCGGGCGTTTCGGCCGGGCAGCTGTCGCTGCTCGGCCTGATCGAGGGGAATCCCGGCATCGGCGTGGCAGATCTCGCCTCCCGTGAAGGCACTTCGATGCCGTCGGTGTGCGGTCACATCGATCGCCTCGAAGCCTCAGGGCTGGTCACGCGTCGTCAGGGCGAGCGCGACCGCCGTCGCGTCGACCTCGAGGTCACCGCCGAAGGTCAGCGCGTCCTTCGCGCCATCCGCACAAAGCGCACCGCATGGCTTTCGGCCCGGCTCGGCAACCTCGCCGAGGCCGACCTCGCGGCAGTTGCCGCTGCCATCGCGCCCCTCGAGGCGCTTTTGGTGGAAGGCGCATGAGTCTCGGCATCGGGAATGCCACCTCACGCACCTTCGCAAGCCTGAGCCGGCACTACAACTACCGTCTGTATTTCTTCGGCCAGGTGGTGTCGATCAGCGGCACCTGGATGCAGAGCGTCGCACAAGCGTGGTTCATCGTCCAGAACACGCATTCCCCGCTCGCGGTGGGCATCCTCGCCGTCTGCCAGTTCGGTCCGTATGCGCTCCTCGGGCTGTTCGGCGGCGCGGTGGCGGACCGGCTCGACCAGCGCAAGGTATTGCTCGGAACACAGGGCGCGTTCATGGTCACGGCGACGCTGCTCGCAGCGCTCACGCTCAGCGGTCATGCAACGGTGTGGGAGGTCTACGTCATCGCGGGCATCACCGGCGTGATCACCGTCCTCGACAACCCGGTCCGTCAGGCATTCACCATCCAGATGGTCGGCCGCGACGAATTGCCCAATGCGGTCGCGCTCAACTCCAGCCTTTTCAACGCCTCGCGCATCGTCGGCCCGGCCATCGCGGGTGGCCTCATCGCCGTGGCCGGCGTCGGGATCTGCTTCCTCATCAACGCGGTGAGCTATCTCGCGGTCCTCGCGGCCTTGTGGCTCATGCGCGTCGACGACCTGTTCCCGGTGAGCCGGGACGAGCGCCACCAGAACCTGCTTCGTGGATCGATCGAAGGCCTCAAGTTCGCGTGGCGGATGCCGGTGATCCGCTCGATCCTGATGATGATGCTGGCGATCGCCACGATCAGCATCAACTTCAACGTGCTGCTTCCGGTGCTGGCGTCGCGCACGCTCGACAGCGGGCCCGGCGTCTTCGGCATCCTCTCGGCCCTGTTCGGGTTTGGCGCCCTGGTCGGCGCGCTGTTCTCCGCTTCGCTCGGCCGTGCGAGCCGGCATACGATGCTCATCGGCGCGGCGATGTTCTCGGCGTCCGAAATCGTCCTGGCGCCACTGCATGTCGTGTGGATGTCGGGTGCGGCACTCATCGCGCTCGGCATCGCCTTCACGCTCTATGCATCGCAGGCGAACGCGGCCCTCCAGCTCGCGGTGACCGACGAGATGCGCGGGCGCGTGCTTGGTATCTACGGCTACGTGTTCTTCGGCACGGCGCCGCTGGGTGGACTTCTCGCCGGATGGCTTGCGGAGTCCGGGGGGACGCAGCTGGCGTTCCTGGTCGCAGGGCTCACGGCGGCGGCGGCGACGATCTACGGGTGGGCCGACACGCGGCGCGCGCAGCGCGCAACCGCTCCACCGATCACGCAGGTGGCGTAGCGGCGCACGCTTCGCGCATCCTTTTGCCATCGGCGGGAGATCGGTTCGGAGGCACGTGAGGTTGGAGCATCGCAAGCTGGGGACACAGGGGCTGGAAGTCTCGGCGCTCGGGCTCGGTTGCATGGGCATGTCGGACTTCTACGGGGCTGCTGCCGACCGTGACGAACGTGAGGCAATCGCGACCATCGATCGCGCCGCGGAACTGGGCGTCACCATGCTCGACACCGCCGACATGTACGGCCCATTCACCAACGAGGAGTTGGTCGGGAAGGCATTGACCGGACGCCGCGATCAGTATGTGGTCGCAACCAAGTTCGGTCTCCAGCGTCATGACGACGGGCGGCAGACCATCAACGGCCATCCCGACTACGTGCACAGCGCATGCGAGGCGTCGCTTCGCCGGCTCGACATCGACGTGATCGACCTGTACTACCAGCATCGCCTCGACCGTACCGTCCCCATCGAGGAAACCGTGGGTGCGATGGCGGAACTCATGCAGGAGGGCAAGGTCCGGTACATCGGGCTGAGCGAGGCCGGCTCGGCCACCATCCGCCGCGCGCACGCGGTGCACCCGCTCTCGGCAGTGCAATCGGAATACTCACTCTTCACGCGCGACGCGGAGGAGTCCGTGCTCCCGACCATGCGTGAGCTGGGCATCGGCTTCGTGGCATACAGCCCGCTCGGCCGGGGCATCCTCACCGGGACGCTGACCGCGGACACGCTTGCCGAGTCCGACATCCGGCGCTCCAGGTTCCCACGCTTCGCCGAAGGGAATCTCGAGGCCAACACCGCGATCGCCCAGCGCGTCGGCCAGCTGGCGGCCGAGAAGGGCGTCACCGGCGCGCAGCTGGCGCTGGCCTGGCTGCTGTACCGCGGACCCGATATCGTCCCGATCCCCGGAACCAAGCGACGCGAACGCCTCGAGGAAAACGCCGGTTCGACGGCGATCACCCTCGACGATATCGATATCGCGCGGCTGGAAGACGTGGTCGATCTCGCCAACGTCCGCGGTGCGCGCCACTGGGACATGTCAGCGATCGACCGCTGACCGGGCGGTATGGTGGGCGCCCGATGAGTGAGACCCCCAACGCGCGGTTCGCCTGGACCCCGACCGCCGAACAGGCCGGGGCCTCACGGTTGCGGCACTTCATCGATTCGCTTGGCGCAGGCGACCTGGACGGGGTGGCGCGTCTCGCGCACGACGACCCGCAGCGGTTCTGGGCAGCGATGGCCGATGACATCGGCATCGAGTGGACGCGCCGATTCGACACTGCGATGGACACATCCGAGGGACTCCCCTGGACCCATTTCTGGCGCGGTGGGAAGCTGAATCTCGCACGCAACGCGGTCACCCGATGGGCGCGTCGCACGCCCGATCGCACCGCGCTGGTGTGGGAGGGCGACGACGGCAGCACCCGAGCGTGGAGCTACGCGGATCTCGAGCGTCAGACGGCATACGCGGCCGACACGCTCCAGCAGCTCGGGATCGGCGCCGGCGACGGCGTCGGCCTGTGTCTCCCGATGATTCCCGAGACCGCGGCGCTCTTTCTCGCCTGCGCCTGGCTGGGTGCCATCGTGGTGCCGCTGTTCAGTGGCTACGGAGCCGGGGCGATCGTGTCGCGTCTGCTCGACTGTGATGCCAAGGTTCTGGTCATTGTTGACGGCTTCCGGAGGCGCGGCGGCGCGGTGCACATGAAGCCTGTCGCCGACGAGGCCGCGGACCAGTTGCCGTCGCTGCAGCACATCCTCGTGGTGCCGCGCCTCGGCGATGACAGTGTGTCGATGCGGCCTGGGCGAGATGTGCGCTACGAGCCGATGCCCGAGTCGTTCAACGTCTCCCCGCCGATCGCGGACACCGACGCGGATTCGCCGTTCATGATCATCTACACGAGCGGGACGACCGGCCGGCCCAAGGGCACCGTGCACGTCCACGGCGGATTCCCTGTCAAGGCGACCCAGGACATGGTCCACTGCTTCGACATCGGCGAGCACGACCGGCTGCTCTGGTTCACCGATATCGGCTGGATGATGGGCCCATGGGCAATCTGCGGCGCGCTCACCATCGGAGCGACCCTCGTGCTCTTCGACGGCGTCCCGGATCATCCCGGCCCGGATCGCCTCTGGTCGGTGGTGGAGCGGCATCGCGTCACGGTCCTCGGCATCGCACCGACGGTCATCCGCGCGCTGATGCGCACCGGCGATGCGCCGGTGGCGGCGCACGACCTGTCGTCGTTGCGCGTGCTCGGATCAACTGGCGAGCCCTGGAACACGGACCCGTGGCTCTGGTATCAGCGGAAGGTCGGCGGTGGTCGGCTCCCCGTGATCAACTACTCGGGCGGCACCGAGATCTCCGGCGGCATTCTCGCCGGCAACATGCTCACCCCGCTGCAGCCGTGCGCCTTCGCCGGTCCATGCCCCGGGATGGACGCCGACGTGGTGGATGAGCACGGACGGAGCGTCCGTGGCGTGGTTGGCGAGCTGGTCATTCGCGCACCCTGGCCGGGGATGACGCAAGGGTTCTGGCACGACCGCGAGCGCTATCTCGACACGTACTGGTCGCGCTGGCCAGATGTCTGGGTGCACGGCGACTGGGTCGAAGTGGATGCGGACGGCCTCTGGTACATACGAGGTCGCAGCGACGACACCATCAAGGTGGCCGGGAAGCGCCTGGGGCCCGCGGAGGTCGAGTCGGCGCTGGTGGCGCACAAGGCCGTTGCCGAGGCGGCGGCCATCGGCGTGCCGGATGCGCTCAAAGGCGAGGCGCTGGTCGTGTTTGTCGTGCTCAAGCCAGGAGTCACGGACTCACCCGAGCTGCGGGCGGCGCTGGCCAAGCGTGTCGCCGAAGACCTGGGGAAGGCACTCGCGCCGCACGCCGTGGAGATTGTGTCGGAGTTGCCCAAAACGCGCAACGCAAAGGTGCTGCGCCGGGTCGTGCGCTCCGTGTATCTCGGCACCGACCTGGGCGATCTCACGTCACTCGAGAATCACACCGCCATCGAAGCGATCGGCAGGACGCGCACGCCGAACTGAGACGTCACGGCCGTCCGTAAGACGTCCGCGCGGCGGCTCGATGATGGGCGGCTCCACGTCGGGATGTTGCGCCGTCGCCACGGCGGCGCCCGCCCGGCGTCCTCGAGAGGGGGACGACCATGCCCGACTCCGTTCCACTGCGCGGCAGCGCGTACCATCCCGCCGGAGGTACTCGGCACGGCCATCACCGGCTGCGGAAACTCACCCAGGCCGAGCTGCGCGCCGACGTCGGGGTCACGCTGCTCCTTCGCGAGCGGCCGACCGGCCCCACGACCGCACAGAGTCTCGCGTGGTTACAGTCATTGCCGGATGCGCGCAGCCGGCATCTCGACATCAATCAACTCACCGCGCGTCACGGGTTCGCACCCGGCGACAGGGATCGTGTGGTGCGTTGGGCGACCTCGGTCGGCTTGTCCATCACCGCCGAGGATGCCGCAACACGCAGGGTCATGGTTCGCGGTCGAGTGGAGCAGCTTGCGCGCGCGTTCGACGTCGACCTCGAGCGTTTTCGCTGGCAGCAGAACGACGGCCGGTCGGTCGAATACCGCGGGCACAGCGGTCCCGTGTCGCTTCCCGCGCACATCGGCCGCATCGTCGACGGCGTCTATGGGCTCGACGATCGCCCCCTCGCCCGCTCCCATCTCCGGTCGCTCGATGACGGGCGCTCATCGATCGTGGCGTACGACCCGCCGCAGCTCGCGTCGTTGTACGACTATCCGCGTCTGGCCAACGGTGGCGAGGGAGTCGAACTGGTTGCGGCGATGATCGAGCTCGGTGGTGTGGTCCATCCGTTCGACCTCGCGGCATCGTTCGCGCGCCTCGGCCTTCCCGCTCCGGACATCACCAACGTGTGGCTGGACGGAGCAACACCGGCGTCCGATCCGAATGGCGCCGATGTCGAGGTGGCGCTCGACTACCAGGTGATCGGCGGCATGGTCGCGGCCATGGCGCCGAAGGCACATCTCACCATCGTCAGCTACAACGCGCCGAACAGTGAGCGCGGCTTCATCGATGCAGCCGCCACCGCCGCTGCCGACGCGATGCGACATCCGGCCGCCGTCTCGATCAGCTGGGGCGCGCCGGAGGACCACTGGTCACGGCAGGGGATGCGCGGCCTCGACGCTGCGTTTGCAATCGGTGCATTGCACGGCGTGACCTTCAGCGCGGCTGCCGGTGATGCCGGGTCAGCCAACGACGAGGTCGACGGCTATCAGCATCCTGAATTTCCGGCGTCGAGTCCGCATGCGTGGGCTTGCGGCGGAACAACGCTCCTGGCCGCGCGCGGCCGCATCCGCACCGAGACCGTGTGGAACGAGCTCTCGCGTGGCGCGGGCGCGGCCGGCAGCGGCGTGAGCACCATGTTCCCGATCCCCGCGTACCAGGCCGCGCTCGGCATCCGCTCGCGATCGGCTGACAGCGGTGCCCCGGGGCGCGGCCTCCCAGACGGCTCGGGCAACGCGGATCCACTGACCGGGTGGAACGTGGTCGCGTTGCGCCGGCTTCGATCCACGGGAGGAACCAGCGCAGTCGCCCCGATGTACACCGCGCTCTGGACCCTCGTCTCCGCGCAGCTCGGACACAGGATCGGACTGCCGCACTCCGCGCTGTACGCCAGACGGGGCCGCGGGTTCAACGATGTCATCGCGGGGGACACCGGCGGTCCATACCGCGCAACCCGCGGTTGGGATCTCGCGAGTGGGTGGGGTAGCCCCAACGGCCGTCAGATCGCGCGCGATCTCGGTGCGCGAATGCAGAGCCCCGACATTCGCGAGCCCCGCGCCGGCGCCGACCGAGAGATCGCCTGAGGTCAGGCGCCGAGCATTGCGGCCAAGTGCCACGGGCCGGCCGTTCGCGTCCACCACCGCTAACGAGGCGGTGGCGACGGCACCCACGCAACGCCGAGGCACGTGGAGGTCGCGACATCGGTGCCCACCACCGGCGCAGCGTTGGCACTGCCGCGCACGGTGACAGTGCTCGGAAATCCCGGAAAGGGAATCGGCAGCTGCACCACGCGCGACACCTCCGCATAGACACGGCATCCGTTGCTCGCGCACCAGGTCCCGTCAGGTGATTGCGTATCGTCGGCGGTTTTCAAGGCAACACTCGTCGGACTCCGCGGCACTTGGGCGGACTGGTCCGCGGCCTGGATGCACGCGCGCTGAAACGCGTAGAGCGCGCCGGAACGATCCTTCACGCTGATGTCGACAATCTGCGCGACACACACTGCACCGGAGGTAGCGCAGGCCCCGGGATTCTCGTACAGATAGCGCGGATCGACGGAGTCGGCTCCCGACTGCGCGCCGAGTTGCGCGGCTGCCTGCGCACGCCCCGACCATACGTACAGGTACGCGGTGTCGGCGACGAGACACGTGAGGCTGAAGAGGAACAGCGCGAAGCCCAGCGCGAAAATCACCAGTGTCTGGCCGCGCTGGCGGCGCCGTGGCGCCGTGCGAGGCGTTGCCATCACTGGCGAAACGGTGGCGGCAACGCCTCCGCCTGCGCGTGCAGCGTCGGCGTCCAGAACACACCCCAGGCGAGCGGCGTGTTCGAGAAATTGAGTTGGGCCGTCGCGCTGCACACGACCACGTCGAGTCCCGACGGCGGATGCAGCGCTCGATCCTTGTAGCCAGGGATCAAGACACCTCCCGGCCCGACCGACCCGATATCGCACGACACGTCCGAGTGCGCAGGTGACCCGGGATAGGCGACCGGCCGTACTGGCGGCACGGCGCCGTTGCCACTGTCGCCACCCGCCGTGCACAGCGTTGCGGTCTGCCAGTGCAGCAGGCCCGCGTACGTGGTCATGGATCCGTAGAAGGACTCGGCCGCATACCGGCAACCGGTCGGCAGGCCGCCCGTGTTCAGGTCGTTGCCGTGCGCACCGCAGCAGCGCGTATCGGCCGGGTCGACGGCGTGCGCTGACGCCTGGAATCTGGACTGCGCGGCCAGCGCCGTCGCTGCGTTGAGTTGCTCCTGCACCGTCACCTGGACCATCAGCGCGATGAAGTTGCACACCAGGAACAGCAGAATCGGAATGACCAGCGCGGTCTCGAGCACTGCCTGGGCGTCGTCGCCACGGGGACGTCCGTGCCTCACGGCGCGAAACGGAGCGTGTGCGTGGTTGCGGAGATGTCGGTGGGAAGCTCGAACCCGCGAGCCCCAGGGCCGAAGCCGGGGGGTACGAACGACGCGACGAATCCGATGACCCGAACCGTGATCATCGGGGAGTCGCCACAGCCGAGCGGATAGGGCGCGGTCTGTCCCGGCGGCGGATTGGCGCAGGCCGGTGGGTCCTGTTCGCTCACGCAGACGGCGACCACGCGCGGGCCCTCTTTCGCCTGCACCTCGGCGGGTGTTGAAGGGCAATGCTGCGTGACCGCAGGCGCGCAGGCTCCCTGCGCATCGACGTCACACCAGCTGACGATCGCGGTGCCGAAGAACGCGCTCTGGAGCTGCGTGGTGATCGCCGCGGTGACGACGCGCGCATCGGGAGCCGTTTCCGCCGTCGGCGTCGATCCTGCCGATGCGGCCACCATCACGGCCTGCTCCACCGCAGAGGTCTCGGCTGACGTCTGGACCGCCCAGAGTCCGGCGTCCAGGGCTGCGATCAAACAGAAGAGAAAGAGCGGCAGCACAACCGCGAACTCGACGATGGCCTGGCCTTGCATCCGGGCGCGCGGGATGCGTCGAAAACGCACTGCTCCCCCGAATTCCCCTCCCATCGCCGACCCATCGTAGCCCGCCGGGGGGTCCTTACGAGGGAAGGACCACGATCGTGAGCTCCACCGGCGTCAACGCGCTGACGCTCACCGGGTGGGAGGGCTGATCGGTGTTGGGGTCGATCTGCGTCGTCCAGTTGCCGTCCGAGAAGACCTCGAGCACATATGGCCCGCCGATCGGCACGCCGATCATCGCGAACTGTCCCGAGGCGTCCGACGTCGCGTCGTAGAAGGGACCGCTGGTCTGGTAGGTGGCGCCAGATCCCGCCTTGTAGTGCGTGCTGAGCCGCACCTGAGCGGTCACCGGCGCACCGATCTTGTTGACGAGCGTGCCCGAAACGGTCTGTGGCGCCGCGAGCATCACCTTCGCTTGTGCCGCTTCAGAACTCGTGGGAAAACTGCTCACCAGGTGCTGCAGCGAGGTGACCGCCTCCGAGTACGACTGCTGGGCGAGGTCCTGCTTGGCGGCGGACAGCAACGCCGTGGGGTAGAGGCTGTTGGCGGTCCGTGTCGCTTGCGCGGAGTTCTCGGAGACGACCGTGTTCAGGATCGAAACGGCGTCAGTCCCATGGCCGGAGGCGACCAGCAACCCGGCTTCCGCCGCCTGGTCGATGGGAAGTTGCTGCTTCGCCAGCACGCCCCCCGGCGTGGCCGGCGCGATCCGGATGATCTCGTCGAGCCGGAGGATCGCTGGTGCGAATTCGGCTCGCGCCGCCAGGGCCGCCGACACCTTGTAGAGGAGCGCGGCCAGCGCGTTGGCGGCCGGCGTGCGCAACGCCGGAGCGGTCACGGCCCGGTAGAGCGCGACCGCCTCATCGGTCCTGCCCTCGCGACCAAGCGCCGCGGCCCACGCCATCAGGGTCGTCTGCGCGGCGTCTGTGGCGCGCGCTGCGGCCCCGGGATCGAGCACGTACAGCGGTCCGGTTCGCGTGGCGATCTCCTCATCCAGCGCGATCGCACCGGCGTAGTCGCCGGTGGCAGCGAGGTGCGACGCCGACGCGACGGCACCGGCGGTGGAGACGGCGGCGCCGCCGACCACGCCGATTGCGCTCGTCACCAGCCCGCCGATCACGAGCAGGGCGAGCGGCCAGCGGCGCCGCGGATAGGCATCGTGGTGTCCGGGCGGCGCGGGCGGAGGCGGCGGCCAGTTCAGCGGAGGCTGCCAGGCCTCCGATGGCGGCCACGGAGGGGGAACCGGGTGCGAATCCACGTATGCATAACGTACGGGCTCGCGCCTGGGTTCGCTGTACCAAGCCTGTGAACACCTGCGTCCCTCTCGACGGCTTCGGGGTCGAGTAGGCTGCTCGCCGCATGATCAATGTCGACGGCGGCGCTTTATCCATCGACGCGGTGGTTCGCGCAGCTCGTGGCCGCGAGGCGGTGAGCCTCGATCCCGCGGTCCAGGAACGGATGGCCCCGGCTCGCCGGGTCGTGGAGAACCTCGATCGGGAAGGCGCCGTGGTCTACGGAGTCACGACTGGATTCGGAGCCCTCGCCGATCGCGCGGTCGCGCCTGCCGACCGGGCGCTCCTGCAGCGATCTGTGGTGTTGAGCCACGCTGCCGGCTCCGGTCCCCGGCTTGACGACGAGGTGGTGCGAGGGATGATCCTGCTGCGCGCCCGCACCCTCGCAGCCGGGCTTTCGGGCGTGCGCGTCGATCTCGTCGAGGCGCTCCTGGCCTTGCTCAGCTCGGGTGTCATGCCCTGGGTGCCCGAGCACGGCTCGCTGGGTGCGTCCGGGGACCTCGCGCCGCTGGCCGCGGTCGCAGCGGTGCTGCTCGGCCAGGGCTGGACCGCCGGCGGCAGCGGCGAGCGCGTGGACGGTGCGTCGGCGCTGCGCGCCCACGGGCTCACCCCGATCGAGGTCGAGCCCAAGGAGGGACTCGCGCTCATCAACGGCACCGACGCGATGACGAGCCTCCTGTCGCTCGCGGTGCACGACCTCGAGGACCTGTTGCGCGTCGCGGACATCGCCTGCGCGTTGACGGTTGAGGCACTCCTGGGAACGGCGGTGGCCTACGAGGAGCGCGTGGTCGCGCTGCGGCCGGCGCAGGGGCAGTCGGACTCCGCGGCGAACCTGCGCGCTCTGCTGCACGACAGTCCGATCGTTGCCTCGCACCGGGTGTCGCGCCACGCCGTGCAGGACGCGTACTCGTTGCGCTGCGCGCCCCAGGTGCACGGCGCCGCTCGCGATGCGGTCGGGTTCTGCCGGCAGACGGTCGAGCATGAATTGGCCAGTGTTGTCGACAATCCGGTGGTGCTCGGCGACGACGTCGTCAGTGCGGGCAACTTCCACGGGCAGGCACTCGCCTACGCCGCGGATCTGCTGGCGTCGGTGTGCGCCGACATCGCTTCGATCAGCGAGCGTCGCGTCGACCGGCTGCTCGACCCGGCGCGGTCGCGCGGTCTCCCCGCGTTCCTCAGCCCGGAGCCCGGTCTCAACAGCGGGTTGATGATCACCCAGTACACGGCGGCGGCACTGGTCGCGGCGCTTCGTCATGCAGCGACACCCTTCGCGGTGCAGAGCGCGGCAACCAGTGCCGGGCAGGAGGATCACGTGTCGATGGGCTACGAGGCGGCGCTGCGCACACGCCGCAGCGTGCGACTGCTCGGGTCGGTGCTCGCCATCGAGGTGCTCGCTGCCAGCCAGGCCGTTGAGCTGCGCCATCCGCTGCGTCCCGCGCCGGCCACCGGGGCGCTGATCGCGGCGCTGCGCGTTCGCACCCCGTCGCTCGATGCGGATCGCGTCCTGCTCGGCGATGTCGAGGCGGCCGAGGCGTGGGTGCGCGATTGCGACTGGCGTACTGCGCTGTCCAACGCCGGAGTGACCCTCCGATGACCGCGGGAGCGCGACCGGTGCGCGCGCCGCGCGGGAACACGCTCAGCTGCGGCAGCTGGCAGACCGAGGCGCCCTTGCGCTGTCTCATGAACAACCTCGACCCGGAGGTGGCGGAGGATCCGGATTCACTCGTGGTGTACGGCGGCACCGGCCGCGCGGCGCGCTCCTGGGAATGCTTCGACGCCATCGTTGCGTCGCTCCGTTCACTTCGCGACGACGAGACGCTGCTCGTGCAGTCGGGCAAGCCGGTGGGCGTCGCGCGCACGCACGAGATGGCTCCGCGCGTCCTCATCGCGAACTCGTTGCTGGTACCGCGCTGGGCGACCTGGGAGGAGTTCTGGCGGCTGGAGGCTCTCGGCCTGACGATGTACGGACAGATGACCGCGGGGTCGTGGATTTACATCGGCTCGCAGGGCATCCTGCAAGGCACGTTCGAGACCTTCGAGGCCATCGCGCGCAAGCGCTTCGGTGGCAGCCTGAGCGGACGGCTCGTGGTGACATCCGGTCTCGGCGGCATGGGTGGCGCGCAGCCGCTGGCGGTGACGATGAGCGGCGGCGTCGCGCTGTGTATCGAAGTCGACCGTTCGCGCATCCAGCGGCGCCTCGACACCGGCTACGTCGACGAGGTGTGCGACACGCTCGATGCGGCAGTGCGGCGCTGCGATGTCGCGCGCGAGGAAGGCCGCGCGCTCTCGGTGGCGGTGTGCGCGAATGCAGCCGACGCGCTGCCGCTGCTGCTCGACTCGTCGCTGCCGATCGACGTGGTCACCGACCAGACGAGTGCCCATGACCCGCTCAACGGCTACATCCCCGCAGGGCTCACCGTCGAGGTAGCCGCGTCGCTCCGGTCGGGCGATCCCGAGGAGTACATGCGCCGGTCGCGCGAGTCGATGGCGCGCCATTGCGAGGCGATGGTGGAGTTTCAGCGTCGCGGCGCTGAGGTCTTCGACTACGGCAACTCCTTGCGCGACCAGGCCCGTATCGGTGGCTACGCCGACGCGTTCTCGTATCCCGGCTTCGTTCCCGCCTATATCCGCGACCAGTTCTGCGAGGGCCGTGGTCCCTTCCGCTGGGTGGCGTTGAGCGGCGACCCGGAAGACATCGCACGGACGGACCAGGCGATGCTCGAGTTGTTCCCCGACCATGATGGTCTGCACCGTTGGATCGGCCTCGCGAGGGAACGCGTGCACTTCCAGGGATTGCCGGCGCGCATCTGCTGGCTCGGCGCGGGCGAACGCCATCTTGCCGGCATGCGCTTCAACGACATGGTGCGGAGTGGAGAACTCTCGGCACCGGTGGTGATCGGCCGCGATCATCTCGACAGCGGTTCGGTCGCGTCGCCGCTTCGCGAGACCGAGTCGATGCGCGACGGCAGCGACGCCATCGCCGACTGGCCGGTGCTGAACGCACTGCTCAACACTGCGAGCGGCGCAACCTGGGTCGCGGTCCATCACGGCGGCGGAGTCGGCATGGGGCTGTCGATTCACGCGGGCGCGCAGGTGTGTGCCGACGGGACCGACCTCTCGGCGAAGCGATGCGAGCTGATGCTCACCAACGATCCGTCCACCGGCGTGATGCGTCATGCCGACGCCGGGTATCCCGAAGCGCGCGACGCCGCGCGCGAACGCGGAGTCCGCGTTCCCATGCTTGACGCGGACGCCGCGTCCCGACCGTGAACGCTGTCGTCGTCCGGGGGATCGGGGCGCTGTGCACGTGCGACCCCCTGCTTGGCGATGCGCCCGGCGTGATACGCGACGCAGCACTGATGGCGCGTGATGGGGTCATCGTCTATGCCGGTCCCGAAGCCCAGCTGGATCGATCGAAAGTTCCCGACGGTGCCGTCGAGATCCACGCGCGCGGCGCCGCAGTCATTCCAGGCTTCGTCGACTCGCACACGCACATCGTCTGGCTCGGTGACCGCGGGGATGAGTACGCGCAGCGGGCGTCAGGCGCAACCTACGAGGAGATCGCGGCCGGGGGTGGCGGCATTCGCGCAACCGTGCGAGCCACCGCCGCCGGGAGCGTCGAGGAGCTGGCCGCGGCGGCGAAGCCGCGGGCGCGACGCATGCTCGCGCACGGCACGACGACCGTCGAGGTGAAGAGTGGTTACGGGCTCGAGCACGACGCGGAGATGCGGCAGCTCGACGCCGCGCTGCGGGTTGACACCGAATCGGACGTCCCCGACATCGTGCCGACCTACCTGCCGCTGCACGCGCTGCCGGAGGGTTCGCGCGACGATTTCATCGACGACGTGTGTGTCGCCGGCGTGGCCGACGCGGCCCGGCGGGCGCATTTCGTCGACGCCTTCTGCGAGGAGGGCGCATACACCGCCGAGGAATGCGAGCGCGTGTTCACGGCAGCACGCGCACACGGCATGCGTCCCAAGATCCATGCGGAGCAGCGCACCCGCACCGGTGGCGCGCTGCTCGCAGCGCGATCGGGAGCGGTCAGCGCCGACCACCTCGAGCACGCATTGGACAGTGACTTCCAGGCGATGAGGGCCGCCCGTGTCGTGGGCGTGATCCTTCCTGGCGCATCGGTGGTATTGGGCGGCCCCCCGCCGCCCGGCAGGCGGCTGCTCGAGGCAGGCTGCACGGTCGCGGTGGCGACCGACTGCAACCCCGGGACCTGCTACAGCGAATCGATGCCGCTCATGATCTCGCTGGCGGTGGCGCTCGGCGGCCTGACCCCTGCCCAGGCGCTGGTGGCCGGCACCGCCGGCGGCGCGGCCGCGCTGGGGCTGGCCGATCGCGGCATCCTGCGCGCCGGCCTCCGCTGCGACGCGGTCATCCTCAACACACCGAACTGGGTCGACGTCGCCTATCACCTCGGTGGCGACATCGTTGGTGACGTGCTCCTCGAAGGCCGTATGGCGGTACCCTCGAAGTCGAGATGATCACGCAGTCCTCACCCAAGAGCAGCCCAGGCCGGGGCGGGATCGTGCTCCCCCGTCTCGTGGGTCAGGACCTGGAAGTACAGCTCGCGAGCGGCGAGACGCGTACCTACGTGAATCTGGACATGGCGGCGAGCACGCCGGCAATGGAGCCCGTCGCCGAGGCGGTGATCGAGTTCCTGCCGTGGTATTCGAGCGTGCATCGCGGAGCAGGGTTCGCGTCACAGGTGTCAACCCGGGCCTATGAGGCCGCGCGCTCGGCGGTGGGGACGTTCGTCGGCGCGCGCTCCTCAGATGCGGTCATCTTCGTCAGAAACACGACCGAGGCGATCAACCTGCTCGCGCACTGCCTGGTGCTGCGCCCGGATCAGGGTGTCCTCAGCACCATCGTCGAGCACCACGCGAACATGCTGCCCTGGCGGCGTCTCGCGCGTGTCGACCTGCTCGACGCACCGGCATCGCCCGAGGAACTCCTCGCCGACATCCGCCGCGCCCTGGAGGATCGTCACCGTCCAATCGGCATCGTCGCGATCACGGGCGCGAGCAACGTCACGGGCGAGGTCTTCCCGATTGCGGAGATCGGTCGGATCGCGCACGAACACGGTGCGCTGCTCGCGGTCGACGCGGCGCAGCTCGCGCCACACCGCGCGATTGACATGGTCGCCATGGGCATCGACTTTCTCGCGCTGTCCGGGCACAAGATGTACGCGCCGTTCGGGTGCGGAGCCCTGATCGGACCGACCGCGGTGCTCGCCGATGCCGAGCCGATGCTCGCCGGTGGTGGCGCGGTCACGTACGTGACCGCTGACGACGTCCAGTGGGCGCCGCTTCCCGACCGTCACGAGGCGGGGAGCCCCAACGTGGTCGGCGCGATCGCACTCGGCGCCGCATGCACCATCCTGCAGCGGACCGGCATGGCGCATATCGCGGCCCACGAGAAGCGGCTCCTGGCATATCTCGACGGACAGATCGACGAGCTCCCGAATCTCAAGCGTCTTCGCCTGTGGGATGGCCCCGACATCGATCGCCTCGGTGTCAGCACCTTCACGGTTGGCGACATGCATCACGCGCTGGTCGCGTCGGCGCTCAGTGCCGAGTATGCGGTTGGCGTGCGCCACGGATGTTTCTGTGCGCACCCGTACATCACACATCTCCTCGGTGTGAGCATCGCCGACGCGCACACCATTCGGGAGCGGCTGCGCCGCGGTGAGCACTGGGAAATCCCGGGTGCCATCCGCGCGTCGTTCGGTGTCGGCACCACCATCGAGCACATCGACCGGCTGCTCTCGGCCCTGCGCGAGATCGCGACGCACGGTCCACGCCTCGAGTACGTCAACGACGAGCACACCGGTGACTATCTGCCGGTCGGTGACCGCCGGACGCTGCCGACGTTCGACTTCCTGCCGCCGCTCGAGGAGATGGCGACCCCGTCAGGCTGCGGTCAGTTCTGATCCGTCAGTCGCGCCGAGCCAGGTCGGCTTCCAGCGCATCGGTGTCGGTCACCGGCATCCGGCACACAAAGCCACGGCAGACGTAGGCTGCGGGCACGCCGCCAACTGAGGTTCTGCCTTCGAGCAGCGGTACGTCGCCGGGAGTGCCCCATGCGACCACGATCAAGGGATCGAATCGTTGCTGCACGACATCGAGCAGCGCACGTGTGCGCGCATCGCCACCATCACCGGCCACGGCGACCTCGCGCATCGGACCGACCGCGAGTTCCATCGCTGCGGCGAGTGCCGCAACCGCAAGCGGCGCGCGCGCCACCACCGTCACCAGCGGCGCGATGATTTCCAACGCATGGTCGCACCAGCGCGCGTCACCGGTGAAGGCGTGCATCCGGCAGAACAGCGTGGCTGTCACCGACTGACCGGCACTCACGGGATTGTCGTCGATGGTCCGGGGACGCACGATCAGGGGCTCGGAGTCGTCGGCGGTGTCGAAGTAGTTGCCGTCGGGGTCGCGATACTGCGCAACGATCCGCTCGCTGAGGCGGAGCGCGGCGGTGAAGTACCGCGGCTCACCGGTCGCCTCGTAGAGACTGAGGAGCGCGTCGCCCAGATTGGCCACGTCGTCGAGGAAGCCGATGATCCGCGCGTCGGCTCCGTTCCAGATGCGGTGGACGACACCGTCGCGCACCAGGTGCTCGAGGATGAAATCCGCGCACCCTCTCGCGATCTCGATGTAGTCGTCGCGGCCAAGCGCGGACCCCGCCTCGGCAAACGCAGTGATGGCGAGCGCGTTCCAGGCGGCGATGACCTTTCCATCACGGGCGGGCGCGGCGCGCGAGACGCGAGCGGCATGCAGCCGGGCTCGAAAATCCTCCACCTGCTCGTGCAACGCGGACTCCTCAAGCTGCATGGATCTCGCCACGTGCGCAAGCGGATACGGCATCGAGAGCACCGTCGCGCCGTGCTCGAAGTTACCTCCGTCAACTACTCCGAACACGCGCGCCGCGAGGACGGCGTCGTCGGCGCCGAGCACGTCTCGCAGCTGTGCGGGAGTCCAGACGAAGAAGGCGCCCTCACCACCTGGGCTGTCGGCGTCCTGCGACGCGGCGAATGCGCCACTGTCGAGGCGTAGCTCGCGCGCCATGTAGTCGAGCGTGCGCGTGCATACCTCGAGCAGATCCTCGCGCAACCCCAGTTGATATCCGTGCAGATATACGGGCGCGAGCAATGCGTTGTCGTAGAGCATCTTCTCGAAGTGCGGCACCGACCACCGCGCGTCGACGCTGTAGCGATGAAAGCCGCCGCCGACCTGGTCGTGAATCCCGCCGCGGGCCATCGCATCCAGCGTCAGCAGCGCCGCGTCGCGAAGCGCGATTTCCCCAGTGGCCAACGAGCGCCGCAGGAGCAGATCGAGCGCTTGCGGATGGGGGAATTTCGGCGCTGCACCGAAGCCTCCATGCGCACGATCGGTCTGCGCGGCGAGCGCTTTCGCGGCCGTGTCGAGCAGTGCGGCGGTCGGCTCCCCAGGAGCGGGCAGTTGCCGCGGCGCGACCGCCGTGCGCACCTTCTCGCCCATCTCGGCAATCTCTTCGCGCTGCCCGTGATACGCAGCCGCGGCAGCCTGCAGCACCGACGGAAACCCGCGAAGCCCCTGGCGCTCCTGGGGTGGGAAGTAGGTTCCCGCGTAGTACGGCAGCCCGTTTGGTGTCAGGAAGACCGTGAGCGGCCAGCCACCGGCAACGCCCATCGCCTGCGCGGCGCCCATGTAGATGGAGTCGACGTCGGGACGCTCCTCGCGATCGACCTTGATGCTGACGAACAGCTCGTTCATCAGCGCCGCGATCTCGGCGTTCTCGAACGACTCGTGCGCCATCACGTGACACCAGTGGCAGGCGCTGTACCCGACCGACAGCAGCACGGGGCGGTCATCCGCTCGCGCACGAGCAAAGGCGTCGTCTCCCCAGGGAAACCAGTCCACCGGGTTGTCGGCATGCTGCAGCAGGTAGGGACTGGACTCGGCGGCAAGTCGATTGGCCATGTGGCCACGCTAGCCGAAGCGCCGGTGGCGGCGTTCAGCCGAGGATGCGCACCGCCACGCCAATCCGAGCAGCGCCGCCGCGATGCGAAGCGGCGACCGAGACCAGGTCGAGATGGATCACGACGCTGCGCCGGTCGTACGGCGCGGCGTGATGCGCATCAGGCCAAGCAGGGCCAGCGCGGACGCGACCAAGGTCACCGCGCCGATACCGAGCCACCGCCACACCAGCGCGGCGTCCTGGTATGCGGGCGGCGCCGGCAGTTCCTGGAGCACGTGCACCCAGAGGCCGTCGGCAGTGCCTGCGTACACCGCGTGGCGTCCGGAGTCTGCGGAGAGCGAGAGCACGGAATCGGGGAGGCCGGGACCGGCACGGATCCAGTCGTCACCCCCGTCGGTGCTGACCAGCACGGCATAGCCGTCGGTGCCGAGATAGATGGCCTCGCTCAGCGGTGTCGTGAACGCGGTGACCGAGGTCACCTTCGGCACGCCCTGGACGATGCTCGCCGGGAGCAGCAGGAGCGCCTGCTTCCAGTCGCCGTCCTGACCGCGGCGCCAGACGCTGCCGTCGGTCCCCACCGCGACCACGACCCCCGGCAACGCTCCGGGCGAGGCGATCAGGTCGGCGCCTGCGCCGAGGTCAGGTGTTTGCGGATCGTTCCGGGTGGCGCTCCCGGTTGCGATGTCCGGGTCATGGACCACATGACCGAGCGGGTCGATGGCCCACTCCTGACTGCCCACGGTTACCGTGTTGGTCGGCGGCAGCACCGCACCGGGCGCTGGTGCGAAGGTTTTCCCACCGTCTGTCGACAGCAGGTTCTCGCCTGCCGCGGTGCGTACTGTGATCGTGTCACCAATGGCAGCTACTCGCGCAACGGCGATGCCGCGAAGCGCGACCTGGCTCCACCACGCGGGCGCCGCCTTCGCGGTCGCGCCGCCGATCACCAGCGCCGGCATCGCCATGAGCGCCGTGGCTGCCAGCCGGATCACGCGCCTGCGACTGTCAGAACCCATACAGCCCCTGGACAATGCCGAACTGCAGCGCGATGTCCGCCACCGCGTGGATGATCACCGCCGGCCACAGCGAGTTGGTCCGTCGCACCAGCCACCCGAAGGCGAGGCCGACCAGGAAGGTGATCGGGACGAAGGGTGCCTCAGGGCCGCCGTAGCTGATCGCGAGGTGCGCCAGGGCGAAGACGGCGGCCTGGCATACGTTTGCCCAGCGCGGACTCATGGTTCGCTCGAGCGCACCGAGCAGCAGACCGCGGAACTGCACCTCCTGGGCGAAGGCCTGCAGCGCGTTGGCGGGTCCGAGAAACGGGAAGTCGCGGCGGAGCGCCACCGGCTGGAGGGCGACGCGACC
This sequence comes from Candidatus Dormiibacterota bacterium, assembly GCA_041691155.1. Lineage (GTDB taxonomy): Bacteria > Chloroflexota > Dormibacteria > Aeolococcales > Aeolococcaceae > Palsa-851. The sequence continues at coordinate 85,558 of JBEPVD010000001.1, read as the reverse complement.
GAGTACTCCTGCCGGCAACGCGAGTCCGAGGCCGACGAGCAGCGCCGAGCCGAAGATGCCGAAGGCGAGCCCGCGCAAGCCCAGATGACGCAAGCGCAGCGCTGGCCGCCACTCTGGCGCGACCGTCCGCAACGCCGCGAAGGCGATGAGCAGAGTCCCGACGGCTTGGGCCACTGACGACCAGAAGACCTGCGCGTCGAAGCTCCCCGAGTGCGTCCCGAGGAGGTCGAACAGGATCCGGGGCCCTGCCGAAAGCAGCGTGTAGGTCGTTGCGACCGCCGCGAGTGCCAGGAGAATCGGACGGGCAGGAGCGAGACGGCGGATGAACAGCGACGGCAGCGCGATGAGCACCGACGCGACGCTCAGTCGTGCCAGGAAGGGATCGACGCCGTTCGGATCGCTGAAGGTGATGGGCACGAGCAGCGCGGCGCCGAGGCCGAGCTCGGCGACGACCAAGGTCGTTGCGGTCGGCCACCACGACGTCACCCGGTAGCGTCGAAGCCGGGCGCCCGCGCTTTCAGTCGCCATGCGGTGCACGAGCGGCATCGAGACCAGGGGCAACCGACCGGGGCATCGCTCGCATCGTACCGACGATGCCGGCGGCGACCCCCGATTGGGATCACGCGGCCTGGCCGGCCCTTGGTCCCGGCCGCCTGGATTCTCGGCACTGACGGGTCTTCCCCACCGGCGCCTGGCCAAACGCATCCCGAACAGCCCGTGTCCAGTACGCTTCCCGCGTCAATGAGCGTCACGGTCCTGGTCGGCGGTCAATGGGGCGATGAAGGCAAGGGCAAGGTCATCGACCTCCTCGCGGATACCGTCGACATGGTCATCCGCTCGCAGGGCGGCAACAACGCGGGGCACACCGTGGTCACCGGTGGAAAGGAACATCGCTTCCACCTGATCCCAAGCGGCATTCTGTATCCGAAGACGACCTGCATCATCGGCCACGGCGTGGTCGTCGACCCGAAGGCGTTCCTGCAAGAACTCGACGAACTGCAGGCGGGCGGCATTCCGGCGCAGAACCTGGTCCTCAGCGAGCGCGCGCACATGGTCATGCCGTATCACCCGGTGCTCGACAAGTTCAGCGAGGAAATGCGCGGCGACGATCGACTCGGCACCACCTGGCGCGGTATCGGCCCCGCCTACGAGGACAAGGTGCGGCGCATCGGCTTCCGCATCGGCGACCTGCAGAAGCCGGCGTTCCTCGCCAAGAAGTTGCGCTTCGTGCTCCGCCTCAAGAACGAGACTCTCGCCAAGCTCTACGGCGCCGAGCCGTTCAACGAGCGTGAGATTCTCGACGAGTATCTCGGGTACGCGGAGCGCATCGATCCGTACATCCGCGACATCTACCCCATCATCCAGACAGCCCTCACCACCAACCAGCGCATCCTGCTGGAGGGCGCGCAGGGGGTGATGCTCGACATCGACCTCGGTACCTACCCGTATGTGACATCTTCGTCACCAACTGCAGGGGGAGCGTGCACCGGGAGCGGCATCCCGCCGTCGAAGGTGACCCGAACCGTCGGGGTGTTCAAGGCATACACGACGCGCGTCGGATACGGCCCTTTCCCGACAGAGTTGACCGACGCACTTGGCGACCAGCTGCGCGAGGTGGGAGTCGAGTTCGGTACCACCACGGGTCGCGCGCGCCGGGTCGGATGGTTCGACGCCGCGATCTCGCGCTACGCGGTCGCGACCAACGGCATCGACGCGATGGTGCTCACCAAAGTCGACGTGCTCGACGAGTTCGAGACCTTGAGGATCTGCACCGGGTACATGAGCAAAGGCGAGTACTGGGACCATCCGATGGCCAACATCTCGCACCTGAAGCACGTCGACCCCATCTATGAGGAATTTCCCGGATGGATGTCACCGACCCGCGAGTGCCAGCGGTACGAGGACCTGCCCGAAGCCTGCCGCACCTACATCGAGCGGATCGGCGAGCTGTGCGGTGCGAGCGTGAACGTCGTCTCCGTCGGGCCCGACCGCGAGCACACATTAGTGCGGCAATCGCTGCTTGACTGACGCGCCGGACAACGTTCGGCAGCGCTCAGAAAAGTGGCAGGGGGCGGAGGGCCACCCCCTGCCGGTCAGGAAGGGATAGGGAGAGTTTCAAAATATGGTGAGAACGACCGGCACCGCGCCCCGAACGCGTCCGCTGGTCGGTACACCAACCTACCTCCGTGCCCAAGTATATCAAGGGCTCCGTGAAGCCCGCCAAGGACGATCCGGGGCGCGCGTCGTGGGCCGTCACCACGCGATGATGTGCACCGCATGACCACCACACTCGGACGCGTGCGAGCCCCGGAACTGCGCGGCTCCGGCGGGTGGATGAACACCGATCGTCCGCTGTCGCTGCGCGACCTTCGTGGTCGCGTGGTGGTGCTCGATTTCTGGACGTTCTGCTGCATCAATTGCCTGCGCGTCATCGAGGAGTTGCGCCCGCTCGAGGACCGTTTTGGCGATCGCCTCGTGGTCATCGGTGTGCATTCGCCAAAGTTCCCGCACGAGTCCGACCACGCGGCCGTGGCGCGCGCGGTCGCGCGACACCGCATCGGGCATCCCGTGCTCAACGACCCGGAGCTGGACACCTGGCAGCAGTACGCCGTCCGCGCCTGGCCGACCTTGGTGGTCATCGACCCTGACGGATACGTCGTCGCCATGGCATCTGGTGAGGGGAACGGTCCTTCGCTCGAAGGAATCATCGCCCAGCTCCTCGACGGCCGCGAGGATCTGGCCGTCGGACCCGCCTTCGCGCCGGTCGCGACACGGAGCGAACACACCCTCGCCTTTCCAGGCAAGGTCGCCTCGGACGGGGGGAAGCGCCTGGCAATCGCCGACACCGGCAACGACCGCGTCCTCGTCTGCGATCTCGATGGCCACCTGCTGCGAGCGTTCGGCGGCTTCCACCAGCCCCAGGGTGTGCGCTTCGACGCGGAGCGCCTGCTGGTCTGCGACACCGTCGCCGGGATGGTGGTTGCCGTCTCGCTGCCTGGCGGGGAGCGGACGGTGCTGGCCTCCGACCTGCGCTCGCCCTGGGACGCCGTCGTGCTCGACGACGGACGTATCGCCATCGCGGAAGCGGGATTGCACCGGATCGTGACTGTGCCGGCCGGCGGCGGCCCAGTGCTGGTGCTCGCCGGGAGCGGCGCCGAGGGCCTGCGAGACGGTCCCGCCCGGGAGGCGCACCTTGCTCAGCCGAGTGGACTGACCCGGTGTGGGGACGGCCTGGCGTTCGCGGACTCCGAGGTGTCGGCACTGCGGGTCCTGCGCGACAACCGTGTGGAAACACTGGCCGGCTCGGGTCTTTTCGAATGGGGTGCCGCCGACGGAGACCGGGCCACCGCTCGACTGCAGCACCCGCTCGGCGTCGTAGCGCTTGCCGATGGATCCATCGCGGTCGCCGACACCTTCAACTCGAGGCTGCGGGTCTGGACGGACGGGAACCTTCGCACCGTGGCACTGCTGGAGCCCGTGGACGAGCCGGGCGGGCTTGACGTGCTGCCGGATGGACGCCTCGTGGTGGCGGACACGAACAACCACCGGATCGTGACGGTGGATCTCGGTAGCGGCGCAATCACGGAGATCGGGATCACGGACCGGCACGGCACGGAAGGATCGACCGGGACGCCGCTGTCAGGCCGAGCGGGAGCGGCGCTGACCCTGACTGCCGACCTCGACGTGGTTGGATCAGACCTCGACCGTACGCAGGGCCCGCCGGTTCGGGTGAACGTGAGCGCCGATCCTCAGACGCTGCTCGGCGCCGGGCCGCGATCCTGGGCACTGGACATGCTGCCGGTCACCGTCGACGTGCAGTTGGGTCGCGAGGGCTCCGGGATACTCACCTTCGATGTCATCGCATCCACCTGCGAAGGCGACGTCTGCACTATCGTGCGGTCGACGCGGGAGCACCCGCTGACGGTCGGCTAGGCGATCCCCGGCGGTTGCTGCGACCGCGCCCAGGCCACGAGATCCTCGGGGAGCGGCTGCGGCAGCCTGGTATCGATGGTTGCCAGGAGGTCCCCCGACCCCTCGCCCTTGAGGAGCGGCATTCCCAGCCCACGAAGGCGGAGCCTCGCACCGTTCTGCGTGCCCTCGGGGATGGTGAGTTGCGCGGTGGTGCCGCGAAGAGTCGGGACCGCGACCGTGCCGCCGGCGATCGCTGTCGCCAGCGGTGTCGCAACGCGCACGCTGACGTCTGCGCCCGTCCGTGTGAACACGGGGTGCGGCTTTACATGCACACGGATGAAGAGATCGCCTCTGGGGCCTCCGCCCCGTCCAGCGCTCCCCTGGCCCGATGCGCGCACCCGAGCACCCTCATGGATGCCCGCCGGGATCTTCACCTCCACGCGGCGAGGGCCGTCCGTGGAGCTCATGTCGACGGTCAAGGTCGATCCGGTGAACGCCTCCTCGAGGCTGATCTCAGTGTCGCCCTCGACGTCCTGGCCTTTCCTCGGCGCATTCCGCCGGCGTCGCACCGGGCTGTAGCCCTCCTGCCCTTGCGGTGCATCACCACCGAAGAACTGCTGGAAGAAGTCGCTGAACGGGGCGCGGTTGCCGAACATTCCCTCGAGCTCCTCGGGGGAGGCCGTCCGGTAACCGTAGTGCTGCTGGTTGCCCGCGAAGGGATTGGGACCAGGCTTACCGGCCCGTTCCCACTGCTCGTACTCCTGCCAGCGGGGGCCGAGCTCATCGTATTTCTTGCGCTTTTCGGGATCGCCGAGCACCTCATTGGCCTCGTTGATCTCCTTAAAGCGGTCCTCGGCCGACTTGTCGCCCTGGTTCACATCGGGGTGATGCTTGCGGGCGAGCTTGCGGAACGCGGCCCGGATCTCCTTCTCGGTGGCGGCACGGGCGACACCGAGAATCGCGTAGTAGTCCTTGAAGGTGGTTGCCATCTGGATCGCACGTACCTCGACGGGGCGGCCGCTAAACGCGGAACGCGCTGGTATGGTTGGTCAGTCTCCCCTGATCGCGGCCCGAGACCGCGCGGCGCCGTCCCCCACCCCACGACTCACCACGCGCCATGCAGTGAGAACTTACCCCCTTACCAACCCCTGTCCGCCCGCCACGGCGTCGTCGCGCCCGCGGACGCGGCATCTCGGCGCCCTCCTGCTGGCGGCGGTGGTCGTACTGGGATGGACCACATGGAGCGGCCGCGTGTCGGCTGCAGCCACCGGATTCACGCAGGCCGGGACCCTGCCAGGGCTCGGGTCGGGAAAGATATGGAGTCTCGCCCTGGAGCCGTCGGTGCCGAGCACGATCGTCGCGGGCACTGACTCCGGCGTCTATGTGTCCCGCGATACGGGCGCCACCTGGACGCAGACCTTCACCGGGACTCGCGTCTGGACGGTCGGGTTTGACGCGCGTCACGGGGCCAACGCCTTCGCGGGAACCGAAGGGAAGGGCATCTACGCCAGCACCGACGCGGGGTCCACGTGGACCGCGGCGTCCACCGGCCTCACCGATCTCGACGTCCGCTCCATGGCATTCGGTCTCGACGGCATCGCGGCCGGGACGAACTCCGGTGTTTCCCTGAGCCCGAACGGTCTGGTCTGGCACAGCGGGGGGCTCACCGAGTACTCGATCGCGGCGGTCGCGGTTGCGGCCAACTCCCCCACGTTCACGGTCATCGCCGGCGCGGACAGCGGGAATCTCGCCACGGGATACGTGTTCACCAGTGCGGGCGGCTCAGCCTGGCAGGTGCGGGACTCCGGGCTGCCTTCCGGTGCCCTGGTGGGATCGATCACCTCCGGGGTGATCGATGTCGCCGTGCCCACCCGACCACTGCTGGTGGCGACCTCACAGGGCCTCTTCCGAAGTGGCGACGGCGGTGCCACATGGACCGCGGCGACCGGCACGCCCACCGGGCTGACCCTGACCGTCGCGCAATACGGACCGCTCGATCCGACGCTGGCATACGCCGGCGCCGATGCCGGCGGGAGCACCGGTGGCGACTTCTTTCGCTCCACCGACGGCGGCGTCACCTTCCACAAGAACGACCTTGGGCTCCCCACTGACAGCAAGAACGTCGACGCCATCGCGATCGCGAACACGACGCCTCCGGAAGTGGTGGTGGCGCTGAACCCACCGACGGGTGGCAGCCGCGTGTACCTCGAAAGCGATACGGGGGCGCCGGTGCCGCCAAAGCTCGTCGCCGAATCGCCAGGCGCTTCGGTGCCGGCGGCGGTCGCCACCCCGACGCCGACAGCAACGCCGGTGCCCACCGTGGCCAAGGGACCTGCTCCCCCGCCGCCGGCGAGCGGCATCCAGCGCTTCGCGCAGGCGGCATTCCACTGGCCGACGCCGCTGGTCTACGAGGTCTTCTTCGTGCTGCTGGCGCTGTACGTCTACATTCGCTGGCGGCAGCGCTACTACGTCGAAGGGCCCCCCTGATAGCCCGCGACCTACCCTAGGCGCGTGATCGGGGCAGTATCGGGTCCGTCCATCCCGCTCGCGTTTCTTGCGGGGTTGGTCTCCTTTCTGTCGCCCTGCGTCTTCCCCCTGATGCCCGCCTACGCGGCGTATCTCAGCGGACAGGCCGGGCAGCCCGCGCTCGCCGCCGCGGGCGGAGGAACCGTGGCGACCGTCCGGCGGAGCGCTGCGATGACGACCGGCATTGCGTTCGTCATCGGCTTCAGTGTCGTATTCATCGCGGAGTACTACCTGCTCGAAGGCGTGCTCGCGATCACGGTTTTCCAGCGCAACCTCGACCTGGTGAACCGCATCGCCGGCGCGATCATCATGGTGCTCGCGCTGCAGACGATGGGGGTATTGCGCTTCGGCTGGCTCGCGCGTGAGCGCCGTTTCCATCTTCCGGTCTCGAGCGGTGCCGCCGGCGGATTGCTGCTCGGTCTGACGTTCGCGGCCGGGTGGTTGCCGTGCCTCGGTCCGCAGCTCGGCGCCATCCTCACGCTCGCGCAGAACCGCGAGTTCGGCGGCTTGCCGTTCATGGTGCTGTACTGCCTCGGGCTCGCCGTACCGTTTCTGCTGGTCGCGTTGCTCGCCGATCGACTCCAGGGTGTGCTGCGCAGTGTCAACCGGCACCTGCGCGTCATCAGCATCGTCGGCGGCGTGATCCTGTTTGGCTTCGGCCTGTTGATGGCCACCGGCCAGCTCACCGTGTTGAGCGGGCTCTCGTTTCAGTCGCCGTTCAACTTGTAGGAGGCGGCGGCGGGACCGGCGCCAGCGGCAACCAGAGCGTGACGCGCGTGCCCACGCCTTCGGTGCTCTGAATTCCGACATCGCCGCCCTGCGCACGCGCGAGCGCCTGCACGATGCTGAGGCCGAGACCGCTGCCACCTTCCTCGCGCGCCCTTGTCTTCTCGCCGCGATAGAACCGTTCGAAGACGTGGGTCAGGTCGGATGCGGGGATGCCGGGTCCTTCGTCGCGCACCTCGAGCTTCGCCCAGCCCCCTTCGATCGCGGTCGTCCAGTGCTGCGCGGCACCCTGCGCGTACTTGCACGCGTTGACGAGCAGGTTGCGCACGATGGTGCTCACCGCTCCGCGATCGGCGTGCACGAACAGCGGTGACGCTGCGTAGATCCGCTCCACCGCCTCCGGCATGCCCGGAACGCCTTCATTGAGCAGCCCGTTCACGGCGCCGTTGAGGTCGAAGTCCTCAGGTTGCGACTCGCGCTGCGCGTCGACGCGCGCGAGCGTCAAGAGATCGAGGACGAGTTCGCGCATGCGCTCGGACTCGTTGCTCATCGCAGCCAGCGCCGCGTCCAGCGCCTCGGGATCACGTCCGGCGCCTCTGCGAAGGACGTCGATGTACCCCTTCAAGGCGGTGACCGGTGTGCGCAGCTCGTGTGATGCGTCGGCGATGAACCGGCGCACTCGCGCCTCGGATTCCTGTTGCGCGGTAAAGGATTCCTGGATACGGTCGGCCATGTGATCGAAGCTCACGGCGAGCTGACCGACCTCGTCCGCGCTCGGTGTCAACCTGCTCCGCGCGCCAAGGTCACCGGCTGCGAGTTGCTCGGCCGTGGCGGTCAGACGGCGCATCGGGGCGAGCGTCCGGCCGGTGAGCAGGACGCCGAGCACCAACACGACGATCAGCAACACCACACCCCCCGCTGTGATGAGGAGCAGCTCATCGTGGAGGACGTTGTTGATGGGCGTCATCGAGAGCGAGAGTTCCGCCACGCCGCACGCCCCGGTTCCCGCGATGACCGGGAAGCCGACCACGAGTTGCTCGCCACCGCTGGTGGTCACCACCTGCGCCGCGGACCGGATGCCGGTGCTCGCTACGCGCTGGAGTGTGGTCGCGTCGAGTTGCGGCGGTGTCGAACCGACCGGCGCCACCGCAACCTGCGACAGGTTGCGGTTGAACACCACCACCTGCACGGTTTCGCCGGTCACCGCCGAGACGGACCGCGCGACCGCCGCGCCCGCGAGTTCCGGGTGCGTCCGGCACAGCGTGCGTCCGGTGGCGGTGGCGCCAAGCCCGCGTTCCACGGTCGCAATCACGCGCGTCGCTGAGTTGAAGTCAGTCTGCATCTCGCCGACACGATTGCTGATCAGACTCGCGCGCAGCGTGAAATATTGGTAGCCCGCAAGCAGCACGAGTAACAGCGCCAGCAGCCCGACAAACGTGAGTGTCAGCCGCCAGCGCAACGACGCGAGAGCGTGAGCGATACGACGCACGTCCTACCGCTCCGCGGCGTCGCTCCCGTCGACCGTGCTGCGCAGGCGATAGCCCACGCCGCGCACGGTCTGGATTCGTTCATGCGTGATGTCGCCAAGCTTGGTGCGCAGGTAGCGGACGTAGACCTCGATGTTGTTCTCGTCGCCGAAGAAGTTGTATCCCCATACTTCGTCGAGAATGCGCTGGCGCGGGAGCACCTGGTCCGCGTGGCTGGCGAGATAGAGGAGCAGGTCGTACTCACGGACCGAGAGATCGATCGCGCGGTCGCCGGCGCGGACTTCGCGGGTCACCGTGTCGATGCTGAGGTTGCCGACGTCGACGACGCGTGTGAGATCGGGGTTGCGGCGGCGGAGCACAGCGCGAATTCGGGCGAGCAATTCCGCAAAGTCGAACGGCTTGACGAGGTAGTCGTCGGCGCCCAGTTCCAGGCCATGGATGCGGTCACTGGTCTCGTCGCGCGCGCTGAGGATGATGATCCCGCGCGAGCGGTCGCCCGACAGGGCCTTGCAGAGCTCCCAGCCATTGACGCGCGGCATCATGAGGTCGAGCACCACGAGGTGGGGCTTGAATTCGTCGACGACGCGAAGGGCCACATGACCGTCCGGCGCGGTGCGGACGTCGAAGCCCTCATGGCGCAAACCGAGCGCGATGAAGTCGGTGATGCTCTGCTCGTCGTCCACGACGAGGATGCGAATCGGCCCACTCATTGCTTCGAGTATATGAGTGGGTTCGCCACATCTCAGCAACGAGACGATCTCAGACGCCGGTTCTCAGCGCACTCTCAGCGGCCCACTACACTGGCCCGATGCGGCAGACATCCCGTCCTTTCGTGCGCCCGGCCGATGGACTCGGTCGCGCCGAGGTGCACGCGCACACGCTCGCGAGTGACGGCATGGTCAGTGCCGTGGCGCTGGTGCGCGCTGCTGCCGCGATCGGCATCAACGTCCTCTGCATCACCGATCACGACACGATCGCCGAGCTCGGCCCGGCGATCGAGGCGGGGGCAGCGCTCGGTGTCGACATCGTCCGAGGCGAGGAGGTGACCGCCTCGTTTCCGCCCGGCATTCACATCGTGGGGCTGTTTCTCGAGCGTCAGATCCGTATGCACATGTCGGTCGAGGACACGGTCGACGCGATTCACGACGCCGGGGGGCTGGCGCTCATCGCCCATCCCTTCATGCCGACGTGGTTCGCCTCGATGACCCCGGGCCGGGCCCAGCGTCTTCTGGAGACCCACCGGGTGGACGGGATCGAGATGCGCCATACCGCGCCGGTCCTTCCCGGGACCTGGGGCCACCTGGACATGTTCTACGCGGAATATCGCGAGCAATTGGGCGCGGCGGTCGGTGCCGGAGACAGCCATTTCGGCGAGCACGACCTCGGCCGGGTGCTGACCGTGTTTCCCGGATCGAGCGCCGCCGATCTCCGCACGGCACTCGAGGAGCGGACCACATCTCCGATCTCCGGCTCGGTTTCGCCGTCTCCGCCGCCGCTCCGGATGCGTCTCGCGCAGCAGTACCGGTCGATGATCTGGCTCGGTGGCGAGCGTCGCGCCGGCCGGGTCGGTTCGGGAGCCGGTCCGGCTGGCCGGTGACCCCCGGTTAGAATCGGGGCTCTGGCCCGTTTAGCTCAGTTGGTAGAGCAGGGGACTCTTAATCCCTTGGTCCAGGGTTCGAGTCCCTGAGCGGGCACCAGTTCCGAATTTTCGATCCCTGACAACGACAGGAGGCGATAGATCGGCCGCGTTATGGCGCAAACGCGTTCGTCGTCGGCCCTGGACCAACTCGAGCCTGGTCTCTATGAGTTGCTCATTACTGCAGGGCTTCAAGACCGCCTTAGCAGGCTGGACCATCGCCTACTGCGACAGGACCCTTTGCACCACGCTGAGGCTGCCGATCGGATCGCGTTGCACCTCGGGCTCCAAATCAAGCGCGCTCTCGCTGATGTGCCTGAGTCGGAGCGCGTCGAAGCGGGGGTCGCTGTCGCGCGTGCTCTCCTCGAGCGACTTGAAACGATCGTCACGGGTGCCGATATCAGCAGCGAGATCCTCGCTGAGCCCGGCGAACTCCTTCGTGCCGTCACGACGCTTCGCCCGGACGGCACCGCTAAACCCATCGACGGGCCGTTGATTCCCCTGCTCGACACGACGTTGCTGACGAACGCACCTGGTGAGCCTCGCGTCGGCCGTCAGGTGGCCGAAGAAATTGGCTCCGCCGACCGTGTCGACGTACTCATGGCTTTCATTCGTTCAAGCGGGATCAATCCGCTGAGGCGGGCCCTGACGGACCACTGCGCTGATGGTGGGAGACTCCGCGTGCTGACGACCACCTACACCGGATCGACACAACGATCTGCCCTCGACCGCCTGACAGAACTCGGCGCTGAGGTCCGCGTTTCGTACGACCTTACAACGACGCGCCTGCACGCGAAAGCGTGGCTCTTCCATCGGGCTTCCGGATTCTCGACTGCGTACATCGGGTCGTCCAACCTCACGCATGCGGCGCAAGTTGATGGCCTCGAATGGAACGTTCGCATCTCGGGTGCTCGCAATCCCGACGTCATCGACAAGGTGACGGCAGTCTTCGACACGTACTGGGAGTCGCCTGACTTCCGTGGCTACGATCCCGAGGAATTCGATCATCAGAAGGGGAAGGACGCGACCTCGGGACCGAGGGTGTACCTCAGTCCCGTCGCGATCACGCCCCTTCCGTTCCAGGCGCGGATGCTCGAGGAACTCACCGTCGCGCGACAAGCGGGCAACCATCGCAACCTCATCGTTTCAGCAACCGGAACCGGCAAGACGGTGATGGCGGCGCTCGACTACGTAAGTCTCAAAGCGAGCCTGCAGCAACATCGCTTGCTCTTCGTCGCACATCGGCAGGAAATCCTTGATCAGAGTCTGGCGACGTTCAGGCATGCGCTTCGCGATCCAAACTTTGGTGAGCAATGGATCGGCGGAAGGCGGCCCCGAGACTTCAATCACGTTTTTGCCTCGATCCAAAGCCTCAGCACCGCGGATTTGGCGAACCTCGCACCAGACCATTTCGACGTCGTGATCGTCGATGAATTTCACCACGCGGCTGCGCCTTCGTATGCACGTCTCCTGGAGCATGTTGAGCCGGTCGAACTGCTCGGCCTCACCGCGACCCCGGAACGCGCTGACGGGTTGCCGATTCTCCATTGGTTCGACGATCGGATCGCCGCAGAGCTTCGACTCTGGGATGCGATCGATCAGCATTACCTCTCGCCCTTCAGCTACTACGGCATCCACGATGGCCTTGACCTCCGCGATGTTCCATGGCGACGTGGCACGGGCTACGACGTCGAGCGCCTCTCCGCCCTTTACACGGCGTCCGACGTCTGGGCACGCCTCGTCGTCAAGGAGTTCCTCGAGCATGTTGACGACATATCCACAACTCGGTGCCTCGGTTTCTGCGTCAGCGTCAAGCATGCTGAGTTCATGGCGAGCCTCTTCAACGATGCTGGAATACCTTCCCGTGCCATATCAGGGGATACCTCCGACGATGAACGTCGTGCGGCACGCACGGCCCTGGCTGACGGTCAGCTTCGCGTCCTTTTTTCCGTGGACCTCTTCAACGAAGGCCTCGACGTCCCCGCCGTCGACACACTGCTCATGCTGCGACCCACCGAGTCTCCGGTTCTTTTCCTGCAGCAACTGGGCCGAGGCCTACGTCGCGAAGCGGGAAAGACGATGTGCACCGTCCTTGATTTTGTCGGCCTACATCGTCGCGAGTTTCGATTCGACCGCCGCTTCCAGGCCTTACTGAATGGGACGCGCCGCGAGATCGCAACGCAGGTCGAGGGCGGATTTCCGTTTCTTCCGGCGGGCTGCAACATGGAGCTCGACCGGAAGTCAACGGAGATCGTGCTCGAAAGCATCCGTTCTGCCATTCCGGACCGGTGGCCTGCGAAGGTAGATGACCTTCGATCGATGGTGCAAGCGGAGATTCAGCCGACGCTCGCGGCCTTTCTCGAGCACAGCGGTTTGGACATTGACGACATCTATCGGGGGAACCGTTCTTGGTCCGACCTATGCGAAAGCGCGGGAGTTCCGGTCGCGTCTCCGGGACCCCAGGAGCAGATCCTTCGCCGAGGCGTCGGACGGCTTCGCCATGTCGACGATCCCGGACGCTTGGAGTATTACCGGTTGCTGCTTGAAGACGACGCACCTTTGCTCGACGAAATGACCACGAGCCAGCGTCGTTTTGCGCGGATGCTGGTCTGCCAACTCGTGACTGAAGTACCGGTAGCAGGACTGCGACGCGATGCAGGGTTGCAGCAGGGGCTCGATGTGATCGCGGCCCATCCCCAGGTCCGGCGCGAGGCATCTGAACTCTTGGGAGTGTTGAGAAGCGCAGTCGACCACGTTCAGTACGATCTCCCGAACCGCCGTGATCTTCCGTTGCGGGTGCATGCCCGATATACGCGCCTTGAGATTCTCGCGGCCTTTGGGATTGGCGTCGGTGCACGCGTGGCGCTCTGGCAAACGGGGGTGCGTTGGGCTCCAGAGGCAGGCGCAGATCTGTTCGCGTTCACATTGGACAAGTCGACGGGAATGTTCTCCCCGACGACCCGGTACCGCGACTACGCAGTTAGTCGCGATCTGATCCATTGGGAAAGTCAGTCGATCACTAGAGCCGACAGCGAAACGGGGCTCCGATACCAGCACCACGTCGAGAACGGCAGCGACGTGATGCTGTTCGCCAGACTCCAGCAGGCAGATCGTGCCTTTTGGTGCCTCGGTCCGGCGACCTACGTGCGACACGAAGGGGACCGTCCGATGGCGATCACGTGGCGCCTAGAGTTCCCGTTGCCCGGGGACCTCTTCGCCAAATTCGCCGCCGCTGTCGCTTAGAGCGCTCATGCAGTAGTGCTCAATCGGGATGCGACCCTCCGAGCCGGCCACCCAGAAATGGCTAGCGACAACCTTGGTCAACGACTCGCCACCGCAGCATCCGGTGCCCTCAGAGCCTAGTGCGCTTGTGATCTTCCGCGATGTGCGTCGCCGCCAAGTCACGTCGGGATAATGGACTCGTGAGTGAATGGGTCGCCTGGCACGACGGGTATGAGCCCGGGTCGCCACTGTGGCGACGTCTCGCGATTGTTCAGGGACTGATCAGCACCGCACTAGATTCTTGTCGACCTGGTCCGATTCACATCATCAGCTTGTGCGCGGGCGACGGCCGTGACCTGCTCGGCGTGCTCCCCGGACATCCGCGTGAGGCGGACGTCAGCGCACGGCTCGTCGAACTCGACCCCGAGCTCGCCCAACGGGGTCGCGATCGTGCGCGGGAGGTGGCGCCGCAGGTCGAGTTGGTCACCGGCGACGCCGCGAACACCAGCGCATACGCGGATCGCGTCCCCGCCGACATCGTTCTCGTGTGCGGAGTTTTCGGCAACATCACCGACGAGGATGTCCACCACACCATCGATCAACTCGCAACCCTCTGCGCACCGGATGCCACAGTGATCTGGACACGAGGGACGTTCTCGCCAGACTTGACACCAACGATCCGCGTCTGGTTCATGGAAGCCGGGTTCACCGAGCTGGACTTCATCGCGGTTCCGGACACGACCGTCGGTGTCGGCGCCAACCGTCTGACGTCAACGCCACGGGTGTTTGCACCGGACGTCCAACTGTTCACGTTTCTCGCGCGAGCCAAACGCCCCTCACAGGGCGCCAACGCTCGCTGACGCGGCGCCACGGAACGGCGTGACGATAGCGCCATACCCCGGGCGTCAACTCCCCGAGTGTGTCTTCTCCGCCACGGCCGCGTCCCAGTCGATGATCACCTGACCCTCCTCCTCGGGGCGCACTGTCGCCGGCGGTTCGATCCTGGGTACAAGAGCGGGATGCCGCTCGGCGGGACCGGATTGCCGACCCGCGTCTGAGAGGGCTGATCGCCGTCGCAGAGGATCGTGACGACGAGCGACTTTGGCGACCTGATCGCCTTCCCAGGGACGGTCCTCCCGCGACAGCCCCTAAGCTCGCCGGATGCCGGATGAGACAACTCGGTCCGACCTCGCGGAGACGCTGCGCCGGCGCGAGGTGACGCGCGACGCCGCACGCTCCGATGTCGTCGCGGCCCGCCACGCCGCAGGACGTCGCACCGCCCGCGAGAACCTCGATGATCTGTGCGATCCCGGGTCATTTGTCGAATACGGAGCCCTGGCCATCGCAGCGCAGCGCGGGCGCCGCGCGCTCGACGACCTGATCGCCCGCACCCCGGCTGACGGGCTGGTGGCCGGCACCGCGCGCATCAACAGCGCCCAGGTCGGAGAGGATCGCGCGGACTGCGCCGTTCTCTCGTACGACTACACGGTGCTCGCGGGCACCCAGGGGACGATGGGGCACCGCAAGAAGGACCGCCTCTTCGACGTCATCGAACGCCGCCGCCTCCCCGTGGTGCTCTTCGCCGAAGGTGGCGGCGGCCGTCCCGGTGACACTGACCACGCCATGGTCGCCGGGCTCGACGTCATGGCCTTCGCGCTCTGGGCACGGCTCTCGGGATTGGTGCCGCGGATCGGCATCGCATCGGGCCGATGCTTCGCGGGGAACGCAGCGCTGCTCGGCTGCTGCGACTTGATCATCGCCACGCCGGACGCGAGCATCGGCATGGGCGGCCCCGCGATGATCGAGGGCGGCGGGCTCGGGGTCGTCGACGCCGACCAGGTCGGGCCGTTCGACATGCAGGTGGGCAACGGGGTCATCGACATCGCGGCGATGGACGAGGCCGACGCGGTGCGACTCGCCAAACAGGCGATCTCGTTCTTCCAGGGACCGATCGCAACCTGGGAGGCGCCGGATCAGCGGCCCTTGCGCGACGTGGTGCCCGAGAACCGGCGCCGCGCCTACGACGTGCACCGCGCGATCGACATCCTCGCCGACACCGGCTCGACTCTCGAACTGCGACCGAAGTTCGCGCGCGGCATGGTCACCGTCCTTGCCCGCGTCGAGGGTCGCGCGGTGGCGATCCTTGCCAACAATCCGATGCACCTGGCGGGCGCGATCACGAGCGACTGCGCCGACAAAGCGGCCCGATTCCTCCAACTCTGCGAGGCATTTCGCCTGCCGGTGCTGTTTCTCTGCGATACGCCGGGGATCATGGTCGGTCCGGATGCGGAGAAGACGGCGTTGGTGCGACATGCCAGCCGGCTGTTTCTCGCCGGGGCGGCGCTCACGGTGCCGTTCATGACCGTGGTGCTGCGCAAGGGATATGGGCTTGGTGCTCAGGCGATGGCGGGCGGGAGTTTCCGTGCCACGCTCATGACGGTCGCCTGGCCCACAGGAGAGTTCGGCGGTATGGGCCTCGAGGGAGCGGTGAGGCTCGCCTACCGCAAGGAACTCGATGCGATCGATGACCCCGACGCGCGGAAAGCACGCTTCGGCTCCATGGTTGCCGATGCGTACGAACGCGGCACCGCACTCAACACCGCAACGTATTTCGAGGTCGATGACGTGGTCGACCCGGCGGAGACCCGCGCACAGGTGGCAGCGGTGATCCTTCGCCCGGAGGATTCGCGGCGGGAGGGCCCGAAGCGGCGCTACGTAGACTCATGGTGAGCCCTTGCCGCCGCACGATCAGCGCGACCACGCAGAGCAGGACGCCGAACAGCGCGATACCTTGACCAAGCACGGTGGCAAATGACGGCGGCTGGGCACCGGTGCTGGGGACTGGCGGGGTCGGGGCCGAAGCCACATCGATCGTCACCGACGACACGTTGTTGCCCGGAACCGGGTCTGTCTGGGTCTCACCGGATTTCGTCGCGGTGTTGGTGATCGCCCCGAGCGCGGCGAGTTTCACAGTGATATGCAGGGTTGCCGAGGCGCCGTCGGCGAGCGCACCGATCGTCCAGAGTCCGCTCGCCGCGTCGTAGGAGCCTGCCGACGCCACCGAGCTCACATACACGAGCCCGCTGGGAAGCACGTCGGTCACGGTGACGCGGGTGGCGTCGAGCGGGCCGTTGTTGTGCGCGGTGATCGTGTAGACATCCTCATCACCGATCACAGGGTTCGCGTTGGTGGCCGCTTTGGTGACGGCGATATCCGCATAGCTACCGGGCGCAACGATGTTCAGCGCGCTGCTGACCTCGTGGCTCGGGTAGTACGTCCAGAGATCGAGCCCTTTCGCGTCACCGAAACTGCCCGTGCACGGCACGTTGGTGTTGGCGCCGTTCGCGGCGCCGAACCCCCGCTGCGTGCCTGAGGTGTCGAACCCGGTGATCGGATCGCTGAACGCGCTCGCCGGTGGGTTGGCTCCGCAGAGCACGGCTCCGGGCGTGCCGACCGTGACCGCAGTGGTCGTGGTGTAGCCGCGGTCGTCGTAAAAGCCACCGGTGCATCCGCCCGTGAAGGGCGGGCAGACACCGCCCGGCGGATTGAGCATCGTGAGGCTCGGCCCGCCCTGAGTGTCGTTCTCCACGTCGACGAAGGGGAAGTGGTACTCGCCGGCATGCACGTCGATCTTGAAGGGGTACGAAGTGCCCGCGGTATTGACCGGGAAATAATTTCCGGAGTTGTCCTTGCCGTCCCACGCAACGGTCTGCGTGCCCGCGCCCTTGAGCCCGCTGAGGACGCGGTTCTGCGGATCGGTGGGGTCGAAATTGACGCCATCGCGACTGACGACGATCTGATACACGCCGCCGACGTTGGACGTGTACGAGAATGTCCCGCCGCTCTGAAAGAGGGTTGTGCTGCCGACCACGGTGCCCGCGAATGAGATATTGCTCACGAGCGAGGCGATCGGCGTCAAGGGGATGCCCAGCGCGGTCAACGTCGCGTTCGCGGGCGGCGTGAAGAAAATCGGAAAACTCGGCGGCGCGAAGATGACGCCACCCGCCACCGACGTCAGCTGGCCAGGGCTGCCTGCGTTGTTGGCGAGCGCGTCGTGGTAGAGCGGAGTCGTCCCGTCTGGATCGAGGAATCCCAGCTGGCTGCCATATTCGACCCAGCCGTTCGGGTCCATGCCGCGCTGATCGATCCGGTATCGAAAGCCGTCAGTGGTCACCGCGTAGGTGGTCGAGTTGACGGGGCGTCCGTTGCCCGCCGTGAACAGCGACAGCACGTAGCTGAAGACGCGTCCGAACCGGGTGGTCGACTGGTCGGTGAGACTGTCGCGCACGGTCGCGTCCCACGCAGCGATCGACGAGCCCTGGCTGCTGTCGAAATCCCCCGCGGCGGTGAGCGCGACATCGTGGCTCACTCCCCCGTCGGCATTGGACGCCGTGCCCGCCGGGCCGATCATCGCGATGCTGTAGATGCCTGTCGACGGTGCCGCATACACGCACGGCGTGTACCCGTTGGTGACTCCGCCGCCCGGCACCGTGTCGGGACCGGCGAGTTCCTCAGCGCGGTTCTGGATCTCACCCTGCGCTGCAATCCCGGAGGTGATCCGTTGCGCGGCGCACGAAAATGACGAGGTGCCCGGAATGGTTTCGCTCCCCGGCGTGCCGGTGACGAGCCCGGGGTTCCAGACGAGAATATCCGCGGTACCCTGGCCCACCGCCGTTGATCCCATGAGGAGAAATTCGCCCGCGGTCGCGTAGGCATGCAGCAGCGTCCGTCTCGTGACTGCGCCGCCACCGTACGAACCGGTGCGCCACTCGGTATTGGCGCGTGATCCGGTTGCACCGTTCGGATACAGATTCTGCGAGCCGTCAGCAAATGCTGTCACCGCAGTGGTCAGGAATATCCCAACGCTCAGTAGTGCGGCAGCGAGACCCCTTCGTTGCACGTCATGCGCATGATGCGTGATTCGGCGTCAGATATGTCGGAGTTCGCGAAACAGGCGGCGGAAAAAGGGTCTGCCCCAGAGCCCGATCGAGAGCACACCGCCGAACAACATCACCGCGTCGACACTGGCACGACCCCGCTTGCTCCAGTACACATCCTGGAGGTCGAGCCAGAGCGCGAATTCGTCAAGCGTGAGTGCCGAGGCACCACCGTACAGGATGGAATTGAATTTCGCGAGGCCGTCGTCGGTGGTCATGCCGGCTGCGCTGCTTTGGGTTTCGACATGCACGAGCCACAGATACCCGCTCCCGAGCAGGCCGCCGATCCCGAGGACGAGATGATGAAAATGACGCCCGCCGACGATCAGGTTGCGAAACGGTCCGATACCATTGCGAATCGAGTGCGTGATCGTCCTGGTCGCCGCGAAGGTCGCGAAAAATGACACCGACGACAGAAACAGACGCTCACGGCGCGTGTTGCGGAACGACTCACGGTAAATATCGGCGGCGACGGCCGGTCTGATCACCGAAGGGAAGGCTTCGCGGTCGGGCTGCGGGTCGGCTCAGACCCTGGCGGACTTCGGCCGGGCGAAGTTCGCGGCGATCAGGCTCAGGACGGCGAGCGCCGTGAAGACGATGGCGTGCTTCCAGTGCAGCTGTGGCTTGGGGCCGCCCGCAAGGAATGTGGTCTTCTGCGTGAAGAAGAACACCGCTGCGATCGCAAAGACGATGGCGAGCACGATGAGCGCGAGAGCGAGTGGGCGGCTACCCCTCATGACAGATCCCCCGGTGTATCAGTGAATGAAGACAAGGCCCGCAACCCCGAGAGCGGCACAGTAATACGCGAAGGGGTCGAGGCGTCCGCTCCGAAGGTAGCGGAGCAGGAATCGTGCGCTGGCGTAGGCGACCAGGCCGGCCACGACGGCGGCCACGACGGCGATCGCCGCCGTGGGCCCGTCGGTGCCAAGTGACGGAACCTCGAGGAGGCCGGCGGCCAGGATGATCGGCGTCGCCAGCAGGAACGAAAAGCGGGCTGCCTCCTCGTGGCGCAGCCCCGCGACCAAGCCCGCGGCCATGGTGATTCCTGAGCGGGAAATGCCGGGGAGGAGCGCACCGGCCTGAAAGATGCCGACGAACACCGCGGTGCGCAGGCTCATGCCCTCGACGCGGGAGTAGCTGGGATCGTCCTCCTCGTGTCCGAGGATCGCCGCGGTCCCGGCGGATCGACGGCGCTCGTCGCGTCGCCGGAACAACTCGGCCGCAAACAGGATGCCGCCGTTGACGATGAGGAATGCCGACGCCGCGCGGGGATCGCCGAATAGGGACTTCAGCGGATTCTCGAGCAGAAATCCGATCAACCCAGCCGGAACGGTCCCCACGATCAGCATGATCGCGAGGCGCCCATCGGCATCGTCGATGCGACCACGCACCGCGGCGCGAAAGAACCCCGAGATGATCCCTGCCCATTCGCGCCGGTAGAGGAAGAGCAGGGCCGCGGCGGTGCCGAGATGGAGCACGGTCAGGACGGGGACGAACGCCGGATCGGTCTCGTGGAAGTTGATCCCGAAGAGCCGCGGCACCACCACCGCATGGCCGAGCGACGACACCGGGAAGAGCTCAGTGATTCCCTGGAGCGCGGCCAGGAACAGGACCAGTCCGAGGGTCAGCATCGCCAGAGCCTACCAGCCCTTCGCGCGTACCCTGATGAACATGTCTGCAACAGCTGCGCCGTCCGGCGCCCCGATGAACCGTCAATGGCGTCTCGCGTCGCGGCCGAACGGTCTCCCGGTCGCGACTGATTGGGAGTACCGAACCGAACCCGCGCCGGAGCCGGGCGACGGTGAGATGCTCGTCCGCATCGAGTACATCTCACTCGATCCGGCGATGCGGGGATGGATGGCCGACCGGCGGTCGTACATGCCACCGGTCGCGCTCGGCGCCGTCATGCGCGCGGGCGGTGCGGGGCGAGTGGTCTCGTCCCGGAGTCCGCGCTTCCAGGTCGACGATCATGTGGTCGGAACGTTCGGGGTGCAGGACTACGCCATCAGTGACGGCTCAGGGGTCATGCGTGCGGACGTCACCCGGACGCCGCTGACCAAGTATCTGAGCGTGCTCGGGATGCCCGGGATGACCGCGTACTTCGGGTTGCTTGACATCGGCGCGCTGCAGCGTGGCGACACCGTGGTGGTGTCGGCGGCGGCGGGTGCTGTCGGCCAGGTGGTCGGGCAGATCGCGAAGATCAAAAGCTGTCGCGTGATCGGGATCGCCGGTGGGCCCGAGAAGTGCCGTCTCATCGTCGAGGACCTCGGCTTCGACGCGGCCATCGACTACAAGAACGATGACGTCCCCGCGAAGCTCCGCGAGCTGTGCCCCGACCGCGTCAACGTGTACTTCGACAATGTCGGCGGCGAAATCCTCGACGCGGTGCTGGGCCGTCTCGCCCGCCACGCGCGCATCGTCATCTGCGGCTCGATCTCGCAATACAACAACGAGGGTGGCGTGACCCACGGTCCGGCGAATTATATGGCGTTGCTCGTGGATCGCGCGCGCATGGAGGGGTTCCTCGTCTTCGACTTCGCCGCGCGCTACCAGGAGGCAGGCGCCGAGATGGCCGGCTGGATGGCGGAAGGAAGCCTGCGTTCCGTCGAGGACGTGGTCGACGGGATGGAGCACTTTCCCGACGCGCTGCTCAAGCTCTATCGCGGCGAGAACTTCGGAAAGTTGATCCTCGGCGTCGGCGACGACACCGACTGACGGCTCGGTCTCGGCAGGTCAGGCGGCGGCGCGCGAAGCGGTGCGACCCGGGCCTGACTGAAAGAGTCGCGCGATGTCGCTCGGCGACACGACACCGACAAGCGTCCCGCCGTCGTACACCATCGCGCGCCCGTCGGCCGACGGTCCCATCCGCTTGAGGAGGTCGGTGATGTGCTCGTCCTGGCGTGCCACCGGCACTTTGTCGGCGGGAATGGCGATATCAATCGCCTTGCGGTTGCCGCGTTGCGGCGGGGGCACCTGTTTGATGCCGCGGAGGGTCACCAGGCCATCGATATGACCATCGATGGCGTGGGTCGGGAACGACGTGAACTGATGACCCATCACGTACTGGTCAACCAGTAATTCCACGGTGATCCAGGACGGGACGATCACGGGATTCTTCGACATCACGTCGCCGACGAGCACGCCCTCGAGCGCGTGCCGCGTCTGCTCGCCATGCGCCTCGCCGCGGGCGGTGTTGTCGAGGAACCAGCCGATCAGCACCAGCCAGAGGCCTCCCGCCGGGTCGTAGAAGAACAGGTCGAGCACGCCGACGCCGATGAGCAGCACCGCAAAACCACGGCCGGCGCGCGATGCGAGCACGGTCGCGCGCATCCGGTCCTTCGAGCGCGACCACAGGAATCCGCGCAGGATTCTGCCGCCATCGAGCGGGAACGCGGGAATGAGGTTGAAGACAAGGAGCAGCAGGTTCACCAGGAACAGCCACTCCGGGACGACCAGCACCAGCGCTGGTGCACCGATCGAGTAGAGGATCCAACTGACGCCTGCGAACACGGCGGCCACCACGAAGGAGACTGCCGGCCCGACGATCGCGACCAGCATCTCGGTCTTGCCGGTCACCCAATCGCCGCTCATCTGCGCGACGCCACCGAACAGCCACAGCCTGATGCCGTCCACCGTGATACCGCGACGCCGGGCGATCAGCGCATGACCCAGCTCATGCGCCGCGAGTGATGCGATGAGCAGGAGCGCGGCGGCCCCCCCGTCGGCCCACGCGAGCCACAGTGGAGTGCCGGGTGCGACCTGCGGCACAGCGCCTCCGGCAACGCCCCACGCGAGCAGCGCACTGATGACGAGCAGGCTCCAGTCCGCCGAGACCTTGATTCCGGCGATACGGGCGATCGGAATGCCGCCACCTCTGTTCATGCTGCCGCTCTTATGGTGCGCCGCGGGGCTTTCATGTGCATGAACGTACCCACCGGAACATCTGTGCAACGTCCGCGGTTCACAATGCCGCCGTCTGCCGAACAGGGCGCGCTCGTGCTGGTTGCGAGCGGGCGGCCTGCGCCACCATCGCGCACCACAGTGCCGCGGTGAGCAGCAGGACCCACGGCGTCGCTCGCCCGGGAAGACCGACCGTGTTCCGCCCAAGGTCGCCGAGACTGGCGAAGGACAGGACCGCCCAGAGCCCGATCGCCCCGAGTGTGTAAGGCCCTGGCCAGAGCCGTTCACTTGGTCGGCCGGCCAGCCAGGCAATGGCCGCCAGGCTGGCCGGGGCGAGCAACGTCAGGTCATGTCCGAGCAGATGGGGGGACGCGAACAGCGACAGCGCAACGGCACCACAGAGGGCAGGCTCGAACAGATCCATCCGGCGGCGGACCACGGCCCCGAGCCAGAGCGCGACCGCGGCAGCGGCCAGGCTCGCGCCGATCGCCAAGTAGTAGACGCCCGGGGATTGGCCGAGCAGTGATCCGAACAATCCGCTCGTTCCCTGCATCTGTGCCGTGGGCGAGTAGCTCGGCGTGGAGATCGCCGAGACGAAGGAAGTCAGACCGTGCAGGCCGGTGCCCACGAACCCGATGACGATGGTCACTGCGGCTCCCGCGACCGCGCCAGCGACCGCCCGCCAGTCGCGGCGTCCGACCATGAAGGCGGCGATGCCGATCACCAGCTGGGGTTTGGCCATCGCGGCGGTGAAGCCTAACGCGAAGCCGGCCGCGGCGGACTTGTCCCGCCGCCAGAGCGCATAGGCTACCGCGAGGCCGAGGACCGAGACCCCGTCCCATTGGCCTTCGAGCACGAGCAGCCCGGTGCCGAATCCGGCGAGCGTGACCATGGCGATCGCCACGCGCGGCAGCCTCGCAAGGGTCGCCGGCCAGGGTGCTGCCCGCGCCACGAGCCAGAGGGCGAGGGCCACGAACAGCAGTTGCAGGATCGACCACGCACGCCACGCGGCACCGGCGCTCAGGAGGCTGAAGGGCAGCGCCACCACCGCTGCGGCCGGCGGGTTCTCAAAGGGAATGCTGTCGTGGTCGGCGGGAGCGCCGGTCTCCACCAGGGTCCTGCTCTCGACTGCCGCGTCATAGATCTGCGCCGCGTGCCCGGTACGGATCAGCGTCGACGCGATGTAGGTCCCGGCGTAGTCGCTGGTCGGTGCCAGTGAGGCGGGCACAACAGCCCAGACCTGCGCGTAGTGCGCAAGGACAATCGAGGCGATGGCGATGAGGGCGGCGGCGAACCACCGCGGGCGTTCGGACACTGGCTCCGCCCACTCTATGGCCACATCGCCCACGCCACCGTCAAGGCGGCGTTACAGGGCCCTCGCGAATGCCGCCAGGTCGCGCTCAGAGAACAGCGCGAACGTGATCTCCCGCATGGGCGTCCCCAGCGCCGCCGGCCGTGCGACGGTGCGGCTGGTCAGGCACCTTCCGCGCGTGCCAGGGCGAGGCACACGTTATGTCCGCCAAATCCGTACGACGTGCTCAAAGCGAAATCGATCCGCTGGTTGCGCCCGTGATTGGGAACGTAGTCAAGGTCGCACGCGGGATCGGGCTCGTCAAGATTGATCGTCGGCGGTACGAATTGGTCACGAATGGCAAGAATGGTGATGACCGCTTCGACGGCGCCTGCGGCGCCGAGGAGATGTCCGTGCATCGACTTGGTTGACGAGATCGGGATGGTTCCAGCCTGCTCGCCGAAAACCGCTTTCACCGCTTTGGTTTCGGCCGCATCGTTCATCTGCGTCGACGTGCCGTGCGCGTTGATGTAGTCGACCTCGTCGGTGGTCCGACCAGCGCGCTTCAGCGAGCGCAGGATGCTTCGGCGCGCGCCGTCGCCCTGCTCGTCGGGCTGCCACTGGTGGAACGCGTCGGCGGTCGCCCCGTAGCCTGCGACCTCACCGTAGATGTGCGCGCCGCGGGAGACGGCGTGTCCCCATTCCTCGACCACGAACATGCCCGCGCCTTCACCCATCACGAAGCCGTCGCGATCCTTGTCGAAGGGACGCGACGCGCGGTCGGGCTCGTCGTTGCGGGTGGACAGTGCCTGCATGGCGTCGAAGGCGGCGACGCTGATGTTGGTGATGGACGACTCGGTCCCACCGGTGACGACCGCCACCGCTTCTCCGCGCCGGATCCACTCCGCCGCCTCGCCGATGGCGTGTCCGGAGGAGGCACACGCGCTCGTGATCGCGTAGTTCACGCCCTTGGCGCCGCAATCGATCGCGATGGCTCCGGCGGGCATATCGATGATCATGGACGGCACCGTGAATGGGGAGACGCGTCGGGGACCCTGGTTGTAGAGGGCGAGGACGTTGCGCTCGATCACCTCGATGCCCCCCACCCCGGACGCGACGAGCACACCGACGTCCTCGGCCATCGGGCGGATATCGAGGCGGGAGTCCTCGATGGCCTGGCGTGCCGCAAACATCGCCAGCTGGGTGCAGCGGCTCATTCGGCGCGATTCCTTCTTGCCGAGGATCGCTTCAGGGTCGAACCCCTTGACCTCGGCGGCGATATGGGTCGTCAGATGGTTGGCGTCGAAGGCGGTGATGTAGTCGACGCCGCTCCGGCCATCACGGCACGACTGCCAGGTGGACTCCGCATCGAGCCCGAGGGGCGTCACGGCGCCGATGCCGGTGATCGCCACGCGTGGGGTGCCGTTGCTGCCGCTCATACGCTCGCCTCCGCGGTCTCGATGGGCGGTGCGCCCTGTGAGTGATAGCCGCCGTCAACGTGAATCATCTCGCCCGTGATGCCGCGCGAGAGGTCGCTCAGCAGGAATGCGGTGGTATCAGCGACCGGGCCGCTGTCGGAACTGTCCCACCCCAGCGGCGAATGGGCGCCCCATCCTGCCTTCAAGGCGTCGAACCCCGGTATCGAGCGCGCGGCGATGGTGCCGAGCGGGCCCGCGGAGATCGTGTTGACGCGAATTCTGCGCGGTCCGAGTTCGCGTG
This sequence comes from Candidatus Dormiibacterota bacterium, assembly GCA_041691155.1. Lineage (GTDB taxonomy): Bacteria > Chloroflexota > Dormibacteria > Aeolococcales > Aeolococcaceae > Palsa-851. Next base: position 60,202 of record JBEPVD010000001.1, on the reverse strand, counting down.
CGAGGTATCTCGCGATGGCCTCGAGCGCGGCTTTGGCGGGCCCCATCCAGTCGTAGACCGGCCAGGCCACTCGGGCGTCGAAGGTCAGGGTGACGATCGATCCCCCGCTCTCCGGCATCAGGGGCGCAAAAGCGGCGGCGAGTGTCTGGAGCGAGTAGCTCGAGACGTGGAACGCCATGCTGACCGAGCTCCATGGCGCCTCGAGGAACCCGCCGCCGAGACAGTCGGCGGGCGCGAACCCGATGGCGTGGACGACGCCGTCCACCCGGCCCCAGGTCGAGCGGACATGCTCGGCCACTGCCTGGACCTGGGCGATGTCGGTGACGTCCATCTCGAGGACGTCCGGCGCCGGCGAGAGCCGTTGTGCGCTCTTCTCCGTGAGACTCATCGCGCGTCCGAACGAGGTGAGGACGACTTCGGCCCCGGCCCGCTGGCATGCGTCGGCAATCGCGAACGCAATGCTCTTCGGTGTGAGCACCCCGGTCACGAGGATGCGCTTACCGCGGAGAAGATCGGTGGTGGGGTTGACTTCGGGCGTACTCACAAGCGACGTACCTTATAAGGCTCGGACGGGGATGCGCAGTTACGCCGCAACGATCTCCAGCATGGCTTCGTGCCAGGCCGGAGTGCCCGCGAGGATGTCTCCGCTGACGAAGACCGCGTCCTCGCTGCCGCTCCAGTCGGTCACGATACCGCCCGCCTCGCGGACCAGGAGGGCACCGGCGGCGATGTCCCAGAGACCCAATCCGAGCTCGAAGAATCCGTCGAACGAGCCCGCCGCCACGTAGGCGAGATCCAGGCTGGCGGCCCCCGCGCGGCGCAGGTCCTCGAACCGGGTGATCGCGGCCTCCATCACCGGGAGGTAGCGGGTCAGACGCTCCTTGCGCCGGAAGGGGAAGCCGGTCGCGACCACGCCGCCGCCGTGGTGCGTCGAGACCGACAAGCGGCGTCCCTCGCGGTCGTACGCGCCCTGACCCTGCGCCGCGCTCCATGAGGCGTTCAGCAGCGGCGCGCTCACGGCTCCGACGACTGGTCTGCCCTCCTCGACGAGCGCGACGCTGACGCCGACCACGGGGAACCTGCGTACGAAATTGGTGGTGCCGTCGATCGGGTCGATGACCCACATGCGATCGGCGCGCGTGCCCCCGACCTCCTCGGCCAGGATCGAGATGTCCGGCGTCCCCTCTCGAAGGACGCGGATCGCCGCCTGCTCTGCGGCTCGATCGACCTCGGTGACGTAGTCACCCGGGCTCTTGGTCTCGGCGGTCAGTGTCCCCGGATCACGCTGGGCCCGGACCACGAGTTCGCCCGCTGCCGCTGCCGCGGCCACAGCGAGTTCACGCAGAGTTTCGCGCTGGTGCACCCGATGAGGGTACGCGGCGGGCGCGAGGTGGCTTTCGCTTTGCCGGAGCTCGCGGGACCGGCGCGATGCGTTCGAACTCCGCGGGATCAAGACCGCCTTTGCCCAGCAGCGCTTCCATCGCGGCCACGTCACCGGGCCGGGCGAGGTGGAATCCCTGCGCCATGCCGCAGCCGAGCTCGTTGAGGCGCTGGACCTGGAGCGGTGTCTCGACACCTTCGGCGACGAGCGCCAGACGCAAGGCCTCGCCATGCCGAACCACGGTTCGCGCAAGTTCACCGCTCGAGTTGGCGTCGCCCAGTTCGGCGACCAGCGGCCGGGCAATCTTGAGGATGTCGATCGGCAGCCTGCGCAGGTATGCGAGCGACGTGTAGCCGGTGCCGACGTCGTCGATGGCGACGTGCACTCCGGCTCGCTGGAGTGCGTCGAAGGTCGTGATCGCGCCGTGGATGTCCTGGAGGACGGCGTTCTCGGTGACCTCGAGGATCAGGCAGGCTGGATCGATCTCGACGTTGCCGAGGCAGCGGGTCACGCGGTCGACGAGCGCTCCACGGCTGAGCTCACCGGCCGCCACATTCACCGACATCGCCAGTTCGGGGGTGGCCGGATAGGCGCGCTGCCAGACCATCAACTGCTCGCAGGCGGTGCGGAGCACGTACTCCTCGATCCGATCGATGAGGCCGCACTCGACTGCCACGGGCAGGAAGTTGAGCGGCGCGATCAGCCCGCGCTCTGGATGCTGCCAGCGGACGAGCGCCTCTGCGCCGAGAATCTTGCCGCTGCGGAGCTCGACGATCGGCTGGTAATGCACCACGAGCTCACCCTTGTTGAGCGCGGACTCCAGCTCCTGGGCGATGTCCGGATCGGTGATGCCCGCCGAAATGCCGCCGTGGACACGGTAGGTCCCCGCACCGGCGTCGCGCGCCTCGGCCGCGGCGTTGGCGGCATGGCGGAGCAGCACCGCGGGCGACACGGCCTCCGCACCGGCGGAGGCCAGACCGACCCACGCCCTGACGTTCACCTCGGTACTCTCGATGACGACCGGCGAGGCGAGCGCTTCGACGACGCGCTGCGCAATCAACTCGCCTTCGCTCGAGTGCAGCACTTCGGGCAACAGCAGCGCGAACTCGTCGCCGCCGAGCCGTGCTGCGGTGTCGGTTCTGCGGAGACATTCGTGCAGCCGCCTGGCGACCTCGATGAGCACCGCGTCGCCGGTGGCATGGCCGTGCTCGACGTTGACCCGGCGGAAGTCTTCGAGGTCGACATGGATGATGGTCACCGCGTGGCGTTCCGGGTCGCGCTCGAGCAGCGCGCGCTCGATCCGATCCACGAACAGCACACGGTTCGCGAGCTGGGTCAGCGGGTCGTGGAAGGCGCGGTCGGCGAGTTCGGTCTGGAGCGCGGCAAGCCGGAGCAACGCGTCGTGCAGGCGGCTCCGATCGACCGTCAGGGCGACGAGGTTTGCAAGGTCCTGCAGGGGCTGATCGTCCGCACGCGATTCGCGGTGCTCGGTGGCGCGCATCCCCAGCACCAGGTAGCCGACGGTGCGCGCTTCGTGCCGGCACGAGACCGCGAGACCGCGCGAGGCGCCGAGCCTACCGATCACACGCGCGACCCACGGATCTGTGGCGGCGTCGGCGAGATGCACCACACCGAATATCGGCGGCGCCAGGGTGATGTCGTCGTCCTCGACGTCTGTCGAGCGCATCACGTCCACGGGCTCACCGTTGCGCAGCGTGGTGCGGAACGCGGACGCTGAACCGGTCTCCGGGAGCAAGGTCAACTCGGCGCAGTCGGCGCCGAAACGGTCGCACGCCCGGCGCAGCAACTCGACGGAGGCCGCATCAAGATCGGACGCCTCGAGCAGCGCCAGCGACGTGTCGTGCAGGAAGGTGACGCGCGCCTTCTCACGCGCAAGCACGGTCCAGGCCAGACCGGCGATGCCGGATCCGGCGACCACGATGAGGAGCAGCGCGAGCCAGAGTGCCATCGAGTTACCCGATCAACCGCAGCGCAAGGACGTTGGCGGCCGGGCCGTGATCCGCTTCGAGCCTCGCGCGATCGATCCCGCCGTTGCGCAACAGTTGCTCCACGTCGGCAGCCGGAAGCGGATGACTCAGGTGATATCCCTGACCGGCGAGACAGCCGAGTCCTAACAGGCAGGTCACCTGCGAGGCCGCCTCGATCCCCTCCGCGATCACATACAGCTGGAGGGCGTCCGCGATGGTGACGATCGCGCGGGTGAAGTCCTCCCCCGCCCCGCCGGCGAGGTCGTCGATGAAGGGCTTGGCGATCTTCAGGATGTCCACCGGGAGCCGGCGAAGGTAGCTCAGCGACGAGTAGCCGGTACCAAAGTCGTCGATGGCGATGCGAATGCCGGTCGCGCGCAGCGCCTCGAGTTTTTCGGTGACGATCGCGGTGTCCTCGACGAACATCGACTCGGTCAGCTCCAGGACGAGCGTGTCGGGCGCGATGCCGACCTCGCGCACGATGTTCAGCACGTCCTCGACGAACGTCGGCGTGTTCAACTGCACCACCGACACGTTGACGCAGACGGCCAGTGGGGTCGCCTGCAACTGCTGGAATCGCATGGTGGTCTCGCACGCCGCGCGGAGCACGAACGCTCCCAACTGGAGGATGAGGCCACTCTCCTCGGCGGCACCGATGAACTCGCCGGGTGCGACGAGACCGCGCAGCGGATGATGCCAGCGCACCAGCGCTTCGACAGCGGTGATCTCGCCGGTGATGAGGTTGACGACCGGCTGGTAATGCAGCACGAACTGGTGCAGCTCCATGGCGCGCTCGAGCTCGCCTCTGAGCTTGCGCCGGTGCAGCACCTCGTTTTCCATCCCGGGAGCGAAGAGCACGTAGCGGTTGCGCCCCGCACCCTTGGCGGCGTACATCGCCACGTCCGCCTGGCGCATGAGCCCCGTGGCGTTCGCGTCATTCTTGTCGGCAACAGCGATGCCGAGCGAGGCACGAACAGTCACCGATGTTCCCGAGACGGTGAACGGATCGTGCAGGACGTCGAGCACCCGGCGCGCGACATGCTCTGCTTCGATCGCACCGTCCACTCCCTCGATGAGGAGCGCGAACTCGTCACCGCCGAGGCGCGCAGCGGTATCCGGCCGGCGCAGGCAGGAGCGCACACGTGCAGCCACCTCGACGAGCAGCGCGTCACCGGCCGCGTGACCGAGCGTGTCGTTCACGCCTTTGAAGTCGTCGATGTCGAGGAAGATGACCGCCACGCTCGCCGTTCCCTCGGCGCTGCGACGCAACGCATGCTCGATCTGCTGCCCGAACAGGGAGCGATTGGCGAGGTCGGTGAGCGAGTCGTGATACGCCTGATGCGTCAACTGCTCCTGCAGCTCGGTGAGGCGGGCGATCGATCGCTCCATGCGACTGTTCTCGAGGATGACCGTGGTACGCGTCGCGAGGGTGCGGAAAAGACGCAGGTCTCGCACATCGAAGGTGCGTGCGTCCAGGTGGCCACCCACCATCAGGCTGCCGATCATTCGGGACTCGCCGCGCAACAGGGCGACCATTGCCTCGCTCACCCCGCGTCGAGCCAGCATCTCAGCGCTCGCCGCGTCGGTCGATCCGGCGCGGACGATGACCCCGGCGGTCTCGGCCTCGAGCACGTCGTCGAGCTCACCGAGGCTCATCGGCACCATCACCTCGTCGAGCTGACCCTGGCGCACCGTGGTCCGGAACGCCTTTTCAGCGGCCTGCGACGGGAACACGGTGAGTTGCGCGATCTCCGCATGAAAAATGGCGCGAGCACGGTTCAGCAGCGAAAGAATCGACGGCTCGAGTTCTCGTCCGGCGAGTGCGTCGACCGCGCCGATGAGGAACTCGGCGGCTTCGTGGTCGTACTTCTCGCGAACCCACGCGCGCTGCGTCATGAGCACGGTGAATGCGACCACGGCGAGCGGTGCCAAAGCGAGGGGGTCATGCGGGATGAGCCAGACGGCAACCAGTCCGATGCACGACGACGTGACTGCCGCAACCATCGCCGCACCGAGATGGTGCGCGAGGTCGATCCACGAATCCGCGTCGCGCGGCCGCAGAACGATGCCTTCGGTCAGCACCCGTCTCGCCACGACGATCGCGGTTGCGGTCGCGGCTGCGAGCCACGTCTGCCATTGCGGCGAACTGGGATTCGGCGCGATCGTCCTGAATGCGGCCAGTCCCGCCACCGCGAAGAGCGCGTAACGCAGCACCGCCAGGAGCGTGGGCACGATCGCCAGGGGCCGGCGGGTGATTGCCGTGGCGACGGCCCCGACTCCGTAACCGATGAGCAGATCGAGGGGGGTGGCGTAGAAGAGCCCGACCACGAACGGCGCCGCCGCCATCGTGATCGGCTGGACGCCGCGACGCGGGCTGTCCATCGCCGCGAACCGGTCGGCAGCGAAGAACGCGGCGGCGAAGAGCCACCACGGCAGGCGTGGTGCGGTGAACACGCCGACACCCGCGGCATACCAGACCCACAAGCCGGTGCTGACGACGAGCAACACGACGCCGAGGATCCACAGTCGCGGGTCGACGCGCGGTCGCCCGCCCAGGCCGGCGCCGATGCGCCGGATCGCGGGCGCCATCACTGCTCGGAAAACTCCGCCTTCTTTGCCACCGCCGGGATCGTATGGCCAGTCACGCCGGCAAGCTCGCCAGCTTCGGTGACAGCTTCGTTACTGTTTGCTCAGATGGCTGCGCCGATTGCGGTCGGTACATGCAATTGGGCCGACCACTCCGACTTCTATCCGCCCGAGCTGGAGCGCGGCCGGCGGCAGCGCGAGAAGCTCACGTACTACGCGGAATTTTTTCCGATCGTCGAGATCGACACCACCTTCTATGGGATCCCGCGTCCGCCGGTGGTGGACGGCTGGGTCGAGCGGACGCCGGACCATTTCCGCTTCAACATCAAGGCTTATCGCAGCCTCACCGGGCACGAGCGTGAAGCGGGACAGCCGCGAAAGCCGACCGCCGAAGAGGAGCGCGACTTCATGGCTGCGCTGGCGCCGCTGCGGTCGAGCGGCAAGCTCGTGGCCGTGCACTACCAGTTCCCGCCATGGGTGACCAATCGCCCGGAATCCCGCGCGTGGCTGCTCGCGGCCCGGGATCGGCATCCAGATGATCTCCTTGCCATCGAGTTCCGGCACCGCTCCTGGTACGACCGCGACGCCTGGCCCGCGACCGAGGATCTCCTGCGCGAACTCGAGTGCGTGTACGTCGGTGTGGACGCTCCCCAGATCGGCAGCGGGACCGCCCCGCCACTGCTCGCGATCACCTCCAATCGTCTCTGCATCACGCGCTTCCACGGGCGAAACCGGCAGACCTGGTACGCGGGAGGACCGACCAGCGGCGACCGCTTCAACTACCTCTACCGTCCCTCCGAGCTCGAGGAGTGGATTCCCGCGATGCGCGCCGCGAGCGAATCGGGCGTGCCGGTGCACGTGCTGTTGAACAACAACAAGAGCAACTACGCAGTGGTCAACGCGTTTGATTTCGGCGCGATGCTCGGGCTCGGACTACCGCGGCCGCCGGCACCCGTCATCGAAACGCTGCGGGAGCGCGATGGGTCGGTTCCCTCGTGGGTCGAAGCTTCGCCCGAGGTGGTTGTTCCGGACGTCCGACCCGGTGACGATCACGTTGATCGCAAAAGCGGAGGCCAGTTGAGCCTCTCCCTCTGAGGCACCCGTTTGGGCGACAATGGTTCGGGCGGGCCAGGGGTTGTCTGGCGGGATTTGATTGGAGGTGTTCGCGATGGCCATGGCGTCCTCTCGACGCAACGACCGTGGACGCCGTCCGGCGGCCAGCGGTGTTGTCATGCGCAACGAAGCCGCCACGCACGAGGTTGAAGTGTCCCGAGCGCTCAATCAGTGGGCCGTGACCGTCACCTCACTCGCGGACAACCGGATGATCACGCAGGACTTCTTCTCGCGCCGCTGGGAGGCGGTCGCCCGAGCCGAGGATTTTGTCCGTCTGCTCAACCGGTCGGAGCCCCCTCCAGGCTGGTAGCCCGGGCTCAGCCCGCTTCGAGGTCGAGCAGCCAGCGCTTGCGCGACACGCCGCCGCCGTACCCCCCGACGCTGCCTCCGGTGCGCACCACGCGGTGGCAGGGCACGACGACGGGGATCGGATTCGAGCCGAGCGCGTTGCCGACCGCTCGCGCCCCGCGCGGGGTCCCCACGTCTGCCGCGACCTCGCCATAGCTCGCCACCGACCCGTACGGGATCCGCGCGGTTCGCCGCAGCACTCGCTTCGCGAACTCCCCGGCGAGCGCCCAGTCGATGGGCAGGTCGAAGTCGCGCAGGCGTCCGTCGAAGTACTTTTCCAGCTCCCGGCGTGCCGGGTCGACACGCTTGGGCATCTCCAGGATGCGCGGGGAGAGTCGTTCCGACACATCGTTCAGCACATCGTCGCGGTTCTCTTCCTCAAACGCAATGCGGACCAGGCCCTTGGCGGTCGCCAGCAGCAGGAGCTTGCCGATTGGACTGTCCATGCTCGCGACCGCGACGTCGATCAGCCCCGCGGCGTCCGCCCGCTCGAGAAATCGTGTGGTCATCGTCTGGTCGACGGTCATTGCAATTCCTTTCTCAGCTTCTTCAGTCCCTCGTGCACGCTCTGCCGTGCCGAGTCCTGTGTGGTCGACATCGCCGCCGCGATCTCGGGATAGCTTCGATCCCCGGCAAACCGCAGGACCACCGCCTTCCGCTGCTTGCTCGGAAGGTGGCGAACCTGGTCCCAAAGCTCATCGTCCGTCCCGGGATGGCTGTCGACGACAGGGCCGGGGTCGGGCTCCGCAACGGGCACTGGCCGGCGCGCCCGTGCGCGATGGGCGTCGATTGCCTTCCGGCGGGCGATCGTGAAGAGCCAGCCGCGGAGATTCGACGCGTCCCCCAATCGTGGGTAGGCGCGCAGCGCGCTCAGCATCGTCTCCTGGAAGCAGTCCTCGGCATCCCCGATGCCGACGCTGCCGGCCAGAAACGACAGCACCGCATGCGAGTGCTCCTCGAAGACCAGCTGAAACGGCGGCAGTGTCGGGTTCAAGGTGCTCACTGCATACCAAACGCCGGCATCGCCGCGAGTGTGAGCCGGTGCCGGAATCAGCCCGGCGAAGCGTCCTCTGCAAGCGGCGGAGCGGGCGGTTCGGATGCGGCGTCCACCGGGGCTTCGCTTGGGAACACCACGGCGATCTCAGAGCTGTCGGCGTCCCGCCACAGTGTGAGGAGCATGGTGTCGCCGGGTTGACGGAGGGACACCGCGCGGCGGAACTGGTCGGCGCCGCCGTTCACGGTGTAGGGGCCGATGCCGGTGATGACATCTCCAGGGACGATGCCGGCAGCTTCCGCAGGAGACTCGGGCTTCACCTGGCCGACTTCGACGCCGTACGTCGCAGGCAGCCCTTTCGCCCTCGCGATCTCGTCGGTGACCGTGCGCACCGAGGCTCCGAACGAGACGTGCTGGTCCGCGCTGTCCTCGCGCGGGAGAAATCGTGCCAGCTGGACGGGGTCATGCCCCACGAGCAGGCGCTCGCCGATCTGCGTCACCGGCACGACCACCCGGCCAAGGCGACCGAAGAGGATTGCCGTGGCTGACGGGTCGCTGAGGATGTCGCGCTTGGTGTAGGCGACGCCGCGCTGATCGAGATAACGGAGCGTTGCCTCCGATGCGGGATCGCCCGCCCGAACGAAGACGGTGACCTGGTCACTCACGCCGCTCAGCCTACCGGTGCGTCACCGGCGGGAGCAGGCGCCACGAAGGGCAGTTCAGTCTGAGGCGCCGGGCGATCGGCGGATGGGGCTCCGGCTGACGGGGCGCCCTCCGAGGGATCTTCGGCCGACCGAGCGCCTGCGGTCTGCGCCCGTGCGGGCTGCACCCCATCGGTGTGGGCACCGTTGGCCTCGCCACCTGGCGCGGTTGGATCGACGCCCTCCGATTGCACACCGGGGGTGGCGGGGCCATGCCCGCGTCCGCGACGGCGACGTCGACGACGGCGTCGCTGCGCGCCGTCTGGCAGCTGACCGTCGGCAGTCGGAGGAGTCGTTGCGGCAGGCGCGCCTTCGCCATCGGGTTCGATCCCCACACCGGCAACCGGTTGCGGCGCGCCACGCCGGCCGCGGCGGCGCCGGCGGCGGCGCTTGGCGGCGCGTTCCGGATCCGTCTCTTCGCCCGGCTGCCCGGTGCTGGCGCCCTGGCCGGGGGGACGGGATTCGCCCCGACGTGGCTTCGGTTGCGATACGAGCTCGAGCGCGCTCATCCAGCCACCGGTCGAACGCGACGCTTCGACCAGCATTCCGTACATCGATTCGTCGCCGCTTCGCAGCGTGGCGCTGTCGCCGATGCAGGCTACCAGGCGCTTGGCGCGCGAGATCGCGACATTCAGCCGGTTTGGGACACGAAGGAAACCGATGCGCCCGCGTTCGTTGGACCGCACCAGTGAGATGACCACGATGTCCTCTTCGCGCCCCTCAAAGGAGTCGACGGTGTCGATCTTCACGGTCCGCTTGAAACGGCGGCGCCCCAGCGCCTGACGGAGGCGCTCCACCTGCTCGGCGTACATCGCGATGACCGCCATGGTCATCTCGCGGGGCGCGCGTTCGTCGAGCAGGCGCACCACCTGCGCGGCCACGCGAACCTCGGCTTCGTTGCGCAGTGCGCCCCCTGGCCCACGGCGTTCGCGGCCGCCGCGCATGCCCTCGGTATCGACGAAATGCAACGCCACCGGGAACGGCTTGCGCGTGATGTAATCGTATGCCTCGACTTCCGGGGCGTTCTGCAGCTGGCTCTCGTACGAGGCCGCCGACACGTACGCGGCGATATCGGGATGCATGCGGTGCTGGATGGTGAGCAGACACTGCGCGTCGGCAGGCAATCCACCGTCCCAGCACTGTTCGAAGAGGCTGCGGTTCACCAGGTCCTCGAGCGCGGGGTCGATTTCGACGATGCCGTAGAGCGCGTCGTCCTCAACAGGCGGCAACTGTTTGTGGTCGCCGACGAGGGCGAGACTTCGACCCAGCCGCAGCGCGGGCAACGCCTCATCGGCGCGCGCCTTGTTGGCCTCGTCGAGGATGACGATGTCGAAGTTCATGTCGGTGATTGCGGATGTCGCCGCCGTGGCGCAGGTGGCGAAATAGCAGTTGGCCTCGAGCAGGCGGGGATCGTCCTCGTCGTCGCAGCGGAATTTGTCGACTGCCGGGTTCACACGCTCGGCGCGGGCGACACGGACGGCGCGCATGCCGGGGGTGCCGGCGAGACGTTCGAGTGCGTTATCGACCGCGAGGTTGCTGTGCGAGGTCACGAGGATCCGTTCGTCAGGGTTGCTCGCCAGCCGGCGTTTGACGGCTTCGACGATGACCGTCGTCTTGCCGGTTCCGGGTGGCCCCTGGATGAACACCGCCTGCCCGGCCGACATCCGGCTCAGCAGGCCGACCGCACGGTTCTGCGGAGCGTTCGGGCGCATGCCGCTCGTCAGCCATGACGATTCGGCGTCCGATTCGTCCTTCGGGGCGATGATCGTCTCCGGGCTCACCAGCAGCTGCGCGAGCAGCCCCACGCCGAAGTCCTTGGTGGCGATGGCGGCGAGCACCGAGCGTTTGGCCTGATACAGCGCCTTGTTGAACGACGGGGCGATGTACCCCTCGCTCCCAGAATGCTCGTAGGTTCGGGTGACCACCTCGACCACGTGGCGCTGGTGGTCGATCCGCGCCACACGACCGACGAAATTGGTCTCGTCGTCAGGCTCGATCAACACCGCCGCGTCGGGCGTGAGATTGATCGGCTCGCCGAGCGGAATCTGGAACTCGACCTTGCCCACTTCCGGCGACTTGCGGTCGGCCTCCGTGAACTCGCGACCGCAGGACGGACAGCGCTCATGGCTCTCGGGACGCCAGAGCGCACGGCACGTCCGGCACCGCCAGAACTCGCGCGCGCCGTTGAACCGTGTTCGTTGGGAGGATGCCCGCTGCTTCTCTGCCCGCTCGAGGCTGTCGACGAGTTTGAGCGTGGCGTAGAGCTGCTCCGAGCGCGCGGCGTGCTGCGTCGAGATGCGCCAGTCGAGGAGACGGAAGGTGTCGCTCACCACGCCGTTTGCCGCGGTGACCACCGGCTCGCGCGTGGTGATGGTCAGGAGCTTTGCGCCTTCCGGCTGGCCGCCGGTCGGCCTGATCGACAGGACGCGAAGGCCGAGATGCTCGCGCGAACCGTCAGGTCCCGGCTGCGCGACGCATTGCAGCACCAGGTCGGGAAGGTCGAGCCGCAACTGGAGTGGCTCCTCATCCCCGAACGAGACGGAAACGTGGCCGACTTCGCCGATGCGCTCGGCAAAGACAGTGCGCGGGTCGGCTCCCGGCTGCGATCCATGCGCCCATGCTTCCAGGACGACCATGGCATCGCTGCCGTCGGGCACGATCAGGTGCAGACGATCGAGAGCGAGGTCTGGGGCTATCAGCGGACTGTCAACCTCGGACGCGGCGGTGGCCCTGTCCACCGGCGCAATTACTGGACTTCGGGACGGCTTCGGGCTGTGCTCTTTGACGCGGGGCGACGATCCGATCGACGTCAACCGCGGGGAATGCGCGAGGCCTCCCGTCTGCAAATGACTATACCCGATCCCACGCTGCGTGCAACGTGGCGGTGCGAACCCGTCTCTCCACTACGATCAGTACATGGGCGACAGTTCTCCGCAAGGAGTAGACCTCAGCGGGATCCATTCGGAGCTGGACAAGCTCAAGTCCCAACTCTGCCGGTGCCAGCACCAGGGCACGTGCATGTCCTGCAAGGGATTCGAGGTCGTCCGTCAGCAGGTGCAGGTGGTCGCTGCAGCCGCATCCCAGCCGGTGCTGATGCAGGTGGCCCAGGAAGTCCAGATGGAGCAACTCATGACCCAGCTGGGCGGGCTCCAGGAGAAGCTCGCGGAGGACCCGAAGCTCCAGGAGCTGATGGCCAGCATGTTCGAGCGCGTGCAGGACGACCTCGGCGGCCCGGAGCAGTTTCAGCAGATGCTGGGCAGTCTCTTCGGCGGCATGGGCGGGATTCCTGGCATGAACCCGGACGGGACTGATGTTCCACCGGACCCCCGTCACATCCCGCTCGACGACCGCCCGACGCCTCCGAAGGATCGACCCACCCCTCCTGACGACAAGCCCACTCCTTCGACGGAGTAGGCAAACCGGTGTCCAAGGCGCGCCTCCGCCGCTCAGTTCTTGCCGTTCCTGGCAGCAATCCTCGGATGATGGAGAAGGCGGCATCGAGTGCCGCGGACGAGGTCTTTCTCGATCTCGAGGATGCGTGCGCACCGCTGGAGAAACCCGCCGCGCGCGGGAAGATCGTCGAGGCCCTGCGCACGCATGACTGGCATGGGAAGACACGCGTCGTGCGGATCAATCAGGTGACCAGCCAGTTCGCGTTCGACGATTTGCGCGAGGTGGTCACCGGCGCCGGCGCGATCCTGGACTGCATCATGGTGCCGAAGGTTCGCAACGCGGGGGATATCGCGTTTGTCGATCGCGCCTTGCTGCAACTGGAGCAGTCGCTGGGACTTGAGGTCGGACGGATCGGCATCGAGGCGCAGATCGAGGATGCGGAGGGCCTCATGCGTGCGGAGGAGATCGCGTTCTCCAGCAACCGGTTGGAGACGTTGACGTACGGTCCGGCGGACTTCTCTGCGTCGATGCAGCTGCCGTCGCTCACTGTGGCCAACAGTTACAACTACCCGGGCGACATCTTTCACTACGTGCTCTTCAAGCTCGCAGTGGCCGCTCGCGCTGCGGGTATCCAGGTCGTCGATGGTCCCTATCTCGCGATCCATGACATCGAGGGATATCGTGCCGCGGCGTCACGCGCCGCCGCACTTGGTTATGACGGCAAGTGGGTGCTGCATCCGGTGCAGATCGAGCCCGCCAACGAGACCTTCACGCCGGCGCAAGCGGATTTCGACAAGGCCGCGCGGATGCTCGAGGCGTACCGGCAGGCCACCGAGGTCGATCGCAAGGGTGCGGTGATGCTCGGCGACGAGATGATCGACGAGGCGTCGCGAAAGATCGCGCTGCAGTTTTACGCGCGCGGTGTCGCCGCGGGGCTCAAGCCTTCGGCCGAGGCGCCGGCGGGGGACTGAGCGGCGTGGTGCTCGAAAGCTCGCGTCTCATCGCCTTCGTGCCGACGACCGACCTGGCACGTGCTCGGGCCTTCTACTCCGAGGCGCTCGGGCTGCGGGTGACCGATGAGAGCGAGTTCGCCTGCGTCTTCGACGCCAACGGGACGATGTTGCGTTTGACCCCGGTACGCAAGCTCTCCCGCACGCGGTACACCGTCCTGGGGTGGGGTGTGGACGACATCGACGCGACCGTGCGTGGGTTGGTCGCCGCGGGTGTCGCGATGGTGCACTACCGGGGGATGGAGGTCGATGAGGCCGGCATCTGGACGTCGCCGAGTGGGGATCGGGTCGCATGGTTCGAGGACACGGACGGGAATCTGCTCTCGTTGACGCAGTTCGTCTGAAGGGCGGGCGGCGGCGGGAGGACGGACTTTCGCCGTTAACGCAGTTCGTCTGAGGGGCTGGGCGAGGGGGAGAGCGACCTTCGCTCGTGCGACGTCGGTTGTGCCTGACTCGCCGTGCGGCATCGTTCTCGGAAGCGCTCGTGCGGGGCCAGTTGCCATCGCTGACGAACCTATGTTTGGTATGACAGGTGAATGCAAAATGTCGGTGGTGTCGAACTTCAAGATCGGATCGGGGTGCTTGCGGCACGCATCCATGCCGCTACGGCTGAGTTGGTTGAACTAGCGGCAGCACTCGACACCGACGGATCCTGGGCCGGCATCGGGGTTCGGTCGTGCGCTCACTTCCTCTCGATCAGCATCGGCGTCGATGTCTGGACCGCCGGTGAGATGGTGCGGGCCGGCCATGCCCTGGCGAGCCTGCCCTGCCTTGGCGCCGCATTTGCGGAGGGCCGGCTCTCCTTCGACAAGATCCGGGCCGTGGTCAAGGTGGCAACCCCGGATGACGATGAGATGTGGACATCCATTGCCTTGCATGCCTCCGGCGCCCAGCTCGCACGGATATGCCGGGGTGTCCGCCTGGCCTTCGCGGCTGACGATCCTCGCCGCGCCACCGATCCGCTCCTCAATCGCAGCGTTCGCACCTGGTGGCGGGAGGACGGCATGCTCGAGTTGATGGCGGTGCTTCCCCACGAGGATGGAGCCGTGGTGCTGGCGGCGCTCGAGGGGATGGCCGCACGGGTCGCCGGCGAGGGGCGGCGGGTGCCCTCGCCCGATCAGCCCGAACTTGCCGCGGAGCACCGCACGCACGCGATGCTGCATGCCGATGCGTTCGTGCGGATCTTCGACGCATCGGTCGCGGCCGGCTCGACCGAGCCGGTGGTGGCGCCGACGACCCAGGTGGTCGTGCACGTCGACGCTGATGCGCTGAGTGGTGCCGATCCCGACGCCCGCAGCCACATCGAGAACGGCCCCTGGCTAGCGCCTCACGCGGTTCGGCGCCTCAGCTGCGACGCCGACGTAGTTACTGTCACCGAGCGCGACGGGCTGCCCATCGATGTGGGTCGGGTGCACCGCCTCATCACCCCGCGGCTGCGGATGGCGATGCAGAGCCGGGATGAGGGCTGCCGCTTCTCGGGCTGCTCGGTGCCCGCCGCACTCACCGACGGGCATCACGTCCGCCACTGGTACGACGGGGGGAAGACGAACCTCGACAACCTCGTTTCGCTGTGCCGGTTTCATCACCGACGCCATCACGAAGACAAGTTCCGAATCGAGCCCGACGGGACGGGCGATTTCACCTTCACCGCGGCGGACGGGAAACCGATCCAGGTGGTGGACCCACAGCCGGTGGTCGACAGCCTTGATCTGCGGGGCTGGACGGACCCGACGCTGGCACGTGCCGGTGACGGCGGCGCGCCCTACGACCGCGGCCACGCGGTGTCCGTCGTCGCCGACAGGATGATGTCCAATCGTGCGAATGCGCGCCAAGGCGATCGCCGGCGGCGGGCCGAGCAGGCTGACGATGAGCGGGCGATGCGCGAATTTCTTCGGTCTTCGACCCAGTTCGCCTGAAGGGTCCTCACGGCACGACGGGCCTACGGCCGGATCGTCGACGTTCCATCTGCGGCGATGTCCACTTCGACCGAGCCGGACGTCTCGCTTGGTCCGCCCGGGTCCACGGTGATGGTCGCCGTCACATGATCCGGCCTCGCGGCCTCCAGGCTCAGGTAGTGCGGGTGCCCTCGCCCAGCACTGAGGCCGGTAGTCAGGTCATAGTTCTGCGTGCTACTGCCGTTTGCGCCGGATATGCTCCCAACGACGTTCAGCCCGGCAGGTACATCCCGATCGCAGTGCAGATCGTAGTGAACTCGGAACAGGGCCCCGTTGACTTGTTCGAACTGCGTGATCGTGACCGTCAGTGCGTAGGTCCGCGTCTCGTCGAAGGCGGGCGCCGTCGTCTCGTGGCCTGCAACGTGGGTATTGATCATCTCGCTCACGGCCAGAATCTCACCAGTGGATTTGTCGTATGCCTTCACGAATATCGTCCACGACCCTGCGTCCACTTGGAGGGGCCAGTTGCCCCAGTGGGTCGCACCGGGAGCGAGTTCGACGGGGATGCCGCCACTGATCACTTCCGCGGAATTTTCCGCACTTTCGCCCAGCGCGTAAACGTCGTACCGGATCTCCAGTCTTCCATCGAGAATGGGGCTCGTTCCCGAGTTCGTGATGCTGTAATGGACGTTGACGACGGTCGTGCCGTCGGCTGCGGTTTGGTGCTCGACAGTAGGCACACCCAAGGTGACGTGGGGTGCACTGTCTGAAGCAGCGCCGGTTGCTCCCGCCGTCCCGGTTGCTCCGGTCGTCCCGGCCGCTCCGGCGCTCGACGCACCGGCCTCCGCGGGCTGCCAGGCGGTGCCGTCCCATCGCCACTGTCCGTCTGCGGACAGCTGGCCAGACGCCTCCGTCGCGGACCAGGCCCCCGATCCTTGGCCGGTTGCCCCCGATCCTTGGCCGGTTGCCTCCGTACCGGACCAGGCCCCCGATCCTTGGCCAGACGCCTCCGTAGCGGACTCGGCCCCCGATCCTTGGCCAGCGGCCGCCGTAGCAGAGTGGGGCTCCGATCCTTGGCCGGCCCCGGCCGGTGCCGCGCTTGCCGCCGGCGTGACCGGGTGCCACTCGCTCCCGTCCCACCACCACTGGCCGTCGTCCGATCGAGGTGCGTCTACCGGCATAGCTGTCACGTGATGCCACCTCCAAGTGCAATCGACCTCCCACGATACGTGTGGCGATTGCACGAACCCAACGCATGAATATTGTGATCCGCGGACTCCCCCGCGTGAGGAGGGTCGACCTCATCGCGAGTGAGCACCGGGTTCGCCGCAACGACCGCTGTCGACGCCGCACCGAGCCGCCAGCCCGAACCCCCCATAGACAGCGATCGCGCCAAACGCTAGGCTTGTGTCCTGGGGAATTTCGGGGGAAACGGGGAATGAAAACACGGCTGTCGCCGGCGGAACAAAAGCGCGCCCATCAGTGGCTGGCCGACCTGCACGAGGATCTCGACCTCTATCGGTATCCGACGCGTGTTGAGCTGCTGCGCGCTGTGGACGAAGCGGCGCACCGGGCCGACAGCCTGGCGCGGCTGGACTACGCCTTGCAGCACCTGCCCCGGGACTGAGACGCGTCCGACGACGGCGGTGCTCGGGCCGGCGCGGTCGAGCGTCTCGAAGCTTCCGTCCGACGGCCCGCCGCTCCGTTATCGGGCTGGTTCGAGTGGGTCGTGTCCCGTGGCGATCACCGCGGCAAGCCGATCCCGCGAGAGTTCCACGGCGCGCGAGTCAATGTCAGCGCCGATGAAATCGCACCCGTGGCGGACGGCCGCGGCACCTGACGAACCACTCCCGCAAAAGGGATCGCACACCACGAATCCCGGCTCGGCGCTGGCGTCGACCATGTACTCGAAAAGCCGGACGGGTTTCTGCGTCGGATAGGCGGCGCGGTGGATGCGGGGCACGGCCCACACGTCGGGGACATCGCGGCGCGTGAGCTTCCGCCGCCCCTTGCTGGCGAACACGATCTGCTCGTGACGGCGCCGGAAGTAGTGGCCCATCCCCAGGTGCACCTTGTCCCACACGATGACGCCCTTCACGTCGAAGAAATCGCGCATCAGGGCGCCGAGCGAGAGCATCGAAAAGCTGTCGAACATGATGTACACGTGGCGGTCCTGGCGCAGCACCCGCTTGCATTCGCCCAGAAACACCGCGTAGGACTCGGGGTCGTCGGAGAACTCCTGGAACCAGCGCTCGTTGTCGGGCTTGCCGTAGTGGCCGACGATCCTTCCGTGGCCGAAGCGCATGTGCTGATTCATGCCTGAATAGGCCGGGTCGGTGATGATCAGGTCCACTGACGCGTCGGGAAGTGACCGAAGGAATTCGATGCAGTCCTGTTCGCGGATGTCGAAGCTGCCAACCGCAGCGTCGGATGACGCCGCACTCGACACTGCCGGAACCGCGCCGGCCGAGCGGGCGATCATCTCGCGAACGGCCGTTCGCTCATCGAGGCAACTCTAGCAGCGCGACCGGCGACTACACTGCCAACCGCATGGCGTCAGGCTTCGAGCGGCAGGTGCGCGTCCGCGAGGAGTACCGCCGTCGCAACCCGGAGTGGGTTGACAGTGTCACGCGCTACCGATCGATGATCGGCGAGGCGGCGGCGGACGGCGCGCGAATTCTCGACCTGGGTTGCGGGCGCAACGGGCTGCACGGCGACGATCTCTCGTGCGTGCCGGGCTCGTCCGTGTTCGGCATGGATCCCGATCCCGGAGCATTGGCAGCCAACAGCGTCATCTCCCACCGGATCGTCGGGTCGGGCGAAGATCTTCCCTTTGCGGCGGGATCGTTCGACGTCGTGGCGTCCGCCTGGGTCCTCGAGCACCTCGACTTTCCGGGCTTGGTCTTCGGGGAAGTCCGTCGCGTGCTCGCGATCGGAGGAAGCTTTGTCTTCCTCACGCCCAACGCCTGGAACTACAACGCCTGGATGATCCGAGCGATCCCGCATCGCTGGCATGCAGGCCTGACGCGACGCCTATACGGGCGCGGCGAAGGCGATGCGTATCCGGTCCGCTATCGCGCCAACAGCGGCGCCCACCTGTACCGGCTGCTCAACGCCGCGGGCTTCGCGCGGACGCACCTCGCGTACAACGGTGACCCGTCGTATGTCGCCTTCAATCGGCCGCTCCTCGAGGCGTCATTCGTTGTGGAGCGCGCGCTTGCCAGCCCGCGACTGGAGAGGTCCAGAGTCCACATCCTCGGCGTCGCCCAAGCCTGACGTCTAGACTCGCTCACATGTCCATCGACATGACCACCGAGCAGCGCGAGATCGTCGGCATGGTCCGGGATTTCGTGGAGCGCGAGATCATCCCGGTTGCACACGACCTCGAGCACGACGACATCTACCCGGACAAGATCGTCGCGCAGATGAAGCAACTCGGCTTCTTCGGCTTCGCCATCCCTGAGCAATACGGCGGCACCGGGCTGGACTACGCAACCTACGCGATGGTGTGCGAGGAGATCGCCCGAGGCTGGATGTCGATCACCGGGATTATCAACACACACTTCATCGTGAGTTTTCTCGTCGACAACTTCGGGACCGACGAGCAGAAGCAGCGCTTCCTTCCTCGGATGGCGACCGGCGAGTTTCATGGTGGCTTCTCGATGAGCGAGCCCAACTGCGGGTCGGACGTGCAGGCGATCCAGACCCGGGCGATCCTGGACAACGACGCATACGTCATCAACGGCACCAAGATGTGGGCGACCAACGGACAGCATTCGACCGTGGTTGCGACACTGGTCAAGACCAACCCCGATGCCAAGCCCGCGCACCACGGCATGTCGTGCATCCTCGCCGAAAAGCAGTACTCGGGATTCACCGCCTCCCGACACATCGAGAAGCTCGGATACAAGGGCGTGGAAACCACTGAGCTGGTGTTCGAGAACAATCGTCAGCCCACGTCGAATCTGCTCGGCGGAGTCGAAGGTCAAGGCTTCAAACAGATGATGGCGGCGATCGAGGTGGGGCGTGTGAACGTCGCGGCGCGCGGCGTCGGCGTCGCGCAGCGGGCGTTTGAGCTGGCCATCGCGTACGCGCAGCAGCGCCAGGCTTTCGGGGTTCCCATCGCACAGCACCAGGCGATCCAGTTCAAGCTCGCGGACATGGCCACCAAGATTCAGGCCGCACGGCTGCTGACGAATTTCGCTGCGCGCAAGAAGGACGCGGGCGAACGCGCCGACATCGAGTGCGGCATGGCCAAGCTGTTCGCGAGTGAGACGTGCTTCGAAGTCGTCGGTGAAGCCATGCGCGTGCATGGCGGCTACGGATTCTCGAAGGAGTACGAGGTTGAGCGCCTCTATCGCGATGCGCCGCTGCTCATTATCGGTGAGGGGACCAACGAGATTCAGCGCGTGATCATTGCAAAAGGTTTGCTCGAGCGCTATCGCATCAGCGGCTGATCAACGTTCGATCACCTGCAGACCGGGGACATCGGCAAGTCGCGCGCGCATGACCTCGATCGCCGCCTTCTGATCGTCGACCAGCAGAAATCGCCGGCCCAGTTCGGCGGCTGCCGCGCCGGTGGTGCCGCTGCCCGCACACCAGTCGACCACGAGCTCGCCGGGACGCGAGGACGCGGCCACGATACGGCGCACGATGCCCAGCGGTTTCTGGGTCGGATACCCGGTGCGCTCGCGTGAATTTGTCGGCACGATCGTGTGCCACCACACGTCCGTCGGGAGCTTGCCCCGCGCCGCGCGCTCTGGCGTCTGGAGCTTCGGCGCCATGTACGGCTCGCGCGCAACCTCCGACGTATCGAAGTGGTAGTGCAGCGCATCGCGCACGTAGACAAGGATCACGTCGTGTTTGGCGGGCCACCTTCGCGTCGTCCGTGCACCATAGTCGTACGCCCACACGACCTCGTTGAGAAAGCAGTGACGGCCGAAGATCTCGTCGAGCAGCACCTTGCAGTAGTGCGACTCGCGGGGATCGATGTGGAAATACAAGGTGCCGTGCGCCGCGAGCACGCGCCGCGTTTCCTCGAGCCGCGGGCGCAGCCACCCCAGGTAATCGTCGAAGCGATCGTCGTAACGTGCCCCCGTACGCTGCTGCACCGCGTAACGCTTCCCGGCAAATCCGAGGCGCGTGGCCGAGGCATCCGCCGTGGCGCTCGTCCGCAGGCCGGTCCGAGAACCCCCGGTATTGAACGGGGGATCAACGTATACGAGACCTGCACAACCGTCAGGCAGCGATCGGAGCACATCGAGCGCCTCTCCGTGCACGATCGTGGCGTTGCCGGTCGACGCGTCGGGGCGGGATCGCATCGCAGGCACGTACAGTAGGGTGAATCATGGACGCTCGTGCGCTCGCCGGCGCGACGGTACTGAACCCTGCCGGAGAATCCGTGCACCTCGTGGACGAGTGGGTCGATCGCCCCGCTGTGGTCGTGTGGCTGCGTCATTTCGGCTGTGTCTTCTGCCGTGAGCACGTCGCCGAGGTGCGGGCCGCCCGCTCCGACATCGAGGCCCTGGGCGCCGGGATCGTGTTCGTCGGCAACGGCACGCCTCGAGCGGCGGGTTGGTTTCAGAAGAAATTCGCCGCGGACTCGACAGTCTTGACGGATCCCGACCTGGTGACCTACCGGGCGATCGGCGCCCGCTCGGGCCTGCTGACGACGCTGGGCCCTCAGGTGTGGGCCAAGGGGCTGCGCGCGTTCCGCTCCGGTTCCCGGCAGACCAGCACCAAGGGTCACGGGATGCAGCAGGGCGGAGTCCTGGTCATCGCGCCGGGAACCAAGATCCTCTACGAGCACATCAGCAACGTCGCCGGAGACCATGCGCCGATGGCAAAGGTGCTCCAGGCACTGCGCGCCGCTCCGCACGCCGCCGCAGTCGCGTAGACGGTCGTGCAGTTCGGCCGCTACTACGACGAGTTCCTGGTCGGCGTGACCTACCGGCACTGGCCGGGGAAAACGATCACCGAGGCGGACGACCATCTCTTCTGCCTGCTCACCATGAACCATCACCCACTGCATACCGACGCGCACTACGCGGCGACGAAGACCGAGTTCAAACGCAACGTCGTGGTGGGGAATCTCGTCTACAGCCTTGCGCTCGGCATGAGCGTCGCCGACATCAGCGGCAAGGCGATCGCGAACCTCGAGGTGGAATCGCTCAAGCACGAGCATCCCACGTTCCACGGGGACACCATCTACGCCGAGACCACCGTGCTCGAGATGCGTGAATCGTCGTCCAAGCCGGACCGCGGCATCATCACCGTGGAGACCCGCGCATTCAACCAGCGCGGCGAGCGGGTGTGCATCTTCAAGCGGCGCGTGATGGTGCCCAAGCGCGTGGCCGGCGAGTTGCAACCGGCGGACATTCCGGCCGGCGCGGACTGACATGTGCGCGGCGAGCGCGGGAGTCGCCGCTCGATACAGCGTGCGGCCGCTGCTGCCAGGCCCCGCTGACGCGCTTCGAGAGACCGTCCTGCGCCTTGGTGTGCCGCCGGAGAAGCTCATCGTGCTCGCGCAGCGCGGCGCAGTTGAGGCCCTCGCGGTTCGTGGGCTCAGCTCGGATCAGATACGCGTGATCGAACGTCTCGTCGCCGAGGGTGGCGGCGAGGTGCTCAGCAACACCAACGGGGACCGGGCCGTGCTGCTCATGCCCCTGCTCACCGCCGGCTCACTGTCCTCACAGCTGGCTGCCTGGAGTGACAACACCGGCGAAGTCGGCGCGGCGATCGGGGACGTGCTGATGGCACGCGGCGGGCCGCCGCCGCCGCTTGACATGCCCGGGCATCGCCTCGAATTCGGCAAGCGGACGCTGGTGATGGGCATCCTCAATGTCACGCCCGATTCCTTCTCCGGCGACGGAGTCGGCGACGACGTGGCGGCCGCGATTGCGCGCGCGCACGCGCTTGCGGATGCGGGCGCGGACATCGTCGACATCGGTGGCGAAAGCACACGGCCGTCGAAGCTGCGGCAGCCGGTTTCCGCTGACGACGAGATGGCCCGCGTGCTTCCGGTGATTCGCGGGCTCGCCGGTTCCCTGGCGGTTCCGATCAGCATCGATACGCGCAAGGCTTCGGTCGCCGCCGCGGCGCTCGAGGCGGGTGCCGTGATCGTGAACGACGTCTGGGGACTGCGCGGGGACCCCGACATGGCAAGCGTCGTGGCGGCACACCCGGGTGTCGGACTCGTGGTGATGCACAACCAACACGGCACCGAATACGCCGACCTGCTCGACGACGTGTGCTTTGGGCTTCGCGAGAGCCTCGCGATCGCCGAGAAAGCCGGCATCGCACCGTCTCAGGTGATCATCGATCCCGGCTTCGGGTTTGCAAAAACGCCCGCACACAACCTGGAGCTGATTCGCAGACTGGGGGAGCTGCTCGGCATGGGACATGCGGTGCTGATCGGTCCATCACGGAAATCAACGACCGGCATGCTCGTCGGTGACACCGACATCGAACACCGTCTCGAGCCCAGTCTCGCTCTGGCGACTCTCGCGGTGGCCAACGGGGCGCACATGGTCCGCGTGCACGACGTCGCGCCGACCATTCGAGCACTCCGGGCGGCGGATGCGGTGATGCGGGGAACGCCCGCGGCATTGCGCGACCTGCCGATTCCGGGTCCGACGGGATGACGCCGGGCGACGGAGCCACCGACACCGCCTGGGTGTCGCTCGGGACCAACCTCGGTCACCGAGGCGGCAATCTCGCCCGGCTCCGCGAGACCCTCACCGAGCACGGCGTCATGATCGTCGCCGCGTCGCCGGAGATCCTCACCCGCCCGGTCGGCGTCACTGCGCAGGCGGATTTCCACAACCAGGTCGTGCGCCTGCGCAGCCCAGCTCCGTGGACGCCTCGACAGTGGCTGGCCCATTGCGCGGCAGCGGAAACGGACGCCGGTCGACGTCCCACCTATCGATGGGGACCTCGCGTCGCCGACGCCGACATCCTTCTGCTCGGCGATCACGGGGACATCGTGGTGTCTGAACAGGACCTCACCGTTCCTCATCCCGAGTTGCCA
The DNA here is from genome assembly GCA_041691155.1 of Candidatus Dormiibacterota bacterium. Classification (GTDB taxonomy): domain Bacteria; phylum Chloroflexota; class Dormibacteria; order Aeolococcales; family Aeolococcaceae; genus Palsa-851. The sequence goes on along the minus strand of JBEPVD010000001.1, from coordinate 36,764 downwards.
CACCGTCTCTTCGAACGAGAGTTGCTCGCTGCCGCCGGCTTCACGCCCGACTGAACGCGACGCGGCAAGACCGAAGCAGCTCGCCCACGCCGGCGTCATGCCGGACTGAACGCGGCTGCCCTAGATCGGAAGGCGGTCGGCCAGCTGTGGAACCAGCTTGAGCGCCGTGTCGATCTGCTTCGCGACTGCCGCGAGGTCCGGCTGCTTCTCGAAATCGAGAAACCACGAGTGCTCGGCGGTGAACTTCTCGACCAGCGTGGTGGTGCCGAGTACAGCGATCCCGACGTGGACGCTGGGCCGGTCGTCGTCCGAAAACGCTTTGCCGAGCAGGTTCTGCACGGTTTCGACCCAGCTGCCCACCTCGTCGAGGTCGTGCAATTCGTAGCCGCCGTCGCCGAGGACGAACTCCGCCTCGACATCGACGAACGCCTGCGGGGTGATCTGCTGGTGCGGGCAGTCCTGGGCTTCGTCGTCGTCGTGATACAGCTCGCAGTCGGCGCCCGGACCGTAGGCGGAAATGAACGTGAGCAGCGCATCCCACGTGTAGCTCACGTGGACGTGATAGCGCGACGGCGGGTCGCCGGTGAGGCGCACGGTGCACTCGAAACGGCGCTCGCCGAGCCCGGGCTCGAGATGATGGCGAACGTCCTCGATGCTCAACCCCGCGGCGTCGACGGCCTCCAGCAGGTCGGACGCGAACTCCTCATAGGAGGGGAAGGTCGGACGGTCGGCTCCTGCCGGCTCCGGACCTGCCTGCCCGGCGCCGGGATGCTCGCTCATGGGTCAGCGTCCCGGGCGGAGGTGACGGACTGTCAGCCGGAGCAGGTTGGCCCCGAGGAGTACGACGAAGCCGAGCGTGATTCCGATCACCAGGGGCAGTTCGACGCCGGGTGTCGAATACGTGTAGGTGGCACCGACCGCCGCGGCGAAGAGCGCGACGGCGATCACTGAGAGCGCGCCGACGGTGATCGCCGACACCGGGTCGGCCCGCCGCTGCTGCAGCGTCGCGTCGCGAGGGTCGAGCATCGGAGGAGTTCGCACGATGCCGAGTGTACTTTGCGGCCACGCAACACCTGCGACGGATCTCAGCGGCGAAGCCCCGCGAAGCGGTACCCGATACCCGGAACGGCGAGGATGTGGCGTGGTTGGGCGGGGTCGGGCTCGATCTTCCGCCGGAGATTTCGGACGTGAACGTCAATCACGCGCGTCTCGATGGGGTGCTCGTACCCCCACACGGCGCTCAGGATCCGCTCGCGGGAGAGCACCTTCCCTGCATTCGACGCGAGGTAGGAGAGGAGATCGAACTCCGTGTGGGTGAGCACGATGTCCGCGTCCGACCTGGTCACCCGGCGCTCCGCAGTGTCGATCACGAGGTCGCGGAACACAAGCCGGCCGTCCGCGGGCTTGTCGTCACCGCGCAACTCCTTGGCGCGGCGGAGATGCGCCCCGATGCGCGCGAGCAGTTCTCGGGCGCGAAACGGTTTGCCGATGTAATCGTCGGCCCCGATCTCGAGGGCCAGCACAACGTCGATCTCGTCGTGTTTTGCGCTGAGGATGATCACCGGCATCCGATGACCGGCGCGGCGCAGCTCCCGGCAGACATCGAACCCGGACAGGTCCGGCAGCATCAGGTCCAGCACAACGAGGTCCGGATGGAACGTCTCGATGCGGGCGAGCGCCTCGCTGGCGCGCTCGGCTTCCTGAACCGTGTAGCCCTCGCTCTCACACGTCAGTCGCACCGCCCTGCGCACGAGTGCGTCGTCGTCAACGACCAACACTCGTACCTGTTGTCCATCCACCGCCTATTCCTCGAAGGGAGTTCGCTTCATTCTGGAGGATCGAACCTCGTTCGGAACGGCGAAGGGTTGGTACTATACGGGCCGACTCCAATTCGGACCGCCCCCTCAGGGACGGTCTCCATAACCAAAAACTGGAGACCCGCACTCGTGCAGACCCAGGGCTCTCTTCGTGACGGCGGGCTCGCGACGCTGCTCCAATCGATGCAGGCGGAGCGTGCCACCGGCACTTTGACTATCGACAACGGCGGCGACAGTTGCTCGCTCTACTTCCTCTTCGGCCACCTCTTTCACGCGAGCGGGCCGGGCGGACAGGGTGAGGAGGTTGTCATCGATGCGCTGGGCTGGGACGACGGTTCCTACCAGTTCGATCCACGAGCAAAGTTGCCCGCGGAGGAGACCATCAAGGCGTCACCGGCCGAGTTGATCGCCGCCTCGGACAGCCGGCATGCGCCGGCGGCCGCTCCCGCAACCGGCGCGACCACGTGGCCCGACGCCTCACCGTCGTACGCGACCTCGGACACGTACTCGTCGGCGCCTGCGGCAAGCCTGCCGGAGCCGGTCGAGGAGCCCGCTTACGCGGTCGCGTCGTCGCCCACCGCCAGCGAACCAGTGGCTGAGGCGCCGGCCCCTGAGCCCGAGCTGGAACCCGAATCGATCCCTGAATTCTCATCGGCTCCCGCGCCGACGGCGGCCCCGGAGCCGGTCTCCTACACGCCGGCACCGGCACCCGAGCCGGTGTCCTTCGCTCCGGCGCCGGCTCCGTTCAGTCCCGCGCCTGCCGCGACCACCGCGCCCGCGGCCTCCCCCGATCGTCCCGCGGCGACGTCCGCCGGCGCCGCGCCCTCAGGTGCGGATGCTGTGCGCGTCTATCCGCTGCCGTCTGGCCGCGCGCACTACGAGGGGCTGAAGAGCGCGTTCGTCGACTTCCCGCGGCTGCTTCGCACGCTCCGCTCGGACAAGCACACGGGGTACGTGAACCTCAGCGGCACCGGCTACAGCGGCGTCATCCTCCTGAACGACGGCCAGGCCCTCCAGGCCCTCTGCAGCAACGGCTCCGCCGTGCAGGGCGAAGCAGCGTTCCTCCAGATCCGCCGGCACATGGACGCGGGCGACGGTGTCATCGACGTCATCGAGCTCGACGGCGAAACCGTGACCGCCCTCGCGCAGCTGTTCAACTCGCCGTACCTTTTCAACGGGTTGCTCGGGCGGTTCGTCAACCTCGATGCGCTGCTCGAGTACCTCGCCGAGGAGCACGTGAGCGGGTCGGTGGTTGTGCAAGCCCCGAACGAGGCAGGGATCATCCTGCTTCGCGATGGCGACATCCTCGGCACCTACACCGAATCCCAGCGGTCCCCTGACAAGGCGACTGCGGCTGTGGCCGCACTTGCCACCGACCGCCAGTCGGTTATCGATGTCAAGGGCGGCGACGGCTCGATCGCGCCCATCGACGTCGACGCCGCGCTCAACCGCGCGTACTAGCCCGGTTCTTCGCGCCCGTCTCGTCTCCGGGGGTCGCCGGTGCGCGCTCCTGGCGACGACCGGGCTGATCTGCGCGTCCCTGTCGGGCTGCTTCAGCAGCCCCCCGCAGATCATTCAGTTGCTGCCCAACCGCGGCTCGGTCGGCGTGCCCGCTGACGCGGCAATCACGGTGGTCTTCGACCGTCAGGTGGTTCGCTCATCGATCGAGACCCGTTTCACGGTGAATCGCACGATCCCGTCCTGCAATCTGGAGGCCGCGTTCAGTGCCGGCCCCCTTGCCGCCTGCCGGATCGTCTGGCTGTCTGGCGACACCGGGTTCACCCTCCTCCACCCTCGAGCGATCTTCGCGCCAAGCAGGGCCTACACCTTCACGCTCGCGGGCGGCATCACCGACCCGAGTGGCATCGTGAACTCGGTCGATCACCACTGGACGATCACGACTGGGCAGGCGCCGGTGATCAGCGGCATCGAGCCTCCCGCAGGGGCGACCGGCGTCCCGGTCGACACGCCCATTTCCGTCACCTTCTCGACGGCGATGGCGGCTGACGACACCGAAGCCGCAATCACACTCGACCCACCGGTCTCCGGGACGCGCGTCCTCCGCAATCTCCGGGACCCGAGCAGGTTCGTCGTGCTCCCCGGCACCCCGCTCGAGTCGGGTGTGACCTACCGGCTGACCGTCGCGTCCACCGCCGCCGACATCGATCACCAACCGCTGGTGACGAGCACCACGACCAGCTTCACGACAGCCGGTCTGTCGCCTGGGCCGCACGCCGTCGTGCTCGCGGGGGCTCCCGGCGAGGGCGCGACCACCGTGCTGCTCTCGCCGCTCGCCCCGGCACAGGCAGGCGAACCGGTCTCCAGTGAAGCGATCCTCGTCGCGCCGCGGTGCGCGCGCAAGCCCGCGTGCGGACGCCTCGCTGCAGGCGCTCCCCTCTACACGTACGAGGCGGCCTCGCTGTCACCGGGCGGCCTCTGGCTCGCGGTGGTCGAGGACGACGCCCTGGACGCGACTCCCCATCCGGTGCTGGTCGTGCTCGATGCGGCCACCGGGTCGGTGATTGCCAGCTTCCAGGACGCTTTGCTGCCAGCGTGGTCACCGAACGGCTCGACACTCGCCTTCTCGGATGCCAGGAAGGTGTCGTTCTTCAACCCCGGGACCGGCGCGATGAGCAGCCTGCCGCCCGGCGACCCCCTGGTGGCGCCGGCGGTCTGGAGTCCGCTCGGCGAGCAACTCGTGCTCGACGTCGCCGGCACCACCGATCTGGAGCATCTCGAACTCGCCGACTCCTTGGTGCTCGCTCGTTACACGCTTCCCGGGGTCACCGGGGCGTCGAGCAACCCGGCGATGTCGCCTGACGGCTCGCAGCTCGCGTTCGTGAGGTCCGGCATCGGGGTGCAGGGGACCTGGATCGCCGGGATCGGGGCATCGCCGACTGCACCACGTCTGCTCGATCCTTCGCTGCAGCCGCTCGGATTCACTGCCAACGGCACACTCGTGGGCATCATCCGGCTACCTTCGGGCCCACCCTCGCTCGTGCTCGTCAGTGTTGCCGGCGATGGACAGATTCCGATCGCTGCCGGCCCGGCGCTGGGATCGCTCGACACCGTCGTGGTTGCGCCGTCGGGGCGGCAACTGGTGTACCTCACGGCCGACTCGAACGGAATCGTCCAGGCCTACGTCGAGAATGCGGACGGGACCAACGTGGTGCTGATCACTGACTTCGCGCCACGCACGCTGGTTGCCGCATCGGTCACGGTGAGCGGATGAGGCAGCTCCTCTTCCTGATCGCCGACACCGGGGGCGGCCATCGCGCGGCGGCCACCGCGGTGGAGCGCCAGATGGCCGAGACTGCCCCCGGCAAGTTCGAGGTCACCATCCTCGATCCCTTCAGCGGCGCCAAGCAGCGCGTCATCGGAGGGACGGCCGACCTGTACGGCCCGATCACGAGACACGCACGCTGGCTGTGGGGCGGGCTGTATCACGCCACCAACAGCCGCACCGCCGTGGGGTTGATGGAGCGCACGGTCCTCCGCTCGGTCACCACCGCCGTCACCGATGCGGTCGATCGGCTGGATCCGGCGTGCGTGGTCTCATTCCACCCGCTGCTCAACCACATCAGCGCGCGCGCGGTGCGAGGCCGGGCACGTCGCATCCCGATCGTCACGGTGATCACGGACCTGGTGGACATCCACGCGTCCTGGGCATGCCCCGATGTGGATGCCGTGGTGGTCCCGTCGCCGGGTGGGTTCGAACGCTGCCGCCGCGCGGGCATCCCTGCATCCCGCTGCCACGACATCGGTCTGGCGGTCGACCGGCGATTCACCGATCTCCCGAGTGACCCGGCCGGCATCGCGCGCATCCGCGAGCATCTCGGTCTGCGCGCCGACCGCTTCGTGGTCCTGGTCTGCGGCGGCGCCGACGGATCCGGCGGCATCGTCCGGCACGCGCGGGCGATTGCTGCGAGCAGCATCGACGTGGAGTTGGTGGTGATCTGTGGACGCAATCAGCGAGCTCGCGCCGCCCTTGAGGGAGTCACCACCGGAACCGGGCGGCCCGTTCGCGTCCTGGGCTATGTCGACAACATGCCCGAATGGATGCGCGCGAGCGATGTCGTGGTGTCCAAGGCAGGCCCTGGGACGATCGCCGAGGCCCTGTGCTGCGGGTTGCCGCTGCTGCTCGTCTGGTATCTCCCCGGCCAGGAGCGTGGCAACGTGGAGTGGGTGGTGGATATCGGTGCCGGACGGTTCGTGCCGCACGACGATCAACTGCTCGACGCCGTCGCAGAACTGGCAGAGCCCGGATCGCAGACGCTCGCCGCCATGCGCAGCGCCGTGAAAGCAGCTGCGCGTCCGGACGCCACCCGACGCATCGCCGAGCTGATCGCCTCGATGGCCGGCGGGTTGCGGGCGACCGCAGACGCGCCTAAGGTTGACGGACGCGCGGCCGGCGGTTTCGCGTGAGCGTGGACGCGCCGACTGTGGACGGACCTGCGGCCGGCGGTGTCGCATGAGCGTGGACGCGCCGACTGTGGACGCGCCAGCCGAGCGCAGCGGCGCGTCGGTCCCGCGCTGCGCGATCGTCCGGCTCCGCGTGTACTGTTTTCGCAACTATCCCGAGGCCACCGTGCGCTTCGGCCCGGGCCTTAATGTCATTCACGGCCAGAACGCGCAGGGCAAGACCAACCTGCTCGAGGCGATCGCGACCCTCGCGCTCACGCGCTCCCCACGCACCACGTCGAGCGGAGATCTCCTGCTCTGGCATCACGATTCGGCTCTGGCCGAGGCCGAGGTCGCCCGCCCGCCGGCCAACGTCACCCTCTCGGTTCGATTCCAGCGCGACTCTGCGACCAACCGCGTGTCCCGGGTCATGGCGGTCGACGGCAAGCCTCGTCCCGCCCGCTCGGTGCTGGGGATCTGCCCCGTTGTGCTCTTCTGGCCCGAGGATCTCGCTCTGGTGCGAGCGGGGCCGGACGGGCGCCGCCGATTTCTCGACGTCATCCTCGCGCAGACGGATCCCCACGCTGTCGCGCACATGTCGAGGTACCGCCGCGTCCTCGAGCAGCGCAACGCGCTGCTGCATCAACTGCGCGTGGGTGGTGGGGGTCGTGACTCGCTGAACAGCTTCACCAGTGAGCTGGCGCATCATGGCGCATGGCTCGCCCTGGCTCGCTCGCGGCTCGTCGACGCGCTGGCGCCTCTGGCGGCGGCGTCACTGCACGACCTGAGCGGCTGGCGTGAGCGCATCGCGATGCGCTATGCGCCGGCGCATGTCTCAGCCATCCCCGACGACGTCGAGGCCGCCGAGCAGTCGTTGCTGGAGACGTTGCGCGATCGCACCGGCGAGGAGATCGCACGCGGTATCACGCTGGCGGGGCCCCATCGCGATGATGTGGCCTTCGATCTCGACGGTCGAGCTGCCCGCGGCACCGCTTCACAGGGACAGCAGCGCAGCATCGTGCTCGCCTGCAAGCTGGCCGAGGTCCGCTACCTGCAGGACAAGGCGGGGGTGGCGCCGGTCATCCTTCTCGACGACGTGCTCAGTGAACTCGATCCCGGACGCCGCGCGCGGCTGCTCGCCCTGCTCGCGGCAGGCGGGCGTCACCAGGTGCTGGTGACCACGACCGAGCCACTTGCGGACATCGCCGAATTCGGCGACGTGCTGCATCACTCGGTGCGCGGTGGCGTGGTCACCGAGGGCAGCCTGCAATGACCGAGCAACGGCTTTCGGATCTCATCGATCCTGCGTTGCGCGGGCTTGGCGTTCGTGGTCAGGTGCGCGAGGAGCGACTACGCATCGCGCTTGCCGAGGTCGTCGGCGCCGGCCTTGCATCGCTCTGCCGAGCCGAGCGACTCGATCGCGGCGTCCTCTTGATTGCCACCGCGAACAGCGCACTCGCGCATCAGCTCCAGATGGACGCCCCGCGCGTCATCGACTCTTTGAACCAGCGCGTGGGCCAGGATCTCGTACGGCGGATTCGCTTCACCGCGATGTAGATCAATTCCTGGCGGTGCGGACTCTATAGCCGCGCCTTCCGCGTTGCGCATCGGCCGCGCGCGGGGCATGCGATCCCGCGGTTTTTCGACTCCGCGCTACGCGACCCGCACCGGCATGATGATGCAGAGGTAGTCGTCTCGCCCCACCGGACGGATGACGCCTGGCTGCAGGGAGCCGTTGAACGAAAGCTGGACCTCGTCGGAGTCGAGTGCCGACAGCGCGTCGAGCATGTATCGCGCGTTGAACGCGATCTGCACGTCATCACCCTGCACGTTCGCGGCCAGAGGCGCCTCATCGTCGCCGACCTCGGCGGTCTGCGCCAGGAGTGTGAGGGTGCCGTCGCCGATGCGCAGCCGCACCGGATTCGCCGCATCACGTGCGAGCACTGCCGCCGTCTTGGCCTCGCGCAAGAGGGACGCGGTGGACAGACTGACCGTGGTCGTCGATTCCCCGGGGATCACCTGGTTGTAGTTGGGATAGGTGCCTTCGATGAGGCGTGAGGAAATCTCCACGTCCTTCAAGGTGAAGAAGACCTGGTTGCGCGCATGCGCAAACGCGATTCCCACCGTCGGCCGGCTGGGATTCACAGCTCGCGCGACCTCTGCAAGATGTCGCGACGGCACGATGACCGAGGTCACCGGTGGCACACCCTGCACGGTCACGTCGATGGTCTTCACGGCGAGCCGGTGACGGTCGGTCGCGGCCAGGGTCAAACGGCCGGCATCCATTTGGAGCAGCACGCCGGTGAGGACGGGCGACGCCTCGTCCGAGCTGGCAGCCATGACCGTCTGCGTGATCGCGTTCTGCAACGTGACCGAGTCCACCTCGATCGACGTCTCGGTGTCGCGCGCGGGAAGCGGTGGAAATTCAACGGCGTCGATGCCGTGGACGTTGGCTCGATGCACGCCGCCGGTGAGCTTCAGCACCTGCGTCGTTGGATCGAGCTCCATCGTGCATGGCGCGTCGCCGAGCGATGCGACAAATTCGCCGAGGAGTCGTGCCGGCACCGTGGTGCGTCCTTCCTCGAGGACAGTCGCAGCCACGACCACCGTGATGGTGAGATCGAGGTTCGTTGCGGTCACGCGTAGACCGTCAACGCCCGTCTCGAGGAGCACGTTGCTCAACACCGGCAGGGTTGAACGGGGCGATACCGCACGGGACACCAGCCCGAGAGCACCACTGAGGGTCGAGGACGAAACGGTCGCTTTCATGGACGGCTCCTCTCTGGAGGCTGCGTTATCACCAGACTCAATGAGTATGACCTGCAGAGTCTAGAGATCAGTAGACGATGTAGTAGTGGGGACACGGGGGACAACTCCTGAAACGATCTCATCGGGACCCCCTGGGGCGTTGCTGGCCTGTGCGGAAGTGGCACCGGTTGTCCACCAGTTGTCCACCGACTCCGGAGTTGCGCACTTTGTCCACACGCTCTCCCCGAAGTGAGCACAGGGTTGTCAACGTCCGGAGCTCATCGCGAAAATGGAAACGCCTCAACGGTTGTGGAGTTGCTCGCGAATGGCGCGCACCTCTCCCTGGAGGCGGACGTCCTCACGCATGAGCTCGGTGATCTTCTCGATCGCATGCAACGCGGTCGTGTGATCCCTCCCACCAAATGCGGTGCCGATGATCGGCAACGACGATTCCGTCTCCTCTCGGATGAGGTACATCGCGACCTGACGCGGGAACACGATGTTCTTGTCGCGGCGCTTGCCCTTCATCTCCTCAACGGAGATGCCGTAATGCGCGGCCACCGATATCTGAATCGCCCCGATGCTGAGCGGCGTCGAATCCTGCACCGGGATCACATCGCGCAGGATTTGCTGGGCGGTTTCCAGGGTGATCTGCTGCCCGTTGATCGACGCGTGCGCGAGCACGCGAATGAGCGCGCCCTCGAGCTCGCGAATGTTCTTCTGGATGCGGTGCGCGATGAAGGAGCAGACCTCGTCGGGCACAAGCTTGCTGTAAGGCCCGAGCTTGGTTGTGAGAATCGCAAGCCGGGTCTCGAAATCCGGGGGCTGGATGTCGGCCATGAGGCCGCCTTCGAAACGGCTGCGCAAGCGGTCCTCGAGCGTCGGGATGTCCTTCGGCGGGCGGTCGCTGCTCACCACGATCTGCTTCTGGAATTCCTGCAGCGCGTTGAACGTGTGGAAGAACTCTTCCCGGGTGTGATCCTTGCCGGCCAGGAACTGGATGTCGTCGATGAGCAGGACGTCCACTCCCCGGTACCGCATCCGGAACTCGGCGGGCCGGTTTTCGACGATCGACGCGACCATCTCGTTCATGAACTTCTCGGAGGTGACGTAGGCGACCTTGGCGTTTCGATGCGTCTCGCGGACCGCGTGGCCGATCGCGTGCATGAGGTGGGTCTTCCCCAGACCCACGCCGCCGTAGAGGAAGAGCGGGTTGTACGCCTTGCCCGGTGCCTCGGCGACGGCGCGACAGGCGGCATGCGCGAACCGGCTGGAGTTGCCGACGACAAACGTGCTGAAGGTGAAGGCGGGATTCAGACGCGAATCGTTGGCGCCGTCCTCGGGCTCGCTGACGTAGGCGTAGGTCGGATCCGGAACGTTCGGGGGTGCCTCGGGCGGCGGCGACCGCTCCGGGTCGACGGTGATCACGACCTCGCAGTCGCGGCCGAGCACGCCGGAGAGGGTCTCGCGGATCAGGGGGACGTAGCGCTCACTGACCCAGTCCCGGGCGAACATTGTGGGAACCCCCACCGTGAACGTGTGCCCGTCGGAGTCCACGAGCACGGCGTTGGCGAGCCAGGCCTCGTAGCCGGGTCGCACCACCTGAAAGCGAAGCTCTTCCTGGGCGACCTGCCAGAGTTGCTGAGGATCCATGCTCGCGGTCGAACTGCCACCCTCCAGGATGGGCTCAGAGCGCGGTGCCTGGTCCCCGACGACTCCGATACCAGCTGTTCGATCCACTCTTTCCTCGCCTTGCCTCGCCTTGGCCTGCCGATCACAGGGCACTTATCCACAACTTGTGCACATCAGTGGATAAATGCATGGCCGCTGGTGGCCGGGGGGCTTGGTGGGACGAATAGAAGGGCTCCCGCTCCCGCTGCAGCGTGGGGAGTTTACCAATGCGCGGCCCCGGTCACAAGCGGAGCGAGCGCACCATTTGTCGCGCGACGGGGGTTGAAGGGTTGGCCGCACGTTGCCTTGGTATACTCGCGGGGCAACCCCGTCGGGCTCAGCGGCGCCCAGAGCGCCCCCGACGTGATTTATGTGTCTCGGGGAGACGGCCATCAAGCGGACGTACCAACCCAAAAAGCGTTACCGGCGCAAGACGCACGGCTTTCGCATACGTATGGCGAGTCCCGGCGGGCGCCAGGTGCTCAAGGCGCGGCGCCGCAAGGGCCGCAAGCGCCTGACTCCGGCCGCTCCGCGATGAACCGGCGGCATCGCCTCTCCGGGCGACGCCGGATTGCCGCGGTGCGCGAACACGGTACCGAGGCTCGCTCCGGCGTGCTTCGAATTCGTGCCGTGTCCGGTGAAGCAGCGATCTCTCGGGCGGCGTTCGCCGTCCCGGGCGCGGACGGCGCTGTGCGTCGGAATCGAGCGCGTCGCCGGCTGCGGGCCGCGATCGCCCCGGTGCTGGCAGCCCATCCCGGCCTCGACATGGTGGTGAGCCTCCCGGGCAGCGCTTCGGAGATGCCCTTTGCGGGCCTCCGCGCCTCCCTGACCTCGGCGATCACTGCGGCCTCCCGTTCGGTGGCGGCGCGAGCCCAGGCGTGAAACACCTCAGCCTGGCGTTCATCCGGGTCTACCAGGTAACCATCGGACCACTCTTCGGCATGATGTCCTCGTGCCGGTACGAGCCCACGTGCTCGCACTACGGGGCGGAGGCGATCCGCCGCTTCGGCGCTCGCCGCGGTTGGTGGCTGGCGGTGCGACGCATCGCGCGTTGCCATCCGTTCCACGAGGGCGGCATCGACCTCGTGCCTGAGATGTATATCAGCTGGCGGGCTGCGCGACGCGTGCACCAGGACGCCACCCAGCGGGGGACGGCCGCATGATGGTCGCGGACTTCAACCCGCTTTCGATCTTCACGATCCTGGAGACGCCGTTCCAGTGGGTGCTCCAGCAACTCGACATCTTCTTCGCCAGCGTTGGGCCACTCAACGCCGTCGGCGCGTTCGGCCTTGGCGTCATGGTGCTCACCATCGGGATCCGCGCCATTCTCTTCCCGATCTTCGGCTGGCAACTGCGGACGTCGCGACGAATCCAGGCGGAACAGCGGCTCGTCGCACCGCAACTCCAGGAACTGCGCAAGAAGTACAAGAAAGAGCCGCAGCGCCTGAGCCAGGAGATGAACGCGCTCTACAAGGAGCACGGCATCAGCCCCTTTTCGAGCCTCACGGGGTGCATCCCGGCGCTGGTGCAGATGCCGGTGCTGATTGGGCTGTATCAGTCGATTCGCGCCTTCACCAGCCATACAGGCGGAGCCCACATCGTCGGTGGCCCGCACTTCCTGTGGATCCCGAACGTCACCCAATCGGTGTCGGAAGCGTGCTGCACGAAGCCGAACGGCACCAGCCTCGCCGACGTGTTCTTCCATCCTGCACTCCTGATCCTTCCCCTGATCGCCGGCGCATTCACGTTCGCGCAGTCGCGGATGATGATGCCGCCGCCTCGTCCGGACATGTCCGATCAAGAGCGCTCGATGGCAGGCGTCACCAAGCAGATGTCGTTCATCTTCCCGGTGATGATTTTCGTGTTCAGCTTCCTCTTCCCGCAGGGGCTGGCCATCTACTGGGCGACCGGGACCGTGTTCATGGTTGCGCAGCAGTATCACCTGCTTGGCTGGAACGGACTCAAGGTTCCGTCGTGGTTCCCGGGCGCGAATCGAGTGACGGCGCTGACCATTCCGCGCACCACGGTCAAGACCGGGGCCGGGAAGGCAGGGGCGGGTCGATCCGCGGGCACCGCCCGTAGTGCGGGCGTTGTCGCCACGAATGGCAAGAACGGGACGCGCAACGGGACCAAGCCGGCGGCCACCAACGGGAGCAAACCGGCGAGCACCGACTCGGACACCAATGACGAAGAGCCGCCGGCGCGGTCACAGAGCGCGACAGCGCGCTCGCTGGCACGCCCCAACCGGCCCAACAGACGGAGGCGGCGCCGCTAAGTTACGGCGCTGTGTGGGAGAAGCGTTGAGCGAGAGCAGGGTATCGGCGGTCGAAACAGCGACCGAGGATGGGGTCGAAGCGCGCGGGGCAACGATCGAGGAGGCGGTGAGCAATGCGCTCGCACAACTCGGCGCCAACCGTGAGCAGGTCGAAGTGCAGGTGTTGTCGGCGGAGAGCCGCGCGCTCCCCGGAGAACGTCTCTCCACCGGTGAGCGTCGTGTGCGCGTCTACCGGATCGACGAGCATGCGGCAAACGCGCGAGCGCTCCTCGAGGAGTTGCTGACGCGCATGGAGGTTCCGTGCCGCGTCAGTGTCCGGCGTGGCACGGGCACAGCAGGCTCGGCCGCCGGCGGTCCGGTGATCCTCGATATCGCGGGCGACGACCTCGGCTTGCTCATCGGCTGGCGAGGCGAGACGCTCCGGTCGCTGCAGACCGCGCTCAACCTGATGATCGGTGTGGAGGGCGTGGAAAGCCGGCGAGTGATTCTCGACGTCGAGCGCTATCGCGCCCGCCGCGAAGACCAGGTCCGAGAGCTGGCCGAGCGTCTGGCGCTGCGCGTCAAGCGGACCGGCGAGGCGTACACGCTCGATCCGATGCATGCCTACGAGCGCCGGGTGATTCACATGACCCTCGCGGACGATCCAGACGTCACCACCGAGAGCAGCGGCAGTGAGCCGGCCCGGCGCGTGGTCATCAACCCGACGGGTCCGGCGCAGGGCGGCCCGCCCGAGCGCTTTGAAGGAGCCCGTTCGGGCCGGTCGTCCGGGCGGCCCTACTGAGCCAATTCGGCGTCGAGTCCCTCTCCGGAGGGACGCGGCTCACGGCTGTCCCCCTGCCCGGGCGTACCTCGGTGGCGATCGCTTTCATGGTTGGGGTCGGATCCCGCAACGAGTCGGCATCCAATAGCGGCATCGCCCATTTCGTCGAGCACATGGTCTTCAAGGGCGGCCGGCAATACCCCACGGCCAGGGACATCAGCATCGCCATCGAAGGCGTCGGGGGCGTGCTCAATGCCGCGACCGATCGCGAGGTCACCGTCTTCTGGACGCGCGTTCCTTCCGCAAAGCTCGGGCTCGCCGTCTCGGTGCTCGGCGACATGCTCATGAGCCCCGTCCTCGACGAGGCGGAGGTCGTCAAGGAGCGCCAGGTGGTGATCGAAGAGCTCCGCATGTACCAGGACAACCCGCAGGACTATGCGCAGATCGCCTTCGATGCGCTGATGTGGCCCGACCATCCGCTCGGTTGGGACGTCGCCGGCCGCGAGGAGACGGTCCGTTCGTTCACGGCAGAGGATTGCCGCTCGCATCTCGAGCATCACCTGCTGCCGTCGACGCTGGTGGTCAGCGTCTCGGGCGGATTCGAGACCGCCGAGGCGAAGGCGATGATCGAAGAGGCGATCAGCCCCTGGGCCGCGACCAAGCGTCCGGCGCCCGCTCCTGCGCTAGCGGCGACCGCGCCGACCGGCTCGCCGCTCCACGTCATGCGCCGCACCACCGAGCAGGCGAACATCCTGGTTGGCGCCCGCGCTCCTTCGTACCTCGACCCGGATCGGCACGTCGCCGACATGCTCAACGTGATCCTCGGCGAGGGAATGTCGAGCCGCCTCTTCCTCGAGCTCCGCGAGCACCGCGGCCTGGTCTACGACGTGCATTCCTTCATGAGCCGGCTGTCGGACAGCGGCGTGCTCGGCATGGGCCTTGCGTGCGAGCCACGCCAGGCGGCGACGGCGCTCGAGGCAGCCGTGACCGAGCTGCGGAAGCTCGCCGAGGAGCCGGTCGGCGACGCCGAGCTCACCAAGGCAAAGGAATACTCCAAGGGCCGCCTGCTGCTCGGGTTGGAGAGCACCTCGGCGCTCTGCGAGTACGCGGGGCAGCAACTCCTGCTCCAGGGAACGATCACGGAGCCCGAGGAACTGGTGGCTCGAATCGACTCGGTACAGGCCGGTGAAGTGCAAGCGCTCGCCGGTCGTCTGCTCGCCTCCGGACTGCGAGCGGCGGTGGTGGGACCCTTCCGCAGCGAGACGCGATTCGCAAAGGCAATCGCCGTCTGATGCGCGCGTGTCAGACTTTCGCGCCGTGAGCCTCGAACGCACCCTGGTGCTCGTCAAACCCGATGGCGTGCAACGCCGCCTTGTCGGCGAGGTGATCACGCGCATTGAGCGTCGTGGACTCCACCTCGTCGCGCTGAAGCTCCTGCGCATGGATCGCGCTCTTGCGGAACGGCACTACGCCGAGCACGTGGGCAAGCCGTTTTTCGCGGGGCTGGTGGACTTCATCACCTCCGCGCCGGTGGTCGCGATGGTGTGGGAAGGCCCGGATGCGGTGGCGCAGGTGCGCACCATGATGGGCGCGACCAATCCGTCGACAGCGGCGCCGGGCAGCATCCGCGGCGATCTTGCAGTCAGTATTGGCAATAACGTGGTGCACGGCAGCGACGGCCCGGCACGCGGCGCGGAGGAGATCGCACTCTTCTTCGAGCCCGAGGAGCTCGTCGCGTGGGATGCCGTCGACACGTCGTGGGTCAACGGCTGACGGTTCGCGTCGCGACCCTCAGGGAGCGCGTTCGCTCGTTCGCTCGCAGAGAGGGTCTCGCCGGAAGCTCCGTAGCCGTCGGCTGCCTGCACGGCTGAGCAAGCCCCGCCGATCCACGACGATCAGCGCAGTGCCTCTTGACAAACGCCGGAGGTCCCTCTACGATCACAGCCACAACCTTGTACAAGTAAATGCTTGTACTCATCGAGAGGAGATCGCGATGGCCAGTACCCCCAGCACGCAGACCGAGGACTTCACCGAGGTCCTGCAACTCCCCGCCAGCCCCGCAACCGTGTTGGCCTTCTTCACCGCCGCCGCCGGCGTCAGCCGCTGGTGGGGCCCGACCGAGGGCGACGGAGCGGTCGGCGGCATGCTCTCCACCAGCTTCGGCGAACACGGCGCCAACACGATGCGGGTCCTGGAGTCCGGACCAACTCGCGTGGTCTGGCAGGTCATCACATCCGAGGGGATCACACCGACCGGGCATACGCAGGAGTGGCTCGGCACGACGGTGGAGTTCGACATCGTCCCAGCCGGCACCGGCACTGAGCTCCGCTTCCGGCACGCCGGACTGACCCCGCGGCTCGAGTGCTGGAACGACTGCTTCGCCGGCTGGACGCACTTCATGGCGAGCATCCAGACCCTCGCCGAGACGGGCACCGGCACCCCGTTCGCGGTCTGAGAGAACATCAGGGGCGTGCCGAGCGCGAAGTCCGAGCGGAAGGAGCCCACGGGGCTCGTGGCACCCGATGTGGTGCTGCGGGCGCTCGCAGACCCGCACCGCAGGCAGATCCTGCGGCTCGTTCAGCACTCCGAGCTGCCCGCGGGCCGGATCGCGGCGACCTTCAGCCTCACCCAGCAGGCGGTCAGCCAGCACATCGGCGTGCTGAAGCAGGCCGGCCTCCTCACCGAGCGCCGCGAGGGAACCCGCCGCCTCTACTCGCTGCGCCACGAGTCGCTTGAGCCGGTGCGCGCCTTGCTTTCCGAGTTCTGGCCCGACGCCCTCGGCCGCCTGAAAAAGGCCGTCGAGACAGCCCATCCTCGACCACCAAAGGGGACGCAGTGACCGCCGAGATCCACAACGACGTCATCGTGGCGACCGAGCACATCGAGGCTCCGCCCGAGGTCGTGTTCCCGTACTTCACCGACCCCACGCTCATCGTCACGTGGATCGGCGACCGGGCCGAGCTCAACCCACAGCCCGGTGGCGTGTTCTCGATCGACATCGGCGAGAACCTCGCCCGCGGAGCGTACGTCACTGTCGACCCGCCGCTCCGAGTCGTGTTCACCTGGGGTATCCCCGGCAGCGACGCGCTGCCGCCCGGAGGCTCGACCGTCGAGGTGGTGCTGACCCCTGACCGCGACGGCACGACAGTCGTGCTCACGCACCGCGGCCTCCCGTCGACCCACATCGGCACTCACCGCGACGGCTGGGAGCAACTGCTGGGGCGCCTCCCCGCTGCGGCCGGGCTGAGGACTCCCTAGCCGCCGTGTTGAGCGGTCGCGTGGTACGCGGCTGCGAGCTTGCGCATGCGCCGGCGCCGCCACCGCCAGGCCTCGAATCCCGCGATCGCGAATGCTGGAATCGCCAGCGCGGTGGTGGTCACCGGTTCGAACGTCGGGCCGGTGCCGAGACCGCCGAAATGATCGAGCGGCCAGATGCGCAGGATCGCCTTCGCAAGGATGTTCTTGCGCGGGACCAGGCCGAAGACCCGCGAGTCGCTTGAGAAGTTGCGGTTGTCGCCCATCACGAAGTAGTCGCCCGCGGGGATCGTCAACGCTTGTGGCGCTGACGAGGCCATGCCGGTCGAGGTGCAGCAGTACTTCAAGGTGGTCCAGGCCTGGGGCAGATAGGGCTCGTTGAGCGCCTGGAAGGGTCCTTTGCCGCCCGGCTTGATCAGGACCTGGGTGGGATTGTGATTGCCGTTGATCTCGATCACATCACCGGGCAACCCGACGACCCGCTTGATGAAGTCCTGGGAGGGATCAGTCGGGGGGACGAGGATGACGATGTCGCCGCGCTGCGGATTGCCGCCGAAGTCGTACGAGATCTTGCTGGCGAGCAGCAGATCCTGGTTCTGCAAGGTGCCGACCATGCTCTCGCCGTCGACGCGAACAGTCTGGAGGGCAAAGGCGATCGCCACGTAAAGGATCACCGCGATCAGCAACACCTCGACGGTGTCGCGGACCCACGGTCCTCGCCACCACGGGCTGGGCGCGATCGACGCTTCCGGGGGCGGGATTACCTGGGCCACTCGGGCCGATTATGAGCGGAACCACCACCACCGCCACGTCTGTGGCCGCGCCGCGCTCGTCCATCATGGGAACGTGACAACGGCAGGGCGCCGCGCCATCGCAGTGCTGATCGCGGCGTTTGCTGCGCTGGCCATCCCGCTGGTTGCCTCGGCGCACGCGCTGCTGGTCTCGTCGTCACCCAAGGCCGGCGCCCATCTGGGGACGGCCCCGGGCGTCGTCGTACTGGAATTCAGCCAGCCGCTGAACGCGCAGCTCTCCAGCGCCACGGTGGTGGATCCGACCGGTCATCGCTGGAACGGGGCGGTGGTCAGCAGCCTCGAGGTGCGCATCGTGCTCGCCACCAACGCCACCGGCGTCTACACCGTTGACTGGGCGACGGTGAGTGAGATCGACGGGCACAAGATCAGCGGCCAGTCGTTCACATTCGATGTCGGGATCGGCGGGGGCACGGCCCCAGAGGTGGCAGCCAACCTGGTCCCGGGCCCGCAGCTATCCGACATTGCGATCGGAGGGCTCAAGTGGGTCGAGGCCCTGGCGTTGCTGTTGCTCGCCGGGCAGGTGCTCCTGAGCCGACTCGCGAGCAGGCCGCCGCCGCTGGACTGGGTCAGGCCCGGGTTTCGCGCCTCCAGCGTCGCGCTCTCGGCGGGTCTTGTGGTGGTCTGGGCCGAAGCGACAGTGGGCTCAGGGGGACACAGTCTTCCCGAGTACATCGCCTTTTTCGGAAATCTCTCAGGCGTCTGGCTGATCGCCCGGCTCGCCTTTCAGGCGTTGACGCTCATCGCGGTGGTGCAGGGCCGCCGCACGCTGCTGCCGATCGTGTTGCTGGGAGCACTGGTCATGCTCGCCGCTGGTGGTCACGCGTCTGGGACTGACCCGGCGTGGTTCGGGGTCGGCCTCGACGCTATCCATCTCGTGGCCGCGGGACTCTGGGCAGGTGGCATCGGCGGGCTGGCGTTGCTGCAACCGCCTGGCGGCTGGCGCTCGCCACAGGCGCGGATACTGCTCGGCAGGTTCACGCCCATAGCGCTCGGCGCGTTCGCCGCCACAGTGATCGCGGGCGGCCTCGAGGCCATCCAGCAGCTCGGCTCCATCCAGTCGCTCTACGAGACGTCGTATGGGCGCGTGCTGCTGGTCAAGATGGCCCTGATCGCGGTCATGCTGCCGCTCTCCCTCATGGCCTGGCGTCTGAAGCGCCCTCATCTGCGAATCGAAGCGTCGATTGCGGCATGCGCGATCGGGGCGGCGGCTCTGCTCGCGTCATTTCCCGCCCCGCCGACCGCCGCGGCCAAGGTCGCCGCCGAGGAGGCCGCCGCAACTCCGGACGCCGGGCTCCCTGCCCCAGGAGAGATGACCCTGGCCGGTGCTGCGGGACCGGTGCTCGTCGGCCTGACGCTGTCACCGGGGTTGCCGGGACCGAATCGCGCCACCGTGTACGTGCTTCCCATCGAGGGGAGTGCCGCCGCCAGGTTGTTGCTCGCCAATATCGTCGTCGACGGCACCGGCAAAGCGCTGACCTCGTGTGGCGACACCTGCCGCCAGACGACGGTCACCATCAAAGCCGGCGACAAGGTCGCCGTCGATATCCTCGGGGTCCAGGGTGGCGAAGCCGATTTCGTCATTCCGCAACTCCCCGCGCCCCCCGGCGGCGACCTTATTGCCAAGCTCGAGGCGGCGATGAAAGGGCTCACAGCGTTCCAGTACGACGAGTTCCTCAATTCCGGCACGACCACCGAGCATGGATCGGAGTCCGCCGTCGCTCCTGACAGGTCGACCTGGAATGTCGCAGGCGCGGGACGGACGACCTGGATCGGCACCACCGAATACGTGCAGGAGACACCGGGTGGGAAGTTGATCAAGCAGACGACGAGCGACGTCAACAACGTCCTGTCGTTCGTCTGGGATTACTACGAGCCGCTGACCAACGCGTTCGTGATCGGGCACCCGGTGGTGAACGGCGTTCCGACCACCGAGGTCGAGGCCTTCGGCAACTCGCAGGATTCGCCAATCTGGTTCACGTTTTTCGTCGACTCGGCGGGACTGGTCCGCCAGGTCCGGATGACCACGACCGGACACTTCATGACCGACACGTACACGAGCTTCAACCAGCCGGTCCCGATCAATCCGCCTGCCGCCTGATCGGTGATACGGCGCCCCGTCCCTCGCTGCCAGAATGGGGGCGAAACCCGGCTCCCGAATCCGCTTGACACACGAGGCACAAGATGGCCCTTCTGACCCAGACCCCATACAAGGCGAGGACGTTCGACCTCTCCGGTCTCACCGGAATTTCGGACAACACGCTCGAGGTTCATTTCGGACTTT
This sequence comes from Candidatus Dormiibacterota bacterium, assembly GCA_041691155.1. GTDB lineage: Bacteria > Chloroflexota > Dormibacteria > Aeolococcales > Aeolococcaceae > Palsa-851. The sequence goes on along the minus strand of JBEPVD010000001.1, from coordinate 16,744 downwards.
ATGGCGGTTATGTCAAAAACGTGAACCTGCTCAACGAGCAGCTGGTCACCATGCAGGCCGCCGGTCAGGGGCTCGCGTCGAATCCTTCGTACGCGGAGTTGACCCGCCGACTTGGCTTTGAGTACAACGGAATGGTCCTCCACGAGTGGTATTTCGGCAACCTCACCAAAGCGACCGGTGGCGGCATTGCGTCGTCGTCGGCATTGGGCCGCGCCCTCGGCGAGTCGTTCGGTGATATCGACACCTGGCGCAAGGATTTCACCGCGATCGGTGGGATGCGCGGTGTTGGTTGGGCCGTCACCTATCTCGACACCGCGACCGGGCGCTTGAGCAACCACTGGATCACCTTGCACGAGGACGGCAACATCGCCGGCTTCAAGCCCATCGTCGTCATGGACGTCTGGGAGCACGCGTTTCTGCTGGACTACAAGCCCGCCGACCGTCCGAAGTACATCGAGGCCTTCCTCGCCAACTTCGACGCCGACGCAGCCGAGGCTCGCTTCACCGGGGCGGCAGACCGACCGGTCGGCTGAGCGCAGCCCGACCGTCAGACCGAGACGATCTGCCGAGCTTCCGGTAGCAGTCGTGCGCCTCATCAGCGCCGGCTAGGGCAGCCGTCCGCCGTGATTCAGTGGGAAGTGGCGCGGACTTCCTCAGCGCCCGCTACAGCGGCGGTCCGCCGAGCTTCCGATAGAGGCCGTCAAGGTCCGCGTCTTCGGCCCAGTCGATGACGAGCCTCCCGCCTCCACCCTTGCGGCGCTGCAGCCGGACCGGCACGCCGAGCGCCTGCTCGAGACCCTTGCGGAGCGCAAGGTCGTCGGGCGCGAGCGGTTCCGCAGTCGTGCCCCTGCGCGGATGCATGGGCGGCAAGGGGCGTGAGAGGCGCTCCTGGACCGCGCGCTCAGTGTCGCGGACGTTGAGCGAGTCCGCGATGATCACGGCCGCCAGGGCCTCCTGATCCGACGGAAGCGGCAGGACCAGCAGCGCACGAGCATGGCTGGCGGTGAGACGCGAGTCCGCGACCGCCTCCTGCACGGGGGCGGGCAGGTCGAGGAGCCGGATCGCGTTGGAGATCCCGGAGCGGCTGCGCCCGAGCCGGAGGGCGATCGCCTCGTGGGTGAGGCCGAAGGCGTCCGACAGGCGGGCGTACGCTGCGGCCTCCTCCATCGGGTTGAGATCGGTTCGCAAGAGGTTCTCGGTCAGGGCGATCTCGAGTTGATTCCTGCTGGATTCAGCCGCGGGCCGCACGATTGCCGGGATACTCGAGACCCCAGCAAGCTGAGCCGCGCGCAGCCGGCGTTCGCCGGCGACCAGGCTGTAGGAATCGCCTTCACGCTGGACGACGATGGGGTGCAGCAGCCCGTGGAGGCGGATCGAATCGCCCAGCGCACTCAGGGCGTCGGGGTCGAACGACCGGCGCGGCTGCTCGGGGTTGGGCCCAACGGAGCTCGGATCGATGCTGATGAGGGCCGATCCTTCGTCGGTGTCGGATTCACTGGTCAGCAACGCATCAAGGCCGCGCCCGAGGCCTCGACGTCGGAAGGAGCGGGGCCGCGCCGTCTCGTCGCTCATGCCGGGCTCGGAATGCCCGCGGCCGCGCGGTACGCGCCGCCGTGAATGCGAGCGTCCAGATTGGCGCTGAGCTGCCGGTAGGCGATGGCCCCACGGCAGGTCGGGTCGTAGAGTGTGATCGGCATCCCGTGGCTCGGCGCTTCGCTGAGGCGTACGTTGCGTGGAATCAGCGGGGTGAGGAGTTGCTCGCCGAAGCGCTCGCGAACTTCGTCGACCACCTGGTGGGCGAGCGCCAGGCGGGCGTCGAAGAGTGTCATCACGATCCCGGCGACCCTGAGGGTTGGATTGAGCTCGCGGCGCAGGAGGGCCAAGGTGTGCATGAGCAACCCAAGCCCCTCGAGCGCGTAGAACTCACACTGGATCGGGATCAGGAGCGCATCGGCGGCCACAACAGCGTTGACGGCGAGCAGGCCGAGGCTTGGCGGCGAATCGATCAGAACGTAGTCGTCGTCGGGAGCCAGAGCCTCCAGGGCGTACTGCAGGCGGCGCTCGCGCCGCGCGAGATCGACCAGCTCGATCTCTGAGCCGGCCAACGCGATGTCCGAAGGGACGATGTCCAGACCCGGCGTCGCGGTATGGAGGCGCGCCTCCTCGAGCGCACGACCGAGCACCAGAACGTCGTAGATGCTGGTCTCCACGCTGGTTCGGTCAACGCCAAGGCCGGACGTCGCGTTGGCCTGGGGGTCGATGTCGATCAGCAGCACCTTTCGACCCATCTCGGCGAGCGCGGCACCGACGCTGACGGCTGTGGTGGTTTTTCCGACGCCGCCCTTCTGGTTGGCGACCGCGAGAATGCTTCGTGGCACGGTTAGCGGCTGATTATGGGGGGAGGGAGACGGCCATCAGCCGGACAGCGAGTTATCCCGAGTTTCCCCAGGGTGTGGACGGTTTGTTCGAGGTCTCCCGAATTGGAGAAGCCGCGCCGACGAAATGACCTGTGGATAACTCCCCCGAACCGGATACCCGCTTCCCGGCAATGTTCCACACACAACTTGACGGTGAAACAACACGTGGCCTACCGTTGGCCTATGAGCCTCGACGCCGCGACAGAAACGCCCGAACGGGACCGGATCTCGGTCGGATTCCTCCTGGGTCTGCTCGTCGGCGAGGGGCATTTCGGCGGCGACGGGCGACAGCCGCAGATCACGCTGCGAATGCACACCCGGCACGAGGAGACCTTCGAGTGGTTGAGGCGGACCTACCCCGGGAGCGCGCTCTACGGCCCCTACCATCACGGCGGCCGTTCGTACTACCAGTGGTCGGCCCGCGGGCGCTACCTCCGGGACCACCTGGTACCGCTCGTCCAGCGACATCGAGACCTGCTCGACGCCTATACGGCGGCGCGTTTCGACACGATGTGTGAGCGGTACGCAATCGAACGCGAGCCGGCACCCGTTTCCTCAGAGCCCTGAGGGCTCACCGCTACAATCCGGAGCCATGCTGGCTCCTTCCGCTCAGACGTGGCACCTCCTCGCCGCAGCGCCTCCACGCGAGGTGTTCGCGATCATGGAGCAGATGATCGGCACCGCACCGTACCGCTACGAGGTCGTCGGTGACAGCGAGGCGCGAATCGTCGAGCATCGCCGTCGAGGCCTCTTCGGGAACTGGGCCAAACCGAAGGTCCGTATCCGCTGGGTGCGCTGTCGTGCGGTGTCCACGACCGAGGGAACCTGGGTCGAAGTTGAGGCGAGCTCAGGCGGCGGCCTGATCTCCAAAGCCATGGGCAAGGCTGACAAGGGTCCGACCACGCGGGCTCTCCAGGTGATCCGGCTGCTGACGGCCGGCGCAGCGGACTCGCGCACTGTCTATCGCGACCGCCAGATACCTCCCGGTCCGGTGACGCTCGTCGCATCCTGGGCGGGGACGCCGTACCGCCTTTTTGTCGAGCCCCGGCGCGACGCCGCGCGCGGCCGCGAGATCCTCACCGCGACCGAAGTCGAGGCGCTTCCCGAGCGCGACGGGCAGTTCGTCAAAGTGCGCGTCGCCGGTGCCGACGAGGGATGGGTCGAAAGCGATCAGATCGTCCCATCGCCCGCCGTCTCGACGCGCGAGGCGCAGATCGAAACGGCGCGTTTCACCTAACAAAGCCGGTGAATGGCTCGATCCGCGGCTTCGCCACGGTTAGCGCAAGTGAATGGAGAGACCGCCCTTCGCGGCGGTTTGCGCATCTCTCCGAGTGGTGACCTCGCTCCCGGCGGTTAGCTCTCCACCACTGCGCTGGTCGGAACGGAGGTGGTACTCGAACAATCGGTCATGGGCAAGGTTCCTCCTTTTGCCTGAGTGCCACGGCACCGCTTCCGCATGCGTCGTGTTGATCGCGGGGCGGGTCCGAGCCGAGAGACGCACGCAAAGTGTAAACCGGTTCGGCGAGTCGTTGTGACGGCACGTACCCCGGCCGGGCACCATCTCGAGGAATTTCACCTTGGGGCGTCGGTGCACGCGACGGACGGCCATCAGGTCGGCTCCCTGCAGCGGATCGTGGTTGACGGGGACACCTGGGACCCACACGCACTGATCGTGAAGGAGTCCGAGGTGTTTGCAGGCACGGCGCTCGCTCCGGGGAGCGGGATGCTGGTCAACGAAGTCATCGTTCCCCTCAACGCTGTCGCCAGCATCACACCGGGTGACATCCACCTGACACTCGACAAACGCGCAACCCGAGCGCTGCCGCCGTACCTGAGCTATCACTACAAACCGCTCCAACCCGGCGACCCGTGGCGTTACGCCGCGGCCCTGTTCGGGCAGTCGCCAGGAGTTTTTCCGCAGATCGAGATCACCGCTGACACATCACCAGGCGACATCGAAATTCGCCACGGCGAAAACGTCATGATCGGCCACGATGGTGACAAGCTCGGGACCGTGCAGGACGTGCTCTTCGACGAGGGGGAGCTGGTCGGAATCGTTGTGCGGCCAACGGGTTTCTTCACGCACGACGTGGTCGTCCAGGTGCGGTTCCTCGATCGCAGCGACGGCGCGGCGCTGTTCCTGCGAATGACCAAGGAAGACGTCGCAAAACTTGCGGAGTTTCACGCGAACTCCTGACCGACGATCAGATCGGCAGGCGACCGATGAATCCGGTGTCGCGAGGATGCCAGTACCCAATACGGTTCTCGCCGAGGCGCCAGCACAGATAGATCTCCTGGCCCTCGCGCGACGAGGGAAAATCGACGAGCCCGGTGTCCGGATCGCGGAGGAGCACGCCAAGATCGTCGATCTCGCTGCTCAAACGCTGCGCCTCATTGAATGGCTTGGACGCATGCACGGCGGCGGATGCGGAGCCGTTCGACGACACCGTGTGCCGCGACTCGCCGGCATGCTCGAGCGCTGCACGATGCGCTGTCCGCAGGGCTGTCAACAGCGCAGTCAACTCGGGCAGTAAGGCACTCGCCTCAGCATGCGTGAACACTCTGTCCATCGCCGGAACGATGCCAGACCGAAGGGCCCGGCGGCGAGGTCAGTAGATGCCGAGTTCGAGCTGGGCCTCGTCCGAGGCCATCGTGCGCGGGTCCCAGGGTGGCGACCACACCAGGTTGATGTGCACGTCCCGCACGCCGGGGAGTGGCGCGCAGACCGCATGTGCCTGCGTCTCGATGATCGGTCCCATCGGGCAATACGGGGTGGTCAGCGTCATATCGATGGTGAGCAGCCCTTCATCATCGATGTTGGTCGCGTAAATCAGTCCAAGCGACACGATGTCGATGCCGATCTCGGGGTCATACACCTCGCCGAGCGCGGCGCGAATCAGCGCCTCCGATGCGCGAGCCTCTTTCGGGGCTGCGACTTCGACGGGCGTGGTGGGCTCTGCGCTCATTCGTGTGTCCTCATGCCGTTGGGGCCGGTGCCGTCTCGGCAAGGCCTTCGAGTAGTGCGTTCCAGACCAGGGTCGCGCATTTGACCCTGACGGGGTAGGCGCGTACGCCGCGGAGCGCCTCGAGATCTCCGATGTCGTCGCCGTCGCCGCCGTCGCCACCGCCGGTCAGCATGGCGCGGAAACGCTCAGCAAGTTGGGTCGCGCCGTCAACGCTCATGCCGGTCACGGCCTCACACAGCATGCTCGCGGAGGCCTGACTGATCGAGCACCCACGACCCATGAAGCCGATCGCCGCCACCTTGCCATCGTCGAGGCGATAGCTCAGGTCGATCTCGTCGCCGCAGAGCGGGTTGTTGGCCTCGATGACGCGGTCCGCGGGATCCACCGCCTGGTGATGCCGGGGATTCCGATAGTGGTCGAGAATGATCTCGCGATAGAGATCGTCGTCGACGGGCGTATAGCCGGCTGCCATGACTCCATCGTAGTCCAAGGGATGGCGCGCAAAACCTGAGAATGGAGAGATGGCAGGAACCGGCGTCCTCGCGCGCAAAGGAAAACGCAACGCCGACCCCGCGTTCTGGCTGCTGACCGGGCAGCTGATCATGTTCACGGGCGTCGCGGCAGTCTTTCCGATCGCCCCGCTCTATGTCGCCAATCGCGGTGGCAATTCCATTGCGGTGGCGATCTTCATCGCGGGACCGCTGGTCGCCACCACGATCGTCCAGGTCCCAGCCGGACGTCTGTGCGATCGCTGGGGCCGCAAACCGTTCCTGATCGGCCCGCGGCTCATCTACGCGGTGCTGTCGGTCTTTCTGTTCCTCAATATCGGGACGCTCCCGGTGCTCACCGCCCTCCGGATCCTCATGGGGGCGTGCGCCGGCGCGTACGTTCCGGCACTGCGTGCTGCCCTGACCGACTTGAGTGCGCCTGATCAGCGCGCGCAGCGCTTCGCGCAGCTCCAGGCCTACGAAATGGTCGGCCTGCTGGTCGGACCGCTGATCGGCGGCGCGGCCGCCCTGTGGCGCGACTCGGCTGTTTTCGGGGTCACCGGACTCTCGATGTTCATCGGCATCGGACCGATGCTCCGGGTTCCGGAGACCCGTGCGGCGAAGTCAGCTGTTGCCGCGGTGAAAGAGCGATTTCGGTGGTGGCGCGTCCGCGGCATCGTCGTGCCCATCGTGGCGCTCTTCGCGGTCGGCACCATCTGGTCCATGTACGACGTTGTCTGGCCTCAATACCTGTCGGCTCGCGGCAACAGCCCCCTGATCATCGGCCTGTCGGTGAGCCTCTTCGCACTGCCGATCCTGCTGCTTGCCCGCGCCGGAGGGCGGCTTGCGGATCGAGCCAACCGCCGAAAGCTCGTGACCGCCGGCATGCTCGTTGTGGCCGCGTGCGCCGCGAGCTATCCGTTCTTCCACCTCCTCGCGATCATCCTCGCTGTCGGCGCGATCGAGGCGGTCGCCACCGTGATTCTCGAGCCCAGTCTGTTCGCGGTGATCGGTGACAGCACTCCCGAGACGCTCCGCGGACGCGCCATGGGCATCGGCGGCCTCTATCAATTCGGCGGCATGGCCTTCGGCGCCGCCGTGCTCGGGTCGCTCTACGGAGTCAACGTCGGGCTGCCGTTCTGGGGTGGCAGCGGCATTCTGCTCGCCGGCGCACTGGTGTGCGGGATGTGGCTTCCGGCTCGACCACCGCTCGCGTCACACACGCCCCAACCCACAGCCTTTCAGATCCTCGAGCGTGAGCAAGCGTAAGCGGGCGCCGGCGAGCGGCCGGGCCACAGTCCCCCCTGCGCTCGCTGAGCGCACCTTGGGAGCGTCGACAGACTTGCTGCTCGGCCACGGCGCCTCCGGCACCGCCGCGTCAATGCGCCCATGGGTCGAAGCCCTGGGCGCGCTTGGGGTCGTGGCACGCGCACTCGATCTCCCCCGTTCGAGCAGTGAACGCGCGATCGGGGTGTTCCGCGACGCGCTCGCCACCGAGCCCGGGGCAGCCCTCGGCGGCCATTCGTACGGCGGCCGTATGGCGAGCATGCTCGCCGCCGAGCAGTCCATTCGGGCGCTCGTGCTGCTCAGCTATCCGCTCCATCGCCCCGGCCACCCCGAGGAGTTGCGCACCGCGCATCTCGCGCGGATCAGCTGCCCGATCCTGTTCCTATCCGGGGATCGCGATCAATTCGCAAAGGTCGACCTGCTGCGCGGCGAGGTTGCGAGACTCCCCAATGCGCAACTGGTGCTCTATCCGGGCCTCGGCCACGGACTGCTGGCGGTTCGCGAGGAGGCCGCTGCGCGGATCGCGGGCTTTCTCAGCGCCCTGACCTAGACGCGAAAGACCCGGCGCACCTCACCGAGACCTTCTCCGAGCGCATCGATCTCTTCGTGCGTCGTGTAGAGATACACCGACGCGCGGGCCATCGACGGCACGTCGTAGCGGGCCATCAGCGGTTGCGCGCAGTGGTGGCCGGCGCGCACCGCGATGCCGCGCCGGTCGAGGATCGTGCCGACGTCGTGCGCATGCACGTCTGCAAGGTTGAAGCTCACGACCCCGCCCCGCGCATCGAGATCACGGGGTCCGAATATCGTGATATCGCCAATTTCGTCCAGAACATCGAGCAGGTGGCGGGTCAGGGAGAGCTCGTGCGCATGGATCAGGTCACGGCCGATACCGTCGAGGTAGTCGCAGGCGGCGGCCAGTCCGACCGCGCCGGCGACGTCGGGTGTCCCTGCCTCGAATTTGTGCGGCACCGTGTTCCAGGTGCTGCGCTCGAGGCTGACGCGGCTGATCATGCTGCCGCCACCGAGGAACGGCGGCATGCGATCGAGCAGCTCCGGACGCGCCCAGAGCACGCCGATTCCCATCGGTCCGCACATCTTGTGGCCGCTGAAAGCGATGAAATCGCAGTCGACCTCGCGGGCGGAAAAATGCATGTGGGGCACGGACTGGGCCGCGTCGAGACAGACCAGCGCACCTGCCGCATGCGCCCGCACGGTGATCGAAGTGATGTCGTTCACCGTGCCCAGAACGTTGGACTGATGACTGATCGCCACCAGCTTGGTCGGCGCCGCGAGCAGCTCGTCGAGGTTACTCAGGTCGAGACGGCCGTCGCCGTCGATATCGATCGCCACCAGCTCCAGGCCGCGCCGCTCGGCAGCGAGCTGCCAGGGCACGATGTTGCTGTGGTGCTCCATCACAGTCACCACGATGCGGTCGCCGGGTTCGAGCATCTGGGTGGCATACGAGTAGGCCACGAGGTTGATGGCCTCGGTGGTGTTGCGAACAAAAACGAGACCTTCCGCAGGGGCGTCGATGAATGCCGCGACGCGGATTCGCGCCTGCTCGAAGGCGTCGGTCGCCTCGTTGCCGAGCGTATGCACGCCGCGATGCACGTTGGCGTTGCGGGTCGCGTAGTAATTGTCGACGGCTTTGGTCACCGCCAGTGGTTTCTGCGAAGTGGCCGCGGAGTCCAGGTAGACAAGCGGGTTCGTGCCGATCTGACGGTCGAGTATCGGAAAATCGGCACGCAATCGCGCGACGTCGAGACCGGGTTCGGCGGCGACGTGCGTGGTCACTGGGCAGCCACCTCATCGGCGAGCGCAACGCGGAGCAGGCCCGTCTCCGTCGTCTCGATGTGATGGACGCGCACCGGCTCGACTGCCGGCAGCGAAAGCGGCTCGCCGGATTTCAGGTCGAAGACCGACCCGTGCAGCGGGCACTCGATGACGCAGCGCTCGACATCGAGATCCCCCTCGCTCAAGGACGCTTCCGCATGACTGCAGGTGTCGTCGAGCGCGTAGAAGGTCCCGTCGACGTTGAAGATCGCGACCGGCGTCTCGTCGATCTCGATCCGCGCGGCGCAGCCCGGTGGGATGTCGCTGGCCCGGGCCACGTCGACCCAGCCCTCGCTCATTCGGTCTCCGCGGCGACCCCGGCGGCGGACGCCCCGGCGATCTCCGTGTCCAGCAACGTGCCCGCGAGCTCGGCGAACCCACGATGCGGCACGCGGTCGAGCACGTCGTCCATGAAGCCCCGCACGATCAGCGAGCTTGCCTCTTCCGGCGGCACGCCACGTGCCATGAGGTAGAAGCGCTGGTCCGAGTCGATATGGCCCGCGGTCGCGCCGTGGCCGCATTTCACGTCGTTGGCGCGGATCTCGAGGCGGGGGATGGAGTCCGCCTTGGCGCCCTGGCTGAGCATGAGGTTGCGGTTCGCGACGTAGCCGTCGGCATGCACCGCGGTGGGAGCCACGTCGATCAGCCCGCCGTACACCGAGCGGGCGGTGTCGCGAACCGCGACCTTGAGGAGCAGGTTGCTCCTGGTCTCGGGCCCGACATGGGCCTGGAGGGACTGATGGTCGATGTGCTGGCGACCGTCGCCGAAGCAGATGCCGAGAATGTCGGCCTCGCTGCCGACGCCCTCGAGGATCACCTCCCACCACACCTTCTGTAGCCGGGCGCCGAGTGTGATGCCGGTGAAGCGGAGCTTGGCGTTGGCGTCCAGCACGGCGCGCTGCAGTCCGACGTGCCAGACGCCCTCACCCCACTGCTGCACCGTGCAGTAGTCGAGCCGCGCGTCGCGGCCGGCGGTCAGCACCACCATCGCGTCGCTGAAGAGCGAGGCCGGTCCCGCAGGTGACGCGTAGGCGTCGATGACCGTCAGTGACGAACCCTCGTCGAGCACCACCACCGTGGTGGGGAACACCGCGAGGTCGTTGCCGGCAGCGGGATGTGCAACCCACACCGGAACCAGCGCCTGCACGCCACGCGGCACGTAGACAAAGACACCGCCCCGCCAGAGCGCGTTCCAGAGCGCGGCGAATTTCGACTCATCCACCCGCACCGCGGCCAGGGCGCGTTGCACCAGCTCGGGATGCACCATCGAGGCTTCCTCGAGCGTGGTCACGATGATGCCCTGGGCAAGCAGCGTGTCCGCGCCCTCGACGGCGGTGGCCACCGGGGAGTCGATGACGAATGCTGCATCAGGCGCCGCGGAATCCCGCTGCGCGCGCATGGCATCCACGACCGCGGCATCCGCCTGCTCGATGGGGCTGAAGCGCTCGAGGTGCAGTCCGGAGATATCCGTGCGTCGCCAGTCCTCGTCGCGTTGCGACGAGGGCATGGGGATCGTCTCGTAGGCATCCCACGCGATGCGCCGGCGTGCCGCAAGCCACGCCGGGGACGACGCCGCCCGGGCTGCCGCGACCTCCTGCCCCAGCGCCGCTGCGGGCGAATCGGCCAGCGGGGTCGTCACCCGATGGAACCCTCCATGGACAGCGCGAGCAGACGGTTGAGCTCGACCGCGTACTCCATCGGCAACTCCTTGACGAAGGGCTCGAAGAAGCCGTTGACGATGAGCGCCGTCGCGTCCATTTCGCTGATCCCACGCGAAGTCAGGTAGAAGATCTGATCCTCACCCACCTTGCTGACACTGGCCTCGTGACCGATGGTCACGTCCGGGTTGTCGATGTCCATGTACGGGTAGGTGTCGCTGCGCGACTCCTCGTCAAGCAGCAGCGCGTCGCAACGGACGCTGACCTTGACGTTGTGCGCCTTGGGCAGCACCTTGATGTGACCGCGGTACGACGTACGCCCGCTGCCCTTGCTGATCGAACGCGACACGATATTGCTGGTGGTGTTGGGCGCCACGTGGATGGCCTTGCTGCCGGCGTCCTGGTGCTGGCCCGGGCCGGCAAACGCAGCGCTCATCACTTCGGCGTGCGCGCGCTCGCCCATCAGATATACCGACGGGTATTTCATAGTGACCTTGGAGCCGAGGTTGCCGTCGATCCACTCGACAGTGGCGTCCTCGTTGGCGATGGCCCGCTTGGTGACCAGGTTGTAGACGTTGTCCGACCAGTTCTGGATCGTGGTGTAGCGGATTTTCGCGCCCTTGTGCGCGACCAGCTCGACCACAGCGCTGTGCAGCGAATCACTCGAGTAGTTGGGCGCGGTGCACCCCTCGATGTAGTGAACCGACGAGCCTTCGTCGGCGATGATCAGCGTCCGCTCGAACTGACCCATGTTGTCGCTGTTGATCCGGAAATACGCCTGCAATGGGATATCGACCTTCACGCCCTTGGGGACGTAGACGAACGACCCACCCGACCACACCGCGCTGTTGAGCGCGGCGAACTTATTGTCGTTCGGCGGGATGACCGTCCCGAAATACTTGCGAAACAGTTCCTCGTGCTCGCGCAGGCCGGTGTCGCAGTCGCTGAAGAGCACGCCCTGCTTCTCGAGATCCTCGCGAATGCTGTGATAGACGACCTCCGAGTCGTACTGCGCGCTCACGCCGGCGAGAAAGGCGCGCTCCGCCTGCGGAATACCGAGCCTGTCGAACGTGTTCTTGATCGAATCCGGGACGTCGTCCCAGGAGCGACTCATCTCCTCGACGGGCTTGACGTAGTAGTAGATGTTCTCGAAATCGAGCCCCGACAGATCCGCGCCCCAGGTGGGCATCGGGCGTTTGCGGAAGTGGTCGAGCGCCTTGAGCCGGAACTTCAGCATCCACTCGGGCTCGTTCTTGTGCTGCGAGATCGACGCGACGACCTCGGGCGACAGACCCTTCGCGGTGCGGAACACCGAGACGTCGATGTCGGAAAACCCGTACTGGTAATCCTTGGTCAGTTCCTTTGCCTGAATCGCCATCGCGAAATCTCCTTACGCGGTGGCGGCGGCGGCCGTCCCGAGAATTGGCTCGTAGCCCTCGCGCTCGATCTGTCGCGCCAGGTCCGCCCCGCCGGAGGTGACCACGCGCCCGTCGTGAAGGACGTGCACGCGATCCGGGTGAAGGTGTTCGAGGATGCGTGGGTAATGAGTGATCACGAGCACGCCCATGTCGGGCCCGCAGAGTCGCATGACCCCGTCGGCGACGGTGCGGAGCGCGTCGACATCGAGCCCCGAGTCGGTCTCGTCGAGGATTGCGAGTTTCGGCCTGAGCATGGCCAGCTGAAGAATCTCCGAGCGCTTCTTCTCACCGCCGGAGAAGCCGTCGTTGATGTAGCGCGCGCGGAAGCTCTCGTCGATCTTGAGCTCCTTCATCTCGCTGCTCAGCCGGTTGAGGAACTCGCGTGCCGGCATCTCCTTCCCTTGGGCGCGCAACGCAGCCCGCAGGAAGTTGACGGTACTGACCCCGGGGATCGCGGTGGGGTACTGAAAGCAGAGGAACAGGCCGAGGCGGGCGCGCGCGTCGGCGGTCAGCGGCAGCAGATCCTCGCCCCCGAAAGTCGCGGAGCCACCGGTGACGACGTACTTCGGATGGCCCATCAGGGTGTATGCGAGCGTACTCTTGCCGGAGCCGTTCGGCCCCATGAGCGCGTGAATCTCACCCTGGGCGACATCGAGGTCGACGCCCTTGAGGATCTCCTTGCCCTCGACGGTCGCGTGCAATCCGCGAATCGAGAGGACCGACGGGCTCATAGCCCAGCCTCCGGACCGGAGGGCGCCAGGGCTTCGATCAGGGACTGGTCGGCGACCATCTCGGCGAGCGTGGTCTGGCTGAGGACGAGGTCGATGCTCTGCTTGAGGCGCATCCAGAGCCCCCGCGAGGCGCACTCGCCCTCACGCTGGCAGGTCCCCGTCACGTAGCCATGGGCGACGCACTCGACCGGGGACACTTCACCCTCGATCACGGTGACGACGTCGAGGACACTGATCTCGGTCGCTGGGCGGGCGAGCGCGTAGCCGCCGTGCACGCCACGCGTGCTCTCGACCAGCCCGCCGCGACGCAGTTGGGAGGCGAGTTGCTCGAGGTAGGCAAGCGGCAGGTGCTCGACACGGGCGACCTCGGCGATGCTCAGCGGACCCGAGCCATAGGCCTTCGCGAACTCGGTCATCATCCGCAGCCCGTAGTGAGCCTTGGAGCTCACCCGCATCGAAAACGAGGCGGCGGGTGCGCTGGGATTGGATGCGTGCCGGTGCGAGATGCGCAGCGGCGTATTCGGAAGAATCCCGACTGTCATGGTCGGAATTATACCCGATCGGGTTCGGCCCAGAGGGGGCATGCGGGTCTCACTGCGATATTCTCGGCGGACCCCGATGGCCTCCCTCCATGCGCGCGTCCCCGTTCTGGCCTCGCTGGCGGCGATCCTCCTGGTCGCATGCAGCAACGCCAGCAGTCCGTCCTCCCCGACACCGACCCCGCTCACCACGACGCAGATTCAGGCACGCTACGCCGCCGCCGCCAAGCAGTACAACACCAGCGAGGCTCGGATCTCACTGGCAGAGAACGCTGCCTGCGATGCGGGCAGCCCGACCGTCGCGCTCAGCGCGTGCCAGACGGCCTTGAGCCAGCAGCGCCAGGCGAGCATCGCCTACGACGACGCGCTCCGCGCTGACACATTCAGCGGCACGGCAGCGACCGACGCACGCCACCTGCTCGGCGACGACGCGGCCATCGAGGCCAAGCTGGAGCAGGCGGCCACGGCGCCGAGCATCGCGGTGATCGCCACACTCGAGGGCGAGATCATCCCGCTCCTCGCCACCGCGTCAGCAGACGCAGCCAAGCTGCGCACCGACATCGGGCTCCCCGCTCCGGCCTGACCCGGATCAGCTTCGGGGCGCAGCCAGCTCGCCCACGGGCTGCCGGATCCGCCGCACCGCTGCGGCGATAATGATCGCGGCTTCGTCGACCTCCACCTCGGTTGTGGCGCGCCCGGTCGTGCAGCGCAGCGCTCCGGCGGCCAGCTCGTCGGGGTAACCCATCGCCCGCAGGACGTGCGAGGGCAGCGGGGCTCCGCTCGCGCACGCCGACCCCGCGGAGGCCTCAACGCCGTCCATGTCGAGCGTCGCGAGCAGCACGTCGCTGCGGACCCCCGGGAACGCGAAGGTCGCGAATCCGGCCGCCCGTTGCGCACCACCTGCGGTGACGATCGTGTCGGGCACCCGGTCGACGACCGCGGTCATCAGCCGCTGACAGAGCGCGCCCTGCCGGGCGGCCTCCTGCTCCCGGAGCGAGGCGGCGAGCGCCGCCGCGGCTGCAAAGCCGACGACGCCCGCGACGTTTTCGGTTGCGCTCCGCCGGTTGCGTTCCTGGCCGCCACCCGTGGTTTGCGCCGCGACCGCGATGCCATGACGGACCCACAGCGCGCCGACGCCCTTCGGCCCGTAGATCTTGTGCGCGGATATCGACATGAGGTCGATACCCAGGTCCTGTGGAGCCAGCGGGATCCGCCCGAACGCCTGCACGGCGTCTGAATGCACGAGCGTTCGCGAATTGCGCTCACGCACCGCGGCAGCAATCGCCGCCAGATCCTGGACCGCGCCCGTCTCGTTGTTGACGAACATGACGGAAACCAGCACGGTCTCGGGGGTCACGGCGGCCGCGACTGCTGCGGGGCTCACCTGTCCATCGTGATCGCAGCCGACGATCGTCACCGTGGCCGCCCCCATCTCCTCGAGACGACGCGCGGTTTCGAGGATCGCATCGTGCTCGATGGCGCTGACCACGATGTGCCGGCCCCGTTCGGCCCCCCACCGCTCGACAACCCCGCGAATCGCGAGGTTATCCGCTTCGGTCCCTGAGCCGGTGAAGACGATCTCCCGCTGCGCGCAGCCGAGCACGGCGGCGATCCGATCGCGCGCGGCGTCGACCGCCGATCGGGCGGCGCGTCCGGATGCGTGCACCGACGAGGGGTTGCCCTGAGTTGTAGTCAGATACGGCAACATCTCTTCGAGCACCGGATGTGCCAGCGGCGTGGTTGCGGCGTGATCGAGGTGGAAGCGCTGCATCGGCTCGGTCGGCTAGCGCGCAGCGAACGACGAGCGCACGCGCTCGATCACCGAGTCGGTGAAGGCCGAGGTCGACGCGTTGCCGCCGAGGTCGTTGGTCGCGATCCCGGCGCGCAGCACCTCGAAGACGGCATCGCGCACGATCGTCGAGGCCGCAATGCAGCGCCGGTCGGACATGAAGCCAAGCAGTGCCGCGGCCGCGAGGATCATCGCCATCGGATTGGCGACGTTCTTGCCCTCCAGCGCCGGCGCGGTCCCGTGCGGTGCCTCCGCCATCACCACCGACGGCACGAGCACGTCGTCGCCAAACCCGAGGAGCAATGACTCCGCGCCTGCGATGCTCCCGAAGAGCGGCAGCACGAGGTCGCTGAGACAGTCGCCGTCACGGTTGAGCGCCGGGATGACCAGCGGGTCGCCCGCCCGGCTGAAGAGCAGTGCGTAGGTTGCATCGATGAGCTGCGGCTCGTAGTCCACCTCCGGATGTCGCGCCGCGGCGGCGTCGAGCTCCTCCTTGAACATCCCCTCGTAGATCCGCGAGACCGTGAACTTCGGTCCACCGAAGACGCGAGCCCTGGTCCGCGCCGCGTGCAGGAAGGCGAACTCCGCAACCGCGCGGCAGGTGCCTCTCGAGATGTGCTCGGTGCGGTACGCGATCTCGTCCCCGTCACTCTCCTCGCGCCATTCGCGCGCGTTGTAGGCGTCGTCAATCGCCATGCGGACGATGCTGATCGGGGCACTCACGCCCGCAATGCCGGCGACCCCGGGAATGCGCTGCCCGGTGCGCAGGATCACCCGGCCGCCGACGCGCTCGCGAAGCACCGCATTGGGGCTTCCCACATCGTCGCGGCTGGTCGGCGTCACGGTCGCCGCCTTCAACCCGAACCCGGCCGCGCGCATCGCGTCCGCCGCCTCGATGACCACCGCATTCGCGGTCTCGCGACGATGCGCGAGCGACAGATCGAAGGTCTCGAACTCGAGGTCGGCATCAATGACGCCGGCGTCGATGACGCGCAGCGCCTCGTCAAGGAGTTCCTGGCCGGTTTGATCGCCACGGAGGACAACGATGGTGGTCACCGCCAAAGCGTACGTCGCGGACCCGGACGCGGCGACCGATCCCCCGATGGCATCATCGCCGCGTGGCGAATTCCGTGACCGCACGTGATGAAGAGCAGGAGCGTCGCCCGGGGGCGGTCCTCTTTGTCTACACATGGGACCTCGCCCTGGCCATCCTCGCGCTCTTCGGGGCGCTGGCGCCGTTTGCCGGCGGAGTAGCGAGCAGCGCCGGGGTCAAACCGCTGCCACTGGCCGCGCAGATCATCGCCGCGGTCTCGTCTGCCTCCTACGCTGCGACGCTCATCATCGTGGCTTCGCTGCTCACCCGCAAGCGCACCTGGGTCCGGCTGACACAGATCGCAACGCTCGCTACCGCAATCGCGCTCGCCGCGATCTCGATCCTCGCGAGCGCGGTGGCCGGTAACGGCATCGAGCTGACGCCACTGCTGGTGACGTTGTTCTTCGTCCTCCTCGACGCGCTCGCGATCGTGGTCATGACCGAGCGTCGGGTCGTCAGCTGGTACGACCAGGTGGCGAGCATCCCCGTCTACGTCTGGGCGACGCTCGTGCTCTGGGTCGG